>NZ_MCBX01000018.1 GCF_001723685.1 Candidatus Marithrix sp. Canyon 246
TTAACTTTAAGATTAATATTCCGCAGTGCCACAGCCTCTCGTTTTGTAAAAGGATGCAAAACAATATCGCTATAAGATTTTAGTAGCGGAAAATTCTTACATAAATTATGGGTTTCTATGGAATACATATTGCAAAATTTCTATTAATTGGATAAACTAGTTTAAAAACATAACAGGAGAAACTTACATGTCAGCAACTTATGATGAAGATCTTTATACTTGGTCATTAGAACAGGCAAGCCTATTGCGGGCACATAAGTTTGACCAGATTGATCTTGAACACATCATTGAAGAAATAGAAGATATGAGCAAATCAGAAAGACGTGCCTTACAATCTTTTTTGGAAACTCTGCTTATGCACCTGCTGAAATGGCAATATCAACCAGCCTATCAAGGTAGAAGCTGGAAATTCACCATTATTGAACAACGCAAACGTATCAAAAGCCATTTAGAAGAAAATCCGGGTTTAAAAAGCAAACTGCCTGATTTGATTGAAAAATCTTATAGTTATGCAATTACAAGTGCTGTTCGTGAAACCGGGTTTGCTGTTAAAATATTTCCACAACAATGCCCATGGTCATACGAACAGTTTATGAATCCAGATTTTTGGCCGTTAAATTAAAACGGATTAAAAGACCTGACAGGTCTAAACTTTCTACTTCTTTAGCGCAAACTAAATTCTTTACAATCAAGGCTTATCCAATTGGTACTTTGCCAAGGATCGCCTTTTGCTGTCATTATTACGCCGCAGCCAAAATATTGACCTTTTTTCCAGCCGGTGGGTATTTGATACTGGGGTATTGAGAAGTTTTTATATACTGCTTCATAGCGATCTTGGGCTTGATTGTATAACATTTCTATTTGTGTTCTGCCAAAGTTGGTTTGTTCTCCTTGATATTCTCCTTCTTGATTTATATATTGTTTAGCGGCATTATTTCCATCACGACTGCTATATATTCCATCACCATCATCATCTAATTGTGGAACTTGTTTGCTTTTTATTTCTGCTACTGCTGCTAAAAAGGCTGTGTTTATATCATAACCTCGGCGTAATGCAGGAATTAGTGTCTCAGAAAAATTTGAAGTATTCCATGTAAATCTTGCCATTTGTGGGGATTCATGTAAATGATATTTTCATGCTTATAAGCTCTGCTAAATAGTGTTGTAAATAATCACTAAAAACATGACTTTTTATTGCTTTTTATGTTATATTAGCTGCATTAATTTAATTAAACTATCAACATGGTCAAAGGCGCGGTGGTAAAAAAGCAAAATAACTCATTAGTAAACTATGAATAAAACAATAACTTTGCAATCTATTAAACCAAACAACCCCTTATATGAGGAGTGTGGCTCGTTGTGCGTGATATCCAAGCAATTGTATAACGTAGGACTTTATGAACTTAGACAAACATTATTTAATCATAGTGAGTTTCTAAATTACAAGGTTCTTTATCAGCAGATGAAAAACAACGAAAACTGGACAGCCCTACCAAGGAAAATCTCAAACAAGGTTTGGAAGCAAGTTACAGGCAATTGGTCACATTGGTTAAAAGCATTAAAGGAATATAAAAAGAATCCCAGTAAATTTACTGGAAGACCAAGATTACCTAAATATAACAAAGCCATGAACATTGTTACTTATGAGCAAGGAGCTTTAGGAACAAGAGGATTATCTGAAAATAAGATTAGGCTATCCAAAACCAACATAATTTTAGACACATCGTTGATTAAAGGAAAAGTTAAAGAAATTAAGATAATTCCACAAAAAGGTAAATTCATCATTAAAGCAACCTATACGGAGGAAATGAAAAACAACAAATTGGATTACAACAGGATAGCGGGAATTGATTTAGGTTTAAACAATTTAATGACTGTAGCAACTAACCAAGCTGATATTGTGCCCATCATGGTCAACGGCAGAGCATTGAAAAGTATAAATCATCACTGGAACAAACAAAAAGCTAAACTTCAATCAAAGCTCAAAAAAGGCATTTTTAACTCACACCAAATTAACCAACTGACTGAAAAACGTAATAATAAAATTGATACTTATTTACACGTTGCCAGCAGAACCGTTGTTGATTGGTTGATAAAGAACAACATTGGTACGTTGATTATTGGCAAAAATGCACAATGGAAAACAGGTATCAAGATTGGTAAACGAAATAACCAAAACTTTGTACAACTACCTCATGCCCGACTGATAGAACTTGTAAAATACAAGTTTGAACAACAAAATGGAATAGTTGTCATCAATGAAGAAAGTTATACGTCTAAAGCCAGCGCTTTAGACGGAGATGAACTACCCAAGTTTTCCAAACGCAGCAACAAAAAACCTGATTTTTCAGGCAAGCGAGTAAAAAGAGGTTTATACAAAACCCTGCAAGGTTTGTTGATTAATGCAGATGTTAATGGTGCATTAAATATCATCAAAAAAGTAGCCAAGAATTCATTAGATGACTTGGTATCGGATAAGCAGTTTATCCATCATTGCGCCACGCCTAAGTTTTTAAAATTAGATGTGGCATATCAATAAAATAACAAAAAGTAACATTTTTTGTAACTGTTCTATACATACGTAATGCTAAATCGTTGCTGTAAGGAAATAGGCTATTTTGTTTATGTGCGCCGCTGGCTGCAATTATTATGGCATATTTTTCATTATTAGAAGTTACTGGTTCAAATGTAGCAGTAATATTCTTATTAGCGTCCATATTAATTGTAATGTTTTCATTGGAACCATTAGCATCACCACGGAAAGCTTTGAATTTATAAGCTTGATTTGGTATTGCGGTTAAATTTACTGTTTCACCAGAATTATAATTTTCTTTGTCAGGAGAACGTGAAATGCTACCACCATTTCCAGAAGATGTTTATAAGGTAAAATTATATAAGCAATTTGTATTTTTGTCTTTACAAACATTATTATTATTAAAAGAAAGTGTCTCTAATTTAGACAAAGCACTAAAATTGGGAATGGTGCCGCTTAGTTTATTCTCATTTAAATCTATCTTAGAAACATCACCATTACTACAACTAACACCATACCAACTACAAGGCGTATTTGTAACATTCCAACTAGTATTGTCTTTCCAATTAGCCCCATCAGTACTATTATAAAGTTCTAACAACGATTCACATTCGCCTTTAGAAATTTCAGTGACTGCATCGCAGTCAGTTGCCGCTTGTATGATTGGACTTATTGCCATCATCAAGATTAATACTACCCAATTGAGCCAGTTGCTCAAGGGTTTATAACATTTAATTTTCATAGTAATCCTCATATATAGATATATAGCTTATGTAAGGTAATTGAAGTTTTATTAAACCTTACTCATAGTATATGAGTATATCATAAAACTATAAAAAATTAAAAATTGAATTATTAAGTAACCCAAGCTACAAAACTACCAAACTTAAGTAATAAATCCATGCTTATATGCAATCCATGTAGTTATACTATGGCAACATCCAGATTCGCCAAAAATAAATTTAATGGACGTAGTCAGGCTGTGAGGCTACCCAAAACATTTAGGTTTGAAGGTAATGAAGTTTATATCAGAAAAGCAGGGAATGAAGTAATTCTATTTTCTTCCGATTTTCTTTCTGAAAGAGATAATGAATTACCACAATAAAGGCAATGTTTATAATGTATATGCTTGATACTAATATATGTATTTATATACTAAAAGAACATCCAGAACATATTAGAGTCAAATTCAATCAAATTGAACAAGTTCATATTTCATCTATTGTTTATTCTGATTTAAAATTGGTATTAGTCTCGCCTCTTTAAAAGAGGCAGAAAACTTTAGAACCAAGCTCGAACACCAACCACAAATTGCGTATCTTGAATCTCACCATCAGTCATCAGTCATATATTGTTTTAACCAATTTATTCCAATATATGGTGCTTATGACTGCCCAATTACGAGTAGGTGTCGGCTGCATATCTCCACGCCAACCTAGTTGTAAATCCCAATAGGGCGAAATGGCACGACTGTAAAGCAATTGTAATTCTGCTTCCCATGCTAGTGGATTGCCCTCATCAGCTTCACTAATTTCTAGTTTATCAATCATGAGCTTAGACAATAAAGGATCAGCTTCCATATCAGCAAAAGCTGGTTTTAAACATACTAAACGCACCTCGCGAAACATACCAGACATATGATAAAGCAAATGGCAATGATAAGCCCAACGCCCCTTAGCATCTACAGTTACACGATAACTGATTTTAGAACCCGGTTGTACGATAACCGTATGTTTACGTGGAATATGTTGATTATCACCAGTTTCCAAATCACTCCACAATCCATGTAAATGAATAGGATGATTCATCATCGTATCATTAACTAAAGTAATACGTAGGCGTTCACCATATTTCATAACTAATGGTTCAGCATCCGCAAATTTGACACCGTTGATTGACCACATATAGCGACTCATATTACCAGTTAAATGTAATTCAATTTCGCGTTCAGGATCGCGAGGATCAGATGTAGTATGCAAATGACGTAAATCGGCATAAGTACATGTGGTCCATATTCCTTGTGCGAAAATCGTATAGGCTCTATCATCTTTTGGCTCCACAATCACATCATAAGTTTCTGCCACACCAATACGGAATTCATCAATCGAAATGGGTTCAACATACTGCCCATCCGCAGCTACAACTGTCATTTTCAAGCCCGGAATACGCACATCAAAAAAAGTCATTCCCGGCACCCCATCCATAGCATTAGGTAAAATAATACCATGCCAATGAATAGAACTAGTTTCAGCGTCACCTGCTCATCCTCACGCCAACGTAATATCGGTGCTGGCAAGGAACCATTAACAGTTTGTGAACCAATGTTTAGTTGAAAATAAGTACAGATTAAATGAATTTAGGAGGGTAGATAAATATTGACTAATTTATCATTGAAGAATTGAAAAATGGCAGGTAATAACGCATAAAATATGCAACAATGTCCAAATGATTGTTCACAACAATCATCAAATACATCAATAGTAGAATGGCAAGACATATCCATAAATGGCTTTGCCCATCCTGCTATTAGTAGTGAAGTTATTAGTATATATAAGATGACTTTTTTTGACATTATGAATGTATCATACCATATCATTGTTTCACATTCAAAATTCTGATTCAGACAATTAATATGCAATTGTTGGGCTTTCTGTCATCAGCCGAACCTACTATAATACAATCAATTTCATCCTCTGATAAGCCTAAATCCAATATATGGTGCAAATTATTGATGAATTTCATAAAAATGGAACCCCTTTTGAACATCAAATTGCCCTTAATAATCTAAACGCCGATCAAATATTAACCTGTTTAGATTACCCAGCTTATTTTGATTTAACAGCTCAAAATTTACCTAGCAATAAAAACGGTATTCTACAACAGTTGGAAGCCGAAAAAATGATTAGAAAAAATCAAGCTGGGCAGTGGGATATTTACAATTTAGGGGCTATTTTATTTGCTAAAGATTTGGCATTTTTTCCTGAACTTAGACATAAAGCCATTAGAGTGATTCAATATGCCAATAGTAGCCGCACCGAAACTGTGCGAGAACGGGAAGAAAAGCAGGGTTATGCTATTAGTTTTTTTCAGGCAGTTGATTTCATCAAAATTTTAATATAAAAGGCACTTCACCAATGGTATAAATTTTTGATCATCGTATAGAAATGATCAATACAGGTAAACCATTAGTTGATCCTCAACGTTTTTTAGACATTCCGCCTCAGTCGCGTAATGAAGCATTAGCGGCTTTTTTGCGGCGTATTGAAGTTTGTGAAGAACGTGGCAGTGGTATTGATAAAAACACATCATTATCCATTACCAGCTCCACAGTTTGAAGTACTAGAAAAACATACCCGTGTTACGCTTTCGGCAACCAAGACTTTTGCTAAAATGAGCCGAGAAGAGCGAATCATGACTTGTTATTTTCATGCTGGTTTGAAATATATAAATAAAAGCTATATGACAAGAACCTCTTTGCGCCAACGTTTGCGCTGTAGCGATAATGCGGCTAAACAAGTAATTGCACAAACTTGTGAAAAATCTTTGCTTCGCTTAGCAAATCCTGAAGCTAAGCGAAATTTTCAATATTTGCCTTATTGGGCATAAACCTAATAATTTCCTTGAGTAATTCATTACATATAACTACACTATCAAGATAGCCTTGACAGTCTATATCAAAATTATATCTGTATTCTTCTGCACAGACTGTAACCACCATTAAATCACTGCGATATTTGGATTTATTTGTTTTAAATGCGGTTGCTTGAATAACTTCTTCTAATAATTTATTGAGTTTATGTGATTTAGAATATGAGCCAAACTGACTTTTAGTTTCTAAAATATGCTTAAAAAAACATTCAAACATTTGTTGATAATGGAAACAGTGAATCGAACAATCTTCAATATTGCTACTATTTAACAGATCCAGAGCTACTGCATGTTCCCATGCTTTACCGCTTAGATTTTTGGTATTTTCAAAATCTTTAAAAAGTTCTTGATATATCATATTAATGATATAATATCATATCATTGTTTAAATTTATTGAAAATTAAAAATATGAGTAATGTAAAACATTGTAAATTATTAATTTTAGGTTCTGGACCAGCGGGTTATAGTGCAGCAGTATATGCCGCTCGTGCCAATTTAAACCCTGTTATTGTTACTGGTTTAGAGCAAGGTGGTCAATTAATGACCACAACAGATGTAGATAATTGGCCGGGTGATAATGATGGTGTGCAGGGTCCAGATTTAATGGAACGTATGCGTAAACATGCAGAACGTTTTAATACTGAAATCATTGTAGATCATATTAAAAAAGTCGATTTACAACAGCGTCCATTTACTTTAACCGGTGATTCTCAATATACTTGTGATGCTTTAATTGTTGCTACTGGTGCATCTGCTATGTATTTAGGTTTACCTTCGGAAGAGGCTTTTAAAGGTAAAGGAGTTTCAGCATGTGCAACTTGTGACGGATTTTTCTTTCGTAATCAAAAAGTTGCTGTCATAGGTGGTGGTAATACAGCGGTAGAAGAAGCACTTTATTTATCTAATATTGCATCACATGTAACCTTAGTCCATCGCCGTGATTCTTTACGTGCAGAAAAAATCTTGTGTGATCATCTTTTTGCAAAAGAAAAAGAGGGTAAAGTCACAATTATGTGGAATAATGTACTTGACGAAGTATTAGGAGATAATTCTGGCGTAACAGGAATGCGTATTAAAAACGTAAATGATGCTAGTACTCAGGACATTGATTTAATGGGTGTATTTATTGCAATTGGTCATAAACCAAATACCAATTTATTTGTTGATCAAGTAGAAATGGAAAATGGTTATATTGTCACTAATAGCGGCAATAATGGTAATGCACAAGCAACCAGTATTCCCGGAGTATTTGCCGCTGGTGATGTATGTGATCATATTTATCGTCAAGCTATTACATCTGCTGGTAGTGGTTGTATGGCAGCCCTAGATGCAGAAAAATATTTAGATAATTTGGGATAAAAAAAACCTGACAGGTTTTAAAAACCTGTCAGGTTTTAAAAAAATTTATTTTTTCGTATTTAAATCAATCATTGATACTTTTCCGATAAACTTCTAAACCTTCAATACGAGTAATCCAAGCTGAGGAATCAACATAAGCTAATTTCATATAGTTTCCCGAAATCCTATTAACCAGTATTACGCATACCTGCTGCAATTGCATTAATTGAGCGTAGTAGCAGTTCAATTGATGGTGAATGTGTGTCTGGATATTCGGCTATGTATGAGCGGTGCCGCTGTAGTAATATTATTTGTACATGGTTTAATGGATCTATTATCGGATCGCGTCTTGACATTGAAAAACGTAACATTTCTCTTTCTTGGATTAGTTCTTGAAGTTGTGCGACTTCTAGTACTTTTTCGCAAGTTTGTTCATATTCTTGTCTGATTTTATTGTAAATTTCTGTAGCCGCTGAATCATGACTGAGTTGAGCATATTCTTTGGCTGTTTCCATGTCTGCTTTAAATAATGCCATTTGTACATTACTTAGCAAGGCGCGGAAAAATGGCCATTTTTTATACATTTCTTGTAATAGCTTAGTTCCTTCTGGATTGGTTTCCATAAAGGTTTTTAATGCAGTGCCAATGCCATACCAAGCTGGTAATGTATAACGTGCTTGTGCCCAGCCAAATACCCACGGTATCGCGCGAATCGATGATTTAGAACGATCAGCAGTTTTTCTGTGAGATGGGCGTGAACCTATATTTAGTTGTCCAATTTCTTGTACTGGTGTAATTTCATAAAAGAAGTCTAAAAATCCTTTTGTATGATCTGTCAGATCACGGTAACTTGTTTCTCCAGCTTTAGAAATTGCTGCCATTGCTCCCAGATAGTCATCACTATATTCGCCTTGTTGACGAATTACACCTGTACTAGCTTTTAGTAAACCTGTTACACCTACCCCAAGTTCATAAATTGCTGTTTCTATATTACTGTATTTGTTAGACAGTACTTCGCCTTGTTCAGTAAATTTAATATGACCTAATACTGTATCAGGTGGTTGTGACATGATGGCTTCGTGTGTTGGTCCGCCGCCTCTGCCAATAGTACCACCACGACCATGAAATAAATAACATTCTATGTCATGCTGTTTGGCTATTTTTATTACTTTTTGTTGGGCGTTATATAGGCTCCATTGTGATGACAGAATGCCACCATCTTTACAGGAGTCTGAATAACCTAGCATCACTTCTTGTTTGTTGCCAGATACTTTTAGTAGTTTGTTATAAACGGGATTGTCAAATAAATCAGTTAATACGCGATCAATATGAGATAAATCTTCTATGGTTTCAAATAAAGGTGAGGTATGAATATCACATTCATAATCACCAAATTCATTTTTACGAATTAATTCAGTTTGATGTGCTAATAATATGACTTCTAATACATGACTAGCTTCATGAGTCATTGATATTATATATGCACCAAAAGTTTCTGTTCCACACTCTTCCCGCATTTGTTTCATCACTTTGAAAACTTCTATAGTTTTCAGAGTTTCTTCAGACAGTGAAGCTGTGTTTATTTCCAGAATCTGTTGTTGCTGAATTAATTCAGTTAGAATGGCTTGTTTTTGCTGTTCAGTCTGATTTATGTATGCAGTTTCTGGTTGTACTTGTTGAAGCAACTCGTGAATTGCTTGACTATGTACAGTAGATTCTTGACGAATATCGAGGTTGAATAATCCAAAACCACAACTTTCTACTAATCTAACAAAATCTTTCAGTTCAGCGTTTGCAATATCTTCATCTTGATGGGAAACTAAAGAATCATGAATTAGATATAAATCATTGAGTAAATCTAAAGTGCTACTATAACCAGATGAGGGAATATGACAGTCTTCTCCATTTAATCTGCGTTCAACTATTTGCAGAGTTTTGGTGAGACGATATTCCATTATATAGAGCTTTTGTCTATAAGGTTCATTGTTTTCACGAGTACGTTTATCATGAAAAACAACATCACCTACTTCTCTGTCATCCATTTCCAGAGAGTGGCTAAAAGCGCGGGTAGGTTTACAGAATAAGGCTGATTGAGTTAAAAGATGGCGTAATTCCTGAACGCGCTGAATATATTCACGCAATGCTTCGCCCATTTGCATACGTACTGCTTTACGGGTAACTTCAGGTGTAACAAATGGATTTCCATCACGATCACCACCAATCCATGATCCAAAACGTAAAAAACTAGGAATCGTTATATTTTTGTTATAAACACGTTCAATTGATCTTTCAAAATTGCGATAGACTGCTGGAATGGCTTTAAATAAACTAGCTGAAAAGTAAGATAATCCATATTTAATCTCATCTTCTACAGCAGGTTTAGTTGGTCTAACTTCATTGGTTCGCAACAGTAGTTGAATTTGAGTTTTCAGCTTTTGTTTTAGTTGCTTTCTTGCATAGTCACCAATTTCAGGTTGATACATCTGATTAATGGTAAGAAACAATCGACGTTGGGTTTCCATTAGAAGACGACGACGCGCTTCAGTAGGATGTGCGGTAAATACTGGGGTATAACGAAGTTGTTTAACTAGGCGTTGCAGTTCATTTTCGTCAATTCGATCTGCTTTTAATTCAGTTAGAGTTTGAAAAAAAGAACCTTCCCAATCTATTTCACCTTCAGTACGTTTTTTTTCTCGTTGTTGATATAAGAAATTTTCTTCTACTATATTAGATAGTGTGTACAAAGCGTTGAAGGCGCGAATTACTGTTTCCAAACTTTTACTATCAAGTTCAGCAATTACATTCATCATGTTTTCACGTACAATATTATTATTTTCTATACGTAAATCACGATAACCTATACGAAGTTGTTCAACTATATCGTATAACTGATCACCTGCTTGTTGTTTTAAAACTTCTCCAAGCAATGAACCAAGCTCTCGAATTTGGTGTTTCAAGAGATCAAGTTCAGATTCTTGAGTTATGGTTTTTGTCATATTTATTTATATGATGTTAAAAAATATATGATTTTACCATATTTTCAATATAGTTTTTAAGTCATTGTTATATAATGTTAAAAAAAAAAAATTAAAAAAAATCAATTTTAGCCTGACCTGTTTATTTGTTTAAGCATTCTAGTGTTTTATTTATAAGGAATTTATATGCAATATCATATTTTATTTATAATATGTATAAAATTTATATATAGTAGGGTAGCATTTGCTGAGATTGTATTAAATGGTAGTGCTTTAGATGGTCCTAATTTTGTCATTGAGGCTAATATGGGTCAGCAATATGGTGGTAATTTATTTCATAGTTTTGATCAATTTAATATTAAGCTTAATGAACGTGCTACTTTTTCTGGACCAAATAGTGTCACTAATATTATTAGTAGAGTTACAGGTGGTAAAACTTCTACTATTGATGGTGTTTTGGAATCTACGATTCCAGATGCTGATTTTTATTTGATCAATCCGGCGGGTATTGTATTTGGTGAAAAGGCTGAACTTAATGTGCAAGGTTCTTTTTATGCTAGTACGGCTGATTATTTGCGTTTAGGTATAAATGGAAAATTTAATGCTACTCATCCAGAGGATAGTGTTTTAACAGTCGCACCACCTAGTGATTTTGGTTTTTTAGGATCAAATCGCGCCCCGATAACTTTTGAAAATACCACTTTATCTGTAGCTGATACTTTTGGTATTACTGCTGGTGATATTAAGCTTACTAATAGTCGTTTGTCTGCACCAAATATTGTGATTCGTGGTGAAAAATTTTGGGCAAAAAATAGTCTTATTCAGGCTAATACTAAGATTAGTATTGCTACTACAGATTCAATTCATTTAGCAACAGACGCTGTTATTAATATTGATAGTTTTGGTAATATTTTTCTTGATACTGTTGATTTCCTTATAGAAGCTAATGGTTTAATTGTCGGTAATAGTTATCAAGATGGTGCTGCCGCTGCTATTAATATAAAGGCTCATAATATTGTTATTAAGGATCAGGCTTCAATTAATGCTGATAGTTATGGTTCTGGTAAGGCTGGCAATGTCAGGATTGAGACTAATCAGTTTGACATGATTGGTGATACACAAATAACTGCCGCTAATAATGTTGGTAATATTACGATAATTGCTGATGAAATTACAATGGCTGATGATGCCACTATAAATACTATGAGTTATTTTAATCAATTTAACGCTGGCAATATTAAAATTGATGCTAATAAATTATCTATGACAGATAGAGCTTGGATCATTAGTAGTTCATTTAATCATGGTAAAAGTGGATCAATTAATATCCAAACAAATGACTTGAATTTAAATTATAAAAGTGCTATTAGTAGCATGAGCTTTGGTAAAGGCAATGCTGGTGATATAACAATACGTGTACATGATGCTATTACTATTACTGAAGCGGCTGTGGTAGCCAGCGGCACCACCGGTAGTGGTAATGTTGGTAATCTTTTTCTGATTTTACCTCATGATCAAATTAATGCCGCTGAAAAAGTTAGTTCTATTACTCAAGCAAAAAATGTTGTTACTGATGAAATTGCTGATATTCTAAATCTGGCTCAAAAAGGTGGTAAAGCTGGAAATGTTTTTATCATTAGTGATGAATTATTAGCTATAAAAAATGGAGCAATTGCTTTAAATGAAGAATTATTACTTACAAGCTGTACATTGTCTAATGGTAAATCTGCTTTTATTGTGGAGAAACGTAATGGGCTTGCAGATGCTTTTAAAGATTAATAAGCATATACAGAATGATGTAGGGTGGGTAGAGCGAGAGCGAAACCCACCGTTTACGACAAGGTGGGTTTCGCTTTCGCTCTACCCACCGTTTACGACAAGGTGGGTTTCGCTTTCGCTCTACCCACCCTACAGATATTACAATTTAATTATTTTTTTACTTTTCTTACCGTTTAATGTTAATGCTGTTTATGATCAGTTGGCTATTGATATTATTCCTAATTCAAAACAAGTATGTATTGAACCTGATAATACAGGTAATGATAAAACTTATTTAGCTAGTTATAACCATGAATTGAAAGCAATTCCAAATCATTATCCTAAACCAAATAATGAGGAATCCTGTTTTACTTTGGGTTCAGATGATATTTATGCTGGTGTAGGTGAAAATGTTGATGAAATAATAAAGAACAAAAATTACGCTAAAATTTTTGATCCTACTCTAATTCAAAAAGGAGGGCAAAAAGAATGGACAATAATGGTTTATATGCTGGGTTCTGATTTAGAATCGCGTGGTAAAGCCGCTAGTAAAGATATTATGGAAATGTTAGCTGGAACAACTAACAGTGCTAATTCTATTAATGTGGTTCTTACAACTGGTAGTTCAGAACGTCTTGGTTGGAAAACTTTGAAGCGTATTTATATTGAAAATGGGCGACGATATGTGCTGGATGATTTAGGTAAACAGAAAATGGGCAATCCTAAGACGCTTAGTGGTTTTGTAAATTGGGCAAAAGAAGAGTTTCCAGCTCAACATTATGCCTTAATTCTATGGTCACATGGCGGTGGTTCTAGTGGTTTTGGTGATCAAAAAGATCATATGAAGCTGAGAGATTTAAAACAGGCATATGAAGATATTGATAAACAATTGGATGTAGTTGCTTATGATGCTTGTTTTATGGGTGCAATTGAAGTGGCTGAAATCACAAAAATAGTAGCAAATACTATGGTTGCCTCTGTTGAAATAATACCAGAACATGGTTTTGATTATGAATATTTTTTAAAACAGTTAATCAAAAATCCGCATTTAGAACTTGGTGAATTAATTAAAGCTGGCTATATCGAAAGCAGTAAAGATGATAAAACACCGATTACAATTAGCGTCACTGATCTTACACAATTAGATTCTTTTGATAATCAACTGAAACCATTAGCTGAAGCATTTAAAGCATTAATGGAAAAACAGAAACTTCAACCATATCAAGCTTTAAGTGATGGATTAATTAATTCTCCGGGTTATCCATTGGTTGAAACTGGTAAGCTCAAAGATTTTGGTACAGACGATATTCGTATTGATCTTTATAGTTTTATAAAAAATATTGGTGAAAAATTATCTTTAGATGTTGAACCATTGTTAAGTCATATTACAGAAATGGTTCAGTATGAAGGTAATCAAGATGCTGGGCATTTTAGTATTAATATTGGTAGCGACGAAAGTTATTTACACCTTTTACCTCTAGCTTATAGGAATATTAGAGATGCTTTAATTGCTTATGATGAACGTAAAAATCAAGATTTTTATATTCCTAGAAGCAAAAATACTTGCTATAAAGGTTATATTTGTGCTGATGCTCAATGGTTAGAATTGCCAGCAGATGAGATATTTGGTATTGAAGCCTATTTTGGGCAATTATCTGAAAACAATAGAGAAGATATTTATCTTATAGATAAAAACTTCTATCAACCTCAAAAAGAAGATTTACCTGTTTATGGCAAGGATGCTTGCCAATATCAAATTTGTGTTGATGAAGACACATGTCAAAACATTACTTTAACTAAACAAAATGAGCAACTTTTAGCTAATATAAAATTAAATGGTTCTGATGCTATATTGTCTTTTTGCCAGAATGATAATGAAAGATGGTCAAGTTGTGGAGTAACATCAGAAATAGTAGGTGGATGGGGACGCTATGATAAACTTTATCCAAATGATAAAATTGTACCAATTAGCTTACATCGTCAAACTCAAAAATTGCAATCACAATTAGAAAGTGAACTTATAGTAGCTAAAGAAGAGCCGGTTTATTTAAATACTAATTGTGAGATTAACAAGGCTATGATTTCTGTAAAATATTATGGCACAAATCAAAAACCTAAATTTGAACGCTTATGTGATAATGGGGATTGTTTTTGTGAAGAAGATAGTTATGATCCCGCTTGTCAAGAATTAAATACTAAGGCAGGTGTATTTTTAAAGAAGTAACCAACTAGAAAGACCTGACAGGTTTTAAAAACCTGTCAGGTCTAAAGGCAATAATAATGAATTTGTTACAAATAATCTACGAGAAAGACCTGACAGGTTTTGAAAACATGTCAGGTCTAAAGGCAATAATAATTTTACTTGGATTACAACATCAATTAGTATTTGCTTTTTCAGATATTTATGAACCTGACAATAAGCGCGATCAAGCAAATATCCTTTATATTAATAACGATCAGCGTCAGCAACATACTTTACATAGTTTAACTGATCAAGATTGGTTTAAATTTTATGCTAATGAGTTAGATACATATGAAATTTCACTAAAACATGGGGCTGACATTGATCCGATAATTCAAATCTATAATGAAACATCATTGATAGAAGAAAAAAAACAAGGTGATTGGAATGCTCCTTCACAAGGTTTTTATTATTTTAAAGTGATTGATCAGAACACTAAAGAAATGCCTTGTCGTAAAGAGATTCAATATGAACTTGAAATCAATACTGGTGGTAAACCAACTTTTTATGGTCAAATTCAGGGTTATATTAGAGATGCTATTTATGGAGATTCTGTTGAGGATGTAGTTATTTCAAATTCTTGTCGTCGCAATTACTTTGTTCCTAGTGATAAAAATGGTCATTATATTTTACCTAGCAACAAAGGTAACTGTGAATTAATAGCAGAAAAAGAGGCTTATAAACCAATTATATGTAATGTAGAGATTCCAGAACTGACTCCTATACAAGTTAATTTAGCCTTATTACCGATAGATCAAAAAATACCTACCCCTTTTACTTTTAAACAAACTTACCATAGAGGAGAAAGATTACATGTAGAAATTGACTCGAAGCTATTATCGCCACAAACTTGTGTGCGTTACTATTTTGGAATTGGCTATCCAAATGGACGCTTATTTATCATTGCAGATAAAAATAAATTAGAGCTATTAAATCCTAATGCTCCAATTGCTTGGATTAGCAATGATAACATTTTAATTGATATGCCAATAAACGAAACTATGCCTAATGGTGAATACAAACTTTATATTCTGCGTTCAGCAGAAACTATCGAACAAGCCCTCAAGAATATTCATAAAGGTGAATGGAATGTGGGCACATTTAAAATAAATTGAGGAATTTAGAATGAAAAAGAAAATATACTTTATATCAATGTTTTGGCTAATATGCCAGTCTGCATTCGCAGATTTTAATGGACACGAAAATGGTGTTAGATCCATTGCAATTTCAAATAATTTGTTACTTTCTGCCAGTAAAGATCAAACTATAAAAATCTGGGATATTAATACTGAAACCGAAATTCGTACTTGTTATGGACATGATAATGATGTCACTTCAGTCAGCTTTTCACCTGATGGTAATCAAGCTATTTCAGGTGATTTAGATGGCATTATAATTTTATGGAATATTAGTGATTGTCAAATAATTCATAAGTTTACAACCGCTGGAACTGAAGTAAAATCAGTATCTTGGTCTGCAAATGGACTTTATGCTTTATCTGCTCATGATAATGGCATGGTGAAATTATGGGATATGGATGCTAAGCAAGAAATTCGTACTTTTGCTGGGCATACTGATCAGGTTAGTGATGTTAGTTTTTCTCCTGACAGTAGCAAGGTTTTATCAGCTAGTAAGGATACAACAATAAAATTATGGGATGTAGAAACTGGAACAGAAATTCGTACTTTTTCTGGGCATACAAAGTGGGTAGTATCAGCGGCTTTTTCATCTGATGGTTTATTTGTTGTTTCTAGTTCATTCGATAATACAATTAGACGCTGGAACATTCAAACTGGAGAACAGATAATTGTTTCTGATAAGATTTGGGCTTCAGATGTAAGTTTTGTACAAGATAGTAATTTTGCAATATCTGGTGGTAAGGATCAAATACTGAAAGTATGGAACCTAGAAACAGGGCAAACTATATGCGATTTTCAAGGGCATACCGGAACAATTACTTCAGTGACAGTATCAAAAGATAATACAAGCATTTTCTCTGCTAGCTCAGATAAAACTATCAAACAGTGGCAAATGTGCGAACTTCCAAAAGAATCATTAGGTGCAGCGATAATTATTGCCGCTGGTGGAGCGCAACGTTCTAATACTTTATTTCCTTATAGTAATGAATATGCAGAACGTTTATATCATATAGTCAAAAAGCGCGGTTTAACTGATTCTGATGTTCTTTATATGAATCCTAAAGCCCCTGATCTTAATGATGATGGACATCCAGACTATGATTTGCAAGATTATAATTTATTTGATCCAGAAGCAGATATTAAAGATGCCTTTGCACAAGCGGCTAAAAATTTACAAGCTGGGCAACAATTTTTATTATATGTACATGGTCATGCGCGTAAAGATAATATAAACATCACACCAGCTTATGAACTATCAGCTTTAGAATTAAATAGCTTATTAGATACTTTACCTAAAGGAATACAACAAGTCATAATTTTGGATACTTGTTATTCAGGTTCATTTATGGATGAACTAAAAGGCGTAGAAAATCGTATTGTTATTACCAGTACAGATGCTAATAGTTTAACATGGCAGGTATCTTATGCTAGCTTTGCTGATAAATTGTTAAGACGATTGGAAAAAGGTGAGAGTTTTGGTAAATCCTTTCAACAAGCAGAGAGTACGATACTTGCTGATTCACTTATTTTTCAAGGGCAACGCCCGTGGTTAGATGATAATAGCGATGGACAATATCTCAATGATGGTCAATTGGCTGAAAAAGTATTTTTAGTCCAACCCGGCATACATTCTGCTCTACCAGCAAAACTTGAAGTTCATCCTATTATTAGTTTAGAAAATGATGTAGCGGCAACGATTTGGGTAAAAGTCAATTCTAAAAGTGAGAATGGAATTGCTAAAGTACGAGCAGTATTAATTAAACCTAATTTTGTCAATACTGAATATCAAGGTTTAAATACTGATTTTGGTCGTGAAGAAATTGAACTTATTTATAATGCCGCTCAAGATCGCTATGAAATCCTTTATGATAGATTTTGGACTAAAGGTATTTGGAATATTAAATATCAAGCACTAGATAAAGATGGTATTTGGTCTGAGATTAAAACTGGTGAAGTTCAACAACTTACTGATAATATTACTGATACTAAGATAGATATTGCCTTAAATAAAAACATCTACAAACTTAGTGATGACATCAATTTGAATGTTAGTCTTAATGCTAAAAATCAAACACTTGATGCTTATTTAGCGATTATATCACCCAATAATGTTATTAACGTTATTAATGCGGAGGGTGAGTTTAGTCAAGAAATTAAGCCTTATCAACAACTCCTATTAACAGAACAAAAAACCCTGTTTATTCACACACAACTTGCAGAAAATTCACCATTAGGTGGCTATATGGCTTGTGGTGTATTAACTGATGCAAATGATCCAATCAAATTGGATGGTAGTAATTGGAAAGGTTTTAATTGTTCTAGTTTTAAAGTGGAATAAGTAATTTTAATAGACCTGACAGGTTTTAAAAACCTGTCAGGTCTTTTACCAAGGAAAAATTATGAGATTATCAATAATATTGTGGCTAATATGCCTTTCTGCCTTCGCAGATGATTCAATAAAAACTTTTAACGGACACGAAAATGGTGTCAAATCAATTGCTATTTCAAATAGTGGTCAATTAGCTATTTCTGCCAGCAAGGATCAAACAGTAAAAGTCTGGGATATTAATTCTGGAACTGAGCTTCGTACTTGCTATGGACATAATAATGATGTCACTTCAATTAGCTTTTCACCTGATGGTAATCAAGCTATTTCAGGTGATTTGGATGGAACTATAATTTTATGGGATATTAATACTTGTCAGGTACTTCATAACTTTTCAAATGAAAGTGAAGTAAAATCAGTTGCTTGGTCGCCTAATAATGCTTATATATTATCAGCTCATGATAATAACATGGTCAAACTATGGGATACAAATACCAAGCAAGAAATTCGTACTTTTATTGGACATACTGATCAAATCAGTGATGTTAGTTTTTCGCCTGATAGTAGCAAAGCATTATCAACTAGTAAGGATACCACTATAAAGTTGTGGGATGTTGCAACTGGGCAAGAAATTCGTACTTTTACTGGGCATACAAAATGGGTGGTATCAGCCGCTTTTTCATCTGATGGTGTATTTGTAATTTCTAGTTCATGGGATAACACAATCAGACGTTGGAATATTCAAACTGGAACACACAGAGTTTATTCTGATCAAACTTGGGTATTAGATGTTAGCTTTTTCCTTGATAGCAATTATGCTTTATCAGGTGGCAAAGATCAAACTCTGAAATTATGGGATTTGAATGCAGGAAAAAGCCTATGTACTTTAAAAGGGCATAAAGGGACTATTACTTCAGTTGCTGTCTCAAAAACTAGTAATATATTATTATCAGGCAGCTCAGATAAAACATTGAAACAATGGCAAGCTTGTAAAATACCACCAAAAGCTGACTTTAGTTATTCTAAGAAATCAATGACAGTAACATTAGATGCCAGTGCATCCAAAGCTGTTAATGGTAATATTATTGAATATAAGTGGTCAACATCAGATGGTCAAACAGGTTCAGGAGTTACAACTAGTTTGACTTTCCAAGCAACCGGTAATTATATTATTACTTTAACTGTTACTGATAGTAATGGTATGACTTCTCAATTACAAAAACAAGTGGATCTGAATCCAGATCAATTGGGCAAAGCAATAATTATTGCTGCTGGCGGGGCACAACGTGGAAATACTTTATTTCCTTATAGTAATGACTATGTGCAACGTATGTATAACTTAGTTAAACAACGCGGTTTAACCGATTCTGATGTTTACTATATGAATCCTCAAGCACCTGATCTTGATGATGATGGATTTCAAGAAGATCATTTACAAGATTTTAATCTATTTGATCCTGAAACTGATATTAATAAAGCATTTACAGAAGCGGCTAAAAATTTAAAAGCTGGACAACAATTGATCTTTTATATACATGGTCATTCACGTAAAGACTCTTTTAATATTACACCAAATTATGAATTATCAGCTGCAAAATTGAAAGAGTTATTAGACTTAATACCGGCTGGTGTGCAACAACTGATCTTTATTGATACTTGTTATTCTGGCTCATTTTTGAATGAACTAGCAGGGGTAGAAAACCGTATAGTAATTACTAGTACAGATGATAATAGTTTAACATGGCAAGTAACTGAAATGAGTTTTGCTGATAAATTATTAACTCAATTGCAAAAAGGAGAAAGCTTAGGTGGAGCCTTTACATTTGCTAAACAATTTATACTGAATAATACCAAGTATTTTAGCGGGCAAACACCTTGGTTAGATGATAATAGCGATGGGCAATATGTGGATGATGGCAGATTGGCTGAAAAAGTATTTTTAGTTAAAGGTGGTATTCACGGTGCCCCACCACCAGAGCTTGAAGTTCATCCTCGCATAGTTCTAAAAGATCAACAAATATCAACTACTATTTGGACCAAAGTTACTAGCCCAACTCATGATAAAATACGCAAAGTGCGAGCAATATTAGTAAGACCAAATCTGGTAAATGCCGAATATAATGGTATGGAAACTGATTTTGATCGTGAAGAAATTGAACTCATTTATAATGCTGCCCAAAATCGTTATGAAATTGTTTATGATAAATTTTTTATAAACGGAGTTTGGAATATTATATACCAAGCAAAAGATACGGATGGCTTTTGGTCTGATGTCAAAATGGCAGAAGTAGAAATAAATAATGTACCAGAGAAATTTATAAAATTATTTCTAAATAAAAGTAGCTACAAACCAGCTAGTGAACAAAATTTAACTGTTGATGTTTATAGCAAAGATCCAATTCAAGCGAAAATGTATTTAGGTATGATATTGCCTAATGGTGGAGGTGTTAAAACATTGATTCATCCATATGAGAAATTTGGTAAAGCCAATCAAATTAATCCTTATATACGAAAACTAAAAATCAACCAACCAAAAACCTATTACATCAAATCACTTGTTCCTAAAAAGGCAGCAGCAGCAGTTAGTGGTTATATGTTCTGCGGAGTATTAGTGCCAGCGGCAGAAGATATTAAAATGGATGGGAGTAATTGGTTAGCTTTGGATTGTACTGGGTTTAAAGTTCAGTAGTTTTAACCAAACCTGACAGGTTTTTAAAACCTGTCAGGTTTATTTTAAGAAAATTATGAATATACAAATATTTTTTATATCAATTATTTGCATAACATATCACTCAGCCTTCGCTGATGATTCAATAAAAACCTTTAACGGGCATCAAAATGGTGTCACTTCAATTGCTATTTCAAATAATTTACTAGTTTCTGCCAGCAAGGATCAAACAATAAAAGTCTGGGATATTAAGTCTGGAGCTGAGCTTCGTACTTGTTATGGTCATAATAAGGAAGTCACTTCAATTAGTTTTTCACCTGATGGTAATCAAGCTATTTCTGGTGATTTGGATGGAGCTATAATTTTATGGGATATAAATACTAAGCAAGAACTTCGTACTTTTACTGGGCATACTGATCAAGTTACTGATGTTAGTTTTTCTCCTGATAGTAGCCAAGCCTTATCAGCTAGCAAGGATGGAACAATAAAATTATGGCATGTAGCAACTGGGAAAGAAACTCATAGTTTTACTGGGCATACAGGTAGAGTTGTATCAGCGGCTTTTTCTGCTAATGATTCATTTGTTATTTCTAGTTCATGGGATAACACAATCAGACGCTGGAATATTCATACTGGAGAACATGTAGTTCATTCTGATAAGACTAGGATATTAGATGTAAATTTCCTTATTAATAGTAATTATGCTCTATCAGGTGGCGAAGATCAAACTCTTAAAGTTGCTGTATCAAAAGATGGCAAGGTTTTAATATCAGCCAGCTCAGATAAAACATTGAAACAATGGCAAATTTGTAAAATACCGCCAATAGCTGAATTTATCTTTTATATACATGGTCATGCAACTCAAGATCAATTTAATATTACAAAAGATTATAAATTACAAGCTTCAAAATTTAGAGAATTATTAGACTTAATACCAGATGGTGTTCGACAACAAATTTTGAATTGGCAGGTGTAAAAAATCGTACCGTAATTACTAGCACAGATGATAAGAGTTTAACATGGCAAGTAACTTATTATAGTTTTGCAGAAGCCTTCTTAACTGGGTTACAAAAAGGTGAAACGGTAGGTAGAGCTTTTAAATATGCTAAGAAATTCATAGAAGATAACCCTAAGAGTTTTAGTCGGCAAACCCCTTGGTTAGATGCTAATAGTGATGGAATATCATCAGATGATGATTTTTTCATAGCTGAAAAGCAATATTTAATCAATCCTAAAATTTTGGACTAAAGGAACTTGGAATATTCTAAATAGAACAAACTAGTGATAATCTGACAGATATTAAGATAGATATTGTTTTAAATAAACCTAATTACAAAGTCAGCGAAGAGATCAATTGGAATATTAGTGTTAATGCTGAAAATCAAACACTTTATTTAGGTATAAAATTACCTAATGGTAATGTTGTAGCAATTAATAGTAATACTGAATTTAATAAACAAATTCAACTCGCAAGACAACAAAGTATTTTTATTAATATTCCAATTCCAGAAGATTCCCCATTAGGTGATTACTTAGCAACAGGAAAAGAATTTCAAATGGATGGGAGTAATTGGTTAGCTTTGGATTGTACTGGGTTTAATCTGATATAATTAAACAGTCTTTACCAACTTGGAGTCAAAAAAATATGCGAAGATTTTCATCTTACGGTTCACCAAATAACAAAACCGATTACTACGTACCGAGAGAAGCATTAATTACCAATGCTATCAAACAATTAAAAGATGGACATTACATAACAGTATGGGCACCACGTCAAACTGGCAAAACTTGGCTAATGCAAGAAGTTGTCTCAAGAATTGATAAAGAGGATCAATTTGATGTAGTTTATCTAAGCTTGCAATTTCTTTATGAAGAGAACGATCCCAATATAGTGGCTCAACTCTTTGCTAAGGAATTAATGGAAAAGTTGAATTTAGAACAACTAACGATAAATTCGTTAAAGGATTTTCATCGTTTGTTCAAACGAGGAACTCTCACTAAGCCTTTGATCTTAATTCTAGACGAATTTGATGCTCTTGATACATTGGTAATTGCTAGATTAGTAGCAGTGTTGCGTCATATTTATAATACTCGCCGTAGCCAAACCAATAAATCCACGGCGGAAAAAGATTATTTATTACATGGTCTAGTTTTAATCGGAGTGCGTGCCGTCTTAGGAGTGGAAAATGTCAAAGGTTCACCATTCAATGTTCAGCGTAGCTTGAATATTCCCAATCTTACTCATGATGAAGTAGTTTATTTATTTGATTGCTATCAACGAGAGCAGCAACAAAAAATTGAGCCTGAAGTTGTAGAACGAATCTGGTATGAATTCAAAGGGCAACCGGGGCTTACTTGTTGGTTTGGGGAATTATTGACAGAAACTTATAATCAAGCGACAGATCAAGCGATTACGATGACACTTTTTAAGGGTGTTTATGCGACAGCCCTAGATTTATTGCCCAATAACAATATCTTAAATATCATCAGTAAGGCGAAACAAGAAGCTTATAAGCCTTATGTATTGGAATTATTCCAAACCAGAAAGAAAGTAAATTTTACTTATGATGATCCCATGATCAATTTTTTATATATGAATGGAGTTGTTTCTATAGATGAGGTTAGTTTGACTGAACATTATGTCAAATTTCCTTGCCCATATATACAAAAGCGATTGTTCAATTATTTTGCCAGAGAATTGTATCAAGGAATGGATGGATTGTATGATCCATTTGAAGATTTGTCAGATACCATTACTGGTCAAAATATTGATATTCATCGTTTATTACAACGATATGAGCAATATCTGCAAGCCAATCGAGAGATGGTATTAAAAGATGCGCCACGTCGTAAAAATGATCTACGTGTGTTTGAGGCTGTATTTCAATTTCATCTTTATCTCTATTTGGTTAGTTTTTTTCATGGTTATGAAGTACAAATAGTGCCTGAATTCCCAACTGGTAATGGAGCTATTGATTTATTGATGCGTTATTCCGGGCGATTGTTTGGCTTAGAATTAAAAAGTTTTGCCAATCAACCGGGCTATCGTAATGCCCTCAAACAAACCGCTAAATATGGTAAAAAGTTAGGAGTTACTGAAATTTGGTTGGTGTTATTTGTGGAAGTTGTTGATGATGATAATCGCCAACGGTTTGAAATGGCTTATACTGATCAGAATGGAATTGTGGTACATCCTTTATTTGTGCAAACTGGAAGTTTACTAAAGAATTAATCTAATGCAAAAAATATTAAAAATAATCCTGATTTTATTTTATACCTGCCAAGCGGCTGCTTTTACTGATAATAATAAATTTGGTCAAGCTATTATTATAGCCGCTGGTGGAGCAGACTCTGCAAACAGTTTGTATCCTTATAGTAAGGAATATACTCAACGCATGTATGGCATTCTTAAACAACGCCGTTTAACTGATAATGATATTTCTTATCTTAAATCTGATATACAAGAAGTTGATATTAAAGCTGCATTTAAACAAGCCGCTGAAAATTTGCAAGCTGATCAACAATTTATATTTTATTTACATGGTCATGCTCGTTCAAAGCATTTCATAATCAACCCCAATTATGAATTATCAGCTTCAGAATTAAGTAATTTATTAGACACTATTCCAAAAGGTGTACAACAAGTTATTATCCTTGATACATGTTTTTCAGGTTCATTTGTGGATGAGCTAGCTAACAATAAAGAACGTATTATAATTACCAGTACTGATGATAAAAGTTTAACATGGCAACTCAAATATGCCAGTTTTGGAGATCAATTATTACGAGAATTGCAACGAGGTTATAGTATCAGTGAAGCATTTGGATTTGCTGAACAAATAGTTAAAACTCAAACTCATTTTTTTAAAAACCAAGCACCGGCTTTATATAATAAACCAGAAAAACCAGTTTATTTAGTCACTCAAGGTATTTATGACTTTTTACCGCCAACAATAGAAGTTCATCCTCGTGTAACTATAGAAAACAAAATAGCCGCTACATTATGGCTAAAAGCAACACCGACTCAAGAAACCATTCAGAAAGTACAGGCAATCTTAATAAAACCTAATTTCAGTATTCAAGACTATCAAGGATTAAAAACTGATTTTAGTCGTACAGAAATTGAACTAATTTATAATCCTGCTCAAAAACGCTATGAAATAGTTTATGACCAATTCAAGCAAGCAGGAAATTGGACTATTCAATATCAAGCACAAGGAAATAATGGTTTATGGTCAGAAATTGTAAGCGGAGAAGTAAAGGTAAATAATCCAAACAATAAACAAACTATGATGGATATATCATTAAACAAAAGTATTTATAGAGCCGCTAACAATATGCAATGGAATTTAACTCTAAGCGGCAAAGATATTATGGTAGATTTATATCTAGGAATGACAGATGCAGAAAATGATATAAAAATACTAATTTATCCACAAAATGAATTTAGTGAAGAAGTGAATAATTTCAAAGCTTATATATCAGATTTAAAAATAAATGGACAAAAAACTTACTTCATAAAATCACATTTACCAGAAGATATACAAAAGGGTAGATATGGTACCTGTGGAGTATTAATTCCACCAAATGAAACTTTCAAGCTAGAAGATCAAACTAATTGGATAGATGTTACTTGTAGTGAATTTGCGATAGAATAAATCAAGACGAAAAACCTGACACGTAGTTAGTTAGACCTGACAGGTTTTGGAAACCTGTCAGGTCTGATCCTCACGAGTTTTAGACCTTACACGTAGCAAGACCTGACAGGTTTTGGAAACCTGTCAGGTCTGATCCTCACGAGTTTTAGACCTTACACGTAGCAAGACCTGACAGGTTTTGGAAACCTGTCAGGTCTGGTCCTCATGGGTTTTAGACTTTACACGTAGCAAGACCTGACAGGTTTTGGAAACCTGTCAGGTCTGGTTCTAACGAGTTTTAGAAACAAATATATGTCAAAACCAATACCTTTAATCAGTGGACAATATTATCACATCTACAATCGGGGTAATAATGGAGAAAACTTGTTTTTTGAAGAACGTAATTATGAATACTTCTTTAAGCTATATATCCGTTACATCTATCCTATAGCTGATACATATGCGTATTGTCTGATGAAAAATCATTTTCATTTTTTGGTTAGGATAAGGCTGGATACAGACCTGTCAGGTCTAAGTACACCTGATTATTCCAAGCAATTCTCAAACTTCTTTAATGCTTATACTAAAGCGATTAACAAAACTTACCAGAGAAGCGGCAATCTTTTTGAAAGACCCTTCAAACGTATCTTGGTTAATTCAAATTCTTATCTAATGAATTTAGTTAGTTATATTCACCGTAATCCCCAGAAACATGGTTTTACTGACGATTTTCGTACTTATCCTTATTCATCTTACCAAACTATTTACCAACAGAAAAAGAGCAGGATAAATGGACAAGAAGTGATGAGTTGGTTTCAGAATCCAAGATTATTTGTAGAAGCTCATGATAAATTAGACGAACTGGAAATTCAACATTTAATTGAAGATGACTAAATTTTAATCCTGACAAGTAGTTAGACCTGACAGGTTTTTGAAACCTGTCAGGTCTGATTCCACGTGTTTGATACCTACATGTAGCAAGACCTGACAGGTTTTGGAAACCTGTCAGGTCTGGTCCTCACGGGTTTTAGACCTACATGTAGCAAGACCTGACAGGTTTTTAAAACCTGTCAGGTCTGATTCCAATTTAACTAACGCGGTTTCTCATGACAATGACTACAACCAACCAATTCCCCTTTCTTCAAGGTAATTGACTTCGTACCAGCTTTAGTCGGGAATGTAAAAGTTTTAGTTGCAGTAACTTTCCTAGATAAAGGCGTACCATCTAATTCTTTACCATGACAAGCTTTACAAAGACTTGGACGAGTTAAATACAAGAAATTATGTCGTTTTGGTGTAAATACATCTGTCCAACGATCATCATTAACATTATGCATCTCATGTGGACCATCTGTTGTCATTGGCAAGCTACCCGGTTTATGACAGGTATCACACTCAATGATAGTACCTACATGCCCCTGTAATTGTAAAGAAGTTAAATTATCATTAGCATTAAAATCAGAATTTGACCAAATAGCATGAGTACTACCATGACAGGCTTCACAGGCAACTTCACCATGTGTATCCTTACTTTCTTTAAATAATTTTTTTCTCTGTTCAGCAAAACGAGTATTTTCTGCTAATAAAGGAGAAGCTGAAGGATCACCAGTTTTATAAGCTTGTTTTAAACGGAAATTAAATTTTTTCTTTTTCTCTACTTTTTTCTTTTTCTCTACTTCTTCTTCATATTCAATAACAGTGACAGTATATTCTTTATTAAACACTTCTAAACCTTCGCCTTCTAAATGTCGAACAGCATCACCAGTATGACAAGATTGACAACGTGGTAAATCTTTCCAAGGGCGGCGCATTCCACCATCATTTTTAAAATCAATACTACCGTTTTTTTGTAAAGGATCTACACCAGCTACCGCTAATATATCGCCATGACAATTGTCACATTCTATCTTAGCGTTTTTCATTACTCCTCGTTGACATTGAGTATCTTTGCCGGGATGACATTGATAACAAGTATCTTCTGGTTTGCCCTTTTCAGGAAACATTGACTTACCTTGAGAATCACGCCATTCTCCATGACCCTTATGTAAAGCATAAGATAAAGTAGATTTACCTTGTTGTTCTCCTTGTGGTCCCTGTTGTTTTAAATCTACAGCCGGTGAATAATGACAACGACTACAAAGCACTGGTGTTTCATCTTTTAAAGTAGTTTTGTGTTTGTGATCGTGTAATATTAAAATATTTGTGAGCGATTGCTTAATAATATCACTATCAGGTTCCCAAGTAATATTAGGATTATTAGCGGCTATTTTACCAGTAAGATGACAATTTTCACAATGACCTTCCATACTCACTGGTACTACAATATTAGTACTTGCTAATTCAACACCAGTTTGTTTATCATGGGCACTAATTTTTAACATTGGATAACTATTTTTATCACCCTTATCATCAATAGGTGTTATAGGCACACCATTAGCACTAAACCATTTATGTTTATCATCATAAGTGAATGTTTTCGCCCCGGGTTTATCTGCTGGCATATATAAACCAGTTAAACCTTCTCCCGGTTGCAATGCTGCACCAAATAATTTTTCTGCATATTGCCAAAAATTAGTTTTGTTGACGCTAGTAGAATTGATCGAACCACTGCGATCTGCTACTGCTGAATAACGTACTTCAACTTCACTAGCATCTAATAATTCTGGCTCATCATCCTTGATTTTGACAACTTGTGCATTAATGGCGTTATATGGTGGCAAAATAGACAAAATAGAATAATCTGGATCCATACAGTGCATACCAATGTCGTTAAAAGGCAACACTTTATATTTTGTATTGATCAGCGGCGGATTATCATGTAATCCATCTCGATTTGCATCATCATCATGATAACCATCTTGGTTTTTATCATCATCATGGAAACCATCTCGATTACGATCATCATCATGAAAACCATCTTTATTTTTATCATCATCGGCAAATCCATCACCATCAAAATCATAAGCTATATATTTTTCTAATCCTACATGAAAAATCATTGATGCTAAGGAATTATCATTGATATTAGGCTTTTTACCATGAGGCATTACGACTTGATAAAGTGGATATTTACCCGGTGGTAATTCTAAAGCATTAAAATCTAACCAAGTATATTCACCTTGAAATGTTTGATTTGCTTTAAATGGAACTGGAGATGGACTTACATTTAGTGGTGGAGTTAAATAAGCTATATTACCAGCCAACTTAGTAAATAAATATAAATCACCAGATTCTGGATGATCAAATCTGGCTTTTGCTATTAATTGAGAATTATCGCCACTCAATACTGTTCTAGGAGCAAATAATTCGCCACTCCACACTGATAAGCTGAAACTTAACAGTAGTATAATATATGTTATACGTATCATAATAAATAATTTATGTTCCCATAGTTAATAATTTAGTATTATGTAAAAGTCTTTAAACTTATACATGATCATGATAATATCATACTTTAATTTAATCAAATCAATTTAGGAGCAATTTAATTAATGAAAGTTAAAAAACTTATAATAAGTAGTTTACTGTTATGGCAAGCTAGTATTGCCAATGCACTGGTCATATCTGCCGATCCTAGTTCTTGGGGTTTAGAAGAAGGTAAAGAATGTGTTAATTGTCACCGCATGACAAATGCTGGGCTTTATTTAGAATGGAATAAAAGTCAACACGGTCAACGTGGAGTAAACTGCCTTGATTGTCACAAAGCTGAAACAGCAGATTCAGATGCCTTTTTGCATGAAGGACATTATATTTCTGTAATTGTCAGTCCAAAAGACTGTGCTAAATGTCATAAAGACCAAAATGAACAATTTCAACGTTCTCGTCATGCCAGTGCCGCTAATATAGCTCACTCTTTAGATTATAAATTAGGACATATGGCTGGTGCAGCCGCTGTTAGAGGTGGTTGTGAACAGTGTCATGGTACCAAAATTGAAATTGACGAAGAAGGCAAACCTACTAAAGAAACTTGGCCCAATACCGGTGTAGGTCGTATAAACCCTGATGGTTCTGTTGGTTCTTGTACAGCCTGTCATGCTCGTCACACATTTTCTCGCGCTCAAGCTCGTAGCCCACAAACTTGTGGTAAATGTCACATAGGTCCAGATCATTCTCATTTAGAAATCTATAATGAATCTAAACACGGTATTATCTATCATTCCAAAGTTGGAGAAATGAATTTAGAGTCAGATAAATGGGTGGCTGGTATTGATTATAGTGTCGCACCTACTTGTGCTACTTGTCATATGAGTGCAGCCCCCGGCGTTACAAAAACACATGATGTTAGTGAACGTTTATCTTGGAATTTACGCGACCCTTTGTCTTATCATATTAATTTAGTTCGTTTAGAAAACGGTACACAATATGATTTAGATGATAGTAAAACTCAACCTGAAAAAGGTGATGCAGTAAAAGGCAGTACTGTTAAAGACATTGTTAATTGGAGAAAACGCCGTAGTACTATGAAGACTGTTTGTTATTCTTGTCATACCACCGATTTTATTGATGGACATTACAAACAATTAAAAGATGTTGTTGGATTATATAATGATAAGTTTGCTAAACCATTACAATCAATTATGGATGATTTGGTTAAAATGGGCAAAATAACTAAAGTTCCTTTTGATGATAAAATTGAATGGATTTGGTGGGAAATTTGGCATCGTGATGGTCGTCGCACCCGTCAAGGTTCAGCTATGAGTGGACCCAATTATGTTTGGTGGGAAGGTGCTTACACTTTAATTAAGCACACTTATGTTGACTTTATTACAGAACTTAAAAATGTTGTAGGTAAAAAAGAAGCTAATCGTCTGTTGCAGAAATACATGAAACCGATTCCGGGCTATGAATGGTATTTTGATGCAATCAGTCTGACAGAACCTTGCAATAATAAAAAAGTCTTACCTAGTTTAGGAGAAGCTCAAGGTTATAAATTTGCTGGTGGAATCTCAGTTAATGATGGAGAACATAAAAAAACAATGCAACAGCGCGAAGCTGATAAAATTGAAATATGTGCTACTATTGCTGGTGATAAAGCGGCAGAAATGGTAGTAATAGCAGAAACAGCAAACATTAAATACAATGTCACAGCAAATGGACAAGGATTTGTATGGGATGAAAAAAAACCTGAAGAACTAGGAACATTCCAAAGAGATGCCAATCCAGTATCAGTACCAACTACTGAAAGCATCAAAATCTGGAGTAGCAAAATGGAACTGACAGGAAATATCAAATTCCATATATGGTCGCGCCTAGCAGATGGAACACTGGTTAAAGCACCAGAAGTTATTGATGTGAATATTACACAATAATGCGAGTTTTAGACCTGACAGGTTTTTGAAACCTGTCAGGTCTTGTTTGAAATTTAATTGTTATTCTTCATCTGGATATGGCACAGGATATTGTAAATAACAAGTCATAAGATCAATTTGTTCTTCACTTAAAATCTCAGTTTCTCCCCATGCAGGCATTGCACCTTTTTTACCATAAAAAATAGCAGACTGAGTTTTTTCTATCCCTAATTCTATTATATTTTTTGGTAACAAAGATTTACCAATTTTCCCTTCTCTTGAATCTCCATGACAATAAGCACATTTATTAAAATAAATCTGTTTAGTTTTTTCAAATTCAACAGCGGAAAGTGGAGAACAAGATGGAGTAGGCGATGTAGAATAATCTGTTAAACTGCTAATCCATTCATCAATCAATTCAACCCCTTCTTTATTAACAACCGTACTACCTAGTGGTGGCATTTCTCCTTTCTGCATTTTAAGCGAAATTAAGGAATGTTCAGGATCACCAACTGTAATTATATGATATTGTTGTGGATTTGACTGTTTATAAGATATATTTGATAAGTCAGCTGTCACACGAAAATCATGTGGTCCCTTTCCCCCCGGGCGATGGCAATAGCTACAATTAGTATGCAAATAAGCTCTAGCACGTTGTTCTAGCGGCATATTATATTGTGGTTGAGGAAAATGTACTTGATCATATTTATTTCCATCAATTATACCTAGATGAATCAAAGTATCAATTTGTGGGCTAATATGACCGGTGCTTGAATAGTGATGTAAACGATTCATTTGTATAGTTTCTAAACCTAGAACATCCCCCGCATTTTTGGTATGACATTCTAAACACTGTTCTCGACTAGGATAAATCCAAGTTTGATCATTAATTTTTTTCTGTTTTTCGTCTTCAAGTAAAGTTGCATCTTTTCCGTCTGCATCCCATTCATAGCTATAACCAGCCCATCCATTTTCATCATGATGAACCAGTAAGCGCGTTTCAAAAATCTGATCTTGTAAATAAAAATGCTTAAATAAAATACTACCAATTGGAAATACCCAACGCCCCTCTTTATTAATAGTAATGGTTTTATCAGCAGGTAAAACCATCCAACGTTCTTTAAATGCACCATCTGACCAAAACATTAAATTAACATTATAAGGTATGACTCCTACTACTGGTTTAAGTTTTCCATCGGCAATTGTAACACAGCCAGTTTCAGACAATTTACTAGCAATTGCAGAACGCGCTGGTGCAATACAGGAGGTATTTTGAGTGCGAGGATCAGTATCCAAGCCATGTAGATGATCACCAAGTCTAATTTCAGCAATAGCCCTATTAGATTGTTTATAATAAGCAGAAAAAACATAGTTACCAGCAGCTATTGCTGGAATATTAGAAAACTCTAAAATTGTATCAATAGAATCCTTAGAAAGTATAATATTTTTTTTAAATGGTTCCGGAGTTGGACTAAAACCATTAGCAGTCATAAATAAATCGGTTTTAGGCGTAGTAGGAAGTTGAATATTCACCCATAAATCTACTGGTTCTGTAATCTGTGATTTGTCATTGATATGAGTTTCTAATTTAATGGATAATCGATCATTATGAATATAATAATCCTCTTTTACTTCTTTAAAATTCAAAGATATTGGTGGTTCATTAGTCTCAGCGGCTAAATTTAACCAATAACTACATAATAAAATATAAAATATCTTTTTCATCATTCAAAACCCAGTTGGATTAGCTGTTTGCTAATCCAATTTTAAGTTAATCTCCTACAGTTATGGTTTGAACAGCTAAATTGGAGCGAGTAATATCGGTTCCTGTCAGTGGGTTGGCACTTTTTTCAACCAATATTGCATAGAATACATATTTTCCTATCTCAACAGAAGGTATTGTGAAGTTTTTCAAAACACTATAAGTACTGTTTACTGTTTCCAATGATACTTGGAAAGATTGAGGTTTCAGTGAGTTGAACAATGGTTCAGAAGCAGTGCCTTTTAAAAACACAAATTCATCATCTGGTTTATTGGGCAAATGAATAGCCGCCCACAAGTCAAAACGTCCCTTACTATAAGCAGGAAAATCTGCTATCACTAAATCCACTGTTAGCGTCTCATCCAATTTATAATGATCCTTTAAACCGACAAATTTAATAGTCGCCAAGCTTCTATAAGGATTGGGTGGCATCAAAAAAGAGGGAATATGTGCGCGTCGATAAGCTGCTTCTTTGGGACCATAATTGGTTTCCAAATAGTCCAAAATTTGCTTTTCTTTATCAGCTTCAAACTCCTCCAAATCCTGAGTGTTTTGCATCCAACGAATCAGTCCTAACCAAGTAAGCCTTGTGCCGCTATATTGGATAATATTGCTTGCCGAATGACAACGAGTACAAGTCTTTTTCACCACTTTATAACCATCGGCAATAATTAACCCAGTTTCAGCGTCAACTTCTGCAACCGAAACAGGTGCCACCAGTAATAATGAAATTATTATAAAAATCTTCATGATATTTACACCACTTGTACAGCAATGCGATGACAAGCATTATTAAGATAACCTTTAGGATTCCAACCCGGTAGCACCATCGGTTGTGAACGACCTTGACTATCTACTGCTCTTGCCCAGACTTCATAGTAACCAGTTTTTGGAAACTCAAGCGTCGCATTCCAGTGTTGCCAAGCCAGTCGATTCACTGGTGTTTTTAAATCTGCCTTTTTCCAACTTGCGCCAAAATCGTTGGAAACATAAACTTCGCTCACTTCTAAATCACCAGCCCACGCATGACCTCTGACTGCTAATGATTTAGCCTGTTCATGTATGATGCCTGATTTTGGAAAAGTCACAATGGATTTAACTGGCATCGACTCAATAATACGCATATCCTCATCTGGCACTCTCGTACCCGGAGCCACTGGATTACGAGGCACACGGTAAGATTTACCAGTCATTTTGGCACCATCGTGGACTTGGTCTCTAATCACAATCTTTTTGAGCCATTTACCCGAAGCAGAAGCCGGCCATCCGCCGACGACCATTCTTAATGGATAACCATTCTGAAACGGAAGATCTTCGCCATTCATTGCCCAAGCAATCAAGGATTCATCTTCCAAAGCTTTGGATATTGGTACTCCTCTGGAAATAGGTACTTTATTTGGATCGCCACTAGTATGAGTATCAGCTCCATAATAGCCTATGTAAACCGCATCGCTCTTAATACCACAAAAGTTCAGAACATCTTTCAGTTTAACACCGGTCCAATTAGCACAACCAATGGCTCCAACTGACCATTGATTACCACTAGCTGGCGGATTAAATTCACTTCGGCCATTACCACCACATTCTAGTGTCAATTGATAAGTATGATTCTCAAATTTTTGCTTTAGTTCGGCTAAAGTAAATGTGGTAGGCTTTTCGCAAGACTCGCCTGCGATTTCTAAGGTCCAGTTATTGATATCGATGTTTTCTGGAGGAATACCATTGTTTCTAATAAAAAAGCGATTAGCGGGTGTGATGTCATCATCCAACAAATGTGGTGGTGTTTCCGCGTTCAGTGGTCGATCATTAAGAATAATCAAACCATCTTTACCCGGTATTTGAAAAGGATCGTTGCTTTCGGCAAGTGCTGCTGGAATCAGTCCACTGGGCATATACTTAGCAAAAGGAATACTGGCTCCAACTATTGCAGTCATTGCGAGTAAACTGCTTTTAGTTAGAAAACCTCGGCGACTAATAGGATCAGCTTCTCGGCCCCAAACGAGCCAATCAGCTTTTTCAGCATCTTCTGCGTAGAGATTATGAATACCTCGTGTTTTTTTACTCATTTTGTTTTTCTCCATAAAAAAAATATAATTATACATATTTTTTTATCTATGGCAAGAAAATTTTTTTGTTACACAAGATATAGGTTAATCCTTAATCTTCATCTTGATATGTTACAGGATATTGTAAATAACAAGCCATAAGATCAATTTCTGCTGGAGTTAAAGTGCCCTTTTGCCCCCATGCTGGCATTCCACCCGTTACACCATTAAAAATCACGTGTTTAGTTTTTTCGATCCCTAATTTGACAATATTTTCTGGTAATAAGGGTTTCCCAGTTCCACCTTCTCGCAATTCACCATGACAACGATCACAATATTTAAAATAAGTCTTTTTAGTCTGCTTAAAGTCAACTGCTGAAAGTGGTGGGCAAGATGGAGTAGGAGGAATAGAACAATCTGTTAAAGTCCTAATCCATTCATCAATCAGTTTTATACCTTCTTGATTAATAACAGTGCTACCTAATGGTGGCATTTCTCCTTTGTGCATTCTTTGTGAAATCAAAGAATGTTCTGGATCACCAGCAGTCAGTACATGAATTTGTGGAGGTTTTGATTTATAACAAATTTCTGAGAAGTCAGCTGTAACACGAAAATCATTTCCACCTTGTCCGCCCGGGCGATGGCAATAACTACAATTAGTATGCAAATAAGCTCTAGCACGTTGTTCTAGCGGCATATTATATTTTGGTTGAGCAAAATTTACTTGGTCATATGTCTTTTCTGCAATTGTTAACAGCCCTAGATTCATGAAAGTATCAATTTGTGGGCTAATATGACCGGTGCTTGAATAGTGATGTAAACGATTCATTTGCCTAGTTTCTAAACCAAGAACATCTCCAGCAACTTTAGTATGGCATTCTAAACACTGTTCTCCACTAGGATAAATCCAAGTTTGAGCATTAATTTGTTTCTGTTTTTCGCCTTGAAGTAAAGTTGCGTCTTTTCCATCTGCATCCCATTCATAGCTATAACCAGCCCACCGATCATCATCATGATGAACTAGTAAGCGTGTTTCAAAAATCTTATCTTGTAAATAGAAATGCTTAAATAAAATACTGCCAATTGGAAATACCCAACGCCCTTCCTTATTAATACTAATGGTTTTATCAGCAGGTAAAGCCATCCAACGTTCCTTAGAAGCATTATCTGACCAAAACATTAAATTAACATTATAAGGTATAACTCCTGCCGCTGGTTTTATTTTTCCTTCATTAATGATAACACAGCCAGTTTCAGACAATTTACTAGCAATAGCAGCACGCGCTGGTGCAATACAGGTAGTATTTTGAATGCGAGGATCAGTATCAAAGCCATTTAAATGAGAACCAATTCTAATTTCCGCAATTGCCCAATTAGATAATGACGCTGTTTGTGGCGCAAATGCACTACCAGCTTTGCTATAATAAGCAGAAAAAACATACTTACCAGCCGGAATACTAGCAGGAATAGCAGGCATTTCTAAAATTCCATCAGTCAAATCACTAACTGTAATATTTTTTTTGAATGGTTCAAGATTTCCATTAATTCCACCAGCATTAATAAATAAATCCACTTTAGCTTTAGGTATCGGCATTTGAATATTCACCCATAAATCCAATGGTTCATTAATCAATGACTTGTCATTTATATGAGTTTGCAATTTAATCGATAATGGATTATTATGAATATAATAATCAGCTTTTACTTCTTTAAAATTCAGAGAGATTGGTGGTTTATTAGTATCAGCGGCTAAATTAAGCCAATAACCACACAATAATATATATATTATATGTTTCATTAAAAATCCTATACTTTATTTAAAGAAAATATAATATATAATTTAATATATTTTTGCTATTAATTAGCCTAAAATTAACTTTATCCCCACCAACAAAGTAATAATTTCAAATATCCTCTTTATCCAGCGATTACCTTTAGTAATAGCCAAATGCGCTCCAAAATACCCGCCTAATAATGAACCAAGTAATAATGCTGGCAACCAATCCCATTTTACATCCCCTAACAATCCCAAGGTAATTGCTCCAGTTCCATTCCAAAACAATCCTACTAAAACTAAGGTATAAGCAACCGCACGTTTATAATCTAAACCAAACCAGCGAATTAACCAAATTGTTACAAATAAACCAGTACCAGAAGTTAAGGAACCATTTAATATACCAATACTAAATATTACACAACCACCAATAATACAACCATAAGTATTACGATGTAATGGCATATATTGTTGACCTAACTGTGATTTGAACCAAGAATATAAACCTAAACTAATAGTAAGTAAACCTAAAGCTATTTCAGCAGTGCGGCTGGGAACTAGTAGAATTATATTTGCGCCAATAATGACACCCGGCAGACCAGTGATCAAAATATATAAAGCAAAGCGGCGTTCTAATTTACTGTCTCGTAAATAACGTATAGTGGCACCAACTCCTAAAGCGACGCTGGCAATTTTGTGTGTGGATAAGGCTATAGCGAATGGTAAGCCTAAAAAAATGAGGAGGGGTAATTGAATTAATCCAGCTCCTCCGCCTGCAAATGCAGAAAAAGCATTTGCAACGAAGGAAATAACAAATAAGAATATTTGTTCCAACTATCTTCTAAAATTTTTCTTAATTTTAGTTCTTAAAGCGGCTGTTTTAGCGCGATTGCTACCACTTACGAGAATTATAGCTTGTTTTTTTCTACTAGAACAAATAATTGTTCCTTTATATGCACCATTAGTTCCAACTACAAAAGTACGTCCACTACTAATAACACGAACTTTGGATCTTTTCATTGCTTTTTTAGCACGATTTAAACATCCCTTTTGACTTAAACGACCAGTAGCTTTAGTGGCATAAAACAAATAAGGTGAGTTGTCAACAACTGATCCTCTAGACTCATGTGCATAAGTAACGTTAGTCATAGCTAACATCAAAAATGCTATAGCTGGAATGATAGATTTTAAATGTTTCATATAATAATCCTCCTAATGGATTCAAAAAAAGTAATTGCCCTGAAGAGGACTCGAACCTCTGACCTTCCCCTTAGGAGGGGGACGCTCTATCCAACTGAGCTACCAAGGCAGACTCACTCATTCTATACTAATTAAATTAATTTTGCTAGTCGATTTGCTGCTGATATTACTTGATTTGGAGCTGTACCCCCAATATGATTGCGAGCTGATACCGATCCTTCTAAAGTTAATACTTCATATACATCATCATTTATATGTGGTGAAAAAGTCTGTAAAGTCTCTAAATTTAAAGAATCTAGCTCACAATTATTATCAATACAATACCTTACTGCTGTACCAACAATTTCATGAGAATCACGAAAAGCCACGCCCTTACGTACCAAATAATCAGCTAAATCAGTAGCAGTCGTAAATCCTAACTTAGCCGCATTACGCATATTATCGCGCTTTACTTCTAAGCTTGGTATCATATCAGCATAAACACGCAAACTACCTTTTAAGGTATCTACAGTATCAAATAGCGGTTCTTTATCCTCTTGATTATCCTTATTATATGCTAATGGTTGTGATTTCATTAAGGTCAATAAACAAGTTAAATGACCATATACACGTCCAGTTTTACCACGCACTAATTCTGGTATATCAGGATTTTTCTTTTGTGGCATAATAGACGAACCCGTACAAAAAGCATCACTTAATTCTATAAAATTAAATTGTGCAGATGACCATAATACTAATTCTTCAGAAAAACGTGATAAGTGCATCATTATAATAGATGCTATACTAGTAAATTCGATAGCAAAATCACGATCACTTACTGCATCTAAAGAATTTTGAGCTATAGCGTCAAAGCCTAATAACTTGGCGGTATAATCACGATCAATTGGATAAGATGTTCCAGCTAATGCAGCAGCACCAAGCGGCATAGTATTAACTCGTTTCTGACAATCTTGCAAACGTTGTTTATCACGCATCAACATTTCACACCATGCTAACAGATGATGTCCAAATGTAATTGGTTGGGCACTTTGCAAATGAGTGAAACCGGGCATAATAGTATTAGCTTCACACTTAGCAAGCTCAACTAATGCGGTAATTAGCCTTATTAATTGCTGACTGATAATATCAATTTCATCACGCAAATAAAGACGAATATCGGTAGCAATTTGATCATTTCTGGATCTGCCAGTATGTAACTTTTTACCAATTACACCAATTTTTTGGGTTAATCGCGTTTCAATGTTCATATGAACATCTTCTAATGATTCTAACCAATTGAATGTGCCATCGGCAATTTCTTGTTCAATTTCATTTAAGCCATCAACAATTTTTTGACATTCAATATCTGTCAAAACTCCAACATGTGCTAACATAGTGGCATGTGCAATTGATCCTTTTATATCGTATTCATATAAACGTTGATCAAAATTAACAGAAGCAGTAAAGGCTTCAACGAAGCTATTAGTGGGCGCAGTAAAACGCCCACCCCAAGGTTTTTCTAAATCCATTATAAATTATTTAGGGGGAAGTGAATGTCAGTTAAACATCCTATTATAGCAATAACCGGTTCATCTGGTGCAGGTACTACTACAGTAAAAAAGGCTTTTGAAGATACTTTCCGTAGAGGTGGATATGATGCAGCTATTGTAGAAGGCGATAGTTTCCATCGTTATGATCGCGCTGAAATGAAAGTAGCAGTAGCAGCGGCTGAAAAAGAAGGTAAAAATTTAAGCCATTTTGGTGCTGATGCTAACTTATTTGAAAAATTAGCTGAGCTATTTCAACAATATTCAGAAACTGGCACTGGTAAAGTTCGTAAATACTTACATAACGACGAAGAAGGTGCGCCTTATAATCAAAAAGCTGGTACTTTTACACCATGGGAAGATACTCCAGCTAACTCAGATTTGTTATTTTACGAAGGTTTACATGGTGGGGTTGTAACAGATACAGCCAATGTTGCACAATGGGTTGATTTATTAGTAGGTGTAGTGCCTAGTGTAAATTTGGAATGGATACAAAAAATTAGTCGTGATGTTGCAGAGCGTGGCTATTCGCCTGAAGCAGTAACTCATACAATTTTAAGACGTATGCCTGATTATGTTGAATACATAACACCACAATTTACTCATAGCCATATTAACTTTCAACGAGTGCCATTAGTAGATACTTCTAATCCATTTATAGCACGTGATATTCCAACTCCTGATGAAAGTTTAGTTGTAATTCGTTTTAATAAGTACCGTGAATTACAAGATTACGCTTATCTACAAAGTATGATTCATGACTCATTTATGTCACGCCCTAATACTTTAGTTGTACCCGGTGGCAAAATGGGATTTGCTATGCAAATTATTTTTAGACCACTTCTAGAAACTCTGATGGAACAACGCCGTCAAGCAATGTAATTATCTAGGGGCTTAATAAGCCCCTACAAGTTTTAATGAACTATTATCGCGTTGAATAGGAAAAAAATTATATTTATATTCAAATCTACCGATACTCCATTGAGAATTTTGCTTAATTAAAGTAATAACCCCTATAAACTCTCCGCCATCAAAACTTGCAACCACTGTATAACGAGGATTCATTAACCACCAACTAGTGCTAGAACGAAATAATCCACCATATGCACCATGATAATTTAATAAACTGCCTAATTCGATGAAAACATCATTAATTTGATTTAACTGTGTTTCAGTAAGATTTTGTTGTAAAGCATAGCTGCTATAATTAAAAAATTTTTTTTCATCCCAATCAGCTAACAAAACTAGCATGGTTGTATTTATAAATACTTTAGTTTCACGATTAATTTGTTTAACACTATAATTTACATAAGTAATACTGATTATTATTAATAATAATAACAATGTTACAAAACTACGGCTGCTAGAGAATAAGTTCATGTTATTTCAGTCGATAAGTAAAACCAAAAAATGCTACTTTGTCTATATCATCATTACCATTATCATCAATACCATCATCATATTTAGTTAAACTAAAAGTTAAATCTGCTGTTACTAGATTAGTAACATAATATCGAAAAATAGAACTTAATTTATTAGTCATCAAATCATTTGTACCTACTCTGCTAGGAAAAACTGCATTAATTGTCCATATATTTTCCCAGTCAATTCTATCTGATAACTCATAAGTTAATCCCATACGGTTATCAAATAAATCAAATTGATTATCAGCTAAAATTCTTGAATAACTAGCTTCTTCAGTAAATTGCAATTGATAACCAAAGGGTTTAGCATATTCAAATCCTAAATCTAAACTCGGATCATCATCATCAGCATCTTCAAAGGTTGAAGTGATATAACCTACACCACCTCTAACTGACCAACCATGTTTACGAGGGCTAATTCTTTCTAAAACTAATACATAACGTGTTTTAATAACGCCAACTGCACCTAGCGCATTATTTTTTAATATACCAGCCTTTTGCATGACTTTTTCTAAAGCTTCGATCCAATATTGCTCATAATCTTCAAATCCATATCTACTTTGGAATTCGCGCCGCTTACCCACAATAGCAGCTAATTCTAAATATGTACTATCATCCACTTTTCCAACAATAACACCGTATTCTTTTAAAGATTCTACCACACGTAATACATCTGCTAATGGTGTGGCATCAATAACTCTACCATAACCAATACCTGTTGTTAGCTTTGAATAAGGATTATCAGCTTCATCATCGCCAATTTGACGACGAAAAGCTAAATCAATTCCACCAAAGCCAAATAAACCAAATAAATTATCCGTCAGATATTTATCAAAATTACTTTTTACATTAAAAAGATAGCTTTCTTCTGTCTCTGCGTTTGCAGCAGAATCGCGATTAATATCAAGACTACCTTCAAATCTAATTTTCCATACAAAAGGTAAAGTACTATAATTCATTTGATAAAATCCAGAAGTAGTTCCATCAAAACTAGTTTGATCTTGGTTGCCTGAATTTAAATTAAATCTACCATTAAAAAATGCTTCATCAAAGATTCTATCAGGGTCTCTAAAATCAGTTAATTCAATAGCTAATAGTTTGATTGGATTTATAATTAGCAATAACATTATAAATCCAATGTATTTTGACTTGAACATATTTATTTACCAAATCCTTTAAAAAAAATGATTATTATACATTCTTGGCTCGCTAATTGTAATTGTGATGCAACAATTAGTATATAATAATATTATCCCCCTCCCTCAATTTATCATTATATAATGAAAACATTAATAGCAATATTATTAATATTGATAAGTCAATTTGCTTATGCAAAACCTTGTATCCCTAATAGCTATCCTAAGTATTTTCCTAACGAAGCTCGTGTTCATATTCCCTGCTTAATTGTAAAGGATGCTGAGGGTAAGTCTGTGTCTTATGAGGCGGAATTAGAACTTATAATTAGCCCTGATGGACAAATACAGTTATTGTTAATCGAACCTGCTTTTATAAATGTTAATGATCTAAATTAAAAATTATGAAAAAAATTATTTGTTTTTGCTTTATATTCAATAATATTGCTCATGCTGAAAGCCCTTGTAGTTCTCAAGTCACAGAATCTACATTCTATCTGACAAATGATAATATCAATATCCCTTGCCTAGAAGTACCAATAGGCAATGGTAGTTTAGTGGCTTATCAAGCTTATCTAAAGAAGGTTCCAAATAAAGACAATGAATTGCTATTTTCTCTTACCAATGTGCTTCCGGTTGATAATAATAGCCCTAAAACTACTAGTAAACCAAATATAGCAAATACTGATTTATGTCAAGACTTTGCTGATACTTATCCAACCACAAAAGGTTCTACTCCTCCCGGTAGTAAGTGGCTTTATCAATTACAAGCAGCCTCAATTCCTTTTATCAATAAATCAAACTTCGATATATTGACGCTTGATTATTCAAGAGACGGTACTGATAATCAACGCTATTCAAACGCTGAAATTGATTCTTTACATGCTAATAATAAAGTAGTTTTAGCTTATTTAAGTATAGGAGAAGCTGAAGAATATCGTTATTATTTTGATAACCAATGGGTAGCAAAAAATGCTAAATCCACTACTTCACAACCCACAACCAAAGCCCCCTGTTGGTTAGGATTAACTAACGAAGAATGGCATGGTAATTATAAAACCCAATATTGGTCAGAAACTTGGCAACAAATTCTCATCGGTTATCTTGATAAAGTAATAGATGCAGGTTATGATGGGGTTTATCTTGATATTACAGATGCTTATTATTATTGGAGTAATCCAAATAATGGTGAAAAATTAGATAATGGTCAAAACTTAGTTCTGGATATGTTTCGTATTGCACAACGTATGATTAATCTAGTAAAACGTATTGCCTATCATGCTAGAGTTGTACGCGGTAAAACTAACTTCTATATTTTTCCACAAAATGGAGCACCTATTTTAGAATTTGATACAGATAATAGTTACTTAGAAACAATTAGTGGTATTGGTGTTGAAGATTTATTTTATAATGAAATCGAACCAGTCTCAGATGATGAGACTTGGTATCGATTAGAATTTATAATGAAAATCAAACAAGCAGGCAAAAAAGTACTGCTTGTTGATTATCTTGATGATGGCTCAGGCTATCAAGGCGAGAATAAAACTAGAATTGATGATTTTCGAGAGAAAGCCCAAGATGAAGGTTTTATACCCTATGTCGGAATCTCTGATCGTGCTTTAGACACTCTTCATATTATTAAAGGCATACAAGAATGACACGTGTGTTATTGTTATGACAGTGCTACTAAACCTGACAGGTTTTTAAAACCTGTCAGGTTTGATTCAAGTCATGCGGTTTAAACCAAGCTAGTTTTTGATGCAATTTCACCACATCACCAATAATGATAATACTAGATAATTTAATATTTTGTTCTTCAACAATAGCCGGTAGCGTTTCTAAAGTTCCAACTAAAACGCGCTGCTCTGAAGTAGTGGCTTTTTGAATCAATGCTATCGGCTTATCTTTTGACATTCCATGTTCAATCAATTTACTACAAATCGTAGCTAAATTATTTAAGCCCATATAAATCACAACAGTTTGTTGAGGTTGTGTCAAAGCTTGCCAATTTAAATCAATACTATTATCTTTAAGATGCCCAGTTACAAAAATACAGGATTGTGCATAATCACGATGTGTTAATGGAATACCTGCATAAGCAGAACTACCAATCGCTGCGGTAACGGCAGGTACAACTTGAAAAGCAATTCCTTGCTCCATTAAAGTTTCAATTTCTTCACCACCACGCCCAAATAAAAATGGATCACCACCTTTTAAACGTAATACACGTTTACCCTCTTTTGCTAAACGAATTAATAACTGATTAATTTGTTCTTGAGGCACAGGATGATTAGTCGGCTGTTTACCTACGTAAATTAATTCAGCGTCACGTCTAACCATATCTAAGACTTCTGCTGAAACCAAACGATCATAAAGCACCACATCAGCCTGTTGCATTAACCGCACTGCTTTAAAGGTTAAAAGATCCGGATCCCCCGGTCCACCGCCAACTAGATATACTTCACCATGTTCTTGCTTAGTGTTTGCAAGCAAATCTTCTAAAGCCTTACTAGCAGCATTAGTTTTTCCAGAAAATACCATTTCGGCAATATTACCTTGTAATACCTTTTCCCAAAATGGGCGACGCGCTGGAAAATCTAAGCGTTGTTTTACTTTATCTCTAAAAGATGCTACAAACTCTGCTAACTTACCATAACCGCTTGGTATCATAGCCTCTAAACGAGTACGTAATAACCTAGCTAAAACTGGAGAGGTTCCACCCGTAGAAACCGCAATTTGTATAGGTGATCTATCAATAATTGCCGGCATAATAAAACTGCATAAATCTGGTTGATCGACAACATTAACTGGAATATTTTGTTGTTGAGCTAATTTTGAAACTTGTTCATTAACATTTTTATCATTAGTTGCGGCTATAACTAAACGACAATCCTGTAAATATTTAGGGGCAAAATAATCCTGATGATATTCAACATTATCAAACTTTGATTTTAATTCAGGTGCGACGACAGTAACTTTAGCACCAGCTCGTAGTAACAATGCCGCTTTACGAGCCGCAGTAGCACCACCACCAACCACTAATGTTTTGTGATCACGGATATTAAAAAAAATGGGTAAAAAATTCATATTACTTGAAAAGACTTGATTTAAAATCTATATTAGTATATAACAATAAAGTTTTAAAGTCATTTATTGTTATTTTTATTAAAATAGGAGATAAAAACTATGGCTGACTATAACGAAGAATTAGATGCTTCAGGTTTAAATTGCCCTTTACCGATTTTACGGGCTAAAAAGAAACTGAATACAATGGAAAGTGGTCAAGTATTACGTATTATTGCAACTGATCCCGGTTCTGTCAAAGATTTTGATGCCTTTGCTAAACAAACTGGCAATACATTACTCAGCACAGAAGAAGAAGGCGATAAATACGCTTTTTTTATTAAAAAGAAATAATTATGTCTGACGAAAAAAAATTAGCTATTATAGCTACAAAAGGTAGTCTTGATTGGGCTTATCCACCATTGATTCTGGCTTCAACAGCCTCAGCATTGGGTTATGAAACTGAAATTTTCTTTACTTTTTATGGCTTAGCCATGTTAAAGAAAAAGCTGAATTTACAAGTATCACCACTTGGTAATCCAGCAATGCCAATGCCAATGCCTGTACCTGTAATAATGCAAGCAATGCCCGGTATGCAAGCAATGATGTCTAGCATGATGAAAAAGACCATGAAGAAAAAAGGTGTTGCTAGCGTTGAAGAATTGCGTGATTTATGTTTAGAAGCTGAAGTTAGAATGGTAGCTTGCCAAATGACGGTAGATCTATTTGACTTCGATACTAAAGACTTTATTGATGAAGTCGAATATGGTGGTGCTGCAACTTTCTTTGAGTTTGCAGGCAAATCCGACATTTGTTTATATATTTAAACTTCAAAACAAATTCTAAAAAAGGGGGTTCTTTTCTGAACCCCCTGTCATATACCCTACCTAAAAACACAATCTTGGAATATACTGTGCAATACTGAATATTTAATGAGTATATTAGAGGGAAAGATTATGGTAACTAAAAAAACCATTTTAGTTATAGATGATGAAATGATGTCTCGTTATACCTTAAATGTTCTTTTAGAACCAAAAAAATTCAATTTAATTTTTGCTGAAAATGGCAAACAAGGTTTAGAAAAACTCGAACATTTAACCCCCGATTTAATGTTATTAGATTTAATAATGCCCGGTATGAATGGTTTTGAAGTTTGCAAATATTTACGCGCCAATTCACGTTTCACTAAATTACCTGTTGTGATGATGACAGCTTGGGATGATGAAGAAACATATTTACGTTGCTTAAAACACGGTGCTTCCGATGTATTAAGTAAACCTTTTGAATATGCGGATTTAAATACTATGGTTGATTATTATCTAAATAAAAATTATGTCAGAAAATAGCACAGTTTTAATTGTTGATGACGATCCAATTTCTCGTTTTACAGTTAAAGCCTTACTTGAACAAGAAAAAATTTATAATTTAGAATTTGCTGAAAATGGAGAACAGGGTTTAAAAAAAGCCTTAGAAATAATACCTGATGTAATGTTACTTGATGTAATGATGCCGGGTATAGATGGTTTTGAAGTATGTAGGCGTTTACGCACTCACCATCATTTAGCTGAATTACCGATTGTCATGGTAACAACACTTGATGATAGAAAATCACGTTTGCGTGGTATTGAAGCTGGTGCCGATGACTTTATGAGCAAACCTTTTGATCAAGAAGAGTTATGCGCTCGTATTCGCACGATTACCCGCTTAAATCGTTATCGCCGATTAGTAGAAACTAAAGAACAATTATTTAATTTAGCTAACTACGATAGTTTAACCAAATTACCTAATCGTAGTTTATTGACGGAACGTTTACGTCAAAGTATAGAACGTGCAACTCGTTCTAGTCAAAGTGTTGCAGTATTAGCTTTAGAATTAGACAATTTCAAAACATTAAATGAATCGCTTGGGCATGAAATAGGCGATAAAATATTATGTGAAATTACACAACGTTTAAACAATACTATTTCTAATGGTGCCACAGTATCTCATTTTAGTGCTGATGAATTTGTGATTATTTTTGATACCGAAAATGCGGTTAAAGATATTAATGAGATTGCACCAGCTTTATTAGCTAATATTCAGAAACAGATGACTATTGATGACTATGAAATGGTTGTCACTGCCTGCATTGGTATAAGCGTTTTTCCTAATGATGCTGAAGATTCTGGAGATTTATTAAAACATGCAGAATTAGCATTATCGCGTGCTAAAAGCTCAGATAAAAATAGCTATCAATTTTTTACTAGCGAAATGAACGAAGTCGCGCTTGAACGTCTAAAACTTGAAAATAAACTACGTAAAGTCTTAAAGCAAGATGAATTACGTGTATATTATCAGCCACAAATAGAATTAAGTAATGGCAAATTAATTGGTATGGAAGCATTAGTGCGATGGCAAAATCCAGAATGGGGATTAGTGTCACCGGCTAAATTTGTACCGATTGCTGAAGAGACTGGTTTAATTATAGATATTGGGGAATGGGTTTTAAGAACAGCTTGCAAACAAAATAAAGCTTGGCAACGTGCTGGGCATTCACCAACTCGTGTCTCAGTAAATTTATCAAGTAGGCAATTTCAAATTCCAAATTTATTAGAAGTTATTAAAGATGCTTTAGATGAAAGTGAATTAGAACCAAAATATTTAGAGTTAGAATTAACAGAAAGTGTATTATTAGAAGATAGTATAGATAAGAAAAATAGTATCTTTTCAACATTAAGCGAATTACAAACAATGGGTGTCAAGATTGCAATTGATGATTTTGGCACTGGTTATTCATCTTTAAGTTATTTAAAACGTTTTCCAGTTAATACTCTAAAAATAGATCGTTCTTTTGTGAAAGATGTTTGTACTAATAATGATGATGCTGCGATTACTAGTGCAATTATTGCGATGGCACATAGTTTACGTTTATCAATAGTGGCAGAAGGTGTTGAAGATGCTGATCAATTAGCGTTTTTGAAAAAACGAGAATGTGAAGTTATACAAGGATATTATTTTAGCCGCCCATTATCAACAGGTGATATGACTAAAAAATTTGAAAAAATTGGAAGGCAGGCAATTTTTCAATAATATTTTGAACATGATTACAAGGATTTAAGGATTACCAGCATTGAAAATCATGTAAATCTTTTAATCCTTATAATTTCTCTTCTATAGTTCTAATGAATATGCTTTTATCGCCCAGATTTATGAGCCACCTTTGCAGTATCATTACTTAAAACGCCCTTATACTCTAACGCCTCTCAGCGCAACTGAGGTGCCTAAACCACAATATTTTGATAAAAATGGTAATCCATTAGCTGATGATGTTGCTGTAGATCAAAATTAAAAAGGGTGTTCAATATCAACCACATCCTTGTTTTGTTCCTGAATATCAGACGCTGTCTGAGTCTCAATTATCTAAAGGTTAATAATCCTAACTATCAGATGGTATTAGAAAAAAATCCTAATTTTCATGGTGAAACTTATCCTTCAGAAGGCGGTAAACCGCTACCTTTTATTGATAAAGCAATTTATAGCTTCGAAAAGGAATCTATTCCTTATTGGAATAAGTTTTTACAAGGTTATTATGACACTTCTAGTTTATCGCGATTGGAAGGATGAATCTAAGTCAATTGAAGTAGCACGTCGCTTAGTTGCTGAGGCTGGTTATCCAAATGGAGTTGATGCAAAAACTGGTAAACCATTGGTTTTGTATCTTGACTGGGTGAGGAGGGTATTAATGATCAAGCCAGACTTTTGTGGTATCGCAAGCAATTTAAAAAGTTGGGTATTCAATTGATTGCAAGAGTTACAGATTATAATCGTTTTCAGGATAAAACAAATTTTTGTACATTTGTCCAAAATATGCCACTGAGGATACGCCAGAACCTTATCGTGAATGGTTATTAGCTATTTCTGATGGCTTAGATTCAGCCACTGTGATGAAATACACTGGACTTTCCTCCGATGACTTAGCTACTTCGGGGGGAATTAGAGTTGATCGTGCTTTTTTGATTCCTTCGCCGCTGGGTGAGGTTTTTATCCATAATTTTGCACTCGCTTGTTCTGCTGGCAAGTTAATGTGTGGATGATTATATATTGTTTAGCGGCATGAACTCCATCACGACTGCTATATATTCCATCACCATCATCATCTAATTGTGGAACTTGTTTGCTTTTTATTTCTGCTACTGCTGCTAAAAAGGCTGTGTTTATATCATAACCTCAGCATAATGCAGGAATTAGTGTCTCAGAAAATTTTGAATTGTTCCATGCAACACTTTCAGCGTCGGAACTGGTTAATATTGTTCGTTTAGTGCCGCTGATGTCATCTATGAATGAGCCGCTGTAGCAGGTATCTATTATGATAATTTGTTCAGCATAAATTTTGTTTAATTGTTGTTGTAATTGCTGAGATGACAACCAATATTCACGATTTGCAGACTATCCTTTTGAGCATGTCCATGTATATAAAAGACAAATTGCTTAGTTGCATTAGCGGCAGTGTTAAATGCTGTTTCTAATTCTTGTTGTGGCTGAAATAATTCATAATCAACAATTTTTGCATCTCTACCACCTCCATGTAAATCTTGCCATTTTTGGGGATTCATGTAAATGATATTTTCATGCTTATAAGCTCTGCTAAATAGGGTTCTATACATACGTAATGCTAAATCGTTGCTGTAAGGAAATAGTGTATTTTGTTTATGTGCGCCGCTGGCTGCAATTATTATGGCATATTTTTCTTGTAGGCTGAAATGATTGAATTTCAAAATTGGCTGTAACTGATTTATTGCTATCCATAGTTAATCGACAACTGGAACTAGTTCCACTACAAGCACCGCCCCAAGCAGTAAATTTATAACATTGTTCAGGGGTTGCGGTTATTATAATTCTCTTTAGTAGAACCTGAGATGCTACCTCCATTTTCTGAAGATATTGTAAATTAGGCAAAGCATTAAAATTGGGAATGCTGCCGCTTAGTTGGTTATTCTCTAACTTTATTTTAATAACACCACCACTACTACAACTAACACCATACCAACTACAAGGCGTATTAGTAACATTCCAACCACTATTGTTTTTCCAATTAGCACCATTAGTACTGTTATAAAGCTCTAACAACGATTCACATTCACCTTTAGAAATTTCAGTGACTGCATCGCAGTTAGTTGCTGCTTGTATGATTGGACTTGTTCCTATCATCAAAATTAATACTACCCAACTTAGCCAATTGCTCAAGGGTTTGTAACATTTAATTTTCATAGTAATTCTACTATATAGATATATACCTTATGTAAGGTAATTTAAGCTTTATTATGGCTTGTGCCTATTACCTTACTTATAGTAAATGAGTATATCATAAAAATTTTCGGATATCGTACCCTTTTTTTGAACATGATTATAAGGATTTTAGGATTACCATGAATTTTAATACTGGTTAATAAATAAACGATACGAAGTCAGCGAAGCTAAGTAGTGGAGCGCAGCGGAATAAATCATGGTAATCCTAAAATCTTTATAATCATGTTCAAAAAAAGGGTAATTTAGCACATTCTTGTTGGGTTACGTTTTTTTACTGCGTAAAAAAATCTAACCCAACCTACAAAACTACAAAATTAAAAATTAACACGCTTATAAATCTGAGATAAACTCAATTCAGCATCTAAACAAGGCAGATGAATAGATTCATTCTCCTCAATATAAGTAGTTGCAAACCATTCTCCATCATCATTTTTACTGACAACAATCACAGAAGTTCTATCTTGTGCAACCATAAGGTAAGATTTAAGACTAGATATGGTTTGATAAGCTAATAGCTTTTCAATATGATCTTTATCCTGAGTTGAATCAGATAACACTTCAAAAATTATACAAGGATTATTTTTATAATAAGGATCTTCATCATCGGTATCGTCGCAGCTAAGAATAACATCTGGATAATAAAAACTTTTACGAGATTTAATACGTACTTTTATATCAGAAGTAAATACCTCATAATTTCCTCCCTTAGCATCAGCCTCATTATAAATAAAATTCGCTATATTCATAGCTATTCTATTATGTTGAACACTAGAACCAGCCATAGCAAAGACTTCTCCATCAATATACTCATGACGAATTTCACTTATTTTTTCACCATCAAGATATTCACATTCTGAGATATAATTATCAGCTATTTTTATAGCACTCATGTTAAACTCCGTGTTGCATTTTACTCTTGAAACATTTTAACATGTAAATCTAGTATCTATATGAAAAAAGTAGCTTCCTTACGCTACAGCGTGATTTTTAAAAAAGCTTTTTCTCAATCAGATATTTTCAAAGCCTTTGTCAAAGACTTTCTGGGAATTGAACTTAATATTAATAAGGTTGAAACGGAAAAATCGGATCATAGTTGATATTCAGCATGTAGTTGATATGGCAACTATTGATTTCGATCCAAAAGATCGCAAGGGTAATCCTTTAAACGAAATTGAACACAAAATTTTGTATATTTGTCCAAAATATGCCACTGAGGATACGCCAGAACCTTATCGTGAATGGTTATTAGCTATTTCCGACAGTTTGGATGAAGAAGTTAATGAAACGAAGTATCACAAAACGGAGATTAAACGAATTTTTGACTTGATTGCACAAGATTTAATCTCCCCGAAAGAATATGCTCGCATGAAAGAAGAATCTTCTATTGAGCAACTTCAGCAGGATAAATTTAAACAAGGTCAATTTGCTGAAAAACAAGAAACCGCACGCAAAATGTTAGCTGATGGATTAGATTCAGCCACTGTGATGAAATACACTGGACTTTCCTCTGATGACTTAGCTACTTTATAATATAGTTCAAAGACCTGTATTAATTCATTCCTAATTGATGGAGGATCATAGTCTCTGGCTTTAAGCTCACCTTAAATTATGGCTTGAAGGTAATAAACCTTGCCCCACGACAAATTACAATATCGGAGAACGGCTTTTGTTGGAATATGTTATAATTATAGTAGTTAATTCAGAGGTAATATATGTATAAAAACACAATCATTCCCCTTCTAAGCTTGTTATTATTAACAAGCTGTGACACTTGGAATAATCCTTATCCAAGTTCTTTAAATGGCAAAAATATTTTGTTTACTTCCTTTTCTGAACGCCCTAAACATCTTGATCCTGTGCGTTCTTATAGTTCTAATGAATATACTTTCATCGCGCAGATTTATGAGCCGCCTTTGCAGTATGATTATTTAAAACGCCCTTATACTCTCACGCCTCTCAGCGCAACTGAGGTGCCTAAACCACAATATTTTGATAAAAATGGTAATCAATTAGCTGATGATGTTGCTGTAGATCAAATTGATCATAGCGTCTATGAGATCAAAATTAAAAAAGGTATTCAATATCAACCACATCCTTGTTTTGTTGCTGAATATCAGACACTGTCTGAGTCGCAATTATCAAATATTCATCAATTATCTGACTTTGAAAAAACTGCTAGTCGTGAATTAGTGGCTAGTGATTTTGTCTATCAAATTAAGCGGCTAGCTCATCCAAAGCTTCATTCTCCTATTTATGGATTAATGAGTGAATATATTGTTGGTTTAAAGGATTTGAGACAAAAACTTAAAAAAGATCAAAATATTGATCTCACTCAGCACTCCTTATCAGGAATCGAAATTGTAGATAAATATACTTATAAAATTAAAATTAAAGGTAAATATCAGCAATTTATTTATTGGTTAGCAATGCCGTTTTTTGCCGCTATGCCGCCTGAAGCTGTTAAGTTTTATGCGCAACAAGGTTTGATTAAGCGCAATATTAGTCTTGATTGGTATCCAGTTGGAACAGGTGCTTATATGTTGACGGTTAATAATCCTAACTATCAGATGGTATTAGAAAAAAATCCTAATTTTCATGGTGAAACTTATCCTTCAGAAGCTGGTGAAGATCTACCTTTTATTGATAAAGCAATTTATAGCCTCGAAAAGGAATCGATTCCTTATTGGAATAAATTTTTACAAGGTTATTATGACGCATCAGGTATTTCCTCAGAGAATTTTGATCAAGTTGTAAGTATAGATAATGGTAATGCAACATTAAGTGATGACATGAAACAGAAAGGCATTCAATTAGTTACCAGTGTTCGTGCTAGCACATATTATTTAGGATTTAATATGTTAGATCCAGTTTTGGGTAATAAAGGTGGTGAATCAGCGCGTAAACTTAGACAAGCAATTTCTATTGCTATAAATGTAGAAGAATATATTTCTATTTTCCTAAATGATCGTGGTATAGCGGCTCAAAGCCCTTTACCTCCGGGTATTTACGGTTATCGAGATGGTAAAGATGGAATAAACCCTTATGTTTATGACTGGAAAAATGCTAAACCTGAACGTAAATCAATTGAAATAGCACGTCGTCTAGTTGCTGACGCTGGTTATCCAAATGGAATTGATGCAAAAACTGGCAAACCATTAGTATTGTATTTTGATTCCATGAGCGGCGGTGCTGATGATAAATCAAGATTAAATTGGTATCGCAAACAATTTAAGAAATTGAAAATTCAGTTAATTGTAAGGGCTACAGATTACAATCGCTTTCAAGACAAAATGAAAACTGGTAGTGCGCAAATATTTGGTTGGGGTTGGAATGCAGATTATCCTGATCCAGAAAATTTCCTATTTTTGCTTTATGGATCAAATGGAAAAACTAAATTTGGAGGAGAAAATGCTGCTAATTATCAAAATCCACGTTTTGATGCTTTGTTTGAACAAATGATAAATATGGATAATGGCGAAGCGCGACAAAAGATAATTGATGATATGATTGAAATACTTCGTTATGATGCGCCTTGGGTTTGGAATTATCATCCAATGGATTATAGTTTACTACATGAATATCTAACAAATTTCAAACCTAATGTGATGGCGAATAATACTTTAAAATATAAGCGTATTGATCCTGAAAAACGTGAACAATATCGTCAACAACATAATACACCAATTGTATTGCCTTTATGGTTATTATTGATTTTTATGGTTATTATTGTAATTCCAGCCGTTTTGTCATATCGAAAATCTGAACGTAAGGTGGTTAGTTAAAAAAGGTGAATTTATGCATCAAACAGCATTGAAATACGACGTTGAAATAAGACAAAATGGGAAATTAGAATTATCAGTACCATTCCAAGTTGGCACATATATCACGGTTTTTGTGATTTCAGAACCAGAAGTAATTGATAATTTTGATGATATTTTAGCTGCTACAAATAGTAGCCTTGACTTTTGGGATAACCATTTTGATGATGAGGATTGGAATTATGTACCAACAAGGTGATATTGTCTTAATTCCAGTTCCATTCACTGATTTATCGTCACAACGGAGACGCCCAGTGATTATTATTTCTAACCAAAGCTATAACCAAAAAACAAAAGACATTGTTGTTGTAGCGATGACATCTAATCCAGTCGAGGTTGATTACAGTTTTACTATTACCTCATCTGACTTAATAAAAGGGCAGTTAAATCGACCAGGTAAAGTGCGTGTAGATAAAATCTATACCTTATCACAAGATATTATAGTATCTAAATTTTGGACAGGTTAATAATAATATTATTAATAAGATTCGCAATCTGTTACTCGATTTAACAAATGGAGAAAAAACTTAATGTTTAATTACATTCTAAGAAGATTGGCTTATAGTATTCCTATACTTTTAGGAGTCAATATAATAACTTTTGTCTTGTTCTTTATGGTGAATACGCCTGATGATATGGCGCGTGTTCATTTAGGTGATAAGAATGTTACCGAAGAGCAAGTTGAACAATGGAAACATGAGCGCGGTTATGATTTACCTTTATTTTTCAATACTGATATAACTGAAACTATTTTTTATCAAAAATCAGTACCTCTGTTTTTGTTCCAATTTGGAAATTCTGATCAAGGGCGTAATATTAACCATGATATTAGTCAGCGTATGTGGCCAAGTTTGGCTTTAGCAGTGCCTACTATGATTGTTGGCTTGTTGATAAATATTAGTTTAGCACTGTTATTGATCTTTTTTCGTGGTACTTATCTTGATACCACTGGTGTTGTGATTGCAGTTATGTTGATGTCTATTTCTGGTATGTTTTATATTATTGGTGGACAATTTTTGATGAGCAAATTATGGCATTTAGTACCAATTTCTGGTTATGCTTATAGTTTCGATGCGTGGCGATTTTTAATCTTGCCAATTGTAATTGGCGTAATTAGTGGTATTGGTACAGGAACTCGTTGGTATCGCAGCATTTTCTTTGAAGAAATCAATAAAGACTATGTCAGAACAGCACGCGCTAAAGGCTTATCAGAATTCAAAGTATTATTTACTCATGTATTACACAATGCCATGATTCCAATATTAACAGGTGTAGTAGTTGTAATTCCAACACTATTTATGGGAAGTTTAATTATGGAAACATTTTTCGCGATTCCGGGGCTTGGTAGTTATACCATAGATGCAATTCAAGCACAAGATTTTGCGATAGTTCGTTCAATGGTATTTTTAGGTTCAGTATTATATATAATTGGATTAATTTTAACTGATATATCCTATACATGGGTTGATCCAAGAGTGAGATTGTCATAATGGGTGATATTAAAATAGTTGTACTTTGGACAGATAGTTTATTGTTCCTCTTGCTTGGTTTAGCACTATTTAGTGTGTTTCATATTTTAAAAAGTCCTTATTTAAGAAATACTTGGTACCAAGTGTTTCGCAGCAGACTCAGTATGTCGGCTTTTGTGGTATTGAGTTTTTATATTGCTGTGGGTTTTTTAGATAGTTTGCATTTTAGAACCGCTTTGCCCGCTTCGACGCAGTCGTCTGAAACTCATTATTCAGTTGAGGTTTATAGTGTTTTAGATGTCCTTTTTAGTTCTGTTCGTGAAAATCAGGAAAAAACTTATTCGGCTCCTTTTGCTACTACTCAGTTGAACAAGGAAAATATTGAGCAGCCAGATGGTACTTTTAAACGTGAATATCCGCGTTTAGAATATGCTGGTAGTCATTTAAAAGCTGATCTTAGTGATAAAACTTCAGATATTCTATATCGTAGTTTTATTGCAATTTTATGGGCAGTTTTCATTTGGGGAATTATTGTTATTATTGTCAGAGCTAAGGTAAATAAAAATAGTGATATTCCTTGGAATGTAGCCTTAATTACTGCTGGTATTTTGATATTGTGTATTAGTTGGTTTATACAAATGTCAAATGGCTATCATGTATTTGGTACTGATAAAGTTGGTGATGATGTTTTATATCAAGTGGTTAAAAGTATTAGAACCGGTTTAATTATAGGTACTGTTACAACGCTGATTATGCTGCCTTTAGCAATAATGCTTGGTATTATGGCTGGTTATTTTCGCGGTTGGGTTGATGATATTATTCAATACTTATATACCACTTTAAATTCAATACCCAGCATACTATTAATTGCTGCCGCTATTTTAACTTTAAATGTTTATATAGATGGTCATGCTGATTTATTCCAGACTGAAGCTCAACGGGCTGATATGAGGTTGTTATTTCTTTGTATGATATTAGGAATAACCAGTTGGACTGGTTTATGTCGCTTATTACGAGCTGAAACTTTAAAATTGCGTGAATTAGGTTATGTTCAAGCAGCACAAGTATTTGGGGTTAGCAAGTTACAAATTATTAAACGCCATTTATTGCCTAATTTAATGCACATTGTATTAATTTCAATCGTCATTGATTTTAGTATTTTAGTGTTAGCAGAAGCAGTTCTGTCATATTTAGGCATTGGTGTTGATCCTAGTACTTCTAGTTGGGGTAATATGATTAATGCTGCAAGGCTAGAATTGGCGCGTGAACCAGTGGTATGGTGGTCACTTGCGGCGGCATTTATTTTTATGTTTGTTTTAGTTTTAGCGGCTAATTTATTTTCTGACGCTGTTCGTAAAGCTTTTGATCCTAGGGGCAATTCATGATAAAAAAATTACTTAAAGTTGAAAATTTATCGGTTCGTTTTGCTGATGAACAAGTCGTTAAAAATATCAATTTTCATATCAATCAGGGAGAAGTTTTTGCTCTGGTTGGAGAATCTGGTAGCGGTAAATCTGTCTCTGCCTTGTCAATTTTAAGATTATTGCCCGAAGCGGCAGCAATTGATTCTGGTAATGTCTATTTTGGCAAACAGAATATTTTTTCGTTCTCAGAACGACAAATGAGAACTATTCGTGGTTTAGGTATTTCAATGATATTTCAAGAACCTATGACCAGCTTAAACCCTGTTCATACGGTTGAACAACAGATCATTGAAATCTTAAATTTACATACTGATTTATCAGCCCAAGCGGCTAAGGATCGTGTAATTGAATTGCTCAAATTGGTAGAATTAACTCCAAAACTTATAAGCCAATATCCACATCAACTTTCCGGTGGTATGAAGCAACGAGTGATGATTGCGATGGCTTTAGCTTGCAATCCTAAATTATTGATAGCCGATGAACCAACAACTGCGCTTGATGTCACAGTTCAAATGCAAATTTTGGGCTTACTGAAGAATTTACAACAACAGCAAAACTTAGCAATTCTGTTGATTACTCATGATTTAAGCGTTGTAGCCAAAATGGCTGATCGAGTTGCGGTGATGCGTGATGGAGAAATTTTAGAACAAGCAACAGCGGCAGAATTTTTTAAAGCACCTAAACATGAATATAGCCAAACTCTGCTGAACGCTGTTTTAACCAAGCGCAAACAAGTAGAATCTGATCCAAATTCAGCGGCTTTATTGAAAGTTAAAAACTTGAAAGTCTATTTTCCAATACATAAAGGGCTATTTCGCCGTGTAGTAGATCATATTAAAGCGGTTGACGATATTTCATTAGAAATTGAAGCTGGTAAAACCTTGGCTGTAGTTGGAGAATCAGGCAGCGGCAAAACCACAATAGCACATACGATAGTAAAACTATTAAAACCTACAGATGGTAAAATAATATTTGATGGTAAAGATCGTGGAGATATACAAATAATTTTCCAAGATCCTTATGCCTCCTTAAATCCGCGCATGAGAATTGGCGATATTATTGAAGAAGGTATGCAAGCCTTAAAGGTTGGTAATAATAAAATTGAGCGGCAACAACAAATAAATGAACTACTAAAAAAAGTAGGTTTAACAACAGAAATGAAAGCGCGTTTTCCACATGAATTTTCTGGTGGGCAACGTCAACGTATAGCAATAGCACGAGCCTTAGCAGTAAAACCAAAGCTAATAATCTGCGACGAACCAACAAGTGCATTAGATGTATCAGTACGTTCACAAATACTAGATTTATTGACACAACTACAACGCGACGAAGGCTTAACATATTTAGTAATTACCCATGACATGTCAGTAGTTGGCAACTTTGCGGATAGAGTTGCAGTTATGTACCAAGGCAAGATCGTAGAACATGGCACAGTTACAGAAGTATTTGATAATCCTAAACAAAAATATACACAGACATTGTTGAGTTCAGTTTTGACTATGCCATCTTAAAAATTATGGTAGGGGCAATCCTTTATGGTTGCCCAAATTGTTTTTAACAGCTATAAAAATTAAAACACCAACTCATAATAAACCCCACGCCCACTACCAAATTTTTTCATAACAGCCTTTTCTACCAAATCAGCTAAATCACGACTAGCGGTAATGCGTGTAGTTTTTGCAATTCCAGTATATTTACGAACTCTCATGCCACCTTCAAAATTATCAGGCAAAGCTAAAAGCATCTTCTTTATAACCTTTTTTTGCCGTTCATTAAGCTTTGTATCTCGATGTTTATCCCAAAATTTGGCTTTTTTCTGAATAGATTCAAGTTTAACTAATGTTTCATCTATACAAGCATCAAGCAGAGATACAAACCACTCTATCCAAGCAGTTATATCTAAATCTATCTGCTTACAGACGCTATCAAGCACACTATAGTACTGTTTTCGTCTGTTATGTATTATAGTTGATATAGAATAAAAGTTAGCATTAGTCAAACTAGCAGATGCCAATACAAAATCAGTAATAGCTCTCGCGATTCGCCCATTGCCATCATCAAAAGGGTGAATCAGAACAAACCAAAGATGCGCTATAGATGCTTTATAAAATATATTTTTTTCATTGTTACTATTTAACCATATTAAAAACTCACTCATTAGTTCTTCAATTTGTTTTGAAGGAGGAGCTATATAATGAATTTTTTCTCTGCCCCAAGCTCCAGAGACTATTTTCATATCCTCTTTACCACTACGATACTCTCCCATAGGAAACAGTGCTTTATGCCAACGACAAAGTCGTTCTTTAGTCAATGGCTGTTTTGCATTCTGTTTCGCATCTATTGTGATTTCAACAATTGCATCACTCTGCACTGTAGTCTTCTAATCCAAGTTTTAAAATTTTATTGATAGATGAATGAACTGAAGAGCGTTGTAATATTTCACCTTCAATAGCTGAAGTTGCTATGGCTTCACTAGAAAGTATATCTATAAATAGTGCTTTAGTATCATCACTACTTATAAATTTTTCAATCGCATTTAATTGACCAAACTTATAGTTGATACGTTTTTGCAATTTAAATGTATCATGGCATAAACTAAAACAACTCAATATCCTCAGCCATTGCAATTCCAAGCGTCTTACACTTCCCAATAGCCTCATCAGTAAAACCACCCAAAGATAAAAAGCCTGATAAAATCACATGATCTGAATTTAATCCTTTATAAACCTCAACTTTTTCTTGAAAGTCATCTATAATCTTACCAGCAGTTTTAGCTTTAGTTTTCTTAACTTCAACTAATACAATGCGCCCACAATCTGAAATAGCAGCAATATCAACTTCCATCACCTTGCCATCTTGACGCTGAAATTGAATTCGTTCTTTCACTTCAATAATGTTTAAAACTGTATTATCAGTTACATTTGCAAAAAATTCAGACAGTGCAAAACGCTTTTTGCTTCTAAAAGCAGTGGCTAATTGAGATTCAGCTAATTTGCCAGATAAATAATTAACCTTGCCTTGTAAGCGTTTATTTTCAGCAACTAGTTTATCGGTAAAGTCTTGTTTTAAATCAGGCACAATTCCAAGAATTTGTTCTTGAAAGCGATTTTTAATAATTAAATTAAGTGTACCATCTTTTAATGCTTTAAATTGATAGTCTGAAGTTCCTCTTTGTATAATTTCAGCATTAGATAGGATAATTAATTGTCGATAAATATCATCTACATCCAAAGCCAGTTTCATTTCCCTTTTTAACTGAATTGGATTCCAAAAACGCTTATGGTATTTGTATAACCAAAGTAATATATTTTTAGCATTTTTATCATTTACTTGATCTAAGGTTAATACTAAATATTCATTCCAAGTCATTGACATTTCAGAATCTCTATCTGAAAATTCATAATTAACTGTATCAATTACTCCTTTACGAGTAGTTAAATCTTTGTTCTGATAGTCACTTTGAATTACACAATAAATAACAAATGGATCAGACATGCACAATTCATTAATTTCTATGGCGGTTTTATTATTGATAGCTTGATTATAAAAAACTGCATATTTATAAACTGCTTGTAAGCCAGCTTCTTTAGTAAGATAAGGAGACATACGTGTTATTTTTAGTCGCCCAGCTTCTAAGTATTTATTAATAACCTGAATTAACCAAGCTACGTAGGAGCCAGTTACTAACATTGGTGCTAATTTTGATTCTGATAGAGAATGGTAACTGCCTGCTAGAGTTTCATCTGGTTCACCTTTGCATTGTTCATCTCGATAAACATATTTAGTAATGTTTTGAAATTCATCTAAAATTACTAAAAAATTAATATCAAGAACCGCAGCATAACGATGTGGTGCTTCACAAGCTGTATCCCACATTAAATTAAAATTACCTCGTTCCATATCTTTTAATAAAGAATCAACATCATCAACTAAAGGCTTTATAGATTTTGTGATACCGTACAGATTAATTTCTTCTAAAGACAGTGGTTTATTAACCAAGTTAATTTGTCTTTCCAAAAAAGAGATATATTGTGAAGCAAAAGCCCGGTAATATTTAATAGCCAAATCTGGAAACCAAATTTTATTTTCAGCAAAGTCAAAATAAAATGGTATAAGCTTTCCATTAGCACTCCAAAGTTGATTGAAGATGCGTTGTACAAACACAGTTTTTCCGCTTTTTCGGCGGGCTAGAATTACTTTGGATTTGGATAGTTTTTTTGGGATGTTGGCTATCCAGTTATTAAATAGCTCAAATTCTTGTTCTCGCCCTACTAATAAGTTGGGTTCACCGATTTTTTCGGCTAGGGGGTATTGGATTAGGTTCATAATTTACAGAAATAAAGTAACTTTTATATTCAAGCTATTGATTTTATTAGATGGCAGTTTAAGTTTCCAAGATATTTTTTTTCAACTTGTATTTGTTCTTGGGTTAGAAATGTGTTTATAATATAGTTTTACATTATAAAAAAAGTATTATGAATAAATATATCCCACTATTAATATATTTTATACTGTCTTGGTTGACAGTGACGCTACAAGCGGCACCTCCGCCTAATTCCACTATAGATAATAGCAATTATCCTAAATTAGATTCAAGCACGGGAAATTTCCATTTCCCTGCTGTGAAAGTTGGTTTTTCCTTTTTTGAGGTAGAATTAAAACGGATTTCAGCTTTGCCTATGCAGTTTGAATTGCTGCCAAATCTTAAGCAAATATCTGAAGCTCCTTTTCCGGGTGATACTGCCTATTATGATATTGATACTAAGCTTGTTGAAGTACCTGCTCTTTATATTTACACAGATGCCGGAAAATGGGAGGCTTGGGAAGCAACTATAAATTTGTTGCCTGATACTAATCCGTTACAGGTAGAATTTAAACACTTAGAACCTTTGCCGTTTTTTTCTGGATTTAAAACTGTTAAACCACAAGTAACTAGTGTTGATTTAACTTGGGAGGCGGCTACTGGTAGTGTTACGCCTGATGAGTTGAAATATGAGATTCATTTAAGTCAGACTGCTGATTTTACGCCAGATAGCACTACGCTACAAACCACTTTGGATAATGAAACTGAATATCAAATTATCGGTTTAGAGCCAAAT
>NZ_MCBX01000039.1 GCF_001723685.1 Candidatus Marithrix sp. Canyon 246
TCTCCATCAATGTCTTGAAAGAAGTCTGGGTTCAAATAAATTATGTTTTTGTCGGTAAAACCGCGTTGTTTTAATGTGTGATACATTTTTTTTGCCAATTCGTCTGTATATGGAAATAATGTATTGGAACGGTGTGCGCCAGATGCTGCGATGACAATGGCTTTGCCGATGCTATTATCAATATTTGATGGCCAAACTTTGATGGTGCGATCATAACTAGCTGAGTAGATAAGATGACCCGAAGGAGAAAAGGCTACGCCTGATACACCTTCAGTATGCGCTTCTAAACTGGACAATAGTTTACCTGAATTAGCATCCCATATTTTTAGCGTCTCATCTGAACTGCCAGACACAATGCGACTGCCGTCTGGGGAGTAGGCTACCGCATTAACAGACCAAGTATGCCCCACCAATCGCTCAGCCGGTGGAAATGACAACAACGGCGTGGTAACTACTTCAACCTCTGCCATCGCCACAGAGGATAATCCGCACAACAACAAACTAACAAAATATTTGAACATTTGTTACACCTTTTTAATTCAAAATTGTCTGAATCATGATTTACAAGATTTTAGGATTGTCAGGATGTTTAATTCTGTAAATCCTGATTCAGACAAATGAGTTAAATATTAATACATAAACATATCATATTATACTATAATATAGCGATAAATTCAATTATAGTATTACAAGCAAATAAGCTCAATTTTCTTTGCTTGTTCTTCTATCCATTCTCGTTTTCCCACTGCATCCCAATTTTCAATTCCATTACGATTAAAAATTATCAACCAACCACTATCTTAAATTACATTTCACATCAGAATATTGCTACAGAAAGTAAAACATCCTTTGAAAGATACAAAACTGCAAATAATGAATTAAAAAAACCACAAAACACAATTAGTGACATTCAAGATATATTAAAAAAAGTCTCTCAAAATAATACACTATAGTGGACGTATTTTATTATCAGCAAGCAAGACAAGAAAATATGAATTAGAAATAACTCAATTTGATACTGATGATAATGAATTTACATCAATAGGAATTGTTTTAGAACAAAGACTGTTTAATTGGTTTAATATGTCAATTGGCACAATTAGATATTTTGATTATGGTGTAGAATCAGAAAATATAATCGGGCTAAGCTCAAATATAGGATGGGAACCAGATAATAACATACCATTTATAACATATTCAATAAGTATTGGATTTAATTTTTAAAATTAACTCAAACTAATCCGCAAAGCTGCCGCTGTTGCTAACGGTGCCAATGTTAAAGATAAACATAACAATGCCCCTAAAAAATATTCTCTTAATTTTTATCAAAAAAATTTTCCAAAAGCAAAGTAAAGCCAATAATATCCTTCGTTTTTTCATAATGTTTTTTATCAGCTGTCAAAAAAATACCTTTTTGAAGTATTGCCAACGCATGAAATGTAGCGTCATATGACGAAATATGCCCCTTTCCTTTAGTATCCATTGTGGCTATTTCTAAAGTTTTTAAAGCCAAGGTTTCAGAATAATCAACTAAATTCATAACTTTAGCTTCTGTATAATCTTTTAACATTTGAAGATGTTCTTGTATTTCATCATTTGGAATATTTTCTTTTACCAAGGTATTAAGCACCTCATACAAAGTGAGTGTTGGTGCAAATAGTAAAATATCTCCGTCTTTTGCCTGTTCAAAAATTTTATCAGCTAAATCAGAATCTTCTTCTTCCAAAAATAACTTAACTGTTACTGAAGTATCAACTATAATTTTTTTCATATATAGTTATTCCTCTTCACGGATTTGTCGTAAAGTTTGAACTGAATTACCAGTTCCTTTGCTTTTTTTATGTCCTCTATATTTTTCATAAACAACGATTTTTCCTAAAACTGTTCTTAGTTGATCTTCAGAAAATTGCGTTAATAATTGTGCAATTTCCAACGAAACTGATATAGTCACACGCTTAGATAAATTGTTTGCCGGAATAACATATTGATGAACGCTTGTTTCTACTTTTGGTATCATAGGTATTACCTCATCCTATCAAAAAACTTAACTAAATATTCTACTTTAACATTTTTTTATGAGCATTGGTTTTATATAGCCAAAAACCTGACAGGTCTGATCCCCAATGTTTTCCACACCCTTTCATAATTATTAACTCAAACTAATCCGCAAAGCTGCCGCTGTTGCTAAAGGTGCCAATGTTAAAGATAAGCATAACAATGCCCCTAAAAAATATAATTGCCCCGCTACAGGAAAACCCCTTGCAGCCTCATTCACAGCATTAGCGGCAAAAATTAACACCGGAATATATAACGGTAATACTAATAAAGATAATAATACCCCACCACGGCGTAAACCTACAGTTAATGCAACACCAATTGCACCGATTAAACTTAAAATTGGCGTTGCTAAAGCCAAAGTGGCTATTAAAGTAAACATAGCATTCTCAGGTAAAAATAGCAACACAGCTAATAAAGGTGCTAATATAATTAAAGGTAAACCAGTCATAATCCAATGCGCTAACACTTTAGCTAATACTAATATGGATAAAGAATGAGAAGATAAAGCCAATTGTTCTAAACTACCATCCTCAAAATCAGAACGGAATAAACTATCTAAAGATAGCATTGCTGCTAATAAAGCAGCAACCCAAATAACACCCGGAGCAATAACTTGTAAGTGTTTTGATTCAGGAGAAATAGCTAAAGGAAAAAGACTTACAACGATGACAAAAAATAACAAAGGATTAGCTATTTCAGCGCGATGACGAGCCGCTAAAGTTAAATCGCGCTTTAATAAAATATAAAAAGTAGATTGTTTGATTAACATAATTTAGCCAACATAACAAGAATCATAATACTAAAGATAACAAGCCAACTGATTTTATCGGTTAAAACAAATTTAACCGGATCATCTAATACCCTGTTTCGATTTGCTAAAAACCAAATACGAGTTATCCAATATAATAAAATTGGACAAATAAACCATAATATTTCTGGTGATGTATAAAGGCTAGTTATTTTATCATTATTAATATATAAAGCAAAAACTAATACCGCCAAATAACCACTGTTTGCCCCCATGTTACTCATCATTTCTATATCGCAAACATCATAGTCACGATGTTTGATTTTATTTCTATCACTCAAATTATATAATTCTATATAGCGTTTTAAAAATGCTAAACTCAAAAATATAAACATAGAAAATCCCAATAACCATGATGAAATTGGAACCATAATTACAATTCCACCAGCTAAAATTCTATGGGTATAGAAACTTGCTAAGATGAAAATATCTATAACTCGTTTGCGTTTTAGGTAAACTGAATAACTAATTGTTAGTAATAGATATATTACTACCATCATGGTAAAAGTTAAAGATAGCCACCATAATGAAATAAATAAACTACTGACAATTAAAATTCCAAATAACACTAAAGCAGATGGTATTGGTATCAAACCAGCGGCAAATGGACGATATTTTTTAGTTTTATGAATACGATCAGCGGCTAAATCTAATAAATCATTTAACACATAACCCGCTGAAGCGGCTAAACTAAAAGCAGCAAATGCTAACAACACATCAACTAGCTTACTAAAGTCTGTGAATTGATGAGAAAAAAGCAATGGTAAAAAAATTAGTACATTTTTACTCCATTGATGTGGGCGTAAAGCTTTTAACCAAATTGTCCAAGACTTTTTAGGAATCTCAAAATCTTTTCCAACTAAATATGACTTATTAGCGGCTTCAAAAATCGGTATATCCGCGCTAGAATCGCCAATATAATCATAAACACCAAAACGTTTTGTTAAAGCATCGCGCTTATTCACACCCTTCAAATTGGTATCAAGATCACTAGCAATTACTATATCAAATAAATTTAAATGTTTAGCCACAGCTTGTGCAATTGATTCATGAGCCGCTGTTGCTAATACTAAAACACGCCCCTTCTGCTTCTCATCTTGTAAAAATTTTAATACATTTTCATAATAAGGTAAAGTAGCAACATTTAAGCTAACATGTTGAGCAACCTTATATTTTAAATAAGCCCTGCCGCGGATGAGCCAGAATGGTAATAAAAAAATTTGCCAAGTTCTGAATAGCAATAAAATACTTTCCCACAGACTATCAGTGGCAATTAAAGTACCGTCTAAATCGACGCATAATGGTTTGTTATTCATTTTTTTAATGTATTGCTTTTACTATATAAGCTCGTTGCTTTAACAATTGCAATACTCCTTTTTTTCCGGGTAAATGCAAGGCACCAATTGCAATAAAAGCATTACCCTTTTGCAATAATTTTTCCATCCGTTTTAGCATTTTTAGATTACGATCATCTATCAGACGCTTATATAAGTCTTTCATTATAGCATCATCAGTATGACTTAATTTCAGCAGCGCGTTTAAGTCACCTTGTAAATATAATTTTAGCATTTGTTCTAAAATATCTGGTGATGTTTTTAAACTCTCTTTTAATAAAAATACTTGATCCTTAATAGACATTACTTCAAACACTGCCAATTGTTCATCTACTGTTTCTAAACCATGAGTTGGCAATTTCAAATCTTGTGCTTGTTTATATAACTGTAAATCTAAAAACTTACCAGTTTTAGATGGAGGCATATTTAGTATTAGCATAACAGCCCAAGGTTTGAAATATTTTACCATATGAGATGGTATCTTATATGGCTGTAAGGCTTTAACTATCTGAGCAAATAGTTCGGTATCAACTATTTTATCTAAAGTTTTATTTCCTAGGATAAACATTGCATTAGCGGATTTTGTCATAGTTGGCATATCCATAAGTACCTCAAATGCAACATTATCAGCCGTTTTAAAACGCTCAGAAATGCTAGGAATTAAATTAAGAACCCGTTGATCTTCAGAGTGCATAGTGCCAAAGATATAACTAGGTTTCAAAGAATCCTTATTAATTTGCCATAACAGACTTTCAGCAGATAAGGGTGTAGCTAAGAAAAATAGAATTAGCCAAATATAGCGATTAGGTTTCATAATTTATTAAACTTATCTAGCATTGCATCAAAGCTTTTGTCACCTAAACCTTTAACGCCTTTAATTAGTTCATTACTTGAAGTAAAAGGCTTAAAGGATGGATTCTGTCTGGCTTTGAGAATATTTGTTCTCACATTTTTCCCAGTTATATTTTCCAATTTTAAATTCAGCTCCATTATAGGTAATGTATTTATATCTTCTAATAATGTTTTTTCTTCTTCACTAGAGGCTATTTTAATTGGCGTGGTTTCTGGTACCGGTTTTTCTATTGTTGTAGATGTTACTGTTTTTAATGTTTTTATTTGTTCGCTCATATTAGCCACTTGATCACTCAAACGCTTTATGGCATCAATCATAACATGTAATTGTTCACTCATAGTATTTTCTTTAATTACAGGTTTGGATAGAGATTGTTGTCGAAATACTTCTACTTGTTTTTTATAAATGGCAACATCAGCTTCATCTTCAACCAAATAAGCATTGATAGTTTCACCTTGTAAGGGATCTATTTCCCCTGCTTTTAGAGCAGCATAATATTCAAAATCACCGTCAATAACCTTGTAGGAATCTACTCCAGTTTCCAATAAAATTAGCGGTGTTATCACACCTTTTATTTTTAATAATAACTGAGCTGCCTCATCTAAGTCTGCTTCTGAAAATTGACTACGAGGCAAAGATGAACGAATGTCTTCAACCAACACAATAGCATGTGAGATTTTTTTCATTAGGATAATCCAATTTTTTGCATAACTTCTTCAACTAATTGTTGAAATTCATTCGCCGATTTAGAATTTGATTTAAAATCAACTATTGATCTAGGAGCTGCTACTTCCACATCAGCGATTTCTAAGGTTTGTTCTGTACACTTGGCGATATCTTCTCTTTCATAAATGATACTGTCCATTATCTCAAATTTATAGCGTTGCTTAACTAAGGCTATACGTTTTTGCAAAGTGCCTTTGATAAATTTGGCATTTGTTGATATTTTGGTAGGCAAAACGCCCAAAACTTGAATCGGAGGACGATTTGTCATATCTCTAAATTCATTGCTTTCTTCAATGAATTCACGGACATTATCTAAACCTTCATTAGAAAAAGCTTTCAGATCAGAAGGAATCAGCAAATAATCTGCTGTTATCAGTGCCAGCCCTGCGTATAAATTTAACGAAGGAGGTGTATCTATCAGAACAATATCATATTTATCCTTAACTTCTTGCAATTTTTTAACCAAAATACCCTGAACATATTTATATTCATTGAGTTCTTTCTCATGTTTCATCAATAGAATATGAGAAGGTATCACATCAACTGGATGGCTACAAAAACTAGAAGTTCTTGCGACATCTGAGATAGAAAAAGCTTTTCGTGACTTCAACAGATGATAAATATAATTATCTTTTAAGTTATCTTTGTCTTCATCTCCGAAATTGACTAATCCAGTTGCAAAAGTGGTATTAGCTTGACTATCCAAATCAATAATCAAGACTTTTTTTCCAAGTTTGCTAAAAGTGGCTGCTAGGTTGACTACAGTTGTAGTTTTACCTACCCCGCCTTTGTTGTGATAAATAGCAATAATTTTCATATTTACGTTTGAACTATTTTTTCTAAAAGATTGAATTACATTAGTAATTTTCATCTTTATATTTGTGCTTGAACTATTGGCAAGTGTTTCTCTACCTATCAATCCCCTAATCTCATCAATTTTATTTTCAATGCCATAAGCAAATTCACTAAAAACCAAATCTATAGTATTTCGGGTTTGTTTATAAATCCTAATTTCTTTGCCATTGGTTAATAGCCCATAAGTCAAATCTAAATCTATCATATAGTTTTTTAATTGCTCCAGATGATCATTTAAATTTTGATCTGGATGCTTGGCTTCTATAACTACACCTTTTTTAGTTTGACTAGGCTCTGCAAAAAAGTCTAAGCGAAATCTGTTAAATTTTATCTCTTGCCGCCATGCGTCGATAGAATAACCTAATTCGGGCAAAAGATAACTTATAATCAGTTTGCTTTCAACTTCTCTTTCATTATGACAAAAGTCTGGATCAAAATGATATTTTTTGATCATGTGTTCAAGGCAACAAATCCAGACTTAAAGGATAAACATGTTCATCACTGCGATGTCTATCATCTAAGCTGATCCATAAGTCTGATTCATTGATTTCTCTATATAATTGTAATTTGGCATCTATGCTATCTTCTAATGCTCCGCGTTCATCTGGTGACAGTGCTTCAAAACTGTAATTATCCATTTCTAAAATCTCACTTTTATAAGGTAAGCTGGCTATCCAAGATGGTAATAATCCTGCATCTTTTAGCTGTTTAGCCTTTTTGACACTGATTTTTTCACCTTTACCTGCGCTTGTTACGACTCCTTGTAGTGCATCAAAAAATTGCATTGCTGTTAGTTCTGAACGTTTTATCGCCATTAAAATTTGTTCTAAGGCAGTAATTAAGTCATTTAGTTGGGATTTTTTAATCAAAAGTCGTACATCAAGAGAACGCTTAGTTGGATCAATCATATCTCTATCTAATACCCATACAGTTACATCTCTAGGTGGTTTAGCGGCACTACCAAGATATTCAACTAAGGCATTAGCGGCGATAATCTTAGCAAAACCAGCGGCTACTTTTTCAGCCTTCTCTACTGTATGAATGGTACCATTTACAACTGTTATTTCAACAGCAGTTTCAATTGCATCAATTTTATCACCGGCTTTAGCTGATCTAACATCTGCAACTATTTTAGATAATTCTTTTGATAAACTTTTTATTGCCCCTTCAAAAGCGTCAATATTAGTTGCATCCAAAGGTATGTAATTATCTGATTGATTACTTTGAGCTAGTGCAATAAATTGTTGTTTAGCAATAGGATGATCTTTTTTAGCTTTTTTAGCCTTTAAGTGAAGTGCCATAACAGCAATTTTATTCGCGCTTGCTAGTTGGTTTAATTCTTCGGCATTCATATTTGTAAGATTTTTAGGATGCCCTTTTTTATGTGAACTAGCGTCACCGATAATAACCATTACTTTAATGGTATTTTCATTCCAATGAGATTCAATTGCTTGTTTAACACCTGCAAAAACTTCTTCTTGATAATCACCACCACCTGATGCTTCAATAGTTGAAATAACTTTCACAAAGTAATCAGCATCTGCTAGTTTAGGTGTAAAATTTGTTGTATTATCAGTGTAACCTATTAAACCAAAATTAACGCGAGTATCAATTTTAGCAACTACTTGAGTTGCGAGTTTTTTAATAGCTTCTTTAGTTGCCTTTAGATAAGGAGACATACTGCCAGTAATATCCATTACAAACTTAATATCTACACCAAGATTCTGTGCTTGTGTTCCAGAAATAGTTTCAGTTTCTGTAGCTTGTTGCGCGTATTGTTGATTTTGCAGAGTATCAGTAGTTTCTGCTCTTTCACGAGGAATAGCAGCGGCTATTTGTAAATAACGAGTTGCATCATCAAAAATATCTAATTGTTGATATTTGAGAACAGGAAGTATATAAAAACTTTTTTTAGTTTCAATATCGACAAAACGCTTTGTTTCCATGCTAATCACACCTTTAGGCACTTCAATCGGTGTTTTATCTAAACCTTGATAAGCTTTTGTTGCTTGAGCGGCTAAATTAGATGACTGCATTAAGTTCTTCAGATCATCAAGATTTTCATACATCAATACTGGATTACGACGATTTTCACCTATACCGGGATGAGTATAAGATACAACCAAAGCCTGTTTCCATTCCATTACATCCTTAGCCTGCATCCAAGCTAATGGATCATTAACACTAGCACCAACTTTATACCATCCAGTTGGATTTGCAGGATTTGAATAATCAACATTTAGTCTATCAAACACATAGAGTGGATAAAATGATTTTATATTTGAGATAAATATATCTGTATTTTTGGGGCTATGGTAAAGATTTGAGAATGGTCTAGGTAATGCGCGTAAAGGTAAAAAAGTACCTTTTTGACGACAAACTTTATCAGGCTTACCACAAAGAATATCATCTTCGACGGCAATTGCTGATGAGGAAATGATGCTAATAGTTAAAAAGGGAAGATAAACCCACCTCATATTTTTACTCCAGATTTAATTTAAATGAATTTTCATTATAAAGTATATTACGTATTATTCTTGAATATTTAAAAAAATTGAACTGTGATTAATCACAGTTCAAAACGCAATTTTATCGTCTAGACAAAGAAACATAAGCAACTTTATTATCGCGCAAAACCATTTGCCCAACAAAATTTTCCATTTCAATAGTCACTAATTGATTATTGTTCTGTTGTTCTTCCATCTAAATCTTTGAGCTTATCTATTTCTAAAGTTTCAGCTTGCAAAGGCTCTATACCTTGGATACGATTAATTAATCTTAGCGGCGCATAACAATACATCACTAACGGAGTATGTAATTCTTGCCAAAATTCTGCATCAGGGGCTATTTCGATACCAATGATAAACTGTTTGTAACAATTCTGGCTGATAGGCGCGTTTTAATTCATCTAAATGCCCACGTTCCTTTAATCCAACTTGTTTATTAAAGTTAGTAATGTCACCCCATAACTTAGAATAATTTTCTTCGCCTCGTAAAGCTAAAGCTTTTGCTCGTAATGGTTGTGGCAAAATAATAAAACGCTCATCTTTTAATAAACCAATCGCTATAGCTAGATTATTATATTCTCTATGACCAAAACCTTGCATTGAAGCCGAAGTATCGACTATAAAATATATATTAGCGTTCCACTTAGGAAGTCGCGCTGCTTCTTGATCAATAGCTTGATTTACAATATTTAAATCAATACCAGACTTATAATAACTACGAATTTTGCCAATTAAGGAATCATCATTTGATGTGATGTCACGTTTAATTTTTTCTTTAGCGGCTAAACGGCGTAGGCGATGTTGAGCAACTTGAGGGTGAAATGTACCCCGCAAACCTTGTAAAACTTTAAGTGGCAAACCTTTACCAGCTTCAATATCTTTACGTGCGCTCAGATAAGCATTTAATAATGGAAACTGGCTAGTCGTTAATTTACCAAATAAAAATAAAAATACATCACGTACTAAAGCTTTATCCTCAGCATAACGTAATACATAACGCCTCAAATAAGCCGTATCATCTTGCAAAAATTTATGTAAACAAGTTAGCGTCACCTGTTGCCCGAGAGCATGACGAACCAATTTTCTTAAATCACGTCGATAATTAACAGCCCAGTTCTCTAATTGTGGAGAACCAATTAACAGGTAAATATGGCAAACATTGAAGAATTAAATTATCTTGTTGGAACATCAGAGAGTGGCAGATCATTATTGATTAGCCTATTAAGAATCGCATTTGTATCAATAGTCATATAGACACACGCATAGAAGGGAAAAAAAGACCAAGAAAGGCGGACAGGCTTAATCTCGTTATTTTACTTGAATTGTTTCAAGTTATCTTTTTGTAGGCAGACAAAATACGAGACCCATCCAGTTCTTAGTTGATGGGTATTATAATGATATGTTTATTGTTTGTCAATAATTTATTTAAATACTACTACTCGATCATATTCATCACCTGCTGCAATGGCATGAGTTTGTTTTACTTGATAACTATTAGCAATATTATTAAATTGATTTACATAAAAGTCTTCAGTTAATTCTGGTTTTTCACGTATATCCACCTTCCAAAGCAAATGAACTAAACCTAACATGCCTCCCATCACTAAAAATGACATATTTTTTTCATCTGTTTGTGAATACATACGTCTATATCCTACTCCTTCATAAGAATTATACACCCGCACTATAGTTTCACCTTTTGGATCAATCTTTTCAACGCGATACACACCCCAACCTAAAGCATTTACAACCGCAATCATTCCATGAAACCAATCCTCTTTAGAATCACATTGTGGAGCCACCAAACCATACCATTCAGGGCTTTTCATAATTCCACCAAAGGTATTAAAAGCGCAAATATGCCCAGCTTGAGTGAATATTTCTTCAGCGTCTTCTTTAGGTATGCCAGCATCCATAAGAGCAAAATAGGTTTCATAACTGATTTTATTATAATAATCAGCAAAATGATTAGTTAGCACCACACCAAACGCGCTAATCAAAGCCGTTTCATTAGCAACATAATGACCCTTTAAAGGCAAGGTTGCTACTGTAGCTGTAATAACATCTTCATCAACGCGAGTATCAAAATCAAAACGTTCTGGAATATTTGAAGTTAATTGAAACTCATTACACAGATAATTTTTTATCTGTAAAGTTTTATCAGATACGCTAAATTCATCATGTTCCTTAGTTTCTATTTGGCAAGCCGTTTCAGTGACAACTTTATTAAGCATTCCTTGAAGATAACCACTAGTAAAATAACAACTTTTTTGTGGACGACCATGCAGACAAAGACGTTGACCATAATGAGAAATCGGTGTTTCCCAAGTTTTTTCATCACGCTGTTCTAAATAGCCAAAACCACAAAAAGCAAATTCTTCTAATAAATCTTGTTCTGTATAACCACAATTTATTAAATTATTTACTAATGGTGTAACTGAATTTGTTAATAATTGCTTAGGATTATGATCACCCGAAGCTTGCGTTAAAAGAACCGCCATTTGTAAATATGAATTATAAAAATTACAATGAAACACACGACTTAAACCACCAATAATAGTCTGCCCACCGGCTGTCATAATTTGTGGTGAATAACCACTTTCTTCTGATGTACTCATACAATAATTGATTCCTTAACGAAATAACTTGATCAATTTTTTAAAAAAATTGCTATTAGATGATGGAACTTTGATCTTTTGATCCGATATTGTTTGTTTATTTTCTGGTTCATCTTTAGCATTAAGTTCTATATTAGTATAGAATTTCAGAATTTCTTCCAAGCTTATTAACTCACCTTGTTCTATTTTGACAAGTGTATTTTCTTGCTTTTCTAATTTAATAGTGAAACATTTCATAGTTGCAGCTTTCATTTCAACATTAAAATAGTAATCAATGATTTCTTCTAAGATGATTAGTTCATCTAACATCAAATTGACGTAATCATTTTTAAAATTTAAGTAAATATTTGTTTTAAATGTATATAAAATACCTAATTTACGAGCTATTAAAGCATCTTCTAGTTTTCCTAAACCCTTATTTTCTCGATTTAAATTTAATATTTTAATTAATAATTTAGTAGAAATATGATAAACTTCTTTGTTATTTTCCACATTATTATCCACGCGATTTAAACAGCTGATTGAATTTATCATAAATAATTTTTATATATGAGGGATTAGTTTTTACATCTATTATCTCTGGCTGATCTTTTGGTTTAATCGTGAGATTGCTAATACTATTAGCAGTCATTTTTATATTAAAATAATAATCAATAATTTCTTCTAAAATTAGTAATTGTTCTTTATTTAACTTGATCATTTCTTGTTTAAAAGAAATATAATGATTAGTTTTAAAAGTAAATAAAATGCTTAATTTTCTAGCAATTAAAATATCTTCAAGTTTAATAAGGTTATTATTAACCCTATTAATATTCAAAGTCTCAATTAATAATTGTGTAGAAATGCTATAAATAGCTTTATCAATTTCCACATTTAGCTCCAATACTGCTATTGAGAATTAATACTAATATGCAAGCAATTTGCCTACAGGATAAATCTCTAAAATTTATAGATAATTTTCCACAAATTCAACCGCAATATGATGAAGCACTGGTGCGTGTTCATTTGGCGGGGATTTGCGGAACCGATTTAGAACTAGTAAAAGGATATTATCCTTACAATGGTATCTTAGGTCATGAATTTGTTGGAGAAATTATAAAAGCCCCTACTGCTCCAGAACGAATTGGAGAACGAGTCGTTGGAGAAATCAACATAAGTTGTGGTATTTGTGACAGTTGCGTAACAGGTTTAACAACACATTGTCAGCGGCGTTCAGTATTAGGTATTTTAAATCGACATGGTGCTTTTGCTGAATACTTATGTTTACCATTAAAAAACCTTATTCCAGTTGCAGATACCATTTCTGATGAAGCCGCTGTTTTCACAGAACCATTAGCTGCCGCTTTAGCGATTCAACAACAAGTTCACATTTTAGCAACAGATAAAGTTTTAGTAATTGGAGCAGGGCGATTGGGGCAATTAATTGCTCAAACCTTAGCTTTAACTGGTTGTGATTTACAAGTCGTTGCACGTTATGATAAGCAACGGCGATTACTTGCAACACGAAACATTATATCAATTAAAGAAACCCAAATACAAACAGATTATGATATTGTCATTGAAGCAACAGGTTCAACAGAGGGTTTGACGCTAGCATCTCAAATAGTGCGCCCACGTGGCACTATTGTATTAAAAAGTACTTATAAAGGAAAAACGCTATTAGATTTTTCTAAAATAGTCGTTAATGAAATTAAATTAGTAGGATCACGCTGTGGTAGCTTCAAACCTGCATTACAACTACTTGAAAAAAAATTAGTTGACCCTACTATCTTGATAGAATTTTCTTATCATTTGAATCAGGCTTTAGAAGCATTTGATTTTGCTAGACAAAGTGGAAAATTTAAGGTTTTATTTAAAATAATTTAGGAGCAACACATGGGTTTTTTTTCATTCGGTTCAAAACCAACAGAAACTTTTACTGAACAAGAAGCATTTTTAGCAATTGGATTAGCAAGTGCTGCTGCCAATGGTGATATTGATGAGTCAGACAAGAAAGCTATACTTGCTAACGTAATGCAAACAAGCATATTTGATGATTCATCAGAAGATGATTTAAATGAAATTTTTGAAAAATTAATGGGTAAATTAGAAAGTGATGGTGTTGGTGGTTTAGTCGCTATTGCTAAAAGCAGTATGCCTGAAGATTTACGTGAAAGTGCATTTGTATGTGCTGTTGATATCACTCTTGCTGATGGTGAAATTGATGAAGATGAACAATCTTTATTAGAAGAATTACAACAAGTGTTAGATATATCAGATGAGCTTGGTGGTAAAATCTTAGAAGTTATGATGATAAAAAATCGCGCTTAAAAAAAAAGCCGCTCAACCCCGAAGGGTGGAGTGGCTTTAAGACATTAAGGAGGATCGCTAACTAATATAGCAATACCAATGCCATATAACACAAAACATATAAAATCAAACAGTTAAGTTTAATTCAATTGATTTATTAATTGCTAAAAACGGCTTAATTGTGACATGTGATGATAAAATGACAGGCATTATGATCCACCATTATATTCAAAAGGCAATACGCGCTGATTACGAAATGGATCACGTCTAATAAAAGCACCTTTAATAGATTCTAATTTCAGTAATTTTTTCCTTAATCTTCTCGCCGCTTTATAAGAATAAAATCCACTTATCAAAACTTCCCAAGATCTACCTCGTTTATAAATATTATTTTCAGCTGACGTAGGTAATAAATCAGTTTGAGAATAAAATAGTTCTGGATATTGATCTTGTATTGTCAGTATATATTCATCTGCATCCTTTCGATCACGAAAAGTTCCAATAATTACTACTTGATGACCCTTTTGTCTTTGTAATAAAAATTGACCTAAATCTGTATTTTTAAATAACTTTAAAATAGAGGCTTTTAATACAATTATATTTGCTTGTGCTTTTTTTATTTTTTGTTCCAGAGCATCAGCTTTGGCGTGAGCAGTTGCTAATTCTTGTTCAAGCAATCCATTATTATGAGCAGCTTGTTCTAATTCTGTTTCAAGTAAATTATTTTCAATTGATACATCTTTATTAATAGTTTTTATAATTGTTTTTTGTTGTGGTACTAAATAATAACTAGCTATACTAATTACAACTAATACAAGCCCAAACGCAAAAATTTGATAACGTTTTTGTTGCTGAAATTTCTCAAAATCTTTTTTTAATTCAAAATAACGGCTTCTTATTTTTAGTTCAATTTCTGTCAGTTTTCTCTTAAAGCCTAACTTTTGATAAACTCTAATTGCGGTATTAAAATCTTCTGTTTCTAAAGCGCTATTACCATGTTGTTCTAGTATAGCTTTACGTTTATTGGCAGCCTCTGTTTGTGTGGGTTCCAAACTTAATACTTGTTCATACAATTGAACTTGTTCATCTTCATCATTAGTTGATTCAGCTAATTTTAATAAAACTTGTATTAATCTTGAACGAGCTGCAAGTGGTTTATAGTAATATAAGCTTTCTAAATGTTGTCTAGCTTGTTTAAATTGCCCTTGAGCTAATAAAATATCAGCTAGTAATTGTTGTGCTTTTAAATGATTAGGATTTGAATTCAGAGCTTCATTTAATCTATTAATAGATGTACTGAATTTTTCATCTTTATATGAATTGACAGCGCGTTTATATAAACTGTCTGCAATAGGATCAATAAGATCTAAATCGTCTTGTATTCGACGTAGAGCTTTATTTTCTTTTACCCATCTACGTATTAATTCAACCTTAAAATGATAGCCATCCTCACGATATTCTAATAAATCCCAATCTTGTAACACACGAGGAGCATTTTGTAACTGGCTAATAAATACTCGTATGCCATTATCATATAAGTATTTTTCTAAGTTTGAATCTGTAATGGTTTGTTTATCGGCTTCAGCTATAGCTGCTGCTATTACCCGTTCTGCTGGTGGCAAAGCATCCCATAAATATTCTAAATATTTATGACTAACATCTAAGACATCAAAAATGACATTTTCTACATCAGCAATTTTGGCTATTGGCACATCTTTAGACTGATTTTTATGTAATTGTTGCCAAACTTGAGAACAAATTTGTTGAGTCAATAAAGGATGCCCTTGTGAATATCGCCAAACACAATCGACAACTTGTGTTGACCATATCAAAGTTTTATTTGTTTCTGAAATACTTACTAGTTTAACTGTATTTTTTTTATCTAATAATGGAACTAGTTTTGTAGGTGGAACACCTTTAAATAAAGCAACTCCTAAATTATCTAAATCATCCAGATTATAACCACTAGCAACAATAAAATTTAAATTTGGTAATTCTAAATTTAATACCTTACGTAAATAATCAAAAAAAGTCTTATTAGTATTCTTAAATTCATCAAACAATAGTATTACTGTACTATTTTTTGGTAATATACTTGGTAGCCAAGTATTAATAAAACAGGTTTCAGGATGCTCACCTAAATTTGGTGCTTTTTGATTGAATGTATGAGTAATAATTAATGCTAATTCATCAATAAGTTCAACTACAGATAAAGCGGCTTTATCACTTAAATCAAAATAAATTGGATAGTAATCTTTATTAGTGAGGGATAATTCGCTAGTTAAGTATTGTAATAAGGAGGTTTTACCTATACCCCTTTGACCATGCAAAACTATAGCATTATCCTTGTTGCTATTTAACATTTGTACGACTTCACGTACAATATTAGCGCGTCCAACAAAACTATCACTAACAGGATCAGTAGTTATATATGGATTTGTAATTTGAGACATCAATATTTACTCATAGGATTGAAATTATATGAAAATAGATCAAAATAATGCTTGGATAGAAAATATCTATCATCATCCTTCTCCAAATTATGATCAGCGTCCAACTGGAACTGAAATTGAATTATTAGTTATTCATGCTATTAGTTTACCGCCTAATGAATTTGGTGGTCAATTCATTGATCAATTATTTACTAATAGCTTAGATGCAAATGCTCATCCTGATTTTGCTGAAATAGCTCAGTTACGTGTTTCTAGTCATTTATTAATTAGACGTAATGGCGATATTATTCAATATGTATCTTTGCTGCAACGAGCATGGCACGCTGGAGTATCAAGTTTTGCTGGGCGCGAACGTTGTAATGATTTTTCAATTGGCATTGAACTTGAGGGCTGTGATAGTATTGCTTACACAGATATACAATATCAACAACTAATTAATACCATAAAATTAATGCAAAAAATATGGCCGATATTGACCCCTGATCGTATTGTTGGTCATTGTGATATTGCGCCCGGGCGTAAAACTGATCCCGGACCTTTTTTTGATTGGGAACGTTTAAAAAATGGACTTTAAACATGCGATAGTTACTGGTGCTAGTAATCAAATAGGTAGATTTTTATTACCACGTCTTGAAGCGGATGGATTTGAAATTACAGCCATAAGTCGGCAAGCAGCAATTAATAAAACTTGGTTGCAAATTGATATTACTAAAAATATTTTACCTCTTAATAGTAAAATTCTATTTCATATCGCGCCATTGTCATTATTACCACAATTATTAGCTAATTCTAATATTAAAAGAGTAATTACTTTTAGTTCAACTAGTCGCTTTAGTAAAACTAGTTCATCTGATACTAAAGAACAACAAATAGCAGCTCAATTAACTGAGGCTGAAACACAAGTCATAGACTTATGTAAAACACAACAAATTGCATGGACAATATTTCGCCCTACCTTAATTTATGGTTGTGGTATTGATAAAAATGTAAGCTTTATCGCTAAATTCATTCGCCGTTTTGGTTTTTTTCCTATAGTTGGAAATGGAATGGGATTACGACAACCTGTACATGCAGACGATTTAGCCACCGCCTGCATTCAAGCTTATAATTGCTCTGTCACAATAAATAAAGCATATAATTTAAGTGGTGGGCAAACACTTATTTATCATGAGATGGTTGAAGCAATTTTTCATAGCCTCGGTAAAAAACCGCGCATCATATCTATTCCATTATTTGTATTTAAAATATTGATACGTAGCATTGCTTGCTTACCAAAATTTTCTCATTTATCAACAGCGATGATTACAAGGATAAATCAAAACCTATGTTTTGACCATACAGCGGCGTATAATGATTTTGGTTATCAACCTAGAACATTTCATCCTTAACCGAGAAATAACATGATTTCCAATTTAATTCTGGTGGCTTTTTTAGTCTCCGCATTTTTAACATTATACTTTAGTTATCCAGAAACGCGCTTACGCTTTCTTGATAAACCTAACAAACGCTCATTACATAAAGCTCCAACTCCTGCCACTGGAGGAATTGCAATTTTAAGCGCATTAAGTATTTCCACCTTGCTTGCTAGTCAATATTATAGCCCAATGCCAGATTTTTTTTGGATTTGGATAGGAACATTTGTAATTGCAGGTGTTTCTTTTGTTGATGATTGTAAACCTATATCCGCTTCATCGCGTTTAATAGTACATTTTTTTGCTGCTTTCCTATTATTATCGCAAGGTAAATTGGGATTAACATATGAGCTATTACCCGGTATAATTTGGACATGGGAATCAATTTTACAGCTAACTTTTTCATTCTTATTTGTAGTATGGATGTTAAACTTATACAACTTTATGGATGGTATGGATGGCTTGGCAGGGGGTATGACAATATTTGGTTTTGCTACTTTTGCCTTCTTGGGTTATTTAGCAGATCATCAATTTTTTATGGTAATGAGTTTAATTATTGCCACAGCAACCAGCGGTTTTTTAGTATTAAATTTTCCACCAGCTAGAATTTTTATGGGTGATGTTGGTTCATCTAGCTTAGGTTTTTTAGCGGCAGCTTTTAGCTTATGGGGAAGTCGAGAAGGAATTTTCCCGTTATGGATTGCGATACTGTTATTTTCGCCATTTATTGTAGATGCTACGATTACCTTAATACGGCGTTTATTAAAGAAAGAAAAAATTTGGCTACCACATAAAACGCATTATTATCAACGCTTAGTTCAATTAGGTTGGGGGCATAAACGTACTGTTGTATGGGAATATATATTAATGGCAGCTTGTAGTCTTTCAGCCTTATTTGCACTTAATTTAAGTTCACATGCACAATGGCTCTTATTAATATTGTGGGCGATAATTTATATGTTATTAATCTATTTTATAAATTATTTAGAACAACAAAAAAAATATTTAGAAAGTTTTAAATAAAACCCGAAATTAAACCTGACAGGTTTTTAAAACCTGTCAGGTTTGGCAATAAATTAATTCATATATTTTTTTAACTTATTAATCGCATTATTTTCTATTTGACGTATTCTCTCTGCTGATATATTATATTTATTGGCTAATGTTTGTAAGGTGACTTTATCTTCACTTAACCAACGTTTCTCTACAATATATTGACTACGCTCATCTAGTTTTTTAAAAGCTGTTTGTAATAATATATGATTATGATTTTCCCAATCCTTTTTTTCCACTAAAACGGCAGGATCATAACGTTTATCTACTAAATAAGTAGCAGGTGTAAAGTTTTCATCATCATCATTATCATTTGGTGCATCAAATGCTATATCATAAGCACTTAGACGCTTTTCCATTTCTAATACATCTTTCTGAGTTACACCTAAGTCTTTAGCTACATTATCAATTTCTTTGGCTGAAAACCACCCTAAGCGTTTTTTCATACTACGTAAATTGAAAAATAATTTACGTTGAGCCTTAGTAGTTACGATTTTAACAATCCGCCAATTACGTAAAATAAATTCATGAATCTCAGCCCGTATCCAATGTACAGCAAATGATACTAAGCGTACACCAACGCTAGGATCAAAACGTTTTACGGCTTTCATTAAACCGATATTACCCTCTTGAATTAAGTCTGCTTCAGGTAAACCATATCCACGATAACTTTTTGCAATATATAGTACAAACCGTAAATGCGATACTACTAATTGTCGAGCAGCTTCAAGATCATTATCATTTTTCAGACGCTTAGCTAATTCCTGTTCTTCTTCAAAGTTTAAAATTGGAATTAATTTAACTGTTTTAGTATAACTATCAGCGTCTTGACTTAAAACAGCAGGTAAGCTATTAACTTTTAAAGTTAATGCTGTTGACATGTTGTATCCCCAATTAAATTTTAATATACAATATATATATTACCAGAAATAATTCAAGTCATTAAATATTGAAATTCACATTTTTTCATTTCAATATCTCGATTTACCCATTGGATTCTTTTTACATTTTTCAATGGTTTGACAAATTCTTCAATTAAACCCCAGCCCAACCAACAAATTGCATGTTCTGTTGCTTGTAATTGTCCCATTGATCTTGCGGATATTGTTGCATCAATTTTTTGGCTAAATTACGACCTACTTGTTTTAAGGTTATGTAACCGCCTTTTTGTCCTAAAATATTTTGAGCTTCTTCAGCAAAAGCATAAGCAAATGCCTTGCCAGAGCTGGTTTCAGTTTGAAAACAGCGTTTTAATAAAACATCTACACTTTTTTTACCTATAACATATTGCATTAATTCTGCAATGGTATTTATGACTTCTTGATTAATTCCTACCTTAAAAATGAAAGATATATTGAAGCTACTGGTTAATAACTTCAAAAATAATGATTTTGTTAATTTCTTTGTATTTCAAATAAAAAATTGTTATTATTATTATTTAAATAGCAATGCTATAAAGGAGTACAATATGAACAAGACCAAACGTTATATTGCTCTCTTCAGTCTTCATGGCTTAGTACGTGGAGAAAATATAGAATTAGGGAGAGACGCGGATACTGGAGGGCAAATTAAATACGTCGTAGAGCTTGCAAGAGAATTGGGTAAGCATAAGCAAGTTAGTCGTGTTGATTTGTTCACTCGTCAAGTAATTGACGCTAAGGTAAGTGATGATTACGCTAAACCGATTGAACAGATCGGTGAAAATGCTAATATCATTCGATTACCCTGTGGTCCAAAACGTTATTTAAGAAAAGAAGTATTATGGAATTATTTAGAAAGTTTTATTGATCAAACTTTACCATATTTTCGGCAATTAGGACAAACACCAGATGTTATTCATGGACATTATGCTGATGCAGCTTACATTGGTTCAATATTAGCTCATTTATTAGGGATACCCTTTATTTTCACGGGTCATTCTTTAGGTTTAGTCAAAAAAGCCCGGATGCTTGACAAGGGTATGAGCCTGAATCAACTGAAAGAAAAATATAATATTAGTTATCGGATTGAAGCTGAAGAACGAGCATTAAATGTTGCTTCAATGGTTGTTACTAGTACACACCAAGAAATTCAGGATCAATATGAACCCTATCAGCATTATGAACCAGATAAAATGGTTGTGATTCCACCGGGTGTTGATCTGGAACGCTTTTATTACGTTAAAAATTATCAAGCTGATACACATATTATAGAAAAATTATCAGGTTTTCTAAGAAACCCTAATAAACCTATGATTCTCGCATTATCGCGGGCTGATGATAGAAAAAATATCCCTGCCTTAATTCAGGCTTATGGTCTTAGCCCCGAATTACAACAACTTGCAAATCTAGTTATTATTGCTGGCAATCGCGATGATTTAACCAAATTAAATAAAAGCAGTCTCAAAATTTGGAAACAAATTTTATATCAGATTGATTTTTATAATCTCTATGGGCGTGTGGCTTATCCTAAACAACATGAATCTAATGATGTGCCAGAATTTTTTCGTTTAGCCGCGTCATTAAAAGGTGTTTTTGTGAATCCAGCATTAACTGAACCATTTGGATTAACATTAATTGAAGCCGCTGCAACTGGATTACCTATAATTGCTACTAATGACGGTGGTCCAATAGATATTATTGATAACTGTAATAATGGATTATTAATTGACCCTTTAGATACTGAGTCTATAGGAGAAACTTTAGTGACGGCTTTATCAGATAATACACAATGGCAACTATGGTCAAAACAAGGAATTGCCGGAGTTAAAAAATATTATTCATGGTCTAATCACGTAAATCAATATCTAACCAGTTTAGATAAACTTATTGCTAAATCACCTACTACAAATAATAAAAAAAGACATTTAGCTTTACAAAAGCTACCACTAACTCAAAAATTTATCATTACAGATATTGATGAAACATTAATTGGTGATGCAGATGCAGTCGAAGAATTTCTGGAATTTTTAGAAAATGCAGGTGATAGTTTTAGTTTTGGTATTGCCACTGCTCATAAATTAGAACAGGCATTACAGTTATTAGAACAATGGAATGTGCCACTACCAGAAGTTTTAATTACCTCAGTAGGTACTGAAATTCATTATGGTTCTGATTTAAAAGATACTGGTTGGGAAAAACATATTAATTATAGGTGGGAACCTGAAGCTTTAAAACAAGTCTTATCAACTATTGATGGTATAGAATTACAAGAAGATAAATATCAAGATAAATTTAAAATTAGTTATATATTAGATAAAGAAATGATGGATAAAAAAATTCTTCGTCGCAGTAAATTTGTCAAATGTTTACGAGAAAAGCATTTATTAGCAAATGTCATTATGACTTATAATCAATATCTGGATTTATTACCCATTCGAGCTTCTAAGGGCTTAGCGGTACGTTATCTAGCAAATCGTTGGGGATTGCCGATGACGCAATTTCTGGTAGCAGGTGATTCAGGTAATGATGAAGATATGTTAAAAGGCGATGCACTTGGTGTCATTGTAGGTAATTACTGTCGTAACTTAGATAAATTAAAAGGTAAACCTCGTATTTATTTTGCAAAAGCACATTATGCCAAGGGTATTTTAGAAGGTATCAACCATTTTGGCTTTTTAAATAATACCTTAAATATAGAATATTAGAAATTTCTAATATTCGACTTGATACTGGAATTCTTTGCCCTTATATTAGCGACTGACTTATTTTTATTATAATCTACAAGGAAAAATTTAATGAAAAAATATTTATTGCCAACCATATTATCATTTGCACTAACTAGTGCTGTATTTGCAGAAACACCAACAGCTCCAGAAGCACCTAAAGCTCCTGAAATGCCAGCAGCTCCAGAAGCTCCTAAAATGCCAGCAATGCCAGAAGCACCTAAAGCTCCTGATTTTAAAAAAATGATGGAACAAGATAAAGCAGAAAGTGAAAAACAAATGGCTGCTATGCGTGCTGAAATTAAGAAGAATGAAGAAAAATGGAATGAGATTCAAAAGAAAATCGAAGAACGTGAAAAGAAAATAGCAGCACATCATAAAAAAATGCGTGAAAAAATGATGAAAAAGCGTGAAGAAATGATGAAAAATGCTCCAAAAGCACCAGTTCAAAACGCTTATCCTCGTCCAGTTCCTCCAATGTGGGGAATGCCTCCTTATTATGGTCCAAGATATCCTGTTGCACCAAGACCACAATATAGACATGGACAACGTTGTATGGAACGTTTTGAAAAAATTGAAAAAAGACTTGACGCTTTAGAAGCAGCAGCTGCTAAATAGAACTTATTTAAACCTGACAGGTTTGACTAGAGTGTGACCGTTATTTGATGTAACTATCATATCTGTAGGGTGGGTAGAGCGAAGCGACACGAAGTTAGCGCAAGCGAAACCCACCGAAATGGTGGCCGAAATGGTGGCCGAAATGGTGGCCGAAATGGTGGGTTTCGCTTCGCTCTACCCACCCTACATAAACTACATAAACTACATAAACTAAATAAAAATTCAACCTGTCAGGTTTGACTATATCACAGCCTTTAAAGCTGACAAGCAAAATACTATATTTTCAGCACGAGAAGAATGACCCATCAGACCAATACGCCATACTTTTCCTGCCAAAACTCCTAAACCAGCACCTATTTCTAAATTATATTCGTTTAACAAACGTTTACGTACAGTTAAATCATCAATTCCTTCAGGAATCCAAACAGTATTTAATTGCGGTAATCTATCACCATCTTTCACTACAAACTTAATGCCCATAGCTTCTAAACCAGCTTTTAAAGCTTCATGGTTCTTTTGGTGTCTATCCCAAGCATTACTTAAACCTTCTTCTTTTAACATTACTAAAGATTCATGCAAAGCATATAAAGAATTGACTGGAGCAGTATGATGATAAGTTCTTTTCCCAGAATCACCCCAATAACCCATGACCAAATTTAAATCTAAAAACCAACTAGAAACCTTAGTTTTTCTATTTTTAATTTTGGCAATTGCCTTATCATTAAAACTAACTGGAGATATTCCCGGAGTACAAGAAAGGCATTTTTGTGTACCAGAATAAATAGCATCAATATTCCATTCATCAACTTTTAACGGGCTACCAGCTAAAGAAGTAACTGCATCTACTATAGTCAAACAATCATATTTATGAGCAATCTCACATAAAGTAGCAACATCAGAACTAGCACCAGTCGAAGTTTCTGCATGTACAAAAGCTACGATCTTAGCATCAGAATTAGCTTTAAGAGCATCTTCTAACTTCTGTGGTGAAACCACTTCGCCCCAATTATCTTCTACAACAACCGCTATACCGCCTAAACGTTCTACGTTCTCCTTCATGCGCATACCAAATACGCCATTAATACAGACTATAACCTTATCATTAGGTTCGACTAAATTAACAAAGCAAGTTTCCATACCCGCAGAACCGGGGGCTGATACTGGCATAGTTAATTCATTTTCAGTTTGAAAAGCGTATTTTAATAAGGTTTTAACTTCATCCATCATACCGATAAAGGCAGGGTCTAAATGTCCAATAGTTGGTCTAGCCATTGCTGATAAAATGCGCGGATGTACATCAGATGGTCCCGGACCCATTAAAGTTCTAATTGGTGGATTAAATGATTGCATGATATTTATAGTTGAGTAAAATAGTAAAATATAATACTATATTAATATGCTTAAAGTCATAAATGATTTATTACACAATTTACCTACAGGTATTTTAATTACTGATAAAGAACAATCAGTAGTTTTTGAATGCGATGGTTTATCAGCTTATCGGCAACTTCCATTAGCAGTAGCTTTGCCAACCAATATTGAACAGATAAAAACGATATTAACAATATGTCGTAAATATAATACTCCTATAGTAACTCGTGGTGCAGGAACAGGTTTATCTGGTGGGGCTTTACCCTTAGAAAAAGGCATTTTATTGGTATTGTCAAAACTCAATAAAATATTAACCATAGATCCTCTACAACGGATTGCAGAAGTAGAAGTTGGAGTACGTAATATTCAAATTAGTCAAGCAGCAGATTGTTATAATTTATATTATGCCCCTGATCCTTCTTCACAAATAGCCTGCACAATAGGCGGTAATGTCGCCGAAAATTCAGGTGGGGTGCATTGCTTAAAATATGGTTTAACAGTAAATAATGTGTTAGCAGTGAAAATTCTGACAATAGAAGGTGAATTATTAGAGTTTAACCAATCTCAGCAAGGGATAGATTTATTAGCTTTAATAAATGGTTCCGAAGGATTGTTAGGAATAATTATCGAAGTTACGGTTAAATTATTGCCTAAACCACCTAAAGCACAATTAATAATGGCAGGATTTGCTGATATTGTTGAATGTGCTAATGCAGTTACCAATATTATTGAACAAGGTATTATTCCTGCCGGCTTAGAAATGATGGATAAATTTGCTATTGAAGCCGCTGAAGCCTTTGTTAAAATAGGTTATCCATTGGATGCAGAAGCATTATTACTATGTGAATTAGATGGTGATGAAACACAAGTAAGAGTTGATATTGAAAAAGTATCGCAAATATTAAAAGCCGCTCAAGCGACTAGCATTACCGTATCAACCAATGAGAAGCATAGATTAGATTTATGGCAAGGGCGTAAATCGGCTTTTCCTGCCATAGGGCGTTTATCACCTGATTATTATTGTATGGATGGCACGATTCCACGTAATAAATTAGCAGAAGTTTTGGCTAAAATGGCAGAATTATCAGAAATTTATAATTTAAGAGTAGCCAATGTTTTTCATGCTGGTGATGGTAACTTACATCCTTTAATTTTATATGATGCAAATAAAGAAGGCGAATTAGAAAAAACCGAAGAATTTGGTCAGAAAATTCTTGAACTTTGTATAGAAGTTGGCGGTACAATTACAGGTGAACATGGAGTTGGGGTAGAAAAACTAGATTCTATGTGTAGTCAATTTACTGCTCCAGAACTTGAGACTTTTCATGGAATTAAAAAAGTTTTTGATCAACAAGAATTACTAAATCCCGGTAAAGCAGTTCCTACTTTAAATCGTTGCGCAGAATTAGGAAAAATGCACGTGCATAATAATCAATTGCCATTTCCAGAATTGGAGCGTTTTTAATGCTTAATTTACTTAGCGAACAAATTAAAGATAGTAAAGAACCTTTACAAATTGTTGGCAGAGAAAGTAAACTCAAAACCAGCACTAATAAAAAATTATCTATAGCTGATTATCAAGGCATAGTTTCTTACCAAGCAAGTGAACTAGTAATTACAGTAAAAGCTGGAACCAGCTTACAAGAATTACAACAAGTTTTAGCCAGTAAAAACCAAATGTTAAGCTTTGAACCGCCAGATTATGGCAACTCTAGTATTGGTGGCACTTATGCTTGTGCTTTATCAGGCTCAGCCCAAGCCTTTAGAGGAAGTTTACGAGATTTTGTATTAGGAATTAAAATAATAAACGGCGAAGGTAAGATTTTATCATTTGGCGGGCAAATGATGAAAAATGTAGCTGGATATGACGTTGCACGCTTATTAGTTGGTTCTAAAGGCAGTTTAGCTGTGATAGCAGAAATGAGCTTCAAAGTTTTACCTAAAGTAACTGAAGCCACTTATAGCATAGAAATGTTAGAAGATGATGCCATCATATTAATGAATAAATGGGCAGCAACAGCTTTACCATTATCAGCTTGTGCATATTACCAAGGTAAATTTTATTATCGCCTATTTGGCAAACATGACAAACAACAAGCAGAAGAAGTAGATAATAAAATTTGGCAAACCCTGAATCCCTTTCAAACAACAGAAAAAGAATTTTTATGGCGTGCAAGCGTGCCAAGCACCACCAAAAAAATAGCGAATACAGTGGCTATAGATTGCTGTGGTAATAGACGCTGGATAGTTTCAGAACATAAACCTGATTTAGCTTATGTAGAGAAATGGGAAAAAGGCTTAGCAATATCAAAAAGTGTAAAACACCCAGCGCAAATTAAAATTGAACAGGGATTAAAAAAAGTATTTGATCCGCATGGGGTTTATCATAATAAGCTTTGAATTTCTTCAGCGGTTAAACCGGTAGATTTTATAATGACGTTAATATCAATACCTTGTTGCAATAAATTTTTAGCTACTTTTTTAATGCCCATTTCTTCAGCATAATCTATTGCATTTTTATTATCTAATCTGGTTTTCAAGTCCATTTGATAAACAAATTGTTCATCTTTGCTCATTGCTAAAAATTCAGCTAAGTCAAAGGCTTCTCTTATTAAGTCATCTGTTTTTAAGACTTTAGGAATTTCTGCCAGTTGTTCTAAATGAGTTAAATAGTACAACCACATTTCTAAGTGATTGGATAAGTCTTTGTCTTGCTTTTTAAATTTGGGTATTTCTAAAAAATAATAACTTAATTTGTCATAAAAAACTTCATTGTTATCATCTTTTAGTTCAACTTTTGTTAAGTATTTTGTGTCATTTTGATTTTGTTTTAATCTAGCATCTTTGAATGTAAAATCTAGTATTCCTACAAAATAAACTTGCTTTAATTTATAATCCCAATCACCATGTTTAGATTGTTCTTGAATGGGGAATGTGGTGTAATAAATACTTCTATCCTTGAAATATTTTTGCTTTGCTCTTTGTAATTCAACTATAAAGTTGTTATTTTTTTCATCTGTACAATATATGTCATAGATGGTTTTTCTATCGGATGACAGACAACCTAATTTTTCTAAGTTTTTGTATTCAATTGAGACTATTTTATCTTCAATATCCAATAAGTCATTCAGAAAACTTATAAGGAACTTTCTATTTTCATAGGTTCCAAATATTCGCTTAAAACCAAAATCGGTTAATGGATCTATGTATTTATTTTTGATCATCATACACACAATATTATTTCCTATAATTCTTCATGTTCAAATTCATTTTAATTATAACATAAGACTAAATATTGAGTTTGTTGACTTATCTATATGATTTTGCAAAAAAACAACAGCTTGACATGTGAGAATAATATGATTTATAATAATCACTGTAAAATTATTTATTTGATAATCGAGATAAAAAATATGAAACATAAATACCCCCCCCATTTAGAGTGGATATCCTATAAACTACGACTACGAACTTTTCTCAAAGGTTTGTGCTTTAATTTGTTATTAGTTTGTTCTTTTAATGCCACCGCGGCATGGAATGTAACCAATGGTCAAGATGCTGATGGTGTTTTGGGACAGCCAGATTTTACTTCTAATACTGTCAATAATGGTGGAATTAGTGCATCTTCTATGGACAATACAAGAGGAGTTGCAGTTGATCTTAACACTGGTAAGGTGTTTGTTGCGGATGATGATAACAATCGCGTGTTGCGGTTTTCTGCAACTGATGCGTTTACTAATGGATCCCCTGCTGAAGCCGTATTAGGACAGTCTGATTTTACTAGTAACAGTTCGGCAACAACGCAATCCGGTATGAATGGTCCAAGAGGTTTGCTTGTAGATAATAATGGGAATTTATGGGTAGCTGATGGTGGCAATAATCGTGTATTACGTTTTGATAATGCCGCTACCAAAACCAATGGTTCTAATGCTGATGGCGTACTTGGTCAAACAGATTTTAGTAGTAATACTGCTAATACCACACAAACTGGTATAGATAATCCTAAAAGTTTAGCAATAGATAATAATGGTACTCTGTGGGTTGTAGATAATGATAATCATCGTGTTCTGCGTTTTGATAATGCCGTTACCAAAGCTAATGGTGCTAATGCGGACGGAGTACTTGGACAAGCAGATTTTACTAGTTCCGGATCTGCTACTACGCAAGCTAGTATGAATGCGCCTTATGGAGTGACTGTAGAGACTAACGGGACTTTATGGGTGGCAGATAATGATAATCATCGGGTCTTGCGCTTTGACAATGCCGCTGCTAAACCCAATGGAGCCAATGCTGACGGAGTTCTGGGACAAACAGATTTTACCAGTAGTAATTCAGCCACTTTACAAGATGGTATGGATAATCCCAAAGGGGTGACAGTAGATGCTGCTGGTCGTCTGTATGTATTGGATGATGACAATTACCGTATCCTAATCTTTGAAAATGCTGCTAGCAAGGCGAATAGTGCCAATGCCGATTTTGTACTTGGTCAAGCAGACTTTACTGAAGGTTCTGTAAACCGTGGTGCTAGTGTTGCCGCCAATACTCTGGATTTTGGAAGCAATCCGGGTATTTTCTTTGATAATTTAAAAGGAAGTTTATGGGTAGCTGATGAAGATAATAATCGGGTATTGCGTTTTAATTTAGCTACTCCAGAAATGAATGTGAAGGGTAATAACACTGATATTGCTGATGGAGACACAACTGCCAGCACCAGTGATCATACTGACTTTGGCAGCATTGATATTAGCTCAGGAACGCTGTCACGTATTTTTACCATTGAAAATTTTGAGGCTGTCGCTGGGTTAAATTTGACTGGTTCACCTAACAAAGTAGTTTTAAGTGGTACTCATGCTAGTGACTTCACAGTAACAGAAGATGCTTTAGCAAATCCCATTACAATTAACAATCCACAAAGCTTTACAATCACATTTGACCCTTCAGTAGTAGGAATTCGTACTGCTACTGTTAGTATTGCCAATAATGATTCGGATGAAAATCCTTATGATTTTGCAATTCAAGGAACGGGTACAGCGGCTCCAGAAATGGATGTAGAAGGCAATAGTACAAACATTGCTGATGCTGATACTACTCCTAGCACCGATGATGACACTGATTTTGGTAGTGTAACAGTTGGTAACAATACCACAAAAACTTTCACAATCAAAAATATTGGTAATGCTGAATTAAATTTGACTGGTTCACCAATAGTAAGTGTAACTGGCAGCGGTTTTTCTGTTACTACGCAGCCAAGCTCACCAGTTGCTGTTACAAATGGTGAAACTACTTTTGTGGTAGAATTTACTCCTACAACTACAGGTGAAATAACAGGTGAAATCAGTATTGCCAATGATGATAGTGATGAAAATCCATACAACTTTAACATTACTGCTAATGCACTTAATGAGACACCAGTAATTTCAGACATAGCTGATCAGACAACTAATGAAGATACAGCCACCGCTGCAATTTATTTTACGATAAGTGATGTTGCAACAGCGGTTGGTGATTTGACACTAACTGGTAGTTCAAGTAACACCGCCTTGGTATCAGATGCTAATATTATATTTGGTGGTAGTGATGGTAATCGTACTGTTACTGTGACTCCGCTTGCCAATCAATCTGGTAGTGCAACAATTACTGTTACTGTATCAGATGGAAGCCTTACAGCAACAGATACTTTTGAATTAACCGTTACTGCTGTTAATGATACACCAACATCGGCTGATAAGACAGTAACAGTAAATGAAGATGCGACTTATACATTTACTGAAGCAGATTTTGAATTTAGTGATATAGATACCAGCAACAGTTTGAATAAAATAAAAATAACTCAATTGCCAACTGTTGGAAGTTTACAACTTGACGGTGTTGATGTCACACAAGATCAAATTATTGCTGTAGCCGACATTAGTAATTTGACATTTACCCCAGCAGCAAATGCTAATGGTAGTAATTATGCCACTTTCCAATTTAAGGTGTTTGATGGTACATCATATAGTGCTGCCGATTTTACTATGACAATTGATGTTACTGCTGTTAATGATGCACCTTCATTTACCAAAGGTGATGATCAAACAGTTTTTGTAAATGCAGAACAAAACATTACTGCTTGGGCAACTAACATTGATGTCGGATCAGAAAATGAATCATCACAAACCCTAAGCTTTACAGTGACTAATAACAATGAAAGCCTATTTTCAGCACAACCTGTAATTGACGCTTCAGGTAACTTGACATTTACAGCAAGTGCTGTTGGCAGCGCGGAAGTGACAGTGATATTAAGCGATGGCATAGATACATCAGTAGCTCAAAGCTTTAATATTACAGTTAATCCACTTCCAGTTTCAACACCAGTAGAACAAACAACACCAGAACCAACAGGTTGCACTCTATCCTCAAACATCAACTGCACCATAAAAAATGAAGGCACTATAACTGATGTCAAAATAGAACCAGAAGGTTCAATTGAAGGCGGAACTCTTGAAGGAGAAATCAAGAATGAAGGCACTATAAAAAACGTAACTTTAGCAGAAGCTACTAAAATAGAAGGTGGACAAATTGAAGGTAAAATTACTGGTAATCCACAATCTCCAGCAGTATTAATCAATGTGAAAATAACTGCTAAAACTGAGTTAAGCCATGTAATACTTGAGAAAAATGTTGAGATACCTAATGATGTTACCTTAAAAGATCTGGAATTACGAGGATCATCAGTAAATGGTGGCAAATTAGAAGGAACTATTAGAACTACTAGTTCTGCAACAGTAATTAAAAATGTCTCTTTAGGAGAAAATGCAAAAATTATTGGCGGCAAACTAGCAGGAACAATTAGCGGCAATTCTAAAAATCCAGCAATATTGCAACACTTAAAAGTTGAACCACAAACACTATTAACTAATGTTACCATTGCAAATGGTGTAGAAATGTCAACTGATGTTAATTTAGCTATTGGCGTGCGTTTCACCAAAACCGAAAATATTCCTGACGGTGTAGATTTAACACAAACTTTACCAAGCATAAATTCTAATATTTCTGAAGTTGAACAACCATCACCAGTAGATTTATCAAATGATCCAATTGTTAATGGAATAGGGCTATTAGCCCAGATCAATAGATTACAACAAATTATTGCAACAAACAATCAAATTGAGCAGAGCAGTAATACTGGTTTTCTAACACTCAAAATAGAAACAACATTTTTTGCAGTAATTCCTATGAAAGTGCAATCTGTTAAAAGCAAAACTCGTGCAGCTACTGAACAAGCAGTTAAATTAGGTGTTGGGCAAAGAGTGTATTTTATTACTAAAGATGGAATCGAAGTAATGGCTAATCCAGCAGTGCAAGATTTGAAGCAATTCAAAGCTGCCTTAGCTAAAGTAAATTTACTAACATTCCAGATTACTGAAGAAGGTAATATTAAAATTCCAGTTAGCGAAACAATTTGGTACAGTGCTAGACCAGATTTAGCATCCACAATAGTTGACAAAGACACAGATTCTGGTTTTATTACCAAAGAAGATGGCAATGTAGCTCTAATCTTTGAAGATGAAAAAGGAGAAAAACGAGAACAAATTCTCTATCCATCTCCAGCAGATATGTCAGCTCTAGGAAAATTTGATCTAACCCCAAAAGGAATATTGGAATTTGAAATTGATGGTCAAAAATATAAAGGTCGATTAGATTATCAGGTGAAACAAGGAACAACAACATCTGAAGGAATAAAAGTAACAGAAATTCCAGATAGTAATGGAGATTTTCTGATTACTTATCCTGATGGAACAGAACAACGATTGTTTGCTTTGCCTGAATAATTAGTAACCGTAGGGTGTATAAGCGATAGCGTCATACACCAAAAATAGGTGCATGACGCTATCGCTTATGCACCCTACAAACAAACCAACTATTTATTACTTAGTTTCTGTTAATTCTGATTATGACAAAAAACTCTATATAATCATTAAGTTCTTTTGTAAATATATACTCTGTTAACTGCATTATTAGATAGTTGCATAATTTCAATTATATAATCACCTAAACGTAAACTGGTACCTGCTTCTGGAATATCTTCTAAATAATCTAGAATTAAACCATTTATAGTTTTAGGACCTTTTGTAGGTAATTGCCAATTCATTTTACGATTTAATTCGCGTATAGTGCTACTACCATCAATAAACACGGAGCCATCTTTTTGTGGATCAATTTCTAAATTTAAAGCATCTGAATTCTTGGTAAATTCTCCAACTATTTCTTCCAGAATATGTTCCAGTGTCACTAAGCCTTGAATGTCACCATATTCATTTACCACTAATCCTATACGTCGTTTATGTTGTTGAAAATTTAGAAGTTGTTTGTTTAAAACCGTACCTGTTGGAATAAAATAAGCAGGCATTGCTGTTTTTTCTAATATGTCTTTATTAAATTCTGGGTTTTTCATAACACCCAATAATTTTCTCAAATGTAGCACGCCTATTACATTATTTATATCACTCTTATACAATGGAAGACGAGTATGTCGAGCATTAACTATCTCTTCCATAATAATATCCAAAGGATCATCAAGATCAATACCGATAATTTCATGACTGGGTATCATAACATCTTCAACAGTAACCTTTTCTAAATCCAAAATGCTCAATAACATTTGTTGATGACTTTGTGGGATCATCCCTTTTGCTTCATTTACAACTGTACGTAATTCTTCACTATTTAAACTTTGATTATTTGTTCCATCACTTTCAGAAAAGCCTAAAATTTTTAGTAAATTATTCGCAATATAATTAACTAACCATACTAATGGATATAAAATTTTTAGTAATGGTTGAATTATATATGAAACTGGAAATGCAATTTTTTCAGGATTACGCGCTGCAATAGTTTTAGGAGCAACTTCACTAATAATTAGAATTACCACTGTTAATAACAGTGCAGCAACTGCAATACCTGCTTGCCCCATTAATTCAATAGCAATCACGGTAGCAATTGAAGAAGCTAAAATATTAACAAAATTATTACCTAATAATATCACACCAATTAAACGATCTGGGCGTTTTAATAATTGACTTACACGCAATGCGCCATTATGTTTTTTTGATGCTAGATGACGTAATTTATAACGATTAATCGCCATCATGCTTGTTTCAGAAGCAGAAAAAAATCCAGATAATAATATAAGAAAGACTAGTATGCCAAATAATATACTTAAAGGAATATGACTCAAGAAAAATAAACCAACATAGATGTTGTTAAAAGGTAGGAAATGTCTTGATTGTTAAAAATCAAGACATAAAAGAACTATTTTTTAATTGGGCGTTGCCAACCGGGTACAGAATTTTGAGGAGAACGACTCAAAGTTAAAGTATCATCTGGTGTATCTCGTGATATAGTAGAACCAGCACCAATGGTTGCGCCAGCACCAACTGTAACAGGTGCTATTAATTGGGTATCAGAACCTATAAATGCTTTATCACCAATGATGGTTTTATGTTTATTTGTGCCATCATAATTACAAGTAATGGTTCCTGCACCAATATTCACTTCGCTTCCAATTTCAGTATCACCAATATAACTTAAATGATTAATTTTAGAACCTTTTGCTACAGTGGTTTTTTTCATTTCAACAAAATTGCCAATTTTGACATTTTCTGCTAAAACGGTACCGGGGCGTAAACGCGCTAATGGTCCAATTGTACAATTATCACCAATTACAACGTTTTCTTCAATCACGCAGTTAGTTAAAATCTCTACACCATCACCAATAGTTGCGTTGCGTATAACACAATTAGAACCTATTTTAACCTTATTACCTAGCTTAATATCGCCTTCAAATATAACATTGACATCAATTACTACATCATGCCCAGCCTCAACACTACCACGTATATCTATACGTGATGGATCATGTAATGTGACACCATAATCCAGCATTAACTTATGAGCTTGTTGTTTTTGATATTGACGTTCTAATGTTGCTAATTGTACGCGATTATTAATCCCCATAACTTCATATACATTATGCGCGGAACTAGTAAAAATAGGCATATTTTCCGCAACCGCTAATGAGACTATATCAGTCAGATAATATTCACCTTGAGCATTATCATTATTTAATGATGATAACCAGCGACGTAAGTGATTAGCTGGAATTAGAAAAATACCACTATTAACTTCTTTAATTTGTTTAATAGTAGCATCAGCATCCTTTTCTTCAACAATACGTTCAACTTCGCCCGCTGCATTTCTGACAATACGTCCATAACCCTGTGGATTATCTAACTCCACAGTTAATATACCTAGACTATCCTTATCAGCTTTTGAACATAAATCTTCAAGTGTAGCAGCAGTAATTAAAGGAACATCTCCACAAAGTACCAATACCATTGAATCATCAATAATATCAGGCATAGCTTGAGCAACAGCATGTCCAGTACCAAGTTGTTCCGCTTGATGTACCCAATTAATTGAAAATTCACTCAATGTTGCACGTACTTGATCACCTCCATGACCATAAACAACATGCAAACTATGAGGTTGTAGAGCTAAAGCTCCATCAACTACATGACGAATTAAAGGTTTATTGGCGAGCGGATGCAATACTTTTGGTAATTCAGAACGCATACGGCTACCAAGCCCAGCAGCTAATATTATTATAGATAAATTCATGAAACTATTATTATTTTATGTGACGTAATTTCTCAATAGCTCGTAATTCTAACATTGCTCTTGCTAATTCTGCTTGAGCAGTTGCCTGATCAAAACCTGATACTTTGGAATCTGCTAATATGCTTTCAGCATTGTCTTTTGCTTTTACAGCAGCAGCTTCATCCAGTTCTTTAGTACGTAAAGCAGTATCAGATAATATTGTTACCTTATCTGGTTGAACCTCTAACATACCGCCAGATATATAAAAAGATTCCTCTGTATCATCTTTTTTAAGTCGGATAGAACCTTCTTTCAGCGGAGTCAACAAAGGTGTATGAAAAGGCATAATCCCTACTTCACCTTGTACCGCCGGTGCAATTACCATTTCTGCAAGTCCAGAAAAAATTGCAGCTTCTGCGCTGACTATATCAACATGAATTGTCATTGCCATGATATTGGCTCCTTACATCCGTTTAGCTCTTTCAACAGCTTCTTCTATATTACCGACCATATAAAAAGCTTGTTCAGGTAAATCATCATATTCACCATCAACAATTGCCTTGAAAGCACTGATAGTATCTTTAAGAGGCACATATTTTCCAGCAGAACCAGTAAACACTTCAGCTACAAAGAATGGTTGTGATAAGAAACGTTGAATCTTACGAGCGCGAGCAACGATAAGCTTATCTTCTTCTGATAATTCATCCATGCCTAAAATGGCAATGATGTCTTTCAATTCTTTATAACGTTGTAAAGTACCTTGCACTGCTCGTGCCACGTCATAATGTTCTTGCCCTACAACTAAAGGATCAAGTTGACGACTGGTTGAATCTAAAGGATCAACTGCTGGATAAATACCTAATTCAGCAACTTGACGTGATAATACAACTGTTGCATCTAAGTGAGCAAATGTAGTAGCAGGTGATGGATCAGTTAAATCATCAGCTGGTACATATACAGCTTGAATTGAAGTAATAGAACCTTTTTTAGTAGAAGTAATACGTTCTTGTAACGCACCCATTTCTTCAGCCAGTGTAGGTTGATAACCCACTGCTGATGGCATACGACCCAACAATGCAGAAACTTCAGTACCTGCTAAGGTATAACGATAAATATTGTCGATAAACAATAAAACATCACGACCCTCGTCACGGAAATGTTCTGCCATAGTCAAACCAGATAAAGCAACGCGCAATCTGTTACCCGGAGGTTCATTCATTTGACCATAAACCAATGAAACTTTATCCAAAACCTTACTTTCGGTCATTTCATGATAAAAATCATTACCTTCACGAGTACGTTCACCTACACCCGCAAATACAGAAAAACCACTATGTTCGATAGCAATGTTACGAATTAGTTCCATCATATTGACGGTTTTACCAACACCAGCACCGCCAAATAATCCAACCTTACCACCTTTTGCAAAGGGGCAAATTAAATCAATAACTTTAATTCCAGTTTCTAAAAGTTCATTACTAGTAGAAAGTTCATCAAAAGCAGGTGCTTTACGATGAATAGAAGCTGTGTTTTCTTCACCTTCTTGAAAAATAGGACCTTTTTCATCTATAGGATTACCTAAAACATCCATAATCCTACCCAAGGTATTTTGACCCACAGGCATTTGAATCGGTTTACCAGTATTAGTAACTGATAACTCACGTTTCATTCCATCAGTAGTACCCATAGCAATGGTACGAACAATACCGTCTCCCAATTGCTGTTGTACTTCTAGGGTTAAACCTTTTTCATCTACTAATAAAGCATCATAAATTTGTGGTATCGCATCACGCGGAAATTCCACATCAACTACTGCACCAATAATCTGTACAATTTTGCCAGAACTCATGTTCTCACATTCCTCTTAATATTCTTGTAATGTATGTTTTAGACTGCCGCAGCCCCACTAACTATTTCAGATAACTCTTGTGTAATTGCTGCTTGACGCGCCTTATTATAGGCTAATTCCAAGTCACCAATTAAATCACCAGCATTATCTGAGGCACTTTTCATAGCAACCATACGGGCTGATTGTTCGCAAGCGATATTTTCAACTATAGCTTGATAAACTAGTGATTCAACATAACGTATTAATAATGCTTCCAATACATCTTCAGCTGTAGGCTCATAAATATAATCCCAATGATGAACCAGCTTCTCATCTTTTTCATCTGCTGTAATTGGTACTATTTGTTGCACAGTTTGTTGCTGTGTCATAGTATTGATAAATTTATTATAAATAATGAAGAGTTTATCAATTTTACCTTCATTATATTTATCTAACATGACTTTAACTGTACCAATAATATCCTCAAGCTTGGGGCGATCACCTAAATCACTAGCTTGTCCAATTATATTACTACTTAGTCTTCTAAAAAATCCTGCCGCTTTATTTCCAATGGTACATAAATCAACTTCAAAACCTTGGTCATTCCATTCTTTCATTGATGAAAGTGTAGTTTTGAATAAATTTGTATTTAAGCCGCCACATAAACCACGATCTGAAGAAACAATAATCACACCAACACGTTTAACTTCACGCGCTTCCATATAAGCATGTTTATATTCAGAATGAGCATATGCTAGATGATTAATAACTTGATGCATTTTGTTTGCATATGGACGTGAATGCTCCATTCTTTCTTGTGCGCGACGCATCTTACTGGCAGCAACCATTTCCATTGCACGGGTAATTTTTTGAGTATTTTTAACGCTAACTATTTTAGTGCGTATTTCTTTGCCACTTGCCATAATCTATTGTTTATAACTAGGTTTCTTTGATGTCATTGACTTTAAATTCCATTTGTTTGATTTCTGCAGCAAATTCATCTAATGATGATCCATGCACTTTCTCACCAAAAAAATTATTAATTTTTGATACATCACCCATTTCAATCATTAGTTTTAATAGCCCAAAACGTTCATTAACTAATACATGTTCTCGTTTTGCAGAATTTAATGTTTGATTATAAAGTTGTTCTGATATAGAAGATAAACGCCTGCATACTTCAGCACTACGAAGTTTAGTGGCGATCATTCTTTCATTTTCAATTTCTTCCAAAACTAAGCGCCATCTTTCTTGATGCCTAACTCTAGTTTCTGTTTTGGTATTTGAATCAGTATAAATTGCATCTAAATGCATCCATGTCCAATCTAAATAATTACTGGGTAAACTCTGTTTTTTCTTTATATATTTTATTGTTTTTTGACAGGATTTAATGACAACTTTAACTTTGCTTTTTTGAATTTTAATTTCTTCTTCAAGCCGCATAACATCACCAATACATAGTTTATTTTCTTGATCGGAATTTTGTTGTTGCTTTGAACTAAATTCTATTACTTCTTGTAAAATTTCTGAGGCTTGTTCCTGCTTTTGTTCCATCTCAGTGAGATGTTTTTTTATCCTATCAATTCTACGTTGATTAGCAACATTTGCTAAGTTAATTATTCCCAGCAATTTCTCTAAGAATGTTGGATTAGCTCCTGCAATAATAGTTTGGTATAGATTGATATAATTTTTCGGTTGCTCTAACCTAGAAATTAATGTTTGTTTGGACATCACAAATGATCCTTTTCTTAATCCCATATGGGATTAAGAATTAGGGCATAAATTACCAATTATAATTAGCTTTAAAATCTTCTAAAGCTTTTTTAAAGCCTTTAGTTATATCATCAGTATAATCGCCAGTGTCATTTACTTTTTGCAGCAATTCAGCATGTTGATTTGCCATATAACTATGTAATGCTTCTTCAAAAGCAACTACTTTTTTGACTTCAACATCATCTAAATAACCTTCATTAGCCGCATATAAAGATACTGCCACTTCTGCTACTGTTAATGGTGAATATTGCTTTTGTTTCATTAACTCAGTGACTCTTTGACCACGTTCAATTTGTTGACGGGTTTTTTCATCTAAGTCAGAAGCAAATTGTGCAAAAGCTGCTAATTCACGATATTGCGCTAAATCTAAGCGAATACCGCCACCTAATTTTTTAATGATTTTGGTCTGAGCAGCTCCACCAACACGAGACACTGATAAACCAGCATTAATAGCTGGACGAATACCAGCATTAAATAAATCAGTTTCTAAGAAAATTTGCCCGTCAGTAATCGAAATCACATTAGTAGGCACAAAGGCTGATACGTCACCAGCTTGTGTTTCAATTATTGGCAATGCTGTTAAGGATCCAGTTTTACCTTTTACTTCCCCATTGGTCATTTTCTCAACATAGTCAGCATTAACACGTGCTGCCCGTTCAAGTAAACGAGAATGTAGATAAAATACATCACCGGGATATGCTTCACGCCCGGGTGGACGACGTAATAACAATGATACTTGACGATAAGCCCAAGCTTGCTTGGTTAAATCATCATAAATAATCAAAGCATCTTCGCCGCGATCACGGAAATATTCACCCATTGCACAACCAGCATAAGGTGCAATAAATTGCATAGATGCAGGATCAGAAGCATTAGCAGCAACTATAATGGTGTGTGCCATTGCATCATGTTCTTCTAACTTTTGAACTACATTAGCTACTGATGATGCTTTTTGACCTACAGCCACATAGATACATTTTATGCCTGTGCCTTTTTGGTTGATTATAGTATCAATCGCTAAAGCAGTTTTACCAGTTTGACGATCACCAATGATTAATTCACGTTGTCCACGTCCAACAGGTACCATTGCGTCGATAGCTTTAATACCAGTTTGTACCGGTTCATTAACTGATTTACGACTAATAACCCCCGGTGCAATTCGTTCTAAAGGCAGACTATCATTAGTGTCAACAGCCCCTTTACCATCTATAGGATTACCTAAAGAATTAACAACACGACCCAATAAGGCTTCACCTACAGGAACTTCTAAAATACGACCAGTTGACTGAACTTTATCACCTTCAGTCAAGTGTTCATAAGAACCTAATACAACAGCACCAACTGAATCTCGTTCTAAGTTAAGTGCCATTCCAAAAGAACCACCGGGAAATTCAAGCATTTCTCCCTGTAGTGCATCAGCAAGTCCGTGAATACGGACAATACCATCACTGATACTGACAATGGAACCTTCACTGCGTGATTCCGTGTCTAATTCATAATTTTGAATTTTCCTTTTAATTAATTCGCTAATTTCAGAGGAATTCAATTGCATTGTATATTTTCTCGCTTTAACGGCTTAATTCGGTGGTTAATTGTTGAAAACGTCCTTTAATCGACATATCGATAATTTGATCACCTGTACGAATTAACCAACCTCCTAAAAGGCTTTCATCAATTGTCTGGTCAATTTCAACGGTTTTACCGAAACGTTGTTGTAAAACGTCTTTTATATTTTCTATTTGTGCGTCATGAAGCGGATATGGTGACGCTATTTCCACTGTGATATATCCTTGATGTTCAGCTTTTAAATGTTGATATTGAGTAAATAATGACGGTATAATAGCTAACCGCTTATTTTCAATAATCATTTTAAGCAAATTTTTGCCAGCTTCACTTAATTGACCTTCACAAATATCTAACCAGATATTGGTCAAGGTCATTTTATCTACATGTGGATTACTAATTACTTCAACCATCATTGGATCTTTAACAACAGCAGCTAATAAATTTAAATTAGCTGACCATTGATCAATATTATCCGCTTCCACTGCTAATTCAAAAACAGCTTCAGCATATGGACGCGCTAAACTTGTAAGTTCTGCCATAAGTGAACCTATAGAGCTTTAACCATTTTATTGAGGAATTCATCATGAGCTGCTGAATCAATTTCACGCTCTAAAATTTTTTCCGCACCTGCTAATGCTAAATGTACAACTTGTGTACGCAAATTTTCCTTTGCACGATGACTTTCTTGTTCAATTTCAGTACGAGCAATTTCTAATTGATGCTCACCTTCAACACGTGCTTTTTGTTTTGAGTCTTCAATAATTTGACTAGCTTGTTTATGAGCATTAGCTACAATTTCCATTGCATCTTGTTTAGCTTCACGTAAGCGTTCAGACGCTCCTTTTGCTGCTAATTCTAAATCATGTTGACCCCGTTCAGCCGCTGCTAAACCATCAGCAATCCGGTTAGAACGTTCTTCCATCATCTGAATGATGGGGTACCATAAAAATTTACTTATGAACCAGACTAACACAATAAATGTGAGAATCTGTCCAAACAGAGTGATCGTGATACTCACATTAAACCCCGTTTAACCGCCGATAGCAGATTTTACTGCACCAATAAATGGATTGGCAAAAACAAACCACATAGCCATACCTAATACAATCATAGGAAATGCTTCAACTAAACCGCCACTAAATAACATTTGTACCATTAATTGTGGTCTCATTTCAGGTTGTCTAGCAATACCTTCTAAGTATTTTGCACAAATTAAAGCCCAGCCAACTGCTGAACCAAAACCAGCAGCGGCTAACATAATACCAACAGTAATAGCGGTAGAACTATAAAGTTCTGTAATCATCTGAGGGGTTACTTCTGTCATTCAATAGTCTCCTTGTAATTTTGAATTAATGTTCATCAAGTGATTGATGAGCCATGCTTAAATATACTACGGTTAATAGCATGAAAATAAAAGCTTGTAAAGTAATGATGAGAATATGGAAAATTGCCCATATACCACCGGGTAAAAATTGAATCCACCAAGGTAATAAGGCTATTAATACAAAAATCAATTCGCCAGCAAACATATTACCAAATAAACGCAAGCCCATACTAACAGGTTTTGCTAATTCTTCAATGGTAGTCATCAATATATTAAAAGGTATTAATATGATCTTAACTACTAAATTACTAGATGGGAATGGATGAAATAAAAACATTTTTATATATCCAAGTCCACCTTTAATTTTTATGTTATAAAAAACTATTAGTACAAACACGCTACCAGCAAGTGCTAAGGGAGTATCTAAATTAGCTGTAGGAACAACTTTTAAATAATGAATTCCCATCCAACTAGCTATTAAAGGTAATAAATCTACTGGAATTAAATCCATTGCATTCATTAAAAACACCCATGCGAATATGGTAAAAGCTAAAGGCGCAATTAGTGGGTTATAACCTACAAAAGCATCTTTTACTTGCTTATCAATAAACTCTATGACCGTTTCTAATAAATTTTGTAACCCAGTTGGTTTGTCAGGATCTAAATTACTACCAACTTTTTTGGCAGTCCATGCTAATACTCCTGCTAACATAAGACCGACTAAAAAGCTATCTATATGAAATGTTAAAAAACCTTCACCAACAGATAGATTAGTTAAATGATGTTGAATATATTCAACGGGACCCGGACCTTGTTCCACGTTTCTACTCCTTAGATATTATGAGATAAGTTAAATAGACAATAGTAAACGTGGTTATCATAGGTACGGGAGGTAGTTTAAGCAAGCCCCCCATACCTAATATAAAGAATCCTAATGTATAAATAAACCGTTGAATCGCGGCAACATAAAATACGGTAACTTCTTTACCCGGTGCTATTTTAGCAATTTCGTCGGCAGCTCGCATTCTACGATTTGTAAACCACACATTAAATATTACAATACAACCACCATATAAAGCAGCTTGTGTCGCTAATGATCCTTGATAAAAATAAAAAGCTAAACCACTAGCTAGAGTTACAATAGATAATTTCAATTTTAACATAAATTAGATTTTTTTACTAGTTTTAATATTGAATTCAATTTCTTGGCGTACTGATTGGTTTTTACCCCAACAGATTTCAATCCATGCTTTAATTGGACGTTCTGAATTGAAATCATTAATTTCACTAATGACATTAGTATCAAAATATACATAAATTGAACGATTGTGTGTAATTTTTTGTTTTATATCACGTACTAATCTTAAACTTTGTGAACGTGTTTCTTGAGCAAAGCCTAAAGCAATAACTCCTTTATTAACAATTATTCCATAATCAGATAATTTTTTATATAAAAGTGATATTGTGGCTTTATGATGGGGTTGTCTGACCATGATTAAAGAAAGAGGCCATATAAATTTACCTGTATTTTCTAAAGTTATTTTACCTAAACAAGTAGGTGCTATTGGTTTTTGGTCAAGTTCTACATCGTCTTTTTGATTCCATTTTAATATAGGTTGAAATGGATATTGGGTATAATATATTAATACATATATAATTGTAATTATAAAGATTATTATTATTAATATATATATAGATTGTATCCAAAAGACTCTAGTCGCTTCTATACGTTTTTTTGCAACAGTTTGAGTTAATCCATTTACATCACTTTTTATCCATTGATTTACTAATTGTTGATTATTCAATGTCATGGCAGGAAAAATATTATTTGCAGCAATTGTGAATACAGGAGCATCGCTAATTTTAATTTTCTGCCATGCAGTTTTTATGATGTTTGATTTAGTAATATCGCGTGTTTCATGAAATGAAATTTGAAACAACATCGAATTTAGTTTGATTGAAGATTCAACAGGAATAGTTAGAAGTTCAGGGCGAATTTCTTTAAATACAGGTAGCTGAATACCTGTGCTTTGTTTTATGCAAGACTTACATTTATCAAAGTAGATTATTGTTTTTAATGAAGATTGTTCAGGTGGAAATAATTTTCCTTTATCATCAATGAATTTAATTTCCATTTTGTAATGATCTAATGCTTTGGATTTTTTTACTGTAATTATTGATTCTGTTACAGGAATCATACGTAATTTTTCAGAAGAAATTGCTAAAGGTTCTAATTGAACTTGTTTAGGCATATCAATATAAGAATTAAGTTCTGCTTGAAATGGAGAATCAAATTCTGTGATTCTAAATGTTAAGGGAAACGCCTTTCCAAGTATATGTTCATTTTCCTTACGCCCTCCTCGTAAAAAACGATTACGTACACTATTACGCAATGTAAAAATATCATTTTTAGATTTTCTTAAATTAAAAGTTTTTCTGATTGGTTTTATTAATTTTAGTACTTTTTGTTTGTCTTTCATTCTTTTATATAGAAAAGAAGATAATTCTTTTCTAGGGCTTTTTTCCGTTTTATAACGTTCATTACTTAATAATAATACGAAGGTTCTGGAGGCAGAAAAAGCTAAATCAGCTTGATTTTGCACAGAGGAAATAATTAGAGATTCTGCGGTAAAAACTGGGGCAGTAAAACTTTTAAAACGGCATGGTTTTTTTAAGGTTTTTTTCAAAAATTGGCGAAATCTGGATTTGGTAAAATTTCTATTAGCAACTTTTTGCCAATAAAACAGATCTTCAGGTAAGACTGAGAATGAATGTTGAGCTTGACATTGTTTAGATGATTTTTTATTTATTCCAAAGAAAACTAAGGATATATAATCAATTTTAGGTTTATATGTAGGTAGTCTGCTACCTACGCCTTGTTTTTTGTGAACACCATCAAATAAAATTGCTGGCAGACTTTGAATCATTCTATTGGTATGAGTTTTAAGTGTCTTAGAATCATCAATGAGTATAATAAAGTGTGTACTTTCTGATGCTTCTGTTTCAGTATTAGCGAGTGATATAGTAGTTATAGTTAATAATATTATGGCAATAAAAATACGCATTTTAATTCCAATTTCCAATTAATAAAAAACCAGCCCAGTAATATGGATGTTTGTATTGAGTCATTAAAGTTGTTTGTGCTTTAGCAAAGGATAATGCTTTAGAAATATAAGTATTATTACAAATTTGTTTATAAAAAGCTGTCATTAATTTACTAGTTGATGTTTCACTAACTTGCCATAAACTTGCGATAGCACTTCTGGCACCGGCTTTGATCGCAATTCCTGCTAAACCTAAAGCGGCTTGTGTATCACCGACTGCTGTTTCACAGGCACTAAGAATTAGTAATTCTATTGGTTGATCATTGTTTAATTTAATTAATTGCTCCAATTCATTTAAGTTCAGTTTTTGATCATATGTTAATAAAAAACTTCGATTTGAATTGGGTTCAAATTTTCCATGTGTTGCAAAATAGACAATTTTATAATCTTTTTTGTTAAGTTGGTTGTTAATATTTTTTGTGGTAAATATTTGATTGGTTAGAGAAGTGTATGGAATATTAGGGCAAAGTTGTTGTTTTTCTATGGCTTTAATTGTATTTAAAGCATTGGGTAATGGTGCAAAGCCTTGTACTGATTTAGATAATCCTGCCATTAGCATGTTGATATTTTTTAGTTTTAGTTTTTTAGGAGTATCTGTTAGAGTTAATCCCGGTGTTATTGCAAGGGCGTATTTAGATATTAAGAAATTATTGCCATCATGTAAGGCGGCAAATGGAATGGTACGTAATAACATGTCTGGAATTATAATTAAAGTTGTAATGTGGTGTTTTTTTAGTTCTGCTACTGTTTTTTTAATCAGTATGTCATATAGTGTTTGAGCATTAATTAGTAATCGACGATAGTTACTATTAGGGTTTCTTAATTGTTCTTGAAAGTTATTAACTAATTGACGCAGATGCTTTTGGTTTGCTTGGGGAGTTGTGATTGTAAATTGTTGTATTTTGTTATCTGAAAAATTTAGTAATAATTCTACGCGATCTCTAAATATCATTGGATATAATACTGCTGTATTGTTATCTATGCTGATGGGTTTTAGTGTGGTAACACAGTCATCTTTAAAATAATTTTCTAATTCTACGGTTTTTAATAGTTCTAATATTTGTCTGGCTTTTTCTAGTGCCGCTTGACGCTTATTAGGATTTGTACGCGCATATTGTAACCATAAATCAGCTAAGTCAAAATAAACAGCATCGGTATTTTCATACCGTGGTTGTGGTGGATTTCGATAGCCTCCTAATATTGCTTGACGTATATTTTGTAAGTGTTTTACTGCTTGTTGGTATGCTTTAATCGCGCCCATTAAGTCATGTTGTTTATTACGTAATCTCCCTAGTTGCGATTGCCATAGATACAACATCTCTGGTGCTGAGTCGCTTAAAAATATTGCTTGTCTGGTTAGATATTCTGCTTCTTGGTATCTGTGATTTTTTTCATATAATTTTCCTAAGTATCCTTTCATATAAGCGTTATCTGGTGCTATTTTTTTTACTGTTTGTAATATCTTGTAGGCTTGTTCGCTTGAGGTTTCTATAGCTATATAAGCTAGTTTTAGTAGTCCAAATATTTTTTCCTTACTATTTGGCAAGGCTTGCATATGTGATAATACTTGATTGAATGTAACTTCTGTAGTTGTTTGTATTTGTAAAATATTAGCTAGGATTGTAGCATAAAGTACAGGTGAATTAGTGGCTAATGTTAAACTTTGTTGATATATTTTAATAGCGTCTGTATAATACCCTTCAATAGCAAGGATATTGGCTTGATTATTTAATGCAGTTGCGCAGGCAAGTGGTTGTGAAACCTTACAGGCTAAGTCAATACTTTGCTTTGAGTAATATTTGGCTTTATCTAGTTGACGATGTAATAAATGCCAATCACTAAGACTTGTTAATTCTAATGATTTTTTGATTTCTGTTGAATTATCAGCATTTACTGTTAAACTTATAAAGCAGATGTGCAGTATAAAAAGTTTTTGATACATGTAAAAAAATACTATATAATGTTATTATTAGAATAATTATTGCATATCCTGATTGCTTTGTGTGAGCTTTTAATTAAAAGGAGAAAAGTAAAGTGTCAAATATTTCTTATGAAAAATATCAGGAAATGTATGATCAGTCAATATCTGATCCAGAAACATTTTGGGCAGAACAAGCTAAAACATTTTTGACTTGGTTTAAAGAATGGGATCAAGTTCAAGATTGTAATTTCGATGAAGGAAAAATTCGTTGGTTTGAAGGAGCGAAATTAAATGTTTCTTATAATTGCTTAGATCGTCATCTGGAAACGCGCGGTGATCAAGTAGCTATTATATGGGAAGGTGATGATCCTGCTGTAGATCAAAAAATTACTTATCGTGATTTATATGAAAAAGTTTGCAGATTAGCTAATGTCCTGAAACAACAAGGAGTTAAGAAAGGCGATCGAGTTTGTATTTATTTGCCGATGATTCCTGAAGCCGCTGTAGCAATGTTGGCTTGTAGTCGTATTGGTGCGGTTCATTCTGTGGTATTTGGTGGTTTTTCTCCAGAGGCTTTGAAGGATCGTATTTTAGATTCTGGTTGTGAAGTTGTTATAACTGCTGATGAAGGTAAACGCGGTGGGCGTGCTGTTCCTTTAAAAGCTAATGTTGATAAAGCTTTAAATGATTGCCCAGATGTAAGTTCTGTTATTGTAGTTCAAAATACTGGATCTCATGATGCTTGGAAAGATGGTCGTGATATTTGGTATCATCAAGAAATAGAAGCAGTTTCTGCTGATTGTCCTCCTGAAGAAATGGATGCTGAAGATCCATTATTTATTCTTTATACTTCCGGTTCTACTGGTAAACCTAAAGGTGTTTTACATACAACCGGCGGTTATCTCCTCTACGCTGCTATTACTCATAAATATATTTTTGATTATCAGGATAATGATGTCTATTGGTGTACTGCTGATGTAGGTTGGATTACTGGTCATTCCTATATTATTTATGGTCCACTTGCTAATGCTGCTACCACTTTAATGTTTGAAGGTGTTCCTACTTATCCTGACGCTAGTCGTTTTTGGCAGGTTGTAGATAAGCATCAAGTGAGTATTTTCTATACAGCTCCTACTGCAATTCGTGCTTTGATGAGTAAGGGTAATGATCCTGTTACAGCTACTAGTCGTAAGAGTTTGCGTGTATTAGGTAGTGTCGGAGAACCTATTAATCCTGAAGCTTGGGAGTGGTATTATAATGTAGTTGGTAATGGGCGTTGTCCAATTGTTGATACTTGGTGGCAAACTGAAACTGGTGGTATTTTAATATCTCCTTTACCGGGAGCTATGAAATTAAAACCGGGTTCTGCTACTCTACCATTTTTTGGAATTCAACCGGAGATTGTAGATGGTAATTTAATTATTACTGATTCTTGGCCGGGTCAAATGCGTACTATTTTTGGTGATCATCAACGTTTTATAGATACTTATTTTTCAACTTATCCGGGTAATTATTTTACTGGCGATGGGGCGCGTCGTGATGAAGATGGTTATTATTGGATTACTGGGCGTGTAGATGATGTGATTAATGTTTCTGGGCATCGTATGGGAACTGCTGAAGTAGAAAGTGCTTTAGTGTTACATGAAGCGGTGGCAGAAGCAGCAGTTGTAGGTTATCCTCATGATATTAAAGGTCAAGGTATTTATGCTTATGTGACTTTAATGGCTGATCAGGAACCAAGTGATGAATTACGTAAATCTTTAGTTAAACAGGTACGTAAAGAAATTGGACCAATAGCGGCTCCAGATGTAATTCAATGGGCACCCGGTTTACCTAAAACTCGTTCAGGTAAAATTATGCGTCGTATTTTGCGTAAAATTGCTGCTAATGAAATTGAGAATTTAGGTGATACCTCTACTTTAGCTGATCCTAGTGTAGTTGACGATTTAATTGCTAATCGCGCTGCTAATAATTAATATAATATTTACAAAACCTGACAGGTTTTAAAAACCTGTCAGGTTTATACATGTTGGTAAACTTTCTATGGTTGATACAACAAATCCCATCTTAAAAGACTGCAAAAATGATAATTCAAAACTTAAAATATGGGTGAAAAGTCTTACTGATGATCTCCTCAAACAACGACTAATTTTAACTGCTTGTAATTTTGCTAAAAAATTTCATAAATCTGATATTGATCACCTAATTAAAGTTACAGATATTTTAGCTCAATTAGGTATGAATACTGATGTGTTAATTGCTGGCATTTTACATGACATTGTAGAAACACAACCAACATTACTTGATGAAATTGAGCAACGTTTTGGTAGTAAGGTTAGTCAGTTAGTTGATGGCGTTGATAAAATGAAATTTATTGAGGAGCTAAACGATAATAAACATAAGGTTATTCATAATAAAGTTGATACTGAACGTTTGCGCAATATGCTGTTAGCTATGGCTGAAGATGTGCGAGTCATTTTAATTAAATTAGCTGATCGTTTAGATAATATGCGTGCTTTACGTGATCACAATGTAGAAAAACAGCGGCGTATAGCACGTGAAACTTTAGACTTATTTGCACCACTTGCCAATCGACTAGGTATGTGGCAAATAAAATGGGAATTAGAAGATTGGTCTTTACGTTATTTAGAGCCTGAAAATTATAAAGAAATTGCACAATTTTTGGATGAAAGGCGAGTTGATAGAGAAAAATATATTCAACAAGTTCTGGATAAATTATTATTAGCATTGGATAATGCAGGTATTAAGGCAGAACTATCTGGTCGTCCGAAACATATTTATAGTATATGGCGTAAAATGAAGAAAAAAGGACTTGATTTTCAAGAAGTTTTTGATGTTCGCGCTGTACGTGTGATTGTGAATACAATACCAGAATGTTATGCCACATTAAGAATAGTTCATCAACAATGGCAACCATTGCCAACTGAATTTGATGATTATATAAGTAATCCGAAACCCAATAATTATCAATCATTACATACAGCAGTCATTGGTCCTGATAAAAAAATTTTTGAAGTACAAATTCGTACAGATGAAATGCACAATCATGCAGAATTTGGAGTAGCTTCACATTGGCGTTATAAAGAGGGTGATAGTGAATATAATGATAATTTTGAACAAAGGTTAGCAGGATTACGACACATTTTACAATGGAATGATGAAGATGGTGATGTTAATGATTTTCTTGAACAGTTTAAATCAGATATGTTTGATGAAAATGTTTATGTTTTATCACCGCAAGGTCAAGTTATTGATTTGCCGCAAGGTTCAAAGCCATTAGATTTTGCTTATGCCTTACATAGTAAATTAGGTCATCGTTGTAATGGTGTGAAAGTTAATAATAAAAAGGTACCACTTAATTATAGTTTAAAAAGTGGAGATGTAGTTAATATTTTGACTATAAAAGAAGAAAGTCCTAAACGTTATTGGTTGACACAACCCGACCATTTGAAAACTAAAGAAGCGCGTGATAGTATAAGGAATTGGTTTAAAAAACAAGATAATAAGCAACATATTTTAGATGGGCGACAATTATTGGATTGTTTATTGCAATGCTTAAATATTCAAAATTATAAAATTGATAATTTAGCAGAACAATTGAATATTGATTCTGTTAATGAGTTATTAGCTGCTATCGGTAGAGGAGAAATTGCAATGAAACGGATTGCTGATACATTTAAACAAGAAATTAATTTAACACCTTATGTAGATATTGAAGTTATTGCTGATGATAAAATCGGTTTGTTAGGTGAGATTAGTGAGATGTTTTCCCAAGAAAACATTAATATTTTGGCTACTAATACTAAAACTAATAAAACTGAGAATCGCGCATATCTAAAATATGAATTAGAAGTGAATAATATTACAGAACTAACTGGTATTTTATTGAAAATTGATAATTTAGATTGTGTTGTAAAGGTATGGCGTAATAAATAGCTTTAGACCTGACAGGTTTTAAAAACCTGTCAGGTCTGTTAATTATTATTTACATTTTTTAGCATCTCTTTTCATTGTTATGTTGAGAGTAAAGCCATTTGAAGGATTATTAGGATGCCATGCTCTTATATGCCCTGCCCCTTCGTCTCTGGTATATATTTCCCATTGCATATCAAAATTAAAACCAAATAATTTACCATTAGTTACTATTTGATCACCTTCCTGAGTGCTAGTTCCTGATCCTAAGTTTGCAGGTAAAGCTTCCCATTTATATGCTTCTTGTTCATCATCTGCTCCAAGATCTTTAAAGCAAAGGTATGGTTGCACAAAGGGTATTTGATCATGGGTAGCTGATCTATCCCAATATAAAGTTAATTTCCAGCGATCACTTGGTGTTACCAAGTCTGGGCTATATGGTGGTGAGGCATAGCTTTGTGATGAAAGTGCTAAGCCGCTTAACATTACTAGTGATGTTGTGATTGATACTATTTTTTGCTTTAACATGGTAATTGTTTCCTATTGTACTGAAGTTGTGAGAGCTTCTGGAGTTTTTTCGCTTGTTTCAATACCCATTGGATCAGATTTTTCTAATGGCAAAGCAGATGATTCTTCAAATTTCTTATTACAATTACCAATTCTTTGTAACTTTGCATTGGCAAATACAATAGTGACTCCAAACTTACCGTTTTCGCGCCATTCAGTCCAATGTCCATAACCCATAGCTTTGGTATTTGGACGATCTTCTGTTACAATTTCCCAGTTTATGCCATCATGTCCAACATCTTTAGCATAATCACCGTACATTTTTATTTGATCGCCTTCTTGGCTTGCCCAGCCATTCCAATCTGGAAATGTATCAGAATACCAAGTATAACGTTGATGGCTGCCTACATTGCTGACAAATTTAAAGCACAAACCTTGTGTTGCCATTTGTCTATGCACTAGAGAAGCATCATTATAGGCAGTGATTGTCCAACGGTTGCCATTATCAACTAGGTTGGGTTTATGAGGTGGTTTGGCATAAGCAGAAGACATTAGTATTATACTAATGCCGCCAACTACTATTTTTTTAATTTATTTATGGTGACAATATGAGTAAACAATATTTAAGTATTGCTGATTTAATGTCAGGTTTGATGATGATATTTTTATTTATTGCTATTGCTTTTATGATTAATGTGCAGCGTCAAAATGACGCTATGACTAAAATAGCTTTAATCTCGGAGCAGGCTCGTAAAAATTTGCATCATGATTTATCCATCGAATTTAAACCAGACTTAAAGAATTGGAATGCTGAAATTTTAAAAGATAATACTATACGTTTTAAATCGCCTAATGTTTTATTTCAAACTGGTAAAAGTGAATTAGGTGTTAAATTTAAAGCTATATTAAATATATTTTTTCCGCGTTATATAAAAATTATACAAACTTATAGTAATGAAATTAAAGCGATTCAAATAGAAGGGCATACTTCAAGTGACTGGTTGAATAGTACCAATATTAATATTCGTTATATAAAAAATGTCGAATTATCACAACAACGCGCTTTATCTACATTAAAATATTGTTATTCCTTATTTGCCAATCAAACTCAGCAACGAAATTGGTTACAACAAGTATTAAAAGCTAATGGTTTATCCTTTTCTAAACGCATATTTAATGCCGATGGATCAGAAAATGCTGATAAATCGCGCCGGGTTGAATTTAAAATTGTGACAAAAGCTGAAGAAAAATTACATCAAATTTTAAAACAATCTCAAAAGGAGTTTGCAGAATGGCAATAGATAATCAAATAATTATTTCTATTTTTGGTGGTTTCATGTTATGGCTAGCAATTAGGGATCATTGGACATTTTTGACTGGAGAACATATTGATTATCAATCAATAATTGTTAGTATAGGTATTTTTGGAACTTTTATAGGTATTGTTGTAGGTTTAGTGAATTTTAATACTAGTAATATTGTGGCTAGTGTACCTTTTTTATTGGAAGGTTTAAAATTCGCTTTTATCACTTCTATTATTGGTATGGGTTTATCTATATTGTTATCAGTATTGCAGGCGCAACCAGAAGTGAAAGATAATCAGTTAGAACAAGTTAATCAAACTTTAGCGGCAATATTAGAAGATCTAAAACATTTAAGAGCTGATATTTATCAACGCCGCTATCGGTTTACTAAGTTAGACGCTGATGGGCAAATATTAGCTGAAGATGCAAGGCAATGGGTGGCGATTATAGATCATGAAACTGGTTTTATGTGGGAAATGAAAACCAATGATAGTGGCTTACAAGATGGCAAAAATACTTATACTGATACAACTGAACATGTTGAAACTATTAATCAAATACAATTAGCTGCTTATAACGATTGGTGTTTACCCACGATAACCGAATTAGAAACTTTAATTAACGATCAAGGCATAATAAATAAACGTTATTTTCCTAATATTCATTCTGGTTGGTATTGTTCAGCTACGCCTAATGATGAAGGAGAAGAAGGTGGGTGGCTGGTTTTAAGTTTTGAAACTGGTAATCGGGGTTATAATAATGGTTATGGGCATATATTATTGATGCGCAAATTAAGTTAAATATAGTTTCATTCTAATATGAGTACAGCGAATTACGTGGATAAACGAATTAAAATCTTTTCGCCTTATTAGTTTATCCACGTAATTCGCTGTACTTAATATTATGTAAATATGTTAAAAGATTTATACTATAATCTCTTGAATTCCAATGAATGGCCCATACTATCACAAACAGGCCATTTCAAATATTGTTTCTTATGTTTTTCCATATTAACATCATAAAATTTTATGACCAAAAATAAACTAATAAATATTATACTGGTATTTGCTGCATTAAGCGGCAATGCTGTGGCTGATGAGGTTTCTTCAAAAGCCATTTATGATTCCAAAACCAAAACACTAGCTTTGGAAGGTGTTTTGGTTCCTTTTATAGATGAATTCACTGGTAAAGAAACTGATAATAAAGGAATCTTTGACGTTCAATTACAGGAAAAAACCAAGCTAATATTTGAGTTAATCCCTTGGAGTATCAATTTCAAGAACACATTTAATGGAGATGATGCTAGCGGCTATATTTTGTATGATCATAAAACCAGATCAGTCAAGATTCCTTGCTTTGAAGTTACTACTATTGCTAAGTTTGGTGATGGAATTCAAGGAGAATCCATATATTATAAAGATGTCAGCATGAAGCAGCGGCATGTAGCTTATCCAATCTTTCATGTTGATAATATGACAAAAACTGATAGTTGTGAAAGTTCAGTAGAACCAATTCAAAAACCAACCTTAACAACAATCCCAACAACAACTAAAGATGACACTGTAGAAATTGAAGTTAATGGCAAAGTTGGAACAACTGTTTTTGTAAATGGAAAAAATAGTGGTAAAACTATTGATTCAACTGGGAAAGTTAAGGTTACACTTGATACAAGTGGAAAATCTGGGGATAAGAGTTTTTCTATTAGTTTGAAAGATGATAGGGGTAATGAGAGTGAGACATTAATTGTTGTAATTCAAAAAACCAATATCATTTATAGCGAAAATTTTACAAGCAATCCAAATTATACTTCCTTATCAACAACAGGAAAAGCAACTTGGAATGAAACTGATGGATACTATAGAGTTGAAACTAGAGATAACTTAAATGATAAATATTGGGCATATTCTCCAAAATTTACAACATTTGATAGCAATAAAGCATTATCAATAGAATTAGATATTCTATTTGAAAATCAAGATTGGGGAACATATCCCGGTGTTAGATTTTATGCAAATGAACCAACAGAGTTAGGTGCTGAAAATAATAAAGCAATATTTAGCATAGATAATGCTTATAGAAATAATTATGTAAAACAAATCGGAATTTATGATAATAGCGGCAAACAATATTATTCACCACGAATTGATAACAATGTTTGGTACACTATTAAACTTAAAATAGATGATAATAGTAAAGCAGATATTGAAATTGTAAACTTATCAACAAAAAATTCAATATATTCAAAAACAAATGTTGATTTTGTTTTAGCTAATTTTAGTTATTTAGGAATTGGATATTATGGTAAGCCTGATTATGGAGATGATAAATCTCCTATTAGAATTGATAATATTTTAATAGAATATCAATAATTTTGTAGCTATACACCATACTGTAGGTTGGGCTGACGGAAGGAAGCCCAACATTTCACAATTATTCCACGAATCGTTGGGCTTCCTTTCGTCAGCCCAACCTACAATATCTGTCTCTTATACACATCT
>NZ_MCBX01000040.1 GCF_001723685.1 Candidatus Marithrix sp. Canyon 246
AGATGTGTATAAGAGACAGCCATTGTTATAACAACAACTATTTGGTGGGTTTCGCTATCGCTCTACCCACCCTACGATTATATTCTTATTAAATAATTAAATCATAAACTTAAAAAGTTATGTATAAGAGAGTGCGCTGGAGCGTGGGAACGAGAAGTATTATGACCTTTAAAACATTATTTTTATTATGTTTACTAACTATTAATGCGCAGGCTAGTATCTATTGGGAGCCAGTAGATACAAAGTCAGAGCTTACATTGCGCGTAGATTTAAGAGTGTTATTAGATTTTAAGGGTGGCATTTGGCAGATGAAGATGGCTAAAGCTATTGGTTCGTCTGAATTTCAGTTGATGGCGGCTGATGATATGTCTTGTCAACCCGGTTTAATCTCAACAGAAATTGGTCCAAATGCTAAATTTGAGTCTAAGGAATTATTGTGTGGGCTTCTGACTCATGATGGTGAAGCGACATTATGGTGGAATCAGGGTGCGCAATATTTAGGTTTTAAACATGGAGAGCATTATGGTTGGCTTAAAGTAGAGCTTAAAAATGATGCTTGGCATATTTTGGAATATGCTTATGAGGAATGTAAAGGGGCAGCTATTTTATCTGGTGCTAAATCTGGTGGCGCGATTTGCTCTAGTGTTGTTGCCATTGAGCGAGTAACTTCTAATCTTACTAATTTAAATCAGCTTGATTTTAGGGTAAGATTCGATGAAGCTGTTATCGGCGTTGATGTGATGGATTTTATTCTCAATGCGACAGTGAATAATGCTTCTATCATCAAGCTGATTGGTAGTAATGATATTTATACTGTTACAGTAAATACTGGTACTGGTGATGGCAATTTGCAATTAAATTTAATTGATAATGGTACTATTAGTAATGGTAATCTGCCGCTTAAAGCTAGTTTTACTGAAGGTGAAATTTATAATATTGATAAAACACCGCCTAATACGACTATTAATTCCAAACCTCCAACATCAAACAATAAAAAAGATGCTCATTTTGAGTTTTCGGCTGATGAGGCATTCAGCTATGAATGTAAACTTGATTTAGCTAATTTTGATATATGTAATCAATCAATTGATTATTATAATTTAAATTATGGCTTACATAAATTTGAAGTACGAGCTATTGATAAGGCTGGTAATGTTGATTTAACCCCGGCTAGTTATGAATGGAATATAGTTACACCTCCTCCGCCTCCAAAAAAACCAGATATCATAATTGATGATGGTAAGGTTGTGGGTAAAGTTGAAGGTGATAAAGATTCACCGGTTGTATTAAATAATGTCGAAGTGTTAGAATCAGCAGAAGTAAGCAATGTTATTATTAGCGGCACGATTAAAAATGCTGGCATAATTAAAGATGTATCTTTAGATGCTGATACTCGTATAGAAGGTGGTAAAGTTGCAGCTAAGATTGAGGGTGATAAGGATTCTCCTGCTATTTTAAATCACGTAGAAGTGCAAAAATCGGCACAATTAAGTAATGTAATTTTAGAACAAAATGTAATATTACCATCAGATATTACTTTAATTGATGTAGAATTGCGTGGAGCCTCGGTGAATGGTGGCAGATTAGAAGGGAAAATTAGAGTAACTGGTTCTGCCACTGTAATTAAAAATGTTATTTTAGCTAAAAATACCAGTATTGCTGGTGGCAGACTTGCTGGTAAAATTCAAGGGGATAAAGATTCTCCGGCTGTATTACAACATTTGGTTGTTGAACCAAAAAGCCAATTAACTAATGTTATAATTGCTGATGGTGTAGAAATCCCCAAAAATATTAATTTAGGTATTGGAGTACGTTTTACTACAATAGAAAATATTCCAACTGGTGTTGATCTAACAAATACTTTACCAAAGATTGATTCCAATATAGATTTATCAGCTGATCCTGTGGTAAATGGCAAGGGTATATTAGCAGCTATCAATCGTATTCCTGAATTTGTTGCATCAAAATTAACCATCAAACAACATGATACAGGTTATGTCTATCTTGATATAGAAGGGATTCGCTATGCAGTGAATCCACTTCAAGTACAAGCTACATCTAAATCAGCAAATTTACAACTTTCTATTGGTCAAACTGTATATTTTCAGACTTCAACAAACATAGAAATCTTAGCACAACCAGCAGTACAAGCTCCAGCGGCATTAGAAACAGCTTTATCAAATTTGAATCTTCCTACTGTACGTATTACTGAAGCGGGTAATATTCAAGTACCAGCCACAGAAAAAATGTGGTATAGTGGCAGACCAGATTTGGTTTCAAAAGTGATAGATCAAGAAAATTCTATTGGTTTGATTAATAAAGACAATCTTGTTGCTTTGATATTTGAAGATGAACTTGGACAAAAGCGTGAACAGACTCTATATCCTGCGCCTGCCAATATGTCTGTGTTATTAGAAGTTGCAGACGCAGATGATATTTTGCAAGGTCGTTTAGATTATCAGGTTATTCAAGGAGATAAACCTAGTAATCCTGAGATTGAGATTAGAAAAAATAATGATAATTTTTTGATTATTTATCCTGATGGGACACAACAAAAAGGTAGTTATTATGAATGATAATACGAAGAAAAAACTAGTACCAGCCTATCAAACTATGATGGCACGGATTGAAGATGCTAAAAAATCAGCTAATCACAATAGTTTACAACAGCATATTGATGCAGCAATTGAAACAGCAATTAAGTTGAATGAATTGAGTCATGTTGAGGCTGAGCGTATTGGTTATTATTTAAGACGAGACTTGCAAGATGCCGCTGCATTTATTGTTGATACTGAAAAGGCTTTAGTTGATTGGATCAATTTCGATATAGAGTTAATTGAAAATCGTTTGCTAGAAATGTTTAGTATTATGGTTGATCAAACACAGCAGGAATTAAATAATCTTCAAGAACGCGCTCGTCAAGCTACACAATGGAATAGTGGTGAAATAACAGCTTTAGGTGTTTTATATTGTGATAATTGTAATCATGCTTTACATTTTCAAAAGCCTGATTTTATCCCTGTTTGTCCAAATTGTGGTGCAACTAGTTTTCATCGTTAAACATGAATATCGTAATTTTAGACGCTTACACTCTCAACCCCGGCGATTTAAGCTGGGATGTTTTAAATAAATTAGGAAATTGTGAAATTTATGATCGCACTCTTCCAAACCAAGTTGTGCAACGCGCTGCTAATGCTGAAATAGTATTAACCAATAAAACCATATTAACTAGCAAGGAAATTAGTCAATTAGCTAAGTTAAAATATATAGGTGTCTTGGCAACTGGTTATAATGTAGTTGATATTGAGGCGGCTAAAGCACGAGATATTGTTGTTACTAATGTACCAAGTTATGGTACTAATTCAGTAGCACAAATGGTATTTGCTTTGTTATTAGAATTAACTAAGCATGTTGGTTTACATTCAGAAGCTGTAAAATTTGGGCGTTGGAGTAATCAAGCAGATTTTTGTTATTGGGATAAGTCGCTTATTGATATAGAAAATTTGACTATGGGAATAGTTGGATTAGGCGCGATTGGAGCCGCTGTTGCAAAATTAGCGGCTGCATTTGGAATGTCAGTTTTAGCTTATCAGCGTAACCCAAAACCAACGCCTAATGTAAAACATGTAGATTTAGAGACTTTATTTAAACAAAGTGATGTTATAAGTTTGCATTGCCCACAGACTTTAGAAACCCAACAATTAATCAACGTTCAAAGCTTAGCTTTAATGAAAACTTCTGCTTTTCTAATTAATACTAGTCGAGGTGGCTTAGTTGATGAAGCTGCTTTAATAAAGGCTTTAGAAACTAAACAAATTGCTGGTGCGGCTTTAGATGTATTAAATTTTGAGCCGCCTAATGCTGATAATCCATTGTTTAAATTAGATAATTGCATTATAACTCCACATATAGCATGGGCAACTAAAACAGCGCGACAAAGATTATTAAATATTGCAGCGGCAAATATTGATGGATTTTTAACAGGTGATTTGCAAAATCTTGTTATATAATATCTCTATTTTTTTAGAGATATACTTAATGAATCATAATATTAATATTCCAATTCGCGCTGCTCGTCGTGCTGGTGCTGTAATTATTCGTTATTTAGAACAACGTAAAGATGTAAAAGTTGATATTAAAGGTAAAAATGATTTTGTCAGTGAAGTTGATAGGCAAGCTGAAGCTGAAATTATTGAGGTTTTACGTAAAGCCTATCCAGATGATGCAATTATTGCAGAAGAAAGTGGAAACTATGAAGCTGATAGTGATTATCAATGGATAATTGATCCTTTAGATGGAACTACAAACTTTTTACATGGGCATCCATATTTTTCAGTATCTATTGCTTTGAAATATAAAAAACGTTTAGAACAAGCTGTAATTTATGATCCATTACGTGATGAATTATATACTGGAATACGTGGTAAAGGTGCTTTATTAAATGATCGTAGAATGCGAGTAAGTGGTTTAAGTGGTTTGCAAGGTGCTTTATTAGGTACAGGTTTCCCATTTAAAATACCACATCATTTTGAATGTTATATGAATACATTTAAAGCTTTACACCCACAAGTATCAGATATACGTCGCGCTGGTTCAGCGGCTTTAGATTTAGCCTATGTTGCAGCAGGGCGTTTAGATGGATTTTGGGAAATTGGTTTGCAAAAATGGGATTTTGCGGCTGGAGTTTTATTAATCCAAGAGGCTGGTGGTTTAGTTAGTGATTTTAGCGGTGGGCAAAATTATCTAAAAACTGGTAATATTGTAGCAGGTAGCCCCAAAGTTTTCAAGGGAATATTACAAAGTATTCAACCACATTTATCTGAATCATTAAAAGTCTAAGAAACCTGAAATGGTGGGTTTCGCTTCACTCTACCCACCCTACAGCTATTAAGAAATCTGAATTTGTATGATAGTTCATTTCTTTTAATGTAGGGTGGGTAGAGTGAAACGAAACCCACCATTTCAGAGTGAAGCGAAACCCACCATTTCAGCTAAATTAAAGTTTCAATTTCACAGTATAACCAGCTTTATTGCTAGGATGATTAGTTTTAGTAAAAACAGAGCGATCATTTTTAAGGGTTAGAACATCAAAGAAAGGTTTAAAACGTTCTTCTGAAATCTCAAAGGCTTCTAATAATTCACCAAATAATTCTCGTTCTTCTTGTGCAACGTGACCATCTGATAATAATGAATCAAGAATATTAGTCAATATACACATTTTTTGTGCATCAGTTAATATTGGAACGGCTTCAGATAAAAATTTCTCTACATCATTTTTTTGTCTGTATTTTATTGCACGTTCTAACAATTTACCATTATTGGCACCAACACCAATGGCACCATCACTTTCTTCACCACCCAAAACTGCAAGTAATTGTCCAACTTCTTCATTTTTAATTTTGCCATCAGCACTAATCATATAAATCAACGAAGTAGCGAAGGCGAAGTGAGGTGTCATTTCTTGACTATCACCACTAAACATGTCAAATAAACCCATTTTATCCTCATATAAAATATATATTTTTATAAATGACCATTGTATAGCTTAGAACATTTTTATGTTGCATTTTTTTTAAAATCTATCTATATTTTTTTTACATTTCTATGGAATTTTATCATGACTGATAAATTAATTATTTTTGATACTACTTTGCGTGATGGGGAACAAAGCCCGGGCGCGTCTATGACTAAAGACGAAAAAATTCGTATTGCTAAGGCATTAGAAAAATTAGGCGTTGATGTCATTGAAGCTGGTTTTCCAGTTGCTAGTCAAGGTGATTTTGAGGCTGTACAAGCTGTTGCTAATACTATTAAAGAGAGTACTGTTTGTGGCTTAGCACGTGCTTTAGATAAAGATATTGATCGCGCTGCTGAGGCTCTTAAAGGTGCAAATTCTTCGAGAATCCATACTTTTATTGCTACTTCAGCGATTCATATGGAACATAAATTAAGAATGTCACCACAGCAAGTAGTAGAGCAAGCGGTTAAAGCAGTAAAACGTGCCAGACAATATACTGATAATGTAGAATTTTCTGCTGAAGATGCTGGACGTTCAGATATAGATTTCTTGTGTCGTATAATTGAAGCGGCTATTGATGCTGGTGCAAATACTATTAATATTCCTGATACTGTAGGTTATACTTTACCAAATCATTTTGGGCAATTGATTTATAAGTTACGTGAACGTATTCCTAATTCAGATAAAGCGATTTTTTCGGTGCATTGCCATAATGATTTAGGTTTGGCTGTAGCTAATTCCTTATCGGCGGTTATGAATGGTGCGCGTCAAGTGGAGTGTACTATCAATGGCTTAGGAGAGAGAGCTGGTAATGCTGCTTTAGAAGAAATAGTAATGGGAGTAGGTACTAGAAAAGATGCTTTTGATTGCGAGACTGATTTGAATACTACTGAAATTCTTAATTGTTCGCGTTTAGTATCTAATATAACTGGTTTTCCTGTACAGCCTAATAAGGCGATTGTTGGTGCCAATGCTTTTGCTCATGAATCTGGTATTCATCAAGATGGTGTGCTTAAACATCGTGAAACTTATGAAATTATGCGAGCTGAAGATGTTGGTTGGGGCGCGAATAAGATGGTTTTAGGTAAACATTCTGGGCGTAATGCTTTCCGTACTCATCTTGAGGGTTTAGGTATTGAGTTAAATTCAGAAGAGGAACTCAATAGGGCTTTTCGTCGGTTTAAAGATTTAGCAGATAAAAAACATGAAATTTATGATGAAGATTTACAAGCTTTAGTTACTGATACTTTAGCTACTGAATCAGAACAGATTAAATTAGTGGCACTTAAGGTATGTTCAGAAATAGGTGAAAAACCTCATGCACATATTACTTTAAATGTAAAAGGTGTAGAAAAAACAGTTGCTTCTGAGGGAAGTGGTCCAGTAGATGCTACATTTAAAGCCATTGAAACTTTGGTGAAAAGTGATTGTAACTTATTACTTTATTCAGTAAATAACATTACTGATGGTAGTGATGCTCAAGGTGATGTGAGTGTGCGCTTAGATCAAAATGGATATGTAGTAAATGGACAGGGTGCAGATACTGATATTGTTATAGCGTCAGCTAAAGCGTATTTAAATGCCCTTAATAAGCTTTTGACTCCTGCATTACGTAAACATCCACAAACTGCTGCGATTTAAGGTACAAGAAACCTGACAGGTTTTGAAAACCTGTCAGGTTTAATTTAACAATCTTCTTTAAGAAAACGGCGATTCACCCAAGCTTCCATTTTTAAATATTTAATTGGCACCCATTTAGATCTGCCAAGCCTTTTTTCATTGCCTGTGATTTTAATTTTATTTGCATTTGCAGGTAATCCAAATAAAAGTTTATTTTTCACTCCAGCTCCTGAACGCGCTGAAAGGAAATCATTCGCTTTAACATTAACTACCTTATAATCAGAACAACTGCCGCCGCGACTAGATAGAGTAGGTGGAGAAATCCATAAACGTTGTCCAACAGAAATTCCATCATTTGCAGCTAAATTATTCCATTTTGCAATTTGTTGAACTGAATAATGGTATTTTCTTGCAATACCATATAAGCCTTCACCTGATTTGACAACATGGTAAAGTTTATTTTTAGTTATAACTGGACAGTCTTTTTTTAGATAGCCTCTATTAACCCAACCATAAATATTATTATATTTAATAGGTGCCCATTTAGAATTTCTAATTTGTTTGGCATCTCCAATGATTTTCACATCATTTGCAGTGGCAGGAATACCACCTACTTTTTGAGAGTTTCTACCGGGACCTGTACGAATTGTTAGTGTATCTGGACTTTTAACTTTAATAACTTTATAAGAACAATCATCAGCCGCAAAGCTAATCTGTGAAGATAAGAATAATCCTAAGATTACAAGTGGTTTTATATAATTCATATTTTCATACCTTTTGTTAATGTTACAATATTAATTTTATCATAAAACAAGTAATAAATAATGGATGATGATTTAAAACAACAGGCTCTTCACTATCATCGTGTGCCACAGCCGGGTAAATTAGCCATACAAGCAACTAAACCACTTGATAATCAGCATGATTTAGCCTTAGCTTATTCTCCGGGAGTTGCAGCCGCTTGTGAGGAAATTGTTAAAGATCCTCAAGCAGCCGCTAGTCTAACTGCACGTAGTAATTTGGTTGCTGTGATTAGTAATGGTACTGCGGTATTAGGTTTAGGTGCCATTGGTGCTTTAGCTTCTAAGCCTGTGATGGAAGGTAAGGCGGTTTTATTTAAAAAATTTGCTGGAATTGATGTTTTTGATATAGAAATTAATGAAAAAGACCCTGAAAAATTAGTAGATATTATTGCTAGTTTAGAGCCAACTTTTGGGGGTATTAATCTTGAGGATATTAAATCACCGGAATGTTTTTTTGTTGAACAAAAATTAAAAGAACGTTTAAATATTCCGGTATTTCATGATGATCAACATGGTACAGCAATTTGTGTTAGTGCTGCTATACTTAATGGTGTACGTCTGCTTAATAAAGACTTATCTAAAGTCAAATTAGTTACATCTGGTGCTGGTGCGGCTGCAATGGCTTGTTTAGAATTATTGATTAATTTAGGTATTAATAAAAATAATATTATCGTCACTGATTCTAAAGGTGTATTATATAAGGGTCGTCCAGAAAAAATGGACGTTTCTAAACAAGTTTATGCTATTGACACTGATTTACGTAGCTTAGATGATGCTCTTGAAGGTGCTGATATTTTTTTAGGTGTATCAGTTGCTGGCTTACTGAAACCAGAAATGCTAGCCAAAATGGTTGAAGATCCTTTAATTTTAGCTTTGGCAAATCCAGTACCTGAGATCATGCCTGAAGAAGCGCGTAAAGTACGTCCAAAGGCTATTATTGCCACTGGTCGTTCTGATTATCCTAATCAAGTTAATAATGTCTTATGTTTTCCATTTCTGTTTAGAGGGGCTTTAGACGTAGGCGCAACAAAAATTAATGCAGAAATGCGTTTAGCTTGTGTACGTGCTATTGCTGATTTAGTGCAAACTAGTAAGTCAAATTTAAATACTGCTGACGCTTCAGAAGTTTTAGATCAAGCTTATAAAGGAGAAAGTTTTCATTTTGGTCCAGAATATATTATACCTAAACCATTTGACCCTCGTTTAATTACAGTAATTCCTCCAGCGGTTGCAAAAGCGGCAATGGAAACTGGTGTTGCAACACGTCCATTAAAGAATTTTGATACTTATCAAGATTCATTAGCACAATATATGTTTCGCTCTGTAAATGTGATGAAAACAGTATTTAATCGTGCTAAGGAAAATCCACAGCGTATTATTTATTCTGAAGGAGAAGATAAGCGTGTCTTAAGAGCGGCACAAGTATTAATAGATGAGGCTTGTGTCAAACCAATTATAGTTGGCAGACCCAATGTGGTAAAAACACATATAGAAGAATTAGGTTTGCATATTCGCCCTGATATAGATTTTGAGCTGATTGATCCCCAATCACCGGCAAGTGATTTAGCTGAAGAATATCATGAAATTATGGGCAGACGTGGTATTTGGCCAGCCCAAGCAGAAGTATTAGTACGCAATAACAGTACTATTTTAGCTTCATTATTATTAAAACGTGGTAAAGCAGATGCCTTAATCGCTGGTCCTGTAGGAACTTTTAAACAACACTTAAAACATCTGTTGGATATTATAGGACTCTGTGATAAAGTATCAAGTCCTGCTTCTATGGAATTGTTAATTTTAGATAAAGGAACTTATTTTGTTGTAGATAGTAATGTTAATTATGACCCGACTGCTCAACAGTTAGCTGAAATTACACAGTTAGCGGCTAATGAAGTCAGACGTTTTGGTATTACGCCAAAAGTTGCTTTAGTATCCCATTCTAATTTTGGTAATATTGATAATCCTTCAAGTATTAAATTACGTGAAGCTTTAGCTCTTATCCATGAAAAAATGCCAGAAATAGAATGCGATGGTGAAATGCGCACTGATGCCGCTTTAAATGAAGAAATTCGTCAGCGATTATATCCGAAATCACATTTAAATGGTAGTGCTAATTTATTAGTGATGCCTAATGTAGATGCAGCTAATATTACTTTTAATGCTCTTAAAGAGTTAAGTGATGGTACTGTTGTAGGACCTATTTTATTAGGTATGCGTAAATCTTGTCACATTTTAAATCGCGTTGTTACAACTCGTGGTATTGTTAATTTAAGTGCTTTAGCTGCTGTGGATGCACAAGAGATTGCTAAAAATTAGTTAGAATATGTTTAGATTTTATTATATTTTTATAGCCTTTATTATATCAGTACAAACTCAAGCTGGTGAGTTATCAGGTTATCTTGAAACTGAAGTACGATATTTTCCAGAGTCACCATTATCGGTTGATCAATATGATGGCTTTAATTTATCTTTATCAGCTAAGCCTGAATATCATCATCAATGGGATGATGGTAAGCAAACTTTTGATTTTATAGGTTTTGCTAGAATTGATCAACATGATTCAAAACGTAGTCATTTTGATATTAGGGAATTGTCTTGGATAAAAGCAGCAGAAACATGGGAATTACGGGCTGGTATTCGTAAAGTATTTTGGGGTGTTACTGAATCACAACATTTAGTTGATGTTATTAATCAGACTGATTTAGTAGAACATCTGGATGGTGAAGAAAAATTAGGGCAACCGATGATTAATTTAGCATTAATTCGTGATTGGGGAACCCTAGATTTTTTTATCTTACCTTACTTTCGTGAAAGAACTTTTCCGGGTAGTCAAGGGCGTTTACTTAATGCCGGCATTCCTATTGATGTTGATCAAGCTCGTTATGAATCCAGTGCTGAAGAGTATCATGTAGATTGGGCAATACGTTTTGAAAAAACTATTGGAAATTGGGATATAGGTATATCTCATTTTGATGGTACTAACCGTACACCACGTTTACTAATGGAAAAAGGAGTGTTCATACCTTTTTATGAACAAATTCAACAAACAGGATTAGATTTACAACTTACACAAGATTCAAGCTTATGGAAATTAGAACTCATTTCTCGTAATGAATCTGCTGGTAGTTATACTGCCTTTACAGGTGGTTTAGAATATACTTTTGTTGGAATATATGATTCTAATGCTGATCTTGGAATCATAACAGAATATTTATTTGATGATCGTCAAGATCATGCAATGACACCATTTGCTAATGATCTTATGTTAGGGATGCGTTTAGCATTAAACGATGAACAAAGTACTGAGTTATTAGCCGGAACCATTGTTGATCTTGATAATAATAGCAGTATGTATTTGCTTGAAGCAAGTCGTCGTCTTGGTGATAATTGGAAGTTAAGTTTAGAATCTTATATATATTCCAATATAGATATTAATGATTTAACTTATGGTTTCCGTAACGATGATTTTGTACAGTTTACATTAGCTTGGTATTTTTAATAATGCAAATATCATAAAACATAAAAATGAAAGCTTTTTTCACATTATTATTGGTATTAATAATGCCAGTTGTGAAAGCGGGGGTTTTTGATCCTAATGATTTAGCACAAGCTTATTCATACCTTAATCAAATTCGACAACAAGCTGGTATGAGTACATTTAGAAACAATCCGCGGCTTGAAGCCGCAGCTTTGAATCATGCTAATTATTTAGCAGATAATATACTTACAGGTCATTATGAATCTGTAGAAACAGCTAAATTTACTGGGATTACACCTCAAGATCGAACTGGTTTCACTGGTTATCGTAGTGTATTAATATCAGAAAATGTTTCTTCTGGTAACAGATCTGGTATTAGGTCTATTGATGGCCTAATGTCCGCAATTTATCATCGTTTGGCTTTTTTAGATTTTACCAAAACAGAAGTTGGAATTGGTATTGCGAAAGATTTAAAATCTAAACATAGTGCTTATGTATATAATATGGGTAATGCAGGATTTCATCGTCTTTGTAAAAGAAAAAATATTTCTAATGAAACTCCGTATTATTCTACTATTTGTAATCCAAATACCCATATTCCAGTTGCTGAATTTGATAGAGAAAAATTATTAGCATTAAGCAGTAATAAGAAAATTGTAGTTTGGCCTACAAATAATGATAAGAATGTAGCACCTGCTTTTTTTGAAGAATCACCAGATCCATTACCTGATCTGTCTGTTTCTGGATTTCCAGTTTCTTTGCAATTTAATCCACTCAATTTTGACAATGTAAAAATTAAGTCATTTAAGCTTTATAGGGATTCTGATAACATAGAAATAGTTAATACTAGATTATTGAACAAGGAAACTGATCCTAATAAAAGGCTAACCGCTTTACAATATGCACTATTTCCTTTGCAACGTTTAGAATGGAATACATGGTATCGCGTTGAAGTACAGTATATACATGAAACACAGCTAGAAAATCTAGTATGGCGTTTTAGAACTAAAAATTTAAACTTACCATTATTTAAATTAAATGGTAATGATAATGTTATTATTATTCCACCAAATACTTCAGCTATAGCTATTTATATTCCACCCACTCAGATTAATCCTAAAATAGGTAAATTGAGTTATAGTTATGATTCTAATATGAAGGTAGCTGTAAAATATGAGGATAGCAATACATTATTAATTATAGTTACAGGTAAAGTTGGTCAACAAGCAAGTTTTAGATTTTCAGGTAAACGAAAGTTTAGAATTAAAATTAAAAGCAATGTTAGTAAAATTTGTGAGCCGGCGATATTAACTGCAAATATGGATTTATATATTCCTAATATCCGTTATAAGCCAGTGCCTAATCAGAAATCTATAAAGATTTGGGCAGATTTACATCTAGTAGATAAAAAAGATATGATCTTTAAAGTTCATAATTTTGGTTCACCAACAATTGGTTTATGTAAATCAGCTAATTTATCTTCTGAGCCAATAATTTATATTCCACATGTGTATTATTCTGCTAAAAATCAAAAGCCTCAGATTATATCTTTATATTTAAAACATCTAGGGCAATTAAAATTTCAAGTTATTAATAAACAAGTATTTGTCATTTTTTAATTATGAGAACAATAAGTATATTTTTATATTTGTTATATACAACAAATGTCTATGCTCAACAGAGTATTAATGGTGTCTGGCAAATTAGTAGCTATCAAATTATTGCTTATCCAGCAATTCCAGATACTGAAATTAAAAATTGGATTGGTAGAAAATTTGAGTTTACATCTGAACAACAGGCAATCTTACACCACGCTAATAAAACTCAGACATGTTCAAAGTTTAATCAACAACTAACCAGTCAAAATTCTGAAGCCTATTTTTTGATTGGTTATGGGGTAAAACCACAACGTTTAGGTGTTACTACTGAAGAGGTTCCAGTTGTTAGCATAAATTGTCAACAAGCCAGTTGGTTATCTAAGCGACGTGATTTTGTTATTTTAAATGATCAACAAATGCTTAGTTATTGGGATGGTGTAATTTTTTTCTTTTCTAAACAAGCTGAAAGTTCAAGATTACGTATAACTAATAGCACTATACCAGCTTTAATAATTACTCCACAAAGTGTTGGTTTATTAAATCCTAATAGTGATTGTAATGAACAAAGTTTAAGGCAAGCATTGCATGGTTATGATATTAAATCAAAACCGGGTTATTTTGAATTGTATCGTTTTAACAAGTTAATGTTGGTAGTATTTCCAAATAAATTAACCGGTAAAGTTAATCGTATTCGTATTTTAGATACAAATATACAAGTTCCCGGAAACGCTAAATTGGGATTTAAATATCGCGATATTTTTAAGGCTAATCAATTAGTGACTTGTAAATTAGAAAATAATTTAAGTTTCTGTGCTTTTGCCAATATTTCTAGTATCCAGTATGTATTTAAACAGCAGCCTCGTGAAACTTTAATTGATGCAAAACTAGTGGAAATTATCTGGAATGCAGATCAAAGTTTAATTATTGAGCCGCCTGAAGTTGATTTTTCTATTCCTTCAAAGTGAATATAAATATTATTTATATGAGGATTTAAATGTTTGAGATAAAAATGCTTGCAAATAAAATTTAAAGTCTGTATAGTATGCGGAATACTTTGATGCGAGATGGAGCAGTCTGGCAGCTCGTCGGGCTCATAACCCGAAGGTCGGGGGTTCAAATCCCTCTCTCGCTACCATCAATATATTCCTCCCCTACCCCCCCCTTTTTTTTATTCTTCTACTAATTTTCCATCAACTAAACGTAATATTCTATCCATACGTTGGGCTAAATCTGGTGCATGAGTAACTAAGATTAAGCTGGTTCCTATTGTTTGATTTAAATCTAACATCAGTTCATAAACTTTATCAGCGGTACGTTGATCTAAATTACCTGTTGGTTCATCAGCTAATAAGCATTTTGGATTAGTAACTAATGCTCGTGCTACAGCAGCTCGTTGCCGTTCTCCTCCTGACATTTCACCGGGTTTATGTTCTAAACGTTTCTCTAAGCCTACTTTAGTTAGAATATCTACTGCCTTTTCTTTTGCCTCTTTTGATGAATCACCTTTTATTAATAATGGCATAGCAACATTTTCTATGGCAGTAAATTCTTGTAGTAAATGGTGAAATTGATATACAAATCCTAAATTTTGATTGCGTAAGATTGCACGTTTTGCAGGATTTAGTTTGTTGATTTGTTTACCAGCAACCCAAACTTCGCCTTTGGTTGGATTATCTAATCCGCCTAATAAATGTAATAAGGTACTTTTACCTGAACCAGAACTACCAATAATAGCGATTTGTTCAGCAGGTTTTATATTTAGATTTATATTCTGTAATACATCTACTGCAAGCCCACCTTCAGTAAAACTTTTAGAGACATTGCTACAATTTAATACTGTTTCTTTATTCATAACGTAATGCTTCTGCTGGTTGAGTTTTTGATGCGCGTAAGGCTGGGTAAATAGTAGCTAGCAAACTGATTAATAAGGATAAAGCTCCAATTTTATAAACGTCTAACCATCGTAAATCTGAGGGTAATTCACTTATATAATATATGTCTGATGATAAAAATTGAACTCCAAAAAATTGTTCAATTGCTGGTATTATTGTTTCAATATTCAGGGCTAAACTTACTCCTCCTGCTAATCCTAATAAGGTTCCAAAGATACCAATTAAGGCTCCTTGCACGATAAAAATATTCATAATAGTACGAGGAGTTGCGCCTAATGTTTGTAAGATTGCAATATCTGCTTGCTTATCAGTTACTACCATTACTAATGTGGAAACAATATTAAAAGCGGCTACCGCAACTATCAATGTTAATATTACAAACATTACGGTTTTTTCCATTTTAATCGCTTCAAAAAAATTCTTATGGCGATAAGTCCAATCGTAACTACTATAACCTATGGGTAATGTTTGTTTTAATTCGCGACTAAAAGTTCTAGCTATAAACATATCATCTAATTTAATATTCAAACCATTGACACTACCTACTGGCATTCTTAATAATTTTGCTACATCATGAAAATGTAATAATACTAAGCCGCTATCAAATTCATGCATACCCACGGTAAATACACCTGTAATAGTAAAGCGTTTCATTCTAGGCAATACACCAATTGGGGTAACTGAAGCGTGAGGAACCACTAAAGTAATTCGATCTCCTACCCATACACCTAAAGATCGGGCTAATTCTGAACCTAATATTAAATTAAATTTACCTGATTCTAGTTTATCAAAACTACCAGCTACTATTTTGTCTTTTACTTGAGATACTTGAGGTTCGAGTTCAGGATCAATTCCTTGTAAAAAGCTGCCTTTAACAGTTTTGTTATGTGTGACCATAGCTTGACCCTGTATAAATGGTGCAACACCAGTAACTCTAGGTTTGTTTCTTAAATCTTCAGCTAAATCTTGCCAATTTGACCAAGAATTATGAGAGGTATTAACTACAACATGTGAAGACATGCCTAACATGCGATGACGCAATTCTTTTTCAAATCCATTCATTACCGATAATACTGTGATCAGCGCGGTAACTCCTAATGCTATACCTAGCATGGAACTTGATGATATAAAAGAAATAAAATGGTTACGACGCTTAGCGCGTGTATAGCGCAAGCCTATATAAAATGCAAGAGGTTTAAACATGTATATAATTATATATGAATTAAGAAAATAATGGTAAACTATTATCAGTTTTAGTATTTGAAGATTTGTCTTTGCCTTTTGATTCTGCAATTGCAGTTTCACGTCTTAAAGCAAAAGCTTCAGCTTCTTCTTCATTAGAAAAGGCATGACGTTCTAGTGCTTTATTTAAAGCATCATATAAGCCAGCGCGACGTGCCATTGTTCTATATCGTTGTTCTACATCCAATAATTCTCTAATTAATTCAAATTGAACGTTTTCTTCATCACCTTGTTGTTGACAAATAGATTTTAATAATTTGACATCATCAGCTTGAAAAACTTGACTGTCATCCAGTTGCTTAGTGGGGTAAATCTTGCCTGTTACCTTTTCATAGATTTTAGGCAGATTATCTTCAATTTCATGTTTTTCCATCACCCAAAGACGGCGAATTTCTTCTAATTCTTCAAAAGTAATCAGTTCTATATTTTTAATATTTGCTGGTGCAGTTTTTTGTACTTGTATTTGTGCTTTTAATAAAGCATCTAACATTTTTTCACGATAACTTTGTTTATATGGACCATGTACTAAGCGATCATTAAAGACTTTTAGTTGACCATTCATACGACGAAAATCACGATTTTTACGATCTTCTTTAATATCTAACCAATTATTACGAAAATCCATTAGCGGCAACATCCATTCCTTTTCCTCGTCATTTTGAATCATAGCCAGCATGGATTTATCTTGTTCGACCATTGTACATACGTAACAACCAAATCGACTATCTCCACAACTAGGTGTAGTAGTGTCAACTACTAAAGGACATTCACCGTCAGCGGTTGCGCCTTGATACATGCTGAGTAGTAATTTATTACTATAATTCCAAGGATTTTCAACTTGATTGATATACATCCAAACATCATCGTTACTCCAATTGGCAATAGGGGTATAAATTGAGCTATTGGGTAAACTGGCATTTTTTACCAAATGTTCCCTTGTGCTAGTTTTTTCATATTTAGTCATATTAGCGGAACGAGCTGAACTTTCGGCTTTACGAGTTCCAAGCACTAAGATAACTTCGCCATTTTGGCGTATCATCTTATTGATAAAATTATTAGAGGGATGAATTTTGAGACGACTGGTACACCAACGAAATTTTGGTCGTGGTGCTGGATAGCCACGTCCAATTAAATTAACCCAAAATCTATCTTGCACTTTTGGGGTTAAACGATGAGGCAGAATGGGCAAATCTTGCTGTTTAGCTGCTTCTATCATAGCTTCTAAGGAGTATTCTACCCATTTTGATACTATAGGATTTTCAACTAAAGTATCTGTACTAATGACATAAATTTCCTTAAAACGTTTTTCAGGCGGTAACTCAGAAATAGCATTCCAAATTAATTGTAAAGTAGCGGTTGAATCTTTACCGCCGCTATATCCGATAACCCAAGGAATATCATCTTCTGAATAAATTTTTTTGATTTGCTTAGTTAGAGCGTTTATTGATTGCTTAAAACCTTTGGTAAAAGCGGTTTTTCTGAGTTTTGGTTTCATTATTAAGCTAATTGTGTATAAGGGTGTGCGCTTCGTTCGGGATGACAAAAGTAGGGGCAATCTTTTATGGTTGCCCATGTCTTCTAGAACGGATTCAATATTTTAACACCGCTAGCTTCAAAATCGCTAACATTTCTAGTAACCACTGTCATTCCGTGAACTATAGCGGTAGCTGCTATAATAGCATCTCGATCAGATTGAGGATCTGGAACATGAAGTTTGGCACAACATTGTGCCACAGCAGTATCCACAACCAGAATACGACCAGAAAATGCTGGCAATACATGTGCATTGAGCCATGAACGAAGTATTGCACCTTGTACAGTATCTTTTCGTTCAATTAAAAGTACACCTGTTTCTAGCTCTAAAACAGTAATCACTGATAAAAACAAGTTACTTACATCGACACTATTCGCCCATGCTTCAACATTTTTATTCGCCTTAGCTGACTTGACTTTTCTTAATTCAGAAATTACATTGGTGTCAAGTAAATACATTATGATAGCTCTGCTGGTCGATAAAGTGATTTAGTTAAATGTGGTGGATCAAAATCAATTTCTGCAAGCTCTGGCATGGCGAGTAAGTCAACAATACTTTGTTTGTTGCCAGTAATTTCCTGATAGGTTTCAACAGTTAATAATACATGTGCTGGACGACCTCGATCAGTAATAAAAACTGGACCATTAAAGGCAATCCGCTTAGCACGGCTTACATCTTGATTAAATTCTCTGCTAGAAATAGTTGTAATATTCATACCCAAGCTCGTTTATATAACTAATGTAGGTATGTTACTACATTAGTAGTATTAGAGCAAGGGATTTTTTGTGATAGTTAATTATAAATTATAGCCCAGAAGGGGGTAACAAGGATGTTTATATTTTAATACGCTCTCCTCACCGCAACTTAACAAACAACCTATTTATTATCATTGACACATGGATGTAATAAATTTTTTTGAGTTTTGGTTTCATTATTAAACTAACTGGATAGATATTAATTGTGCGGACAATTAATGAGAAGCATCTAAGACTTTAGTATCAAAACTAATTATATATGAATTAACAAAATAATGGTAAACTATTATCAGTTTTAGTATTTGAAGATTTGTCTTTGCCTTTTGATTCTGCAATTGCAGCTTCACGTCTTAAAGTTCTACATGCAATAATTATCTAATTAATTCAAATTGAACGTTTTCTTCATCACCCAAAGACGGCGAATTTCTTCTAATTCTTCAAAAGCCTAGGAATAAATTCCAAGGCTCAAAGCTAAATTCGAGGCAAATGTTTTTTTCAAAAACATTTGCCTCGAAACCTAAAGGTGACTAATCTTATCTGCTTTAGCAGACTTCAGCTATGAGCCTTGGAATTTATTCCTAGGCTCAGAAAGAACATTCCAAATTAATTGTAAAGTAGCGGTTGAATCTTTACCGCCGCTATATCCGATGACCCAAGGAATATCATCTTCGGAATAATTTTTTTTGATTTGCTTAGTTAGAGCGTTTATTGATTGCTTAAAACCTTTGGTAAAAGCGGTTTTTCTGAGTTTTGGTTTCATTATTAATTACTAGTTTAAATAATATATTATATGCTATTATTGGAATAATGACATTCGTTCATGGAATTTGGAATTTTGAGGTACACATATTATGTTACAGACTTTTGAAGCCAGATTAAAAGGTAATCAGTTGGAATGGGTTAATGAGATACCAAAGCAGGTGTATGAACCTCAGTGCTCGATTTCGGTTTATGTCACTTTACGTGAAAAAGTGCTAGTTGAAGAATCAGAAATTTTACGAAAACAAGCTCTTGAAAATGCGCTTTTGAGTGAAAAAGCATTAGGGAAAAATTGGAACAAACCAGAGGAAGACGAAGCATGGTCACATTTACAGTAGGCAGTGTTGTCCTCATACCCTTTCCGTTTTCTGATTTGTCAAACTCAAAACTACGTCCAGGCAAACTTTTCACGGCACATTCTACTTTGATTAGAAGGCGAGTTGGTCAATTGAAGTCCGAAGTTTTGAAACAAATAGTAGATAAAATAAAAAATTTGATTGATGATCAATAAAGCTACAAAATTAGGCGAAGCATTACTCTACTTTCTCTGACAATATCAATGATCTCATCAGTAGTAATACTAAGATTTATACCTTTAATATCTAATGGAGAACCAAGCCTTGTAGGGTCGGTGATAACCGACCATTTCCGTGATTTCATATCCAGTCAACGCCGTTGGTCGGTTATCACCGACCCTACAGATACTATCAAAAAATCATCTTTATTTGATGATGTGGTAATTAGTTATTCAAAAATCTAGTTGACATGATTAATTAATTAAAATATATTATAAATTGAAAATTTAATTAGATCTTAAACATTAAATGTGAATTTAGAAGTTTTGTGTTGAAGCTGATGGGAAGTTTGATGCCCATTTGAATGAGCTTGAGGATTTTTAACACTTTTAATCCTACTGTTTACTCATGCCAACCTAACAATGGCAAACCAAGCAGAAATCTACTTTGAACCAAACGATCTACGTTTAAAACCCGAAGCACAAAAAACTGGAACAAGGTAATTTTTTCAATCTCAAAAAAAGCATGATAATCCTAAACCAAATCGACAACAACACAGGAAAAATAAACACCGCAAATTACCAAACAAGAACGATTAATAATTTTAATGAAGACTACAAAATTAGGCGAAGCATTACTAAAAAATAATTATTATTTAGTAACAGCAGAATCATGTACAGGCGGTTGGATAGCAGAGGCTGTTACAGCAATTGCTGGCAGTTCTGCTTGGTTTGAACGCGGATTTGTTACTTATTCTAATGCTTCAAAACAAGAATTATTAAATGTTAAAGCTGAAACTTTAATGAAATATGGTGCAGTAAGTGAAGAAATTGCATTAGAAATGGTTATAGGAGCATTAAATAATAGTCATGCTCAGGTAGGAGTGGCAGTAACAGGTATTGCTGGACCCACAGGGGGAAGCCCTGATAAACCAGTAGGTACTGTTTACATTGCTTATGCTTTTCCGAAACAAGTTTTTGCTAAACGTTATTATTTTCAAGGAAATAGAACTGAAATTCGTGAACAGACAGTAAAATCTGCTTTAGAGACATTATTAGACCTGACAGGTTTTTAAAACCTGTCAGGTCTTTATTCACGAATTAAAAACCTTGTAAAAATCCTGCTAATACTAAAAATAGTAAGATCAATCCAGCAATGATCAGAACAAAGCCGAGTACTTTAGAATAGCGTGCCATTCTTGGAGAAGGTGCGCCAACTATGTATTCTTCCAGTTTACCTTCTTTAACTAGTCGTTCATATTCCAGTGTTCTTTCTTCTTTAAATTCCTCTAATGTCATACTACCAGTAAACATAATGGTATCTTGAGGGAATTTGTCCGGTCTGAAATGACTATTAAAGTAATGAACAGTAAACAAGAATATACCAGCTAAAAATGCCTCTTCACCATGAACAATGGTCGCTACATTAAATACCCAACCGGGTAAGAAGCTTCCAAAGAATGCAGGGAACCACATCATTAATCCTGATACTCCGATAATAAACATACCCCAGAAAGGTGCCCAATAATCGAATTTTTCCCAGTAACTCCAATGATCAAATACTGGTCTTGGTCCTTTGCCAACAAACCATTTAGACATAGCCAAAAGATCATACATATCTTGCCAACGAGGTAATAGCGATGTTGGTCCAAACCATTTAAAGCTATGACGTTTAGTAACTAATAGATAGTATAAAACAACGATAATATGTCCAAAGAATATGATGCCAAAAGTAGTGGCTGCTACACGATGGATTATTGCTGATATTTTAGCTCCACCAAGTAAGCTTATTACTGTTGGTGCCCAGAAACTATCTGCATATAATACTGCGGTTCCAGTTAATACTAATACCATAACTGCGATAGCTAGAATTAAATGTGCTAAACGCCAAGGCCATGTAAATCGTCTAATATATTGACGTTTTGCTGGATCACCTTTTTCGTCTAAACGTATTTTCGCTTTACCAGTTTTACGCTCTTTATATTCTCTATAGAACCAAAAGGCACTATGAATCCAGAAAAATGTAAATACCCATATCACTAAGAAAATCATAAACTTTGAAGTAATCCATATTTCTGGATATTTTTCAAAATCATGAGCATTTCCATGCGGTTGGAAGGTTAAGTAACCCTTAGTAGCATTTTCATGACACTCTTGACAAGTTTCTAGTCGATTATTTATGTGAATCTTAGATTTAGCATTATCAACTGCTTGAGTATTATGATGTCTATGGCAATCAAAACACTTAGCTGTATGAGTATAACCTAGAGTAGCAACTTGACCGTGATATGTATGACGATAGCTTTCATATTCTTTGTCATGGCAACTACCACAATTTTTAGTAATTGTTAATTTAGTTTTGCTGTCTTTAGGTGAATTAATATCATGAGCAGTATGACAATCACTACAAACAGCGGCATCAAGATTACCTTCTCGTTTTACCTTTGCACCGTGGATTGATTGAGTATAATCCTTTAATTGCTTCTCGTGACAACGACCACAAGTTTCTGGTGTATTTAGACGATAAGTTTGAGCTTCAGTATCTTTGACTGGAAATATGTTATGTTTACCATGACAATCCGAGCAACTAGCATTCGGCTTACTTGGATCATTTTTTCGTGGCTGAGCATGAATTGATCCCAAATAATGATCGGCATTTTGCATTGCCTTATCTATAGATTGCTCTTTATGACAACTTACGCAATCAACAGAACGATCTTGTTCAGTTTTATGGGGAATTTGCTTAATATCTGTATGGCAATCTGTACAAGCTTGTTTAGCATGTACGCTATGAGCAAATACTTCAGGTTTAACATGCAATGAGCGTTTAGGGCTTTCACCAAATTTGCCTTTAGGAGTAGAAAAACCTTCAACTCCATGACAATCTAAACAATCAGAATTTGCTGTGTCTGAAGTGACTAACTCAGGTTCAATTGCATGAACGACTGTGCTATTAAAGCACAGCCATCCTAACAGTAGCAAAATTCCCAAATAGGAATTTTTCATTTACTTACTATTCCTGAATATAACGTTTATTGAAGTTTGTTCGCGCTGCTTTACGTTTAGCGGCAGTTTTCTTATCCATTTTACCAAGGAACCATTTATGTTCATCTCGATTCAGAATTTCATCAAGTAATTTACGAACTCTTTCAGCTCCTTTATGATTGCCTTTTTTCTCGGCTTTTTCAATAATTTCTTTAATTTCAGGAACCATTTCAATATAGAAACGATGAGCTACTTCATACATACCATGCCATTGGACATAATCAGGAGCTTGCATAGCTGCACCATGACGCGCACGTCTTCCTTCATGATGCCATAAGAAAAACCATGTCCATTCTATAGCTTCATCAAAAGGAACTTTTGTTATCATCTTTTCTTCTTTCAGTGCAGCCATTATACTAGCACCGGGTTTTGCAAATTTATTATTATACAAGTTTACTAAAGAATCAAATTGCTCATAGAAATTTTCAATCATTTTTGAGCTATGGCAAGAACTACAAACAGTTTTCATGTCATTACGTCGTGATAACCAAGGTTTAACTTCTTTACCCATTTTAATGGCTTTAGCATCAATTTTTTGTGAAATTGCTGGGCGTAAAGTCCAACTAATACGATCACCAACATCATGGGTAATAGGTAGTTCAATAGTTGCAGACATATGGCAAGTAGCACAAGTAGGTGCAGCGTCATAATCTTCACCGGCTACCCATTTGGCTGATTCAAGATTCATTCTATCAACATTGGCATAGAAATTAATACCATGCTTAGATTCTTCATAAATTTCTTTTTGTGGATGATCAGGACCTAAATGACATTTACCACAACTTTCTGGACGACGAGCCTGTTTCATAGAAAACTCATGACGTTGATGACAAGCTGTGCAAGCCCCTTTAGAACCATCTGGATTTATACGACCAATACCAGTATTAGGCCAAGTAGTTGGATCAAGATCACCATTTGGTAATACTTTTACTTTAGAACCGTGACATTGCCAACAACCATTAACAGCAACAGGTGATTGACCATGAAAAACCATAGCACCTTCAACAACTTCTGCTAATACATTATCAAGTGAACCGAGGATTTCTGCGGCTTTAGCATGATGACTTTTAGAAAATTGTTCAACTTCTGTGCTATGACATTGAGCGCAATCTTTAGGTGAAACTATGACAGCAATCTGAAAGCCTTTATGACGAATAGCATCAGGATCAGAAGCATCAGCCTTATGGCATTCATAACAACCTACATTGGCACCAAAATGTTTAGAACGTCCCCATTGTTGATAAATACTTCTATGTTCATTACGGTGACAAGATGCACAAGTAGCACTTTCTTTACTAAGATGTTTAAAAGGTTTTAAGGCTTTTTTGGTAAGACCATTATTTTCATAAGCGAAGGAAGCCGTACTCCCTAAGCCCATAAATATAAAGAATAGCAAGACAGGCTTTTTAGCTTGCCTTATTAATTTAGCAATATACATAATATTATTATCCTAATAACTGATTAAAATAGTTGGACTTTTATCCAATATAATTATCTATTCTAATATTCTGATATTAGAATAGATAATTATATTATTCTATATTAATATAATTTATATTTATGGTAATGATTTGAAAATTAAAAACCAGAAATAATAGTTGCAGATAAAGCTTGTATCCTGTATTTTGGTATGTTTTTTTATCTTAAATAGGAAAAAATATGGCAGAAAACCAAGATACCTATAATTATAAAGTCATTAGGCAATTTGCCATAATGACGATTGTTTGGGGTGTAGTTGGTATGACGGTAGGCGTATATATTGCCGCTGAACTAACTTGGCCTTGGCTTAATAATGTTTTAGATGTACCTTATTTTACTTTTAGTCGTTTAAGACCATTACATACTAATGCTGTAATTTTCGCCTTTGGTGGTTCAGCTTTATTTGCTACTTCTTATTATGTAGTACAACGTACCTGTCATGTGCGGTTAATTTCTGATAAATTAGCCGCTTTTACATTTTGGGGTTGGCAATTAGTTATTGTTCTAGCCGCGATTACTTTACCATTAGGTTATACTACCACTAAAGAATATGCTGAATTAGAATGGCCTATAGATATACTGCTAGCAGTCGTTTGGATTTCTTATGCAATAGTATTTTTTGGCACCATTGTTAAGCGTAAAGTTCCACATATTTATGTTGCTAATTGGTTTTATGGTTCTTTTATCATAACAATTGCTTTATTACATATATTTAATAATTTAGCAGTACCAGTTTCCATGTGGAAATCTTACTCAGCTTATGCTGGAGTTCAAGATGCAATGGTACAATGGTGGTATGGCCATAATGCGGTTGGATTTTTCTTAACTGCTGGATTTTTAGGTATGATGTATTATTTTATACCTAAACAAGTACAACGACCCGTATATTCTTATCGTTTATCAATTGTTCATTTTTGGGCATTGATTTTCACTTATATTTGGGCTGGTCCCCATCATCTACACTATACAGCTTTACCTGATTGGACTCAAACTTTAGGTATGGCTATGTCTTTGATTCTATTAGCACCTTCTTGGGGTGGTATGATTAATGGAATTATGACCTTATCAGGAGCATGGGAAAAATTACGTAGTGATCCTATTTTACGTTTCTTGATCGTAGCAGTTTCTTTCTATGGTATGTCAACTTTTGAAGGCCCGATGATGGCAATAAAAACTGTTAATGCCTTATCACATTATACTGATTGGACTATTGGACATGTTCATTCTGGTGCTCTTGGTTGGGTGGCAATGATTTCTATGGGTAGTATGTATTATTTAATACCGCGTTTATTTGGACGTGAATTATATAGTTTAAAACTGGTTGAACTACATTTTTGGACTGCTACAATTGGTGTGGTTCTTTATATTACTGCAATGTGGGTATCAGGAATTATGCAAGGTTTAATGTGGCGTGCTGTCAATCCTGATGGAACTTTAACTTATAGTTTTGTTGAATCAGTACAAGCTATGCACCCTTATTATTTAACTCGTTGGTTAGGTGGTACGTTCTTCTTATTTGGTATGTTGGTAATGGCTTATAATGTTTTCAAAACAGTTAGAAGTCCAAAAACATTCGAAGTTAATGATACGATTCCAACCCCAGCCTTGGTGGCGCATTAAGGAGATATTTGAATAATGGCTGACGCACATAAAAAAGTTGAAACTAATATTGGTTTAATGATTATTCTAACTACACTTGTAGTTAGTGTTGGTGGTTTAGTACAAATTGTACCGCTATTTTTTATGAAATCAATGACAGAACCAGTAGAAGGTTTAAAACCATATCCGGCATTACAATTAGCAGGGCGCGATATTTATGTTCGTGAATCTTGTATGGTTTGTCATTCCCAAATGATTCGTCCTTTTAGAGCAGAAACAGAGAGATATGGACATTATTCTGTTGCAGGAGAATTTGTTTATGATCGTCCATTCCAATGGGGATCTAAACGCACTGGTCCAGATTTACATCGTGTAGGTGGACGTTATAGTGATGAATGGCATTATGCTCATTTAATCAATCCACGCGATGTAGTACCGGAATCAGTAATGCCCGGTTATCCTTCTCTTGCAAAGAATTTTATTGATGGTAAGGAAGTTCAATATAAAATGCAAACTTTGAAAGATTGGTTTGATCATCCTTACACTGATCAAGAAATTGCTAATGCTGCTAAAGCCGTAGAAGGTAAAACTGAGATAGAGGCTATCATTGCTTATCTACAAGGCTTAGGTAAAACAATCAAAAATGTGAGGTAAATGGTGGATATCATGGCACTGATTCAGTCCATTTGGACTATTATCGTCATGGTTATCTTTTTTGGTGTTGTAGTGTGGGCGTTTAGTCGCAAACGTAAATCTGAGTTTGATGATGCCGCTCACCTACCAATAGATGACGATGATTCGGTTGAAAAAATAGTTAAGGAGAAACAACAATAATGTTTGAAAATAGCATTTTTACAAGTCAATTTTGGGAATGGTTTATTATCATTCCAACTGTAGGTGGTATTTTAGGCTGTTTTGCTTTGATAATTTGGTTAGGAAGTGATTCTTCTTCTAAATCTGATGATAAAGAAGTGAAAACTATGGGGCATGTTTGGGATGAAGATCTTGCTGAATATAATAACCCCTTGCCTCGTTGGTGGTTAAACATGTTTTATATCACCTTAGTAATTGCTAGTATCTATTTAATACTTTATCCGGGCTTAGGTTCTTATGCTGGTCTTTTAGGTTGGACTGAACTTAAGCAGTATGAACAAGAAATGGAAGATGCTGATAACCGCTATGGACTTATTTATGCGAAATATGCTAAAGAACCAATTGCTGAATTAGCGAAAAGGCCAGATGCAGTTCGATTAGGTAAAAGTCTATTTATGACTTATTGTACTGTCTGTCATGGTTCAGATGCCGGTGGTGTACCCGGTTATCCTAATTTACGCGATAATGATTGGCTATGGGGTGGTACTCCAGAAGCTATAAAAACTAGTATTACACATGGTCGTAAAGGTAATATGCCTGATGCTGAGACCAATAATCTTAATAGTGATGCTGATATAGATAATGTAGTGGAATATGTTTTAAGCTTAAGCGGCAAAAAACATGAAGAAGCCGCTGCTGTCAAAGGAAAAGAAGCTTTTAACAAAGTTTGTTTTGCTTGTCATGGCACGGATGGTAAAGGTAATCAAATGTTAGGTGCGCCTAATTTAACTGATGATATTTGGCTTTATGGTAGTTCAAAAGCTACTATTACTGAAACTATTACCAAGGGTCGTCAAAATATTATGCCAGCTCATGGTGAATTTTTAGGTGAAGATAAAATTCATTTATTAGCTAGCTATATTTATAGCTTCTCATTGAATAAATAATAACTTCCATTCTCTAACGCCCTCTAAACCCCTTGTCAGTCTGGTTTAGGGGGCATTTTTTATTATGAAAAAAAATACTACAAAAATACCACTTGAAGAAGTTCAACAAGGTCTTTATGCTAAGCGTAAAAAAATTTATCCACGTATAATATTAGGTTATTTTAGCCGACTTAAAGTTTTAAGCGGCTTAATATTATTAGGTATGTATTATGGTATTCCTTGGTTGCAATGGAATGGACACCAAGCTGTATTATTTGATCTACCAGCTCGTAAATTTTATATTTTTGGCATGACTTTTTGGCCTCAAGATTTTATCTATCTGACTTTTTTATTGATTTTAGCTGCTATGATTCTGTTTTTCTTTACAGCTTTAGCAGGTAGATTATGGTGTGGCTTTGCTTGCCCCCAAACAATTTGGACAGATGCGTTTTTATGGATGGAACGTTTAATTGAAGGTGATAGACCAAAACAAATTAAACTGGATAATGAACCAAAGTCTTTTAGAAAATTTCGGATTAAAACAACTAAACATGCATTATGGATAATATTTGCTTTATTTACTGGTTATACTTTTGTTGGTTATTTCAGCCCAATTCATGAATTAACTGATTCAATTTTGAATTGGCAACTTAGCGGTTGGGAAACTTTCTGGGTATTATTTTATAGTTTAGCCACTTATGCTTTCGCTGGAAGATTGCGTGAACAGGTTTGTACTTATATGTGCCCTTATGCGCGTTTTCAAAGCGCGATGTTTGATAACAATACAATGATTATTGCTTACGATGAAAAACGCGGCGAATCACGCGGTTCACGTAAAAAAAATCAGGATAATTATAAAGACCAAGGTTTAGGTGATTGTATTGATTGTTCAATATGTGTACAAGTATGCCCAACGGGAATTGATATTCGTGATGGCTTACAATACCAATGTATTAGTTGTTCTGCTTGTATTGATGCCTGTGATGAAGTGATGGATAAAATGGCTTATCCCAGAGGCTTAATTCGTTACACTACAGAAAATAAATTAAAAGGCAAAAATACGAGTATTTTAAGACCACGTCTTTTTGTATATGCTGGTATTTTAATAGCCTTATTTATAGGAACCATTTACAGTATTAGTATCCGCTCACTAGTTGAATTAGATGTAATTCGTGATCGTCAAAGTTTATATTTAAAAACAGACGCGGGTATGATTGAAAATATTTATTCATTAAGAGTTATGAATTTAGATAATAAAGATCATGCTTATAATCTAACTATTACAGGTATTGAAGGTTTAGCTTTAGTGCAAAAAATTGATATTAAAACTAAATCTGGTGAGATTAGTACTGTACCGCTACGTTTAACAGTTGCACAAAATAAAGTACAGAAACGCACCACCACAATTCATTTTACATTAACCGCAAAAGACAATTCTGAGTTGACTATTACTGAAGAAGCACGGTTTTTAGGACCTTTACGTTTAAGATAGTCTTGAGACCTGACAGGTTTTTAAAACCTGTCAGGTCTTTGAATTAGTTATTCTTTTTTGTCATTATTACAACTTGAAATACCAAACAATGGATAAGCAGGGCAATAACCTATAAAACCTGTTAATAATGGTATAGCACCAACTGCACCCCACCAACTTTGATAATAAACACCTGCACCAATTATTGCTAAACCAAGTATAATACGAATTAGTTTATCAATTCCACCTACATTTGTTGTCATTAGAACTTTCCTGATGATATAAAATAGAAGATAAATATTTTAAACTAAATTTGAAAAACTGTCTTTAGTTTACTATGATAAACTACTACACTAACATTAATTATTGGAAAAAATATGTATAATCAAAAATTAAAACCACAACAAGGTTTTAGCTTGATGGAGCTACTAATTGTCATGGTTATTCTTGGCATGTTAGCAGCAGTTGTTGGTCCAACTCTTTGGGGTAAATTAGCAGGCGCACAACGTGATACCGCTAAAACGCAAATTTCTAATATTGAAGTTGCATTGGATTCATATCGTTTAGATATGTTTAAATATCCATCTACCTTAGAAGATTTAGTTACAAATACTTCTAGCAGTTCAACATGGCAAGGATCTTATTTAAGAAAAGGTTTACCTAAAGATCCTTGGGGTAATGAATATCAATACCGCAAACCCGGTCGTGAAGGGCGCGATTTTGATCTTTATTCTTATGGCGCCGATGGTCAAGAAGGTGGTGACAAAGAAAATGCTGATATTGTTAATTGGAAATAATGTCTAATCGGTATCATGCCGGATTTAGTTTATTAGAATTAATTCTAGTGATGGTCATCATTGGTATGGCTGTCGCGGTAGTAGTTCCACGTCTAAGTAACAGTGAAGTAACCATTCTTAAAGCCCAAGTACGTGAAGCGGTGGCAGTATTAAATTATGCTCGCCGCTCTGCCATTGTAGAAGGCAAACAAAAAGTTGCCAGTTTTCACGAAGGTAAAGAAAATACCGGTTCTAAAACTAGCAAATCCGAACCGGGAAAGTGGACTAGCCGTGGTGCTACTATACAATGGGGTGGTAATTACTTGAGTGAGGATGAAGAGGAAGAATCAAAAACATTTGAAATAATCTTTTATCCTGAAGGCGGAAGTAGTGGCGGTGCAATAGTTTTAACTTATAAATACCATAAAGCTAAAATAACTGTCAGTCCAATTACAGGTAAAATTGAGTCAGAGATCTTAGATCATGAAGAAGACAGCGGCAGGATTTAGTCTATTAGAAGTACTAATAGCAATGGCTATTGTTGGTATGGTTTTAGGAAATCTTTTTAGTTTATTAGGTGCAAGTAAGCGTCTAGCTTTTAAAGGCGTAGATGGTATTGAACGAACAGTATTTTTACGTTCAGCCATAAATGCCGCTCAATTGCTGGAAGATCCTGAATATCCTGAATTACCTGAACGTTATAGTAGTAATTTAGAAATTGAAACTAGCGATGAAGCAATAGAAATACCAGAGCGTCAAACTAAACCAATGCGATTAGCATTAGAACCAGTACTGATATATGATAAAGAGACAGAAAAAGTTATTAGTACAGTACGCCTTGTTATACAAGATAAAGCTGAGTAAATTGTGAAAGCGAAAGCAAAAGGTTTTTCTTTATTAGAATTATTAATTGCACTGACATTGTCAACAATGGTAATGTTAATGTTGTCAATGGGTATGAGTTTCGTATTAAAGGAATGGACACGTTCTTCTAATAGATTAGAAACTAGTATTGATAAGGTATTAGTTTTATTGCAAATTGAACGCGCATTGCAAGGTGCTTATCCACATTTATATAGGGATGTGGAAGAAAATAAAGATTATATATTTTTTGAAGGTGATGAAGAACAGATTTCTTGGGTATCTACCGTATCGCCGGGGCGTAAACCGGGATTAACAGCATGGCAATTATTACCCAGTGAAGAAAAAGATGGATTAGAAATTCGTATTGTACCAGCCTTTGCCAGTGATCCTACTGAACGTTTAGAAGAATATGCAACTGTCACCACAGTTTTAGAGGCTTATAGTGTTTCATTTGAATATTTATATATTGATGAAAAACTCAAAGATGATACTAAATGGTTAAAAGAATGGTCAGCGAAACTATTACAATCATTACCTTATGCAGTAAGAATCAGTTTAGAAAGTGAAGACGATACAGCAGATTCGATAGAAATAATTGCCATGATTCAGGCACATAGACATAAAAAATTAAAACCTATCAAGCCTTAAACAAGGAGAAAAAATGGGATTTTTAGCAGGAAAACGTGCGCTAATTGTAGGATTAGTAAGTAATCGTTCAATTGCTTATGGCATAGCAAAAGCTATGCAACGTGAAGGTGCAGAATTAGCTTTCACTTATCAAAATGAGAAACTTCAAAATCGCGTTGTCAAAATAGCAAAAGAATTTAATTCTAATATCACTATGCCTTGTGATGTCAGTAGCGATGAACAAATAGCAGCAGTTTTTGAGGAATTAAAAAAATCTTGGGATGGCTTAGATATTATAATTCACTCTGTAGCTTTTGCGCCTCGCGAAGAATTAGAAGGGGCATATTTAGAAAATGCAACTCGTGAAGGATTTAAAACTGCTCATGACATCAGTTCATATAGTTTTGGAGCTTTAGCTAAAGCTGGGCGTGATATGATGAAAGGGCGTAATGGTGCATTATTAAGTTTAAGCTATCTAGGAGCTGAACGCGCTATGCCAAACTACAATGTTATGGGAGTAGCAAAAGCTAGTTTAGAAGCTAATGTCCGTTATCTAGCTTACAGCTTAGGACCAGAAGGAACTCGTGTCAATGCAGTTTCCGCTGGACCAATCCGCACCTTAGCAGCTTCAGGAATTGGCAACTTTCGTAACATGTTAGATTCTTTTAAAGAAAAAGCACCATTAAGACGTAATGTTACTATTGAAGAAGTTGGTAATGCCGCTGCATTTTTATGTTCTGACTTAGCGTCAGGAATAACAGGCGAAATAACTTATGTTGATTGTGGATATAATATTACTTAATTATTGAAGCAGGATTTAAATGGTGGGTTTCGCTGACGCTCTACCCACCCTACAAAACTTAATTATTGAAGCAGGATTTAAATGGTGGGTTTCGCTGACGCTCTACCCACCCTACAAAACTTAAGCAACAATTTATATTATGTAGGGTGGGTAGAGCGTCAGCGAAACCCACCATTTTGCTACAAAACTTAAAGGAGAATAATTTGACACCAGATGAAAAAAAACAACAAGTTGCCAAAGCAGCTTTAGAATATGTTGTCCCTGATACAATTATTGGTATTGGCACCGGAAGTACTGCGAATCACTTTGTAGATGCACTTGCTAGTATCAAACATACTATCGAAGGCACAGTTGCAAGTTCTAACGCCACCGCAGAAAGACTAAAATCTCATGGTATTCCAGTATTAGAACTTAATAGTGTTGATGAAATTTCAGTCTATATTGATGGTGCTGATGAATCTAATCGACATTTACACCTTATAAAAGGTGGTGGTGGTGCCCTTACTCGTGAAAAAATTGTAGCCGCTGTTAGCAAAAAATTTGTTTGTATTGCAGATGACAGTAAATTAGTAGATGTAATGGGTAAATTTCCATTGCCAGTGGAAGTTATTCCGATGGCACGTAGTTATGTAGCGCGTCAAATAGTAAAAATGGGTGGTAATCCAATTTGGCGAGACGGTTTTACTACTGATAATGGAAATGTCATATTGGATGTGCATAATTTACAGATTATGCAACCTGTTCAATTAGAAGCAGAACTAAATCAAATTGTAGGTGTTGTTACTAACGGTTTATTTGCAGCTCGCCCTGCGGATGTACTATTATTAGGTTCTGATCAAGGAGTTAAAAAAATCACTTGACGGGAACAGTAAGAATTATTGCTGGGCAATGGCGTGGACGTAAATTAAAAGTTCCTAATCAAATTGGACTACGTCCAACACCTAATAGAATACGTGAAACCCTATTTAATTGGTTAGCAATGGATTTACCCGGGAGCCGCTGTTTAGACTTATTTGCCGGCTCTGGAGCATTAGGTATAGAAGCAGCATCACGGGGAGCTAAACAAGTATTATTAATAGAAAAACAACGCGATATTGTGCAAAGTTTAAGACAACAAGTCACTAGCTTTGCTGCTGACAATGTCACAATCCTATCTAATGATGCAATAAAATTCCTGAAGAAAAAAACTGATAGTTTTGATATTGTTTTTTTAGATCCACCTTATGCAAGTAATTTACTAGATTCCTGTTGTACATTATTACAACAAAATGGATGGCTCAACCCACAAGCACTAATCTATTTAGAAACCGATACCAGTCTTGCCAAACCCAACTTACCAGAATCATGGCACATAATTCGTCAGAAAAATGCTGGGCAAGTTGCGGCTTATTTAATAAGAGTCAATTAAGAGAAAGTGACAAATGAAAACTGTTCCTGCAATTATAAATTTATCAGAAGATTTGTATTTATCACTAGCAAGTATTGGTCTAACTAAAGACAAAATTGTTAGTGAATCAAGAAAACTTTTAGCATTAATGTATTTTAAGAAAAACATCTTATCTTTAGGAAAGGCAACAGAACTTTCAGGTTTATCTAAATGGAATTTTATAGAATACCTCAGTCAAAATAATGTACCAATAATAAATTATGATGATGACGAGATAGATAGAGAATTGGAAATAGCAGAAGAAATAATTAATAAATTAAAATTATGATTGTGATCGGTGATTCTACAGTTTTTATTGGATTAGCAAAAATAGACAAACTAAGCTTGCTTAGCAGTATTTTTCAAAAAGTTTATATACCTGAAGCGGTATATCATGAAATTGTCGAAAAAGGTAGAGAAAAAGCGGGAGCAAAAGATGTTAGAGAATCCTTATGGATTATAAAAAAGAAAGTTTCCGATTACACTCAAGTTAATTTTTTAATGGTTTCATTGGAAGTAGGTGAAGCAGAAACATTAGTGTTAGCAAAAGAAATGGAAGCAAACATAATTTTATTAGATGAAGAAAAAGCCAGAAAAAGTGCTGTATTGGCAGGATTTAAAGTTATTGGATTGATTGGTATTCTAATCATTGCTAAACAAATGGGGCTAATAAAAAATATCAAAGCTTATATTGAAATTTTACAAGAAAAAAATTTCAGAATAAGTAATAAAATTATGAATAAAGCACTAAAACAAGCTGGAGAATAGGTGTGAGAATTAGTACATAGTCTATTTTATTATAAGAAAAAATAATGCAATTAGTTAATATTATTATATGTGTGCATAATGCACTTACTGATGTCAAGGCTTGTTTAAATTCAATTGGTAAATATACCACATCACCTTATAAACTAATTCTAGTTGATGATGGTAGTAATACAGAAACTCGTGATTATTTACGCTACTATGCAAATGAAAATTTCATCAGCTTATTAAGAAATGAGACCGCACGGGGTTATACCATAGCAGCCAATCAAGGTATGCGAGCTGCAAAAGCTTCATATATTGTCCTTTTGAATAGTGACACTATTGTTACTCCTAATTGGCTAGATAACTTAATAATCTGTGCAGAATCAAACACTAATATTGGCATGGTTGGTCCATTGAGTAATACAGCATCATGGCAATCAATTCCCAAAATTGAAGATAAAGGTGATTGGGCAACAAATCCATTGCCAACTGACATAACTATTAGTCAAATGGCAACAAGAATTGCCACATTTTCAGCTCGTTTATATCCACGTTTAGCTTTCTTAAATGGTTTTTGTCTATTAATAAAGCGTCAACTAATTGAAGATATAGGTTATTTTGACGAAAAACATTTTGGACAAGGTTATGGAGAAGAAAATGATTATTGTATTCGCGCTCGTCAAGCCAATTGGAAATTAGTAGTTGCAGATGATGCTTATATTTATCATGCTCAATCTAAAAGTTATTCACATGAGCGTCGTAAAAAACTAGCAGAACAAGCGGGAATTGCTTTAGCAAAGAAACATGGACAATCCATTATTGACGCAGGGGTAAAACAATGTCAACAAAGTATCTTATTAAAGACTATACGTACTCGCGCTAAACATTCAATAGCACGTTGGAATTTAATCACTGAAGCACAGTATAATTGGCATGGTAAACGAGTAATTTTTGTATTACCAATTTGGCTTATAGGTGGTGGGGGTAATGTTGTTCTTGATGAAGCGCGAGCTATGTTGCGGATGGGTATTGATGTTTGTATTTTAAACTTTTTACATCATCAAGTAGAATTTGAAAAATCTTATCCCGATTTAGATGTACCAGTAAAATATGTAGGGGCATATTTTGAAATACCTGATATTTGCAATGAATTTGATGCGGTTATCGCAACAGCTAATAATTCAGTAGAATGGATTGCACCATTAGCAGAACAGCCTAATCCACCTATAATAGGCTATTATATTCAAGATTTTGAACCTTATTTTTATATTGACAAACCAACTCATTATCGGTTATTTTGGCAACATAGTTGGTTACGTCGTCGTTTTGCATCCTATTATTTTCGGATTCATGCGGAATTTCGCGACGCTTGGATTTCTTATTTACGTATTCCAGATCTGGTACTTTTTACCAAAACCTTATGGAATAAGACTGAAATTGAGACACAAATTCAAAAACCTTGTACTGTTATAGGATCAAGTTGCAATATTGACTTATTTATACCGCGTTCAGAACGTAGCAATATTACAACAGTACGAATATGCGCAATGATTCGTCCTTCTAGTAGTAGGCGTGGCGCAGCACGAACGATGCGGGTTTTAAGTAAACTTCAAAAGAATTATGCTGATAAAATTGAAATAATTTTATTTGGAGCTGCTGATAATGACCCACAATTTCTAGCTTTGAAACGCGATTTTAAATATAAAAATCTTGGTATATGTTTACCAAAAGAATTGGCACGATTATTTAATAAGGTTGATATATTTGTTGATTTTTCAAATTTTCAAGCAATGGGTTTAACCGCAATGGAAGCGATGGCGTGTGGAGTAGCGGTAATTGTTCCGAAATTTGGAGGTGTTAATAGTTTTGCAAGTGATCAAAACAATTGTATTGTTATAGATACAACATCTGACCATAGATGTTATGTTGCTTTAAGCAATTTAGTTAGTAATAAAAAACGTCGTTTATCATTAATGACGCAGGCTAGCCAAGATATGGCGGCTTTTTATCCAGAAAAACCAGCTTATAATATCTTAAAAAGATTATTTTAGACTTGATTTTAGTTCATTTTTTGATATGCTAAGCATTATGATATATAATATTAGCTCAAGTGTTGTTTTTTAAACAACAACTGTTGCAATTATATCTTAATCTGTTGTATAGTAATCTCTGATTGATAGAAACAATATTCAGTTTGATTATTTATATAACAGTTAAGACTTGTCTTTGATAAACTAATTATTCTAATGTAGTTATTAACTCATTTAGATATAATTTGTAATTTTAATTAATAATTCTTTAATGAAGGAGTGAAAATTTATGACTAAATTTTCCTTGAAGAAGAAACTACTGCCGTCTTTAATGGCAGCTAGTTTAGCATCTGGTGTTGCCTTTAGTGGTAGTGCAAGTGCGCTTGAAGTAGCGGCAGACGGAACTGGTCAAGTGCTTTTGGCCCCAGTTTATATAGTGAATGTAAAGGGAAGTCCCCAAGGTCCTAGTTATATAAGGGTGATAAACACAAGCCCAGATCATGCAGTTAAGGCTCGTATTGGTTTCCGTTCTCAGGTTAATTCTACTGAAGTATTGGATTTTATTCTCTATTTAAGTCCACGAGATGTTTGGCGTGGTATGGTTGTCAATGTTAATGGTCAAGCCTATGTGAAATCTACTGATGATTCAGTACGTAATTTGCCAAACGCTGATTCATTTGCTTCTATAGAAGGAACACCTGCAAATGTTATGATGTTTGATGTAGCACTTTCTGCTGATGATAATAATGAAATGGGTCACTTTGAAATTATTGGTGCTTACAGTGTAAAAGATACAGTAAAAACACCAAAAGGTTCCGTAACCATCCAGCAGGGAATGAGTAAGTTTGATTTGGCAAAGATCTTTGATACACCATTAGGTAGTGCAGCAGTACCAGATTCACTACTAGCTCTTAATAATGCTGACTGCCCTGCTGGTGCTACTGGTACTTGCATGATTCGTACAGATGAAGCAAGCAGTGTTCAGTTGCGTGGTGAAGTGTCTATGGTTCTCCTTGGAGAACGTTATTCCTATAGAATGACTGCTCTAGATGCAGATGATAAAGGGAATGTTATCTCAAATCCATTTTATGATGTAGAAGTTAAATTTGGTACTAATATTGGTAGTGATTTTCCGGGAGCAGGCTTGGATAATATATTAGATATTGAGACTGCTTTGGCAGCCAAATCTTATGGAGCTACTTACGAGAATGCCGATGGTGCAGCAAGTATTGTATTTGTAACTTTCCCAACCAAATACAGACATTTAAGGTCAGATGTATGTCAAATCGGTAAAATCGAAGGTCCTTGGACTCCGCCATTTAATGCAACAGGTAGTATGGGCTATACAATTAGTCAATTTGATAATCAGGAACATGGTGTTGGAAATACTGTTGAACCGCCTACTTCTGTATCAGGTGATTTAGCAGCAACACCAAGTGCTGGAACTGCAATTACACCTGAAGTAGAATGGTTTTTACCAGCATGGAAATTTGCATCTGGATGGTATTCTTTAGATATGAAAGCGAGAACAGGATGTCCTTACTCTGGTGCGCCGGCTATTGTTTATACCATGACATTAAGAAATAATTCTAGCGAGTTTATCCAAAATTCACCTCGATAAAATATTATTGATTAATATAACGAGTTTGACTTAGCTCATCTTTTTAGATGGGCTATTTTTTTGCAATTTTAAATTTAGTATTAATTATGATAAATTCATATAGTTTGAATCTCAGTGGAATTCAACTGACTAGCTTCATATTTGGTTTAATCTTATTGAATTCTGCGCAAGCAGAATGGAAATCTGGTGTAGAATTACCCGAACAGAGTAAATGGAATGGTCAGTCAGATATTTTTAACCCAATTACTATAGCGAACAATAGATTGACTTATGTAGCAGCTACCTCTACAAACCCAATATCTTGGAAAATACAAAAGGGAGAAAGTGCATATCTTTTGATTTATCTCCCCCCCGGTGTAGAAAAGTTGAATATGGGGGTCAATGGTCAAGCATTAGCAGCTAGCCAATTGGTCATGTTTAAGGATTTTGGTGAAATGTCTTGTAATAATATTACAGAACCTGCCAGTCCTCAGTTATCAGAATTTTTAAATAATAAAAGCGAATTACATGTAACTTTACCAACAGGATGGCTGGCTTTAGGGGACTCAAGGACTGCTGCTCATGAACGAGATAAAGAATTTATCAATACCAGTTCATGTTTGTTCTTTGGATTTTTTAACGCGAATAATCTTAATCAAAACGGTGTCCAACTTCAAACTGTTTCATTTACATATACCATATCTGATCTATCAGTTTATGAACAATGGGCTGCTGGCAATAATAAGCTTACCGTTAATTCTGAAAATGGTAAAGTTACCATAACAAATAATCTAAATACTGATTCAAAAGTTTGTCCAGATGACTGTACACCAACTGATTATCCAGCAGATACTGTGGTTACATTACAAGCAGTAGCTAATGATGGTTATGCTTTTCAAGCTTGGGGTGATGATTGTAAAGATCAGGCAGGTGATAACATTACTATAAAAATGGATACATCAAAAACCTGCTCTGCACTGTTTGAATTAAAGCCAGTAACATTAATAGTTGATCCAGCTCCAGATAATGGAATAGTAATTACTTACTTTACTAATGATATTACTTGTGGTAATAATAAAGAAGATTTAAAACTTATTTGTAGTAATCGTACAGAAGACTTGAAACAATTATGTAGCGCAACATATTCACTAAATAGTCAAGCAATTTTAGTTGCTGTGCCTGATATGGGCTTTACTTTGGTAAATTGGGGCGGAGATTGCAGTTCTGAAAAAACTGAAAGTTATGTTATTCTAAAAATGGATGATAATAAAAAGTGTTCTGCTACATTTACTAAATAAACCAACAGTTATTGAATGGTTTTAATGAAAAAGGCAATTTTTTGGCTTGTAATACTCTTAATCCCCTATCTTTTCCTTGAAGCAGCATCCTTTTTAACAATATTGTTCTTTAAGGAAGGGAGAATGGCTGACTATAACTATGGAGTAGGTAGCCTATCAACCACTGCTGTTTCTGAAAAACAGAAACAGAGCTTAGAGCATTTGACAAGCGGAAAAACCAATTATATTGTCTATAGTTCTACTTTGGGATGGACAATAAAACCCAATGGTTTTGCTTCTGATCGATATTTGGCTAATTCAAAAGGAATCAGAGCCAATAAAGAGTATTCCTTATTAGCAGCTAAAAACCAAATTCGTATTTCATCCTTTGGAGATTCATTCACTCATTGTGACGATGTAAAAAATGAAGAAACTTGGCAACAACAATTAAATCGCGCTAATTCTAATTTAGAAGTAATTAATTTTGGAGTAGGTGCTTTTGGATTAGATCAGGCTTTTTTACGCTACAAACAAGACGGAGTACATTATAATTCAGATATTATTTTCATAGGCTTTATGGCGGAAAATATTTTTCGTAATGTTAATGTATTTCGCCCATTTTATCTGCCACAGGATGGGCTTTCACTAGCAAAACCCCGTTTTATCATAAAAAATGACGAATTAGTTTTAATAAAAAACCCTATACAAAAATTATCTCAATATAAGCAACTGATAGCGCAACCAGAACTAGTTTTGCCAAAACTAGGTGTTCATGATCATTATTTTCAAACTCAATCAAAACAACATTTTATTGATTCTTTTTCAAGTTTTTTACCATCAATTCGCCTTTTTAAAAGCTTTCATTACAAATTGATGAATAAAAATAATATTATAAAACATGATGAATACAACCAAGAATCAGAAGCCTTTCAAGTAACAGTAAAAATTTTTGAAGAATTTAGAAAAAGCGCGATCAAACATAAATCCTTACCGATAATTATTTTATTCCCATCTGAAGCAGATATTATGCGCTATCGTGACAATAAAACCAAAATATATACTCCACTTTTGCAGCATTTTAAGGAAAAAAATTATCCTTATATTGACATAATGGATGCCTTTGATAAATATGGTAATAATTATGGAATAAGACAATTATTTAAGGGACATTATTCACCGCTATCAAACCAATTAGTAGCTAAATATATTTTGGAATATTTACAACAACAAGGCTTAAACAAACCGTAATCCAAACATTTTCCCATGTTTATTTAAATTGCTATTATAAAAAGGATTTTCCTGTTCCAATAAATCTTGCCATTTTTGCCTAAATACGGCACTATCAACTGGATGGGGATCACCTTGTTGACGCATACGAGTTGCAGATTCATGATGTATCAGACGTGCATAAGGGGTAAATAAACAACGGTAGCCTTGTTCGCGAATTTTTAAACATAAATCAGTATCTCCAAATCCAACAACTAATTGTTCATCAAATCCAGTAACTTTTTCAAAAACGGAACGACGTACTAACATACATGCCGCTGTAACCGCCATAGATTCACGAATAACTAATAAGGCATTATTATGCCCAGCATTTAAGTTATTGAATTCATCATATTCTGGATAATATTGATGATCATGCCCAGCTATATCATGAAAACCAGTAATAACACCAGCATGTTGAATCATATTGATATTAGGATAAATTAATTTACTGCCAACCACTCCTACATCATTCCATGCCATCAATTCCAACATGGCTTCAAGCCATCCTGATTCTACTATTTCAATATCATTATTCATAAATAACAACATTGAGCCACTAGCTTTTGCCACTGCTTCATTATTTAATAATGAATAATTGAATGCTCCGGGTATTTTAACTACTAAAACGCCTTGTTGTTCTAATTGATTTAAATAATTTAAAGTATTTTGACAAGTAGAACCATTATCTACTATCACAAATTCTAATTCGACTCCTTCTGGAATATGAGTTATTTTTTGGAAAGAATCAATACAAGTTCTTAATAAATCAACTCTATCCTTGGTTGGAATAATAATAGAAACTTTAGTAGCTGTTATTTTTCTACGTACTCTAAAGAAATTAGTAGCCAAGCCTTCCTCAGCCCAAGCCTCAGTTTCATTCAAACCAATCGTTTGTAGATGTTGATTAATAGCTGCCAATGAATTAGTTTGTTCAGTAGTGCGCCATCGGTAAAGTGCTTTAGGAATATGATAAAAGTCTTGTGTGATTGCCGCTACTCGCAATTGTAAATCTGTTGCAAAACCACCTACTTTAGAAATGATTTCACTACTGAATACTGTAAAATGATTAATATAGAGATGGCTAAGAAGGAAATGATAATTAAAATCGTCTCTAAATTCACAACGAATCATTTCTTGGTTTTCATCAACCAGCATTTCATCAGAATAAATAACAGCCGGCTGTTCTTTTATAATTATCTTAGCTATTTCAAATAATGCCTGTGGTTCTAAACGAACATCAGGATCAACAACACAGAGATACTCACCTTCAGCGGCAAAATCTTGCACCAAATGAAACCGTGTATCTTGTTCACACCATTGCTTAGCAATATCCAAATTGGCTTGATCCTCAACAATAATACATTCCCAGTTGATGTAACTCTGTTCATGCAAGCTTAAAAATAATTCATTATTTAAGCTTGAAATAACCACTGAAATAAGAGGACTATTTTGCCATAATTTTGATTCACTTCGCTGGGTTTCAAGTTGATCTTGATTACAACGATTCTGTTCATACCATTTTTGATAGTGATTTGAATCTGGAAGCGTTAAACAATTACTTACTTTTTTCTCATTAATACTCAACCAAACTGCCAGTAAATTATCACTATTATCAGTATCTGGTGATGTCAACCGACATCTATAAGATCCCGGTTTCAAAGGTTTACTTAATGGGAAAACAGCATAAGTATTGTCTTTAAGATATTGTCCATATAATTGAGCTTCTATCAACTCATTATCTTCTTCATCATCAGGCATAATTGATAAATTAAGATGACAATGATTGACTCGACAATAAGTACCTACTTTCAATAATAGTGTCTCTCCTGCTAAAGCACCATCCCAAGTAAATGACCATTGTAGGATTTTTCCCCGAGTAACAGGAATAGGAAATTCTAAATTATCAAAAGATGAAACTACATCATAGACTTCACCAGATAGTGCTGAAAACAATTGTGATGGTACAGTGAATCCATAACTAGATAAATCAATGATCTCATCTGGTAGCCCAAATGCTAGTTGTAACAAAGTGGGCTTCATCACTTGATATATATTTTCAACCCAGCGTTGATTTTCATTTTGAAGCTTATAAGTCAGAAGATGAATACGAGCATGTGATTCAGCTAATTGGGCTTGTGTGGTTTTTAGTTCTGCAACTAATGTTGACATTTCAATCATCCTCACGCCGATATGTGCCTTCAAGAGTTGAAGACTGATGTGGGCGTGGTGGTGTCATTGCTGAAGCTTTTTTCTTTATCCACCACAGTATTATATATTTACGTAATATCGGTATTAGAAATATCAAGCCAATAGTATCGGTAAAAAATCCCGGCGTAAGTAGTAATACCCCTCCTGTCAATATTAATATCCCTTCTAATAATTCAAATGCTGGTAGTTGCCCTTGTAATAAGTTTGATTGGGCTTTTTGTATGGTTGCTATTCCTTGAGCGCGTAGTAGGTAGCTGCCAATAATTGCTGTTGAAATAATTATTAGGATGGTTGGTAATGCTCCAATAAAACCACCAACTGTGATCAATAGATAAATTTCTAAAATTGGAACTATAATGAATAATAAGAGTAAACGTTGAAACATGATATTATAAAATATTTTTAATTTAAAATTATATGGGGGTTATATGATAAAAATCAGGTTATTTTTGATTTTAATATCATGGTTTTTTACATTGTCTTGTTACGCGATTAAGCATGAGGATAGATTGTTGTTAGATAATAGTCTTAATATTTCTCCTTTGCAATCAAATATATTTAATTCTCAGATTCTTCCGCCTGATCAGGCTTTTGTTTTTTCCACTTATATGGATGATGATTCTAATGTCTTAATTGTTCGGTGGGAAATTGCTGATGGTTATTATTTATATCGCGATCAATTCAAATTCGCGCTTGAGATTGGTGGTGTGCTTGGTGATATTCAATTTCCAGTTGGTAAATTTAAGGATGATGCTAAATATGGGCGCGTTGAGGTTTATGAAAATTTATTAGAGATTAGGTTGCCTGTTAATGATGTTGAAAATCGTTTGGAGTTAGTTGTTAATTATCAAGGTTGTGCTGATGGTAGGTTGTGTTATCCACCTATTGAAAAGGTGAGTGTTGTCAATGTAAGTAATACAAAAAATCATTTTATTAAAGCTAGTGAGGCTTTTATATTTTCAGCTAAGTTTGCTTCGCCTTCTTATTTGGTTCTTACATGGCATATTGCTGATGGTTATTATTTATATAAGGATAAGTTTAATTTTTCTTTAGAGAGTAAAGGGCAGTTAGGTGTTGCTAAATTGCCTACAACTATTGTTAAATTTGATAAAGAAATTTATCAACAGCCTGAACTTGAAATTATTGTACCTATTAAGAGTCAGGGTTTAGAGCAGCTTGATTTAAAAGTTGAATATCAAGGTTGTGCTGTTGCTGGTTATTGTTATCCGCCAATCACTAAACTGGTTCATTTGAGCTTGGGTGAAGTGTCTGAGCAGGATCGTTTAGCTAAGTTACTTACAAATTCTAATATTTGGTATGCCTTATTGGTGTTTTTTGGTTTGGGTTTGTTGTTGTCTTTAACGCCTTGTGTGTTTCCAATGATTCCAATTTTGTCGAGTATTATTGTTGGGCAAGCTAAGGATGTAACTACTTATAAGGCTTTTGTCATGTCATTGGTTTATGTATTGGCTATGGCTGTTACTTATGCTGTGCTTGGTGTTGTAACTGGTTTGTTGGGTGAAAATTTACAAGTGGCTTTTCAAGATCCATTAGTATTAGTTAGTTTTGCCTTGCTGTTTGTAATTTTATCTTTGTCTATGTTTGGTTTTTATGAATTGCAATTGCCTCAAGGTTTACAAACTAAATTGACTAGTTGGAGTAATAGTCAACAAGGTGGTACTTTAATAGGTGTGGCGATTATGGGGGTTTTGTCGGCTGTGATTGTTGGACCTTGCATTGCCCCACCTTTAGCAGGTGCATTGCTTTATATTAGTCAAACTAATGATGCTTTATTTGGTGGTTTAGCTCTGTTTGTTATGAGTTTAGGTATGGGTATTCCATTGATTATTATAGGTATTTCAGCAGGTCATTGGTTGCCAAAGGTTGGTGCGTGGATGGATAGCGTCAAAGCCATTTTTGGGGTTATACTGTTAGCAGTGGCAATTTGGATGTTGGATAGGGTATTGCCCGAACAAGTCATAATGTTATTATGGGCTAGTTTGTTGATTGTGTCAGCGGTTTATATGGGTGCTTTAGATGCAGCAACTTCTGGTTGGAGTAAGTTATGGAAAGGCTTTGGAATTATTTTTTTAGTTTATGGTGTGTTATTGATTATTGGTGCTACCAGTAATAATGCTCAGATAAAAAAATCTGATAATTTTATTCCTATAAAGGGTGTTAATGGTTTAAATGCTGAATTAGCCGCTGCTAAAAATAAGTTGGTAATGTTGGATTTTTCGGCTGAATGGTGTGTTTCTTGTCAAGAAATGGATGATTTTACTTTTAGTGATTCAGGTGTGCAAAAACTGTTGGTTAATTTTGTATTATTAAAAGCTGATGTAACTGCAAATGATATAAAAGACAAGGCTTTATATAACAAATTTGGTATTTTTGGACCACCGGCGATTTTATTTTTTGATCAAAATGGGCAAGAACAAGTGGCGTTTCGAGTGGTTGGTTTTATGTCAGCTGAGAAATTTCGTCAACATTTGAAAAAAATTATTCAACTATGATCAGAACTATTATTTTGCTAACAATTATTATTATTGTTGGTATTAGCGGTTTTGTTGCGTATAATGCCCCTGATGATATTTTACCTGAGCGGCGTTTCGATTTTAGTCTGTTAGATTTAGATGGAAATAGTCGTGATATTTCTGAATGGGATGGTAAGGTATTAGTTATCAATTTTTGGGCAACATGGTGTCCTCCTTGTATTAAGGAAATACCTATGTTTATGAAATTACAAACTAAATATGCTGATCGCGGTTTACAATTTATTGGTATTACTATTGATAATTCGCGTCAACAAGTATTAGAGTTTGTTAAAACACATAAGATTAATTATCCAATATTGGGAGGCGAAGATGCAATTGCCGTTAGTGAAAAATTTGGTAATTCTTCTGGTGCTATACCTTTTACGGTTATAATTAATCATAATGGTTATATAGTTTCACGTTATCTTGGAGAAATGTCTCAGGATAAAGCTCAAAAGTTGATTTTTCCATTATTATAATAATTAATATTATTAATATGTTATTTACTTTTTTTTCTCGCCTTATTAGCACACTTGTGGTGGTATTTGGCGTTATTACTTTAGTATTTTTGTTGATTCATTTAGTGCCGGGTGATCCTGTAGAGGCTATGCTAGGTGAATCTGCTACTCCTACTGATTTAGAGGCTTTACGGCATTCTTTAGGTTTAGATCAGCCACTATTTACGCAATGGTGGCAATATATTACTAATTTAGCACATGGTAATTTAGGTCAGTCTTTATATACTAGAGAACCTATTAGTGATATGTTGTTAGAACGTTTTCCAGCAACCTTAGAATTGGCTTTTTTTGGTTTATTGGTTGCTGTGTTATTAGCTTTACCTTTGGGAAGTATCGCAGCACTGCGTAAAGATACTGTTTATGATCATGGTGCTATGGTATTTTCCTTGTTAGGAGTGTCTATTCCTAATTTTTGGTTGGGTCCTATGTTGATCTTATTGTTTTCTTTAACATTAGGCTGGTTGCCAGTTAGTGGTAGAGAAAATTGGTTATCACTTATTTTGCCGGCTATTACTTTAGGCACCGCCTTGTCGGCAATTTTAGCGCGTATGGTTAGATCTACTTTGTTAGAAGTGTTGAATGAGGATTATATTCGCACTGCTCGCGCTAAGGGTTTAGGTGAATCAGGAGTTATATTACACCATGCACTGCGTAATGCTTCATTGCCTATAATTACGGTGCTAGGTTTACAATTAGGTACTTTATTGGGTGGTGCAGTGATTACTGAGATTATTTTTTCTTGGCCGGGAATTGGGCAGTTGACTATAGAATCTATTCAGCGGCGCGATTATCCGGTAGTGCAAGCTTGTATTTTGTTAATTAGTTTAAGTTATGTATTGGTTAATACTTTAACCGATATTTTATATGCTTGGTTAGATCCACGAGTACGTTATAGTGTTTAAATATCAAATAGTTATTCCGTCATTCATATTATTATTATGGGTAATGTGCGCAATCTTGGGGCCTTGGTTGCCTTTATCACCTAATCATATTATATTGCCTAATATTTTAGAGTCACCCTCTGCTGTTGAATGGTTGGGTTATGATGATTTGGGTCGTCCAATTTTAGATCGGCTGATTATGGGAGCGCAAACTTCGTTTTTTGTTGCCTTTTGGGTGATTATTGTTTCTGTTACTGTTGGTACTTTGGTTGGTACTTTAAGTGCTTGGTTAGGTGGTTATCTGGATTTGGTGATTGTGCGGATAATGGATGTGTTTTTAGCATTTCCGGGAATTTTATTAGCCATTGCTTTGTCAGGTATTTTAGGACCGGGGGTTGAAAACGTGGTATTTGCTTTATCTATTGTTGGTTGGGTAGGTTTTGCCCGCTTAGCAAGAGCGCAAACTTTATCAGTGAAAAATCGCGAACATGTTCGAGCAGCAGTGGCTTTAGGTGCTAAAACGCCGCGTATTGTACGCTATCATATTATGCCATTATTAATGGCTCCTTTAATAGTTGAAGCTACCTTTGGTATTGCTGGTATTGTTATAGCTGAAGCCGGTTTGTCATTTTTAGGTTTAGGAGTACAACCACCTACTGCATCATGGGGTAGTATGATTCGTGATGGGTCTGCTTATATGTTAGTTGCTCCACATATGGTACTGGCACCGGGTTTGACTTTATTGTTGGTGGTATTGTCAGTAAATATTTTAGGGGATAAACTGCGAGACTTTTTAGATGTAAAAACTAGGGAAATGTAAAGCAAAAGACCTGACAGGTTTTTAAAACCTGTCAGGTCTTCAAATTTGAATGGTAGCTATGAGTGGACTTGAACCACTGACCTCAGCATTATGAGTGCTGCGCTCTAACCAGCTGAGCTACATAGCCAATAAAATATCTCCCCATTATAACAATCTAAAAAAAATAAGTCAAGCATTAATTTCATAATCATAGCTAATTTCGACACTATGTTTTAACATTTCAGCAACTGAACAGTATTTTTCAACCGATAACTGCACTGCTTGTTGTACATGTTTTTCATTTAAATTATCACCTGTGATGATAAAATGCAGATGAATTTTGCTAAAAATTTTAGGGATGCTATCTCGACGCTGACTATCAATTTCGATTACACAATCTGTAATATTTTGTCGCTTTTTTCTAAGAATTGTTAGAACATCCATGGTGGTACAACCACCTAAACCCATTAAAATCATTTCCATTGGACGAACACCTAAATTACGCCCACCAATTTCTGCTGAACCGTCTATTATAAGGCTATGACCACTTTCCGATTCCGCCATTAAACATACATTTTCTATATGTTTTATACGTGTTTTCATGTTTATATCCTTTTGTATGTTTCTTGCTATATATTAATAATATGATATTAAAAAATAATAATCTTTCTAATAAATTACTGTTGATTTTTATTGGTATTTTACTTTTGATATTATCAGCAGTAATTATAAATGCTAGTATAAGTCAAGTTGATCAACCCACAGCTGCTATTTTAGCTGGTGATGAAAAAGCGATTAAAAACTTAGAAAATGTTAATATTAACACTGCTAAGCAAATTATTAAAGATCAAAGAGTTAAACTGGCATTAGTGAAGTTTTATCTTGAAAAACAAAAATATCCATTTTTAACTTACTTAGATTTTCATTATGAATCAATTAAGGCTGACATTTTAACCGATGTTAATGTTTATAAGCTGATAAGGAATTTTTTTTATAAAAAAATTGATGATAGTATCGAACTTGATCAATTTCAAAATGCCATGTTATTATTAGGCAGTTTAAAAAAAATTTATCCTGTTTCTGATGAATTATTAGAAAAATATCAGCAAATTCAAACCAAGAAACAGCAACGTTTAGCTGTTCTGACTCAACAATATATTGAATGTTTAGATCAAAGTTTGGCTCCTTTACTTGAAAGAACTCATTGTATGGCAGAAGCTAGAACAGAAATTGAAAAAGTTGGTATTGAACATAGTTTGCCGATAGATGCTAATTTACCAGCTATGTATGCTGAGGAGATTAGACATGCTTTAACTAAGAAAAATTATTATCAAGCTGAAAGATTATTGTTAGATTGGCAAAAATTATTACCTGATGTCTCTGAACAACGCGATGCACAGAAAGCCATTTTAATTCTTCATAGGCAATTAAAAAGTATTATTGTTGATTTAATTGGTAATGATAAAACCAAAATTGTAAAAAGATTAAGTCAATTAAATACTGCTCCAATTTTACAACAAGAAATACTGGCAATGTCTCAAATTCAAAATAATTTGTTAGCATTTCATTTGAATCAAGCATTAGTATTATTATCTGCTAAAGATAATAATATTAAAATCCCAGCAAATATTAAAGAAGAATTAAAGGCTATTTTAAACGCAGAAGAACAAGTAGTAAATGATATTTTTTTATCATTACCTATACCTATTAACAAACTTTAAAAACCAATGTCATTATATAAATATTATAAAATCTTAGGTGTCAAATCCAATGCTAGCCAAGATGAAATTAAAAAGGCTTATCATAAATTAGCTTATAAATATCATCCTGATGTAAGCACTGAAGCTAATTCAGAACAAAAATTTCAGCAAATTAATGAGGCTTATAAAGCACTCAAAAATAAAGCTAACTCGAATAAGAAAAGTTCCAGATTACCCATTGTTATGGGAATGATGTTGCTGGCAATAGCTGCGGCTATTGGATTTAATCAATTTTCTTCAAATTATCGAGACATACAAACTGGTATTTTAAAAGGTGATTCAAATGCCATACAAAGCTTAGAACAAGCGGATATTAAGATCGCTAAAAAAATTATTGATGGCACTGATGTCAAGCCAGCATTGATTGATTTTTATCTTAAAAATCCAGATGTTTGGAGTAAGTTAAATTCTTATAATGATTCAATAAGAAGCGCGATATTAAAAGATGAGACAGTTTATCGTCGTTTAAGAGATTATTATTATCAGAAAATTAATGATGCAGTTAGCCAAAATAAATATAAAGAAGCTCTGACTTTTTTGGGTATATTAAAACACGAATATCCTAAAGCATCAGAATTATCTCATAAAAATCAAGAAATTCAGGAGAAAAAACAACAACGTTTAGCCGCTCTGACTCAAAAATATATGGATTGTCTATATAAAACTTGGGTACCTTTGTTAGAAAGAACACATTGTATGGCTGCGGCTAGAAATAAAATTGAATTGGTAGGAATTGAACATGAATTGCCTACTGATTCTAATTTACCCAGAATGTATTCTAAGGAAGTTAGACTGGCTTTAAAAGATAAAAAGTATGATCATGCTGAAGAATTGTTATTAGATTGGGAAAAGTTATTACCAGCTAAGTCTGAACAACGTGATGCTTTTAAACAAATTTTATTTGTTAGACAAGAGCGTGATACCATTGTTGCTGATTTATCAGGTGGTGATCAAATGCAAATTGCAAAACGACTTCATCAATTGAGTGTTGATCCAATTGTACAACAAGAGATATTTGAAATACCAAAAGTTAAAAGGAATTTATTGAAGTATAATTTTAATGAAATAGTTACCATAATTGCTAGTAATCATGGTGCGCTGGCTTCAGATTATGAAAATAAATTAAAGGGAATTTTAACTCTTCCAAAACCAGAACCTGTTATACCACCTCCACTTCCACCAATAGCACAAATACCAATTGTACCGACACCAATTGTACCAATACCAACTCCTAGTCAACCTGAAGATACATCTATCAATGAGACTAGTCAAATAACTAACTTATTGGATGAATGTAAAAATTTATTTAACAAAAACTCTTTAACTACTGGCAGAGAAACTGCATTCTCTTGTTATCAAAATGTTTTGCAAATTGAGCCAAATAACACTCAAGCTTTACATGGTATAAAAAATATTGAGAATAAATATTTTTTATGGGCTGATAGTTCTTTAAGAAGAAAACAATTTAGTCGTGTTAAATCTTATATAGTTGCTTTGCAAAAAGTGAATCCTAATTCATGGCGGTTGACTAAGTTAAAAAGGAATTTGAAAACAGCACAGGAAAACCATCAATTGGCTATTGAAGAAGCTAAAGCAGCCGAAATTGCTAGACGTAAGACTGAAAGATTTAAAGCTGCTGAAGATGCAATTGCCAGAGAAAAAGCGGCTCAAGCAGCTATATTGAAGGCGGATAGAGAAGCTAGATTGAAAGCTTATAGGGAAGAAAGAGCTGCTAGAGAAAAAGCGGCTAGAGAAGCTAGATTGAGGGCAGCTAGAGAAGCTAGAGAAAAAGCGGCTAGATTGAGGGCAATTAGAGAAAAAGCGGCTAGATTGAAAGCAGCTAGAGAAGCTAGAGAAAAAGCTAAAGTGGAACAAGCGACTAATTTAAGAGCTAATTCTTGTTCTGAAATTCTGACACAATTATCTATGGGTGTTAAACCTCTAACTCCCGGGCAACAATCTTATTTCCAAACCAGATGTCGTTAAAGGAAAAGTTAAATGTTTTATACTAAATTAATATTGGTAGTGACTATACTGAGTTCATGTACAACAGAAGAACAGACGGTTCGTATTACTAAACCGCCTGAAATTCCTAAACCACCGAATTTAATTATAGAGCCAGAAGAGCCAATTGCTGAAAAGCTTAAAATTGAAACCGAAGCTTTGAACAAGAAAGCTGATGCTATGCTTGAAGTTGTGAAAAAACCACAACCAAAACCAAAACCGAAACCAAAACCAAAACCAAAAAAGGTAATAACACACAATTATCAAACTAGCCCAATGTATTTAAAGGAGAAGCACTTTGATGGCTTAGTAATTTTAGCGGCAAATTTAATTGATACATTAGCCAATAAAAAATATTATGAGTCTTTGGATACTAAAAGTTTAATTGAAGAAGCAGAAAAATTGTCTGCAAATAAAGATTATGAACAGTCTTTATTGTTATTTTATTTAGCATCTGAACGAAAAGATAGCCCATTAAAAGTCACTTATTTGGAGCTATATCAAAATGCTCGTAATTTAAATCATCAAGTAGCGGCTTCTGATGCTTTTCAACGATTATTAGCTCAGAACCTTCTCGAAACTAAAAAATTGACATTTAAATTTTTATTTACCCCTCAAACAAGCGTATTTACTGATGATAAGGATTTAAGGAAAGAATATTCATTTTGGTTACATGAAATTGTTAAATATTTTCAAAATAATAAACGTTGTTTTCAAATAATTGGTCATACCGGTAAAGAAGAAACAGATAATCCTAAGCAATTATCTTTACAACGAGCTAAAAAAATTCAACTGATGATGAAGGTTAATTTTCCAATGGTTATAGAAAGATCAACCCTAATTGCTCAAGGAGACAAGGCAAATATTCTAGGGATTGGCACTAATAATATGATGGATATCCTTGATCGTCGCGTTGAACTTAACATCATTAATTGCGCGTCACTTTAATTAATATTATGGCTTCCAATAAATATTTTTATCAAGTATTGGGAGTTCAGTCAAATGCTAATCAAGATGAAATTAAGCAAGCCTTTCATAAGCTAGCTCATAAATATCATCCTGATACTAGCACTGAACCCAATGCAGAACAAAAATTTCAAGACATTAATGAGGCTTATACAGCACTCAGAAATAAAAAACCAGTTAATAAGAAAAGATCAAAATTACCCATAATTGCAGCAGCAATTGTTGGAATAACTTCTTTAGTTGCTATTATAAGCTTTTTTTATCAAAATTCATTCAATACTCAAGAAATACAAACTGGTATTTTAAATCATAATTCAGAAGCAATTCACAGTTTAGAAAATGCTAATATTAATTTTGCTAAAAAAGTCATTTCAGGCACTGGTGTTAAAGTTGCCTTAATTGATTTTTATCTGAAAAATCCTCCTTTATGGAAGAAATTAGATTCTTATCATAATTCAATTAGAACAAACATATTAAAAGATGATCAAGTTTATCGTCGTTTAAGGGATCATTATTATCATCAAATTGATAATGAAATTAAAGAAGATAAGTTTAAAAAAGCAATGCCTTTATTGGGTGAAATAAAAAAAGCCTATCCTAAAAAATCAGAATTATTTCATAAGTATCAACAAATTCAGGAAAAAAAACAACAACGTTTAGCCGCTATGACTCAAAAATATATGGATTGTCTATATAAAACTTGGGTGCCTTTATTAGAAAGAACTCATTGCATGGTGGATGCGCGAGATACAATTAAAACTGTTGGGATTGAACATGATTTACCAATTGATGCCAATTTACCTGCAATGTATGCTAAGGAAGTTAGACTGGCTTTAAAAGATCAAAACTATGATCATGCTGATGATATATTGTTAGATTGGGAAAAATTATTACCAGCTAATTCAGGGCAACGCGATGTTTTAAAAGATCTTTTATATTTAAGGCGTGAACGTGAAAATATTGTTGTAGATTTGTCTGGTAATGACAAAATGCAAGTTGCAAAAAGACTGCATCAACTCAGTGCTGATCCTGTTTTGCAACAGCAAATCCTTGAAATAGCCAAGGTTAAAAATAATATATTGAAATATCAATTCAATGATTTATTAACCATAATTGCTAGTAATTATGGAGAGATGTCTCCAAATAATGAAAGTAAATTAAGAGAAATTTTAGAAATTCCTGAAGAAGTTGAAGACGAAGATAAAACAATTGTTGCAAATACACCAATAGCTATTCCAATTCCAATTCAAACAACAGCAACTGAAGAAGTAAAAACTAATAATAAAACTGATACTTTATTAACTGAATGTCAACAACTTTATAATAAGAATTATTTAACTCGTGGTAAAAACACTGCCTTATCTTGTTATAGGAAAGTTCTAAAAATAGAACCAAATAATAATCAAGCTTTAGATGGTCTTAATAATATAGAAAATAAATATTATGTATGGGCAGATAGTAATTTAAGGAAAAACAAATTTGGTCGTGTTAAGTTTTATATACAGGCTTTACAAAAGTTTAATTCTAATTCTTCGCGTTTAACTGGTTTAAAAGAAAAATTAAATGCGGCACAGCGGCAAACAGTGGCAGAAGCTAATCAAGCTACAAAAGTTAAGGAAGCGGCAAAATTAGCAAGACTAAAAGTTTCTAAAGAAAAAGCGGTTAAAGAAAGAGAAGCTCGATTGAAGGCTGATAAAGAAAGAGCGGCTAAACGTAGATCTGCTAGATATAAAGTTGCTAAAGCAAAGGTTGCTAAAGAACGAGCTGCTAAACGTAAAACTGCTAATGCAAAGGCTGCTAAAGAACGAGCTGCTAAACGTAAAGTAGCGAGAGCAAAGGCTGTTCAAGAAAGAGCAGCTAAACGTAAACTAGCGAGAGCAAAGGCTGCTAATGAAAGAAAGGCTGCTAAACGTAAAGTAGCAAGAGCAAAAGCTGCTAATGAAAGAGCGGCTAAACGTAAACTAGCGAGAGCAAAGGCTGCTAATGAAAGAAGGGCTGCTAAACGTAAAGTAGCAAGAGCAAAAGCTGCTAATGAAAGAGCGGCTAAACGTAAACTAGCGAGAGCAAAGGCTGCTAATGAAAGAAAGGCTGCTAAACGTAAAGTAGCAAGAGCAAAGGCTGCTCAAGAAAGAGCGGCTAAACGTAAACTAGCGAGAGCAAAGGCTGCTAATGAAAGAAGGGCTGCTAAACGTAAAGTAGCAAGAGCAAAAGCTGCTAATGAAAGAGCGGCTAAACGTAAACTAGCGAGAGCAA
>NZ_MCBX01000019.1 GCF_001723685.1 Candidatus Marithrix sp. Canyon 246
ATTAAAACGTATGGGGCAACTTCATTATAACTATAGTAATTGGCAGGGTGTAACTACCACTGCTAAAGCACTTAGTGTTATGGGTGTGAAAGATGAAGACTTACTAAAAAAAGCCTTTCCTCATATTAAAGAAGAATGGCAAGAAAATAAAAAAGATAAAGAAGTTCAAGACACTGTAATTTTTATTGCTGAACAATTAGGTGAAAAAAAATATATCAGCGAGTTTTTAGTTTGGAATCAGCGTTTATCAGAAGCACTTGCAATCTATGAAAAAGATTGGCAAAAGCAACAAACATTACCAGCGGCTGATTTAGAAAAAGCCTTACAAATTGCCTCATGGAGCAAAAAGCCAAAATTAAAAACTCCTTGGTTAGAACGTTATTTAATTGCACCACCTCATGACACTAGTGCAGAAAAACTAACACAATTCAAAACAGATTTAATTTATTTATATGTTGATCAGCAAGACTATCAAAACGCGCTCAAGCATCTAAAATCTCCAGAAACTGCAAAAGAATATAAATATTTAGCCTTAATTTATCGTAAAGATAATAATTATAAAAAAGTAGCGGCTACTTATTGGAAGGCTTATGAGAAATTTAATAATGTCAAATTATTGGAACAAGCTTATTTAATTTTAGCTTCACAAGCTGATATGGAAAATGAAGTCATTAAATTGCTATCGCTATTAGCTGACTATAAAAAAGATTATGCTTTTAGATTAGCAGAAATCTATATGGAACAACAACAATATCTAGCTGCATTGATTATTTATCAACGAATTTGGGATAAATGGCAACATGTTTCTGCTTTAAAAGCCGCTTATGGTATTGCCTATAAATTAGATGATTTCAGTAAAATGAATAGTTTATTAAGGCAAATTTATAAACATACAAACAACATCCAACACCTTAAAAACTTAGCGGCAGTTTATATTGCAAAAGCACCAGAAAAAATGGTGAAATTATTAGAAGAATTTCCGATTTTACAATCACAACCGGAATATATGACTTATGTTGCTTACTATTATTTGAATAATGGCAATTACAAAAAAGCTGAGGCAAGTTTTCTAAAATTATCGCTAATTGATCCTACAAATAAAAAATACCAACAAGCATTAGCCACTATTTATGTAGAAACTGCTGAATATCACAAAGCTTTAGCAGTTAATCGTCATGTCTGGAAAAGATGGAAAGATATTGATGCACTTAAACAAGCTTATAGTATTACCTATAAATTAAAAGATCTTCAAACCAGCGAAAAAATCTTATGGCAACTTTATAAACACACTAAAGATAAAACATATTTAGCAAATATTGCTTCACTTTATAGTGATCAACCTAAAAAGTTAATTCGATTTTTAGAACAATACCCATTTTTACAAAACAAATTTTTAGCTTTTTTGAGCAGCTATTATTTACAACACAAAAATTATCGCAAAGCCGAAAACTATTATCAAGCTTTGATAAAAAAACATCCTAAAAAACGCGATTACCCAAAAGCCTTGGCGACAATTTACGTTATTACTGGGCAAATTAGCAAAGCTCAAAAATTAACTAGACGCTATTCATATTTAAAACAAGGATTATTGCCAGTTTTTGCAAGCCACTATTTACAAAATAAAAATTATAAAAAAGCTGAACGCTCTTATAAAAAATTAATACGTTTATATCCAAAAAAACGCGATTATCCAAAAGCTTTAGCCACAATTTATGTAGTAACTAAGCAAATGCGAAAAGTTCAAAGACTAACTAGACGCTATCCATATTTACAACAAGACTTATTACCAGTATTGGCTAGTTATTATTTACAACATAAACAATTTTCTAAGGCTGCAAAATATTATAAAAAATTAATTATTAAATTTCCTGATAATAAAAATTATCCAAAAGCCTTAGCTACAATTTATGTAGTAACTAAGCAAATGCGAAAAGTTCAACGTCTAACTAAAGACAATCCGTATTTAGAACAAGAATTATTGCCAGTGCTTGCTAGTTATTATTTACAACAGAAAAATTATAAACAGGCTGAAAAACTGTATCAAAAATTGAATTTTAACTATCCAGACAAACGCGATTATCCAAAAGTTTTAGCCTCAATCTATGTTGAAACTAGACAATTTAACAAAGTTAATTTATTAATGGCAGAATTCCCGTATCTAAGAAAGGAATTATTGCCCGTGCTTGCTAGTTATTATTTACAAAAGAAAAATTATCCAAAAGCAGAAAATTACTATCAACAATTAATTAAATTAAATCCTAAAAACTCACAATATCCGGCTGGATTAGCATCTATTTATATAGAAACCAAGCAAACAAGCAAAGCAGAAAGATTGATTAATCAATATCCATATTTGAAGAAAAATTTTCTAGCTTTTTTTGCTAGCTATTATTTGCAACAAAAAAATTATCCAAAAGCGGAGCAACACTATAAGCAACTAATTGCTAAAAACCCTAGGAAACGTGCATATAAAAAAGTATTAACTTCTATTTATATAGAAACTAAACAAATAGCGAAAGCACAACAACTAATTAAACGTTACCGCTATTTACAAAATGACTTTTTAGCTTTTTTTGCTAGCCATGATTTGCAACAAAAAAATTATCGCCAAGCTGAACGATCATATAAAAAATTAATACGCTTACATCCAAAAAACCGCGATTATCCAAAAGCTTTAGCCATAATTTATGTTGAAACTAAGCAAATGCGAAAAGTTCAACGTCTAACTAGACGCTATTCATATTTGCAACAAGAATTATTGCCAATGTTTGCTAGTTATTATTTGCAACAAAAAAATTATAAACAGGCTGAAAAGCTTTATCAAAAATTGAATTTTAAATACCCAGACAAACGCGATTATCCAAAAGTTTTAGCCTCAATCTATATTCAAACTAAGCAAATGCGAAAAGCTCAAACGCTAGCAAAACGCTATCCGTTTTTACAACAAGACTTATTACCAGTGTTTGCTAGTTATTATTTACAACATAAAAATTATGCTAAAGCTGAAGTTTATTATCAAAAATTGAGTTTTATCTATCCAGAAAAACGCGATTATCCAAAAGCCTTAGCCTCAATCTATGTTGAAACTAGACAATTTAACAAAGTTAATTTATTAATGGCAGAATTCCCGTTTCTAAGAAAAGAATTATTGCCAGTGCTTGCTAGTTATTATTTGCAAAAGAAAAATTATGCGAAAGCAGAAAATTACTATCAACAATTAATTAAATTAAATCCTAAAAACTCACAATATCCGGCTGGATTAGCATCTATTTATATAGAAACTAAACAAACAAGCAAAGCAGAAAGATTGATTAATCAATACCCATATTTGAAGAAAAATTCTTTAGCCTTTTTTGCTAGCTATTATTTGCAACAAAAAAATTATCCAAAAGCGGAGCAACACTATAAGCAACTAATTGCTAAAAACCCTAGGAAACGTGCATATAAAAAAGTACTAGCTTCTATTTATATAGAAACTAAACAAATTGCAACAGCCCAACAACTAATTAAACGTTATCCATATTTACAAAATGACTTTTTAGCTTTTTTTGCTAGCTATGATTTGCAACAAAAAAATTATCGCCAAGCCGAAAGATCATATAAAAAATTAATACGTTTACATCCAAAAAAACGCGATTACCCAAAAGCTTTAGCCATAATTTATGTTGAAACTAAGCAAATGCGAAAAGTTCAACAACTAACTAGACGCTATTCATATTTGCAACAACAATTATTGCCAGTTTTAGCAAGTTATTATTTACAAAAGAAAAATTATAAAAAAGCTGAAAATTATTATAAAAAATTAATACGTTTACATCCAAAAAAACGCGATTATCCAAAAGCCTTAGCATCAATTTATATTGAAACCAAACAAATGCCAAAAGCTCAAAGACTAATAAAACGCTATCAATTTCTGGAACAAGACTTATTACCAATGCTAGCCAGCCATTATCTAAATAGCAAAAATTATAGTAAAGCAACAATTTACTATAGAAAATTAATTGCTCAGCATCCTGATAAAACAGACTATCCAGTAGCATTAGCTTCGATTTATGTTGAAACCACTCAAACAATGGAATTACATCAACTAATAAATGAATTTCCATTTTTAGAAGAAAATTTATTGCCAGTATTAGCTAGCCATTATCTAAATAGCAAAGATTATCAAAAAGCAGCAACATATTATCAACAACTTTGTGTCAAATCACCTGATAATCAAAAATACCCAGAAATATTAGCCTCGATTTACATTCAAACTAAGCAAGAACAAAAATTGCCTAGATTAATTGAGCAATATCCGATATTAGAAAACGAACTATTGCCATTTTTAGCTAGTTATAACTTGCAACAAAAAAATTATCCGCAAGCAGAAACTTACTATAAAAAATTAGTGTCAAGAGATTCTGAAAAACTAGATTACTTAGAAGTATTAGCTTCCATCTATGTTCAAACTGAACAAAAAAATAAAGCTTTACCAATCTATAAAAAACTACATAGCATCAAACCAAATAAATATGCAAATAACTTAGCTAACCATTACCTATATGTAAGCAAAGATTATTTAAAAGCTATAACTATTTTAGAAGGATTACTGAAAAAAACTAACAAAGAACAATACCGTCTAATGTTAGCCTTTGCATATGGAGAAACTAACCAAGCTGGCAAAAAAGCCAGAATACTAGAACAAATTCCATTAAAGAAAATTTCTGCTGGCTTAGCAATTTCATTAGCAGAAGCTTATGAACAAAAAGGGCATTGGCAAAAAGCCGTGAAGATATTAAACAAATGGCACCAAATTCACAACAATAGAAAAGATAAAATAAAAGTATTGAAACATCAAATATACTTATACCAACGTCTTGGTGATAAAAAACGTTTCAGAGATGCTAATATGATGTTACTGAAATTAAATTAAATTAGGCAAATATGTTGTGAAAATTTTAGGATTTAATAGTATTAAAAAGGTCAATATTTATAGTTCTTTGATTGGTATCATGGTTTTAATGGTATCCTTAACCGCATCCTTTATGATATTTGAGTATCAACGATTTGAACAAGAAGCTATCGTCTTTAAAGAGCAATATACTAGTTTAGAAAAGCAAAGATTAAAAACTATAATTGATAAATTAGTTGAACGTGTAAAATTTAATAAACAAAACAAAGAAAAAATGTTTGCATGGCTGAAACAAGTCAGATTTAAACAATATGGCTATATTTTTGTTTTGAATAGTAAAGGTAATATGTTAATCCATCCTACACGAGCAGGGCAAAATGTCGCTAACATTACTGATCCTAATGGAATTAATATTTTACAAGCCTTAATTAAAGCTAGCAAAGAAGATGGCTTTGTTAAATATACTAGAAAAAAATCTAGCAATGGAGTTTTAACCTCAAAGTTATCCTATGTTCGTTATTTAGAAAATTGGGATTTATTAATTGCTACTGGTATTTACCTTGATGAAATAGAAATAGTAAGTTCTCAAAATAAACAAAAGTTAATTGCTGGTTTAAAAAGGCATATGTTATGGATGATTCTGATTTCTTTTTTTATTGCTAGTATTGCTTTTTTAATTGCCTACTTAATTTCTAAACGGATAAATATTGAATTTAATCTTTTTGCTAAAGGATTAAAACAATCTACCACTCAACATAGATTACTAAACCTAAATAAATTTAAAATTGGTGAATTTCAAGCCTTAGCAGATACTGCTAATAAAGTTATTAATAAACGTAAAGATGCTGAAGATTTATTGCAACAACATCATGATGCAGAACGTCAGCGCGTAGAAAATATGTTGCGAGAAAAAGAAATTCAATATTTAAGCATTTTTAACGCAGCACGCGATGCTTTTATAATTAGTGATTTTGACGGCAATATTGTTGAAGGAAATCCACAGGCATGTCAGATGTATGGCTATAATTACGATGAATTGATTAAACTTTCGACTAAAAATCTGGTTCATCCAGACTATTATTATAACTTTAAACGTTTTATTTTTGAAACGCAAAATAAAGGCGAATTTGAAACTGAATCTTTAGATATTCGTAAGGATGCGACTATATTTAATGTTGATGTGCGAGGTAGTACTTTTGAATATAAAGGCAAAGTTCATATACTGAGAGTAGTTAGAGATATTACTGAACGTAAACAAATGGAAGAAAATTTAGCGCAAGCCAAAGAGGTTGCTGAAACTTCTAATCGCGCTAAGAGCGTGTTTCTTGCCAATATGAGTCACGAACTTAGAACACCATTAAATGGTATATTAGGTTTTACTCAAATTTTACACCGTGATAAAACTTTGAATGAACGACAAGTTAAAGCTATTAATACGATTCACAAATCAGGAGAGCATCTATTAATATTACTCAATGACATTTTAGATTTATCCAAAGTTGAAGCTGGAAAAATGGAACTTCAGCCTAAAACTTTTGATTTTGAAGTTTTTATCAAGGGTATTGCCGATATAATTCAAATTCGTGCCCAAGAAAAAGATATAATTTTTAATTGCGAAATAAGTGAAAACTTACCTCATGCTGTGATAACTGATGATACGCGACTACGTCAAATACTAATTAATCTATTAGGCAATGCCGTTAAATTTACCGACAAAGGTAAAGTGGTATTTAAAATCCATCGCTACATGGATAAAATTAGATTTCAAGTTGAAGACACCGGCTGCGGTATAGCATACAACGAATTAGAAGTAATTTTTAAACCATTTCAACAAGTAGGTAATCAAAAACAAATGCCTCAAGGCACCGGTTTAGGCTTATCAATTAGTAATAAACTTGTTAAGATTATGGAAAGTACTTTAAAAGTAAATAGTATTTTAAGCAAAGGAACTGTATTTTGGTTTGACTTAAAACTAGCAGAAGCAACTGGTTGGCAACCACCTAATGAGATACAACAACGCAATATTATCGGTTTTTACAACAAACCACATACAATTTTAATTGTAGATGATAAAGAAGCCAATCGCGCTATTTTAGTTAATTTATTGGATTCAATTGGTTTTGATATTATAGAAGCTAGCGACGGGGAAGAAGGTATTGAAAAAGCAATTACGGAAAAACCAGCATTAATTTTTATGGATTTAATTATGCCCGGAGTAAATGGCTTTGAAGCAACTCGTAAAATTCGCGCTCAATTAAACGATGTCATAATAATAGCGGCATCAGCAAGTGCTTTTGAACAACATCGTCAAGAGAGTTTTACCGCTGGTTGTAATGATTTTATTGCAAAACCGATTAATTCAGATGAATTATTAGAAAAAATTCGTCAATATTTAAAATTAGAATGGATGTTTGAAGCCAAAGCTAAGCTAAACAAAGTCAAACAAGCTTTAGTACAACCACCAGCAGAGATTATGAAAAACTTATCCCATTATGCAAAACAAGGAAATATAGGGCGTATCACGAAAGAAGTTATAAAATTAGAAAAAATGGATTCAAAATATCAAGCTTTTGCCGCTGAATTGCGAAGTTATTGTAGTGATTTTGATATTAATAAGATACGAAACTTTTTAAAATGAAAACGATTTTACCTTGGCATCAAGCATTATGGCAACAGGCATTAGCTAGTTGGCAACAAGACCATTTAGCACATGCTTTGTTATTATGTGGATCACAAGGAATGGGTAAGGCAGAATTTGCACGTAATTTTGCTGAAACTATATTGTGTGAAACTGGGCAAGCTTGTGGGAAATGTAAAGCTTGTCATTTATTAAATGCTGGAACCCATCCAGATTTTTTACAAGTAAAAATTGCTGAAAAAAGCAAAATAATTACAGTTGATCAAATACGAGAATTTATTCAATATTGCACCTTAACCAGTAATTATGGTGGCTACCAAATAGCGATATTAAATCCAGCAGAAGCAATGAATGCCAATGCTTCTAATAGCCTATTAAAATTATTAGAAGAACCACCAGCGAAAACCTTAATTATGCTAATAAGTCATCAACCAATGGCTTTAAGCGCGACAATTAGAAGCCGCTGTCAACGACTAGATTTTAGTCGCCCTGAGAAAAAACTAACACTTGCATGGTTACAAAATCAACTCCCTGCAAAACAAGATGCACAATTATTGCTAAATTTATCAGCCCAAGCACCCCTTGCAGCTTTAGCATTAGCAGAAGATATAAAAAAACGTGGAGAATTATTTGATAGTTTAAACCAATTAGTTACTAACAAAGAAGAACCAATAAAAATTGCCCAACAATGGAATAAAGGCAATCCAAAACAAATATTAGAATGGATGAATAGCTGGATAATGGATATGATTCGCTATAGCCTAAGTGCTAACAGCAGTTTCATCATCAATAAAGACATTATAAATCCTTTACAAAATATCTCAAAACAATTTGATTTGCAAGCCTTATTTAAATTATTAGACTTACAAACCGAAGCTTATCGTCTCATTACAACTCAGACTAATATAAAACCACAAGGATTGTTGGAATCTGTTGCTATTGTTTGGCATAATCTATAAAAATTTAAAGCGATAACCTTCTGCAACCTTATTATCTTCAATAACTTTTTCCATATCCATAAAATCTAATTTGACATGTACAGAAGCTCCAGCTCGCATTTTATCAGGAGCTGCTTGTAAATATTCAACTGGTGTAAAACGTTTTTTTATTATGGTATGATCATTTATATCTATAAATGTGACTTGCAAATCAGGATAAGCTTGCGGAAAACTAGCTTTATTTATAAATATAGCTTCCAATTGCAAACTAGTTTTTTCATTTACATGAAAAACATAGTTTTTCATTTGAAAACTACTAAGATCCCTTGTGGGTGGTAAAGTGCATAAAAAGGTATAACAAAATTTAACTAACAAAGGGCGAATATGAGAATTTTGTAAAAATACATCGCGCTGCCAAAACCACATAGCTTGTATAGTTAGTGTTACTGAAAACACTATTACTATAAATGTCCAAAATAGGAAGGATTTCCATGTATTATCTGTTTTCATAATTAATATATAGTAGCCGTAGCTTTTGCCAACCACTGACATTCTTCTTCATCTTTTAATGTCGGTGCGATTTTTTCATAGACTCTAGCATGATAATTATTTATCCAAGCAATTTCTTTTTCATTCAATAGGCTAACTTCTATTAAATTTCTATCAATCGGTGCTAAAGTTAGAGTTTCAAATCCCATCATTGGCTGTTCTCCACCTTCAATTGCTTCTGCTTCAGTAACTAGAATTAAATTTTCTATTCTAATACCATAAGCACCAGCTTTATAATAGCCCGGTTCATTAGATATTATCATCCCCGGTTTTAAGGCTATTTTATTGATTCTTTTAGAAATTGATTGTGGACCCTCGTGTACTGATAGAAAAATTCCCACACCATGCCCAGTTCCATGTTGATAATCTAAACCTACTTGCCACAGCGCGTGTCGTGCTAAAATGTCTAATTGTGTACCTGTTGTACCTTCAGGAAATCGGCAAGTCGCAATAGCAATATGCCCTTTTAACACACGAGTGAAACGATCTTTATGTTCTGCTGTTGGTGTGCCAATTGCTATTGTGCGGGTAACATCTGTAGTGCCATCTAAATATTGTCCACCAGAATCAACTAGATACAAATTGCCAGTTTCTAAAACTTTATTGGTTTTTGCTGTAACTTGATAGTGAACAATTGCCCCATTTGCACCATATCCAGAAATAGTATCAAAACTTAAATCATGTAATAAACCCGTTTCAGCACGAAATTGTTCTAAACGTTCTGCCGCTTGTATTTCATCAACACCCGGTTTGAGCCAAGATAAAAAACGAGTTAAAGCACTACCATCTCGCAGATGAGCGGCACGAGTTCCAGCTATTTCAGTAGAATTTTTACATGCTTTCGGCAACAGACATGGATCATCGCCTTTGACGATTTTATTTAATCGCTTGACAATCCAAACTGGTGTTTGTTTAGGATCAATTAATACGCTTGATTGATTTAATTTGTCAAGTATTGTAGCTAAATCGGTAAACTCATAAATTGTAACGTTTTCACTTAAATGTTTTTCTATCATGTAGGGTGGGTAGAGCGAAGCGAAACCCACCGAATCTCCCAAATGGTGGGTTTCGCTCCGCTCTACCCACCCTACATTTATTTTTTGTTTATCAATAAATAAATCTACATATTTATTTGCATAAAGAATAGCAAAACATAGCGGCAAAGGCGCACGAGGTACATCACCACCTCGAATATTTAATAACCATGCAATAGAATCAGGTGCTGTCAACATAACAGCGTCAATTCCATCATCCAATATGATTTGTTCGCGCTTAGTTTCACTAGTTTCACCTGCATAAGATAGTGGATAAGGCACAACTGGTGCTAGCGGCGGCTCAGGTTGATCTAACCAAATGGTATCTATCGGATTAGTCTCACAAGCAACTAGCTGAACATCCTTAAATAAAGCCAAATCATTTAAAGTATGTAACCAAGGATCATAAGCCAATTTAACTGATCTTTGTTTTTTCAGCCATTCTGTTAGTGAAGAATAATCATAAGGCTTAAATGTCTCAACCTGATCGCGCACAGCTAAGGTATAACGCCCATCAACAAAAATTGCAGATTCATCAGGATGAACAATAGCTAAACCGGCAGAACCAGTAAAACCAGTAAGCCAAGCTAATCGCTGCGCCGAAGCAGGAACATATTCACCTTGAAATTCATCAGCATGAGGCACAATAAAACCATCAAAACCATGATTATTCAATTCAGCGAATAGTAATTGCAGACGTTTTTTATAATTTATTTTATTCATTATTTGGGTATAAATTCAATTGAGATTGATTTCCTTTTGTATTTATATCAAATGCACTGTTTCCATATTTTTCTATAACTGCTTTCCTAAAAACTTTAATAGCAGTTTCATGATTCTCAAGAAACCATTTAATGTGATTTTCTAGGTATTCATGTCTAATTTCAGGTTTTCTAAGATCATTTGGAACTCTTTCCATTTTAGGATCGATACTATCGAATCCATTGAAAGACATAGCTAAACGCTTTTTTGTCATTTCTATAAAATCAGGATTTATTTCAAATCCTATAGCTTTTCTTTCCAGTTGTTGACAAACACGCAAGGTCGTACCACTACCAGAAAATGGATCAAGAACAACATCATTGTTATTACTAGAAGCTAAAACCATTCGTTCAATTAAGCCTTCTGGTTTCTGAGTTGGATGGTTCTGTCTATTTGGATTTGAATAATGAACATGAGAAAACTGCCAAACATCCCCGGGATTGGCACCTCTCATATTATTACGAGCGCGATAATACTTTTGAGGTACTCGCACATCATCAAGATTAAAAACAAATTTATTGCTCTTATTAAAGAACAATATATCATCATGCCTTGGTGAAAAACCCTTTGTTTTTCCAATTCCCTGTGTATAATGCCACACAACCCAACTGTTAAAAAACATTTCAAGCTCACGATCTAATATATCATAAAGGTATGAAATGAAACGTACCCCCATAAAGACATAAATAGATCCCTCTGGCTTTAATACTCGTTTTGCCTCAGTGAGCCAATTTCTTGTAAAGTCTAAATACTCATCAAAGCCTTTTAGATCATGATTATTTCCATAATTTTTTCCTAAATTATAAGGTGGATCAGCGATTACAAGATCAACTGACTCGTTTTCAATTGTTTTAAACAAATCAATTGCATCACCACATTGCAAATGTATGTGTTTATTATTTAATCCAATTATTTTTTTCTGCATACTTTAGCCATTGGTTATAGCCTTTGTTTGAGGCAATAAACTTTCTATCTAATAATTCACAAAATTCCCATGTTGTACGCTTCTGATGCGTTACATAATGAATATCTTTTATTTGAATTTGTCCAGTTCCTAATGCAGGATTATAACTTATATCTGAATCTGATAGATATTTCAAATCATATGCATTGAAATCTACGATTTCCATAACACCCATCATCATTTTAGTATTTTCATCCCGTGAACTAAAAACCTTATGTTTTATAGACAAAATAATAAAGATATAATCTGGATCAGTGACGTATGCTGAGCGAATTCGTGCAAATGATGTAATATTTGGTGATTTTCCGCTATTTACTATATCTTTAGATGTGGCTTTTACATCAACATTGGCTGTTACAGAAGATTGCCTTTTTCTGACTTTTTGAAATTGTAAAATAACATCAGCCATATTTAGGCGTTCACCAGCTTCAACATTCATTAGTTGATAACTATTATTTTCATCTTCAAGAGCATCACAAAATCTTTCAAATGCCCATGCTTCAATAAAAGGACCAGCAATTTTATTCACATTCTCCATTGGAATGCCAAGTTTTAAGTTTGTGTTTATAATGATTTTATTATGACCAGAATCCATAGCATCCTTCATTATATTTTCAATAGAACACACAATAAAACCAGAACATTCTTCATAATCATCGGATTCGATAGGCTTCTTCAGTTCTAAATCATCATAAGACATTTATTCTATTTTCCTCAATTTGTTTAGGTATTTATCAGCGTCTTTGCACTAACATTTGTTTAATTTCAGAAATAGCCTTAGCTGGATTTAAACCTTTAGGGCAGGTTTTAGTACAATTTAAAATGGTATGACAACGATATAAGCGAAATGGATCTTCTAAATTATCCAACCTTTCACCAGAGTTTTCATCTCTACTATCCATGATCCAACGATGAGCTTGTAATAAAATAGCTGGACCCAAATAACGATCACTATTCCACCAATAACTGGGACAACTTGTTGAACAACAAGCACATAAAATACACTCAGATAAACCATTCAACAATTCGCGATCCTCTTTTGATTGCAACATTTCGCGATCTGGAGGTGGCTGAGTTTGAGTTTCTAACCACGGTTTTATGGAAGCATATTGAGCATAAAAATAAGTTAAATCAGGCACTAAGTCTTTTACCACTTCCATATGAGGCAAAGGATAAATCTTAACTATATCCTTAATATCCTTAATATATTTAGTACATGCAAGAGTATTAGTACCATCAATATTCATAGCACAAGAACCACAAATACCCTCACGACAAGAACGGCGAAAAGTTAAACTAGGATCAATTTCATCCTTAATTTTAATCAGAGCATCAAGCACCATTTCACCACAATCATCTAAATCAACTTCATAAGAATCAAGACGTGGATTATCATCATTATCGGGATTCCAGCGATAAATCATAAACTTCTTAACATTTTCCCCTTCTAGGGTATTAACAATTTTACCTTTTTTTACAACTGATTTTGCTGGTAGTTTGAATTGAGCCATATTTTATTTACTCCATTCAGGCAGTAAACCTGACAGGTTTTTAAAACCTGTCAGGTTTGTTTTTCAAATTATTGCAACACAGGGCGTGCATTTATCGCTTGAATTGGGCGATTATTGGCATGGTGTATTACATTAGAAAATGTTTCAATCTGTTGCTTAGATACTGAAACTGAATTTTTCATAACTAACCATAACACACCTTCTGTACAGGGAGGTGTTGTTAAGGAACCATTGAAACGATAATAGTCTTTATTTTCTGGTAATAAATTACTAGCATTGACTTTTGATGATAATGAATGTTTATCTCCAGCCTTTTTCGGTATTTGTTTCCACAAATCAGCCATTGCAGAATTAGCATCACCTTGCTCAAACATCACAGCCACAACTGCTAAATTACCAGCCTTATCAGCATGAACTAAATGTGCCTCCATAGGATATGATTTACCATTAATATGGTTTTCACTAGGGGTATGAAAATGAAATTGTTTTAAATCAAAGCTATGTCCATTCAATGTGATACTACTTCCAGCGGCATAATTAGCTTGAACAGTATGCCCATTATTAACAATGTCACTCACTAAAGTGCCATAATTAAATTCAATTGCTGCTAAATCAGATTCAATCAAATTTGTCAGATTAATTGGCGATTGATTTTTGCCACTAGAACATAAGCTATAATTTTTATGTAAATCCCCCCAATGTTTAGGGCTTTCATCTCCTGAATATCCCCAATGCTCTGACTGACAACCGTTTATTAATAAAGTACTTGCAAGAATTATTAAAGATTTTTTCATTTGTTTTTCCAGTAAATTAAAATTTAATTATAACACTTTAATTGTTGATCCATAGTTTGCATTCCAAATTATTTCAATAAATAATCTTGCTTTTTCCTTAAAAAGTGTTATATTATGAATATAAGCCCTATATTTTACGAGTAGCACTTAAATATCATGGATAAAAACCGTCATATTGCCTCAAAAATTAACCAATTACTCGATATGTTTCCAGTTGTTGTTATTATTGGTTCGCGTCAATGTGGAAAATCGACATTGGTTAAACAGCTTAAACCTGATTGGAAATATTATGATTTAGAAAGCCCTGATGATTATCAATTAATCACTAGCGATCCTATTGCTTTTTTTAGTTTAAATTCACAACAACTCATTATTGATGAAGCACAGCAGTATTCTGAAATATTTCGAGTGCTTAGAGGTGTTATTGATGCAAATAGAAAAATCAAAGGGCGTTTTATAGTTACAGGTTCTAGTTCTCCTAAGATTGTCAAAGGCATTACAGAAAGTCTTGCGGGTAGAATTGCCACTATAGAAATGTCTCCTTTTAAACAAAGCGAATTATATGAAAAACCTTTATCTGAACTGTATTCTCTGATAATCAGTGGCAAGCAACAAGACTTTTTAATTTTAAAACCACAACTTAGCTTAGAACACAGCATGAAACTCTGGTTAAAAGGTGGTTTTCCAGAACCAATGATTGAAAATCATGAACTTTATTACCAACATTGGATGGAAAATTATATTGATAATTATATTAATCGTGATATAAGAAGTTTATTTCCACGTTTAAATATTTATAATTATCGACGTTTTCTGACACTATTAGCACAATATTCTGGGCATCAACTTAATATGAGTAATATGGCAACAGCCTTAGAAGTTAGCGTCTCGACGGTGAAAGATTATCTGGATATTATTCACCAAACTTTTTTGTGGCGTAATCTGGAACCCTATATTAACAATCCATTAAAAAAAGTTCAGAAAAGTAATAAAGGTTTTTTCAGAGATCAAGGCATATTACATCATTTACTTAGAATAAAAGATTTAGAACAATTATTGCTTCATCCAGTAGCCGGATTTTCGTTTGAAAGTTTTGTAATAGAAGAATTAATACGTGGTTTAGAAGCAACTATGGAAACTCAATTAGAATTTACTTACTATCGAACGGTTGATAAATCTGAAGTGGATTTAGTTATTGAGGGAAATTTTGGCATTCTACCTGTTGAAATTAAATTAAATACAGTAATTAAACAACGCGAATTGCGTGGACTTAAAAATTTTATTGATGATATGAAATGCCCCTATGGTATTGTGATTAATAGGGGAAAACGTATTGAGATGTTGACAGATAAAATTATACAAATCCCTGTACACTATCTATAAAACTGCAATCACCGCCTGAAAAGATTCTGATAACATATTAGGAATCATACAAATTCAAACCAATGTATGAATTTGCACAAATTTAGGATGTACCATGACTCCAGTATCGCTATCCATATAATCTTTTTCAAACTTCTGGCGATTGGTTTCATCTATAGTTTCAACAAAAAATACTAAGAAAATTTCTGCTATTTGTAAAGATTTACCATATTTAGCCGCTTGAATTAATGCCTTACGATATGCTGCTTGACTGGCAAAACTTTTTAATTCTAATCCAAATAATTGCCCAGCATGACGTATCAATAAATCTATTTGACCATTTCCAGTTGGAAATTCTGGTTGAACTATTGCATCATAGCTATTTAAAAAACTAGTTAAATAAAAATATAGATTAAAGTGAAAAACTGCTTCATATACACGCAAATCGTTATTACGACGTGGTGCATCTTTTAAGATTTGTTCTTTATTGATTTGCAAATAATCTTCATATCTTTCTAATAAGCGGCGAATGTTGAGCTGATCTGCGGTAATCGTATCTGATAAATCTTCAAATGGATCAGATAAATAGTTAATATTTTCTCTAAATACTTCTCTGGTAAAATAATTAAATAATCGTTTCTGTATATATGGACAAGCAAATTTAATATAATTCTCTCTTAAACTCACTTGTTCAATGTCGATTATTCCATTCAGATACAGAAAATTTATTATGGGTTCATCATATAGAAATTTGCTTTCGGTTTTGGTTTGAAACAGATCTAAAACAAAGGGTTTGTATGCTTCTTGTTTAGCTTTACTGATGATGTTTAGAATGTTATTATTAGGCAATAAATCAAGTGCAGCAGCATAAACATCCTCAAAATTTTCCATAGTAATCGGTTCATGGAACTTTTCATTATAAGTCTCAGTCAATAATTCGCCAAACCAACAAGTTAGCCCCGGTTGTCCTTGAAATTCATAGAAAATACGTTCTACTACTTTTGAATCAATTGACTGCCCAGTTTGCTGTTGATAACTATTAAATAGAGAAACTACTTCATCAGCAGTTAAATTAGGAATATGCAGACTGCGTTGAACATTGAAAGGAGAACCTCTCATGTTTTCCACGCCTAATACTGAGCGTACTCCGATTAATGCCAAACTATGTAATAAATATTTCTTTTCTGCTGTTGATTTATCAACTTCATTTTGACGCTTGTTATAAATATTACGAAAAAAACCTACAAGCAAACTAATCACTGATTCATCAAGCCCATCAAACTCATCTAAAATCAAAATTAAGGGTTTAGTTAGAGTTTGCCGTTTGAATAACAGTTCAAAATCTTCCAATGTGTTGATGCTGAGATCACCTAAATTTAACTGCTCTATCAATTCCCTGCTCAACACTTGAACCACACGATTGACATCAGTTACATTAGAGAGATGTTGCAAAGGCAGGATAATTACATCAAACTCAGTTTGCTTTTTAAGTTTTAAGAAAACTTCTCGCATAATCCAAGTTTTACCTGTTTGACGAGGTGCCCAGATGGTAATATAATGACCACCTTTATTATGTTGAAATGCTTTGTCTATCAACTCTTGACGAGGAACATAATAATGTAAATCCAAATCAATTGGACCATATGATGAAAATTTTCGCATAGTTTTAACCCTCTAATTGCTGATCCATAGTTTGCATTCCAAATTTTTTGCCTGTTTGCATTGCTGAATAGATTTGAGCTATTTTATGTTCTCTAATTAAATTACGTACTGCTGGTGTGGCAACTAGAATTTCATAAGCGGCAATACGCCCTTTTTCAGCTTGCTTTTTTAATAAACATTGCGCAATCACCGCCTGCAAAGATTCTGATAACATATTACGAATCATATCTTTTTCTGCCGCTGGAAATACTTCTATTATACGATCAATAGTTTTTATTGCCGAATTACTATGCAAAGTTGCTAATACCAAATGTCCAGTTTCTGCCGCTGATAAGGCTAAACGGATAGTTTCTAAATCACGCAATTCGCCTACTAAAATCACATCAGGATCCTGACGCAAAGCCGCTCTTAAAGCAGTTGCAAAGCTAGTTGTATCGCGTTCTATCTCACGTTGTGTAACTAAACTAGATTTGCTATAATGAATAAACTCAATAGGATCTTCAAGTGTTAAAATATGCCCCTTATGTTTTTGATTGCGCTCATTTAGCATTGCCGCCAAAGTAGTTGATTTACCAGAACCAGTACTTCCAGTCACCACAATCAAACCCTTATCCATTAGAGCAAAATCTTTAAAAATAGATGGAGCATCTTCTAAATTTGGAATTTCTACTGGTAAAATACGAATTGCTGCTCCAACACCGCGATTATGATAATAAGCATTAACACGAAATCGTGCTAGATTATCTATAGAAAAAGCAAAATCACACTCTAAACCTTGTGCATACCGCTGACGCTGCTTATCATCCATAAGCTCATTAATCATATCATCCACTTGAATATTATCAAGAATATCTGCATCTAATCTTATTAAGTCACCATCAAGACGCACCATAGGTGGCATTGCTGCTGATAAATGTACATCAGAAAAACCATTCGCTACACTATCTTTCAATAAATCTATTATATTCATAATTCATTAATATACTTCTCATAAAACACAATTCCAACCCGATCAATATGTGCAATCAATTTATCTGAACTAATCTTTGCATAATCTACAATATCAAAGAAAAAAGGAATTGGAAGTTCTTCTTCTAATAATGAATTGAGTCTTGCAAGTGTGCGATGGCTAATATTATTACCTTTGATAGAAATATCAATATCTGAACCATTTTTATAGTTACCCATTGCACGAGAACCAAAAATAATCGCTTCTTCTATTTCTGGAAATTTTTTTAAGGCTAACCTGATATTATCCATATCTCTTTGCTTTAAACCGAATTTCATTCCTGCTCCATCTTTAGTTTAAAATCATCATAAAGTTCTTTGAGCATAAGCACATAAGATTGATGAATTTTTTCTTCTACTTCTATCGCAGTTTTTTCATGATAAGTGTGTATTTTTATAATATAACCTTCATTTTCCAAATAATCTTTCAGTAGTTTCCACGAAAGCTCAAAAGCCATCTCAAAAAACTGTATAATGCCAGCTCATTCTGTTTCAGAAGGATTTTCTATCAAACAAGCTTTTTCCAAGAGTAAATAAGCTTTTTCATAGTTATCAAACCGTTGTTTCCAACGAATATCTTTAGTATTACTCATATGTAATGAAATATTTTAATGTTTACCAAATATAAAAAGTTTATAGATAAGTATATCTCACTCAATCAAATTGAGTGGGCATTATTTAAATCAAAAGTAAAAATGTTTCATCATAAAAAAGGTGAAATAATTCATTATGCTGGAGATGTTTGTACCAAATTAATGTTTATTAATTATGGCATAATTAGAGCTTATATTATAGAGCTAAATGGCAAAGATTATACTTGGAATATTTGTTTTAATGACACAAATTCAAAAATGACAAATGTATATGTTGTAGATTATGATAGCTTTGTTAATCAAAGTCAATCAAAAATAAGTTTTGAAGTTTTAGAAGATTGCGAATTATTATCATTAACTTATAATGATTTACAATTTTTATACAAGCATTCAAAAAAAGGTGAAAGATTTGGAAGATTGATGGCTGAAATGGCTTATTCTCATACTCATAATGCAACTATTGATAGATTAACAAAAACCGCTCAAGAGAGATTTGAAGATTTAATAAATGAAGCACCTTATTTATTAGAAAAAGTACCACAATATCATATTGCTACCTATTTAGGTATCACACCACAATCACTTAGTAGATTAAAGTCGAAAAAATTTCATCTTTAGCTTGCAATTCTAAATGAAAACGATTATCATATGCACTATTTATTAAGGGTACCAATTATGAATACATTTCCTCTAGCAATGGCTAGTGAAGGCGAAACAGTAAAAGTTATAGCTGTAACAGCAGGCAAGTTTTTAATCAAGCGTTTAATTGCTATGGGAATTATAGAACAAACTGAATTACAAATTATACAGCGAGAACATGGTAATGGTTTAATTGTAAGTAGAGGTGAAACACGTTTGGCTTTAGGTTTTGGTATGGCTAATAAAATTATGGTGATGTCTAATGGCAATTAGTTTAGGTGATATGGCTGTTGGTGAAACTGGTAAAGTTACTGGGTTTAATAAAACAAATTTAGTTTATCGTAAAAAACTTTTGGCTATGGGTTTAACTCCCGGAGCCGTGTTTAGTGTGACACGTTACGCGCCTATGGGTGATCCTATAGAAATATCTGTACGTGGTTTTGCATTAAGTCTTCGTAAAGATGAGGCAGCAGTATTATTAGTTGAGAAAGTATGAAAAATTTAGTTATAGGGGTAGTAGGTAATCCTAATTGTGGCAAAACAACATTATTTAATGTACTTACTGGGACCAAACAACATGTAGGTAATTGGCCGGGTGTAACGGTTGAACGTAAGCTAGGTAATTACGACAATATTGATTTAGTAGATTTACCGGGTATTTATTCTCTTGATGTTACTGAAGGTATGACATCTTTAGATGAACAAATTGCTCATGATTATATTGTTTCTGATGAAGCTGATTTAATTCTTAATATTATTGACGCTTCTAATTTAGAACGTAATCTTTATCTAACTACTCAATTATTAGAGATGGATATACCTTTAGTGGTAGCACTTAATATGATGGATATTGCTGAGGAACGCAATATTAAAATTAATATTGAGGCATTATCACAACAATTAGGAGTACCTGTTATTCCCATAACTGCTGCTAAAAATCAAGGTATTGATAAATTAAAGCAGATAATGGATAGTAGTGTCGCTATTCCACATGCACAGTTTAAATATCCAGCAGTTATTGAAGAGACTATAGCTGATAAATCGAATTCTCGTTGGATAAATTTAAAGGCTATAGAAAATGATGAACAAATTGCTGAGGCTTTACAAGAAGATGTTGATATTGTAATTGCTGATAGTCGTTATGGTTTTATAACTAAAGTTATAGAAAAAACTGTCAAAAAAACTGGCAAAGTTACTAAAACTATTTCAGATAAGATAGATAGAATCGTTCTAAATCGTATTCTTGGCATACCGATTTTCCTTGCTGTGATGTATCTGATGTTTATGTTTACAATAAACATTGGTGGTGCCTTTATTGACTTTTTTGATATGTTATTTGGAACTGTTTTTGTTGATGGTTTCGGTGCAATTCTGACTGCTATTGGTTTACCAGAAGCTGTAACTATTTTAATTGCCGGTGGTATTGGTGGTGGTATTCAAGTAGTTGCTACCTTTATTCCAATTATTGGTTTTCTGTATTTATTCTTATCCTTCTTAGAAGATTCTGGTTATATGGCTAGAGCGGCTTTTGTAATGGATCGTTCTATGCGCTTTATTGGATTGCCCGGTAAATCTTTTGTGCCAATGATAGTTGGTTTTGGTTGTAATGTACCAGCAATTATGGCAACGCGCACTTTAGAAAATCAACGTGATCGTATTTTAACAATTTTAATGAATCCATTTATGTCTTGCGGTGCGCGTTTACCAGTATATGCTTTATTTGCCGCTGCATTTTTTCCAGTAGGTGGGCAAAATTTAGTATTTGGATTATATCTAATTGGGATTGCAGTTGCAGTATTAACTGGCTTGATTATGAAAAATACTCTGTTAAAAGGCGAAGCATCACCATTTGTGATGGAATTGCCAGCTTATCATATACCTACAATTCAAGGCATTTTATTTAGAACTTGGGATCGTTTAAAGTCTTTTATTATTCGTGCTGGTAAAGTCATTGTGCCAATGGTGGTTGTAATTAATGTTCTTAATTCTTGGGGAACTGATGGTTCATTTGGTAATGAAAATACTGATAAATCAGTTTTAAGTGAAATTGGACGTACTATGACACCAGCCTTTGCACCAATGGGCTTAACTGAAGATAATTGGCCTGCTACAGTTGGTATTTTTACTGGAGTATTAGCAAAAGAAGTAGTAGTTGGAACACTGGATGCTATTTATAGTAAATTAGCAGTTGGAGGTGAAGAAGAGGAAGAAGAATTTAATTTTTTGCATGGAATCGCAGAAGCTTTTGCTACTATTCCTGCCAATTTAGCCGCTGTTACAGATACAATCCTTGATCCTTTAGGTATTGGTTCAGCGACTACAGAAGAACCAGAAGTAAGTACAGGCACATTCGGCGCGATGGTAGCGCGATTTGATGGTAAAATTGGTGCTTTTGCTTATCTATTATTTATTCTTTTATATTTTCCATGTGTAGCAGCAACAGCGGCTGTATATAGAGAAACCAATATGGCTTGGGCGATATTTGTAGCTAGTTGGACAACTGGATTAGCATATATGTTTTCTACAGTCTTCTATCAATTAGGTACATTTGCACAACATCCAATCAGCTCAATTGCTTGGGTAATTGGTTTATTGTCTTCATTTGCGATTACAGTTGTGGGATTTTATATTTATGGGCGTAATCAACAAACAGTTTAAGAATGATTTTAACAGAACTAAGAACTTATTTAATTTTAAATAAAAGAATGCCTTTGATAGATATTGCCAATCATTTTGATGTCACACCAGAAGCTATCAAAGGCATGTTAGAACATTGGATACGTAAAGGCAAGGTACGTTGTATTGAGGGAGCAGTTTGTAATAAAGGTTGTTGCAAAACTGATCCAGCAAATTTAATAATTTATGAGTATATAAAAAGCAACAAGTGATAAATTAACACTATTATGAAAAGGGTGTTACCGATATATGAACTTAAAAAATATCTTCAACGACGTAAAAACGCTTCTGGCACAAAAATACAAATTTAAACCAATGTATGAATTTGCACAAATTGAGGATGTACCATGACTCCAGTATCGCTATCCATATAATCTTTTTCAAACTTCTGGCGATTGTTTTCATCTATAGTTTCAACAAAAAATACTAAGAAAATTTCTGCTATTTGTAAAGATTTACCATATTTAGCCGCTTGAATTAATGCCTTACGATATGCGGCTTGACTAGCAAAACTTTTTAATTCTAATCCAAATAATTTCCCAGCATGACGTATCAATAAATCTATTTGACCATTGCCAGTTGGGAATTCTGGTTGAACTATTGCATCATAACTATTTAAAAAACTAGTTAAATAAAAATATAGATTAAAGTGAAACACTGCTTCATATACACGCAAATCGTTATTACGACGTGGTGCATCTTTTAAGATTTGTTCTTTATTGATTTGCAAATAATCTTCATATCTTTCTAATAAGCGGCGAATATTGAGCTGATCTGCGGTAATCGTATCTGATAAATCTTCAAATGGATCAGATAAATAGTTAATATTTTCTCTAAATACTTCTCTGGTAAAATAATTAAATAATCGTTTCTGTATATATGGACAAGCAAATTTAATATAATTCTCTCTTAAACTCACTTGTTCAATGTCGATTATTCCATTCAGATACAGAAAATTTATTATGGGTTCATCATATAGAAATTTGCTTTCGGTTTTGGTTTGAAACAGATCTAAAACAAAGGGTTTGTATGCTTCTTGTTTAGCTTTACTGATGATGTTTAGAATGTTATTATTTGGCAATAAGTCTAGTGCAGCAGCATAAACATCCTCAAAATTTTCCATAGTAATCGGTTCATGGAACTTTTCATTATAAGTCTCAGTCAATAATTCACCAAACCAACAAGTTAGCCCCGGTTGTCCTTGAAATTCATAGAAAATACGTTCTACTACTTCTGAATCAATTGACTGCCCAGTTTGTTGTTGATAACTATTAAATAGAGAAGCTACTTCATCAGCGGTTAAATTAGGAATATGCAGACTGCGTTGAACATTGAAAGGAGAACCTCTCATGTTTTCCACACCTAATACTGAGCGTACTCCGATTAATGCCAAACTATGTAATAAATATTCCTTTTCTGCTGTTGATTTATCAACTTCATTTTGACGAGTATTATAGATATGACGAAACACACTAACTAATCCAACTATAGCATCTTCTGAGAGAGAATCAAACTCATCTAAAATCAAAATCAAGGGTTTAGTTAGAATTTGCCGTTCAAATAATTTATCAAAATCACCCAAGCTGTTTATGGTAATAGATTTATCAATATTCAATTGTTTGATAAGTTTTTGGGCAATTAGTTGAACTACATGATTGACATCAGTTTCATTAGAAAGGTGTTGTAAACTTAGAAAAATCACATCAAACTCAGTTTGCTTTTTAAGTTTTAATAAAACCTCTCGCATAATCCAAGTTTTACCTGTTTGACGAGGTGCCCAGATGGTAATATAATGACCACCTTTATTATGTTGAAATGCTTTGTCTATCAATTCTTGACGAGGAACATAATAATGTAAATCCAAATCAATTGGACCATATGATGAAAATTTTCGCATAGTTTTAACCCTTTAATTGCTGATCCATAGTTTACATTGCTGAATATATTTTAGCTATTTTTGTGCAATAACCGCCTGCAAGGATTCTGATAACATGTTACGAATAAATAGCAAAGATTATACTTGGAATATTTGTTTTAATGATACAAATTCCAAAATGACAAATAAATAAGCATCTCATGAAAACAACAGAATTAATACAAAAAATTAATCAAGGTGAAGATAGTTTCACTCAATTTAAAGAGAAAATCACTAGAAGTGAGAGCTTAAGTGCTGAATTGGTAGCATTTTCTAATGCCAGTGGTGGAAATATTATTCTAGGTGTCTGCGATAATGGAAAAATAACTGGATTAAATGATATAGAAATTAATAGTTTAAATCAATTAATTTCAAATGTTGCCAGTCAAAATATTCATCCTCCAATATATCCTATTACAGAAATTAAAATAGTCGATCAGAAAAAACTGGTAATAATTACTGTTCAAGAGGGTATGAATAAGCCATATTCCACTAGTAGTGGCTTTTATTATACTAAAGTTGGTGCTGATAAACGCAAAATATCAAGAGAAGAATTAAAACGACTATTTGCTAGTTCAAGAAACCTGTTTGCTGATGAAGAAGTTATTAGGCAAAGCAGCTTAAAAAATTTAAATGTTTACTTATTTTTCAGTTTTTTTGAAAGAAAATACAAACAAGACTTTGAAAATAGCCATTTAGAACTTACGCAAATTTTAGAAAATTTAAATTTAATGCAAGAAGCTTGTTTAAGCTTAGCTGGTAATTTATTATTTGGAATCAATCCTCAAAAATTTACTCCAATGTTTAAAATTCAATGCGTAAATATAGATGATACAGATATTAGTTCCAATAGGTTTATTTCAAAAGACACTATTGAGGGTCCTTTTAGCGAACTATACAGACAAACTATGAATTTTATAACAAGCAATCTAAAAAGAGTACAAGATAGCGATAATTTTAATACTCTTGGAAGACTTGAGATTCCTGAACAATGCTTAATGGAATTGATAGTAAATGCGCTAGTTCATAGAGATTATTATATAAATGCTACAATAAAAGTAATAATACTAAAAGATCGTGTTGAAATTATCAGCCCGGGCAAATTGCCAAACTCATTAACAATAGAAAAAATAAAACATGGTATCTCAATCGCCAGAAATCCGATACTACACTCATTAGCACAATACATATTACCATACAGCGGCTTAGGAAGTGGCATAAAAAGAATATTAAAATATTGTCCAAGCATTGAATTTATTAATGATGTGGACAAAGAAGAATTTAGGGCTATTATGAATAGATAGTGATAACAATCAAAAAAATATTGACATGCTAAAAAATTTTGTAGTAAAATAGTCAATTATTATTTGTTAATAGGAACATAATTATATGCATATTGAAGTTGGTGTTGTAGAAAGTGCCAAAATGGTTTTAAGTTATGGAACTGCTGCGGCTGCTTTTGGTTATTTAGCTAAGCAAATTTGGGAAACAGTCAAAGATAAAGGTATCTTATCACTTGTGGTACGCACTTTGGCGACAATGTTATTAGTATTGAGCTTTTTTGAAGTTTTACCGCATCACCCGGTGGGAGTCTCGGAAGTTCATTTTATTTTAGGTTCTACTCTGTTCTTGATATTTGGACTGGCTCCTGCTGCTATTGGTTTAGCGGCTGGTTTATTGATTCAAGGACTATTTTTCGCTCCTTTTGATTTGCCAAATTATGCAATCAATGTCACTACCTTATTAGTACCACTTTTTGCAATGGCTGTAATCGCAAAGAAAGTGATTCCAAATAATGTTGCTTACAAAGATTTAAGCTATGCACAAACAGTTAAATTATCTGTTGCTTATCAGGGTGGTATTATCTCTTGGGTTGCCTTCTGGGCAGTTTACGGACAAGGCTTTGGTGCTGAAAATTTGGCATCTGTTGCTAGTTTTGCTGTTGCTTACTCAACTGTTGTATTACTTGAACCAGTGGTTGATATTGCTGTGCTAGCAGGTGCAAAAACGCTAGATAAATTACAAAATAGTGGTTTTGTTACTACTCGTTTATATCATGCAGAAGTCTAATAAAATTGCCTTGGTTGCTATCACTAAGAGTGGTGCAACTAAGGCTGCTATAATCGCTAAACAGCTCCCCCAAGCTGATATTTTTGTAATAGATAAATTTGTTAATTTGGTAGATGGTGTAGCTAATGCTGTCACTGCAATTGACCTACCTGCAAAAAAGCATATGGGTTTTTTGTTTAAAAACTATGATCAAATAATTTTTCTGGTTGCTTTAGGCGGAGTCGTGCGTTTAATTGCACCTTTCCTCAAGTCCAAAGAAACTGATCCCGGTGTGATTGTGGTGGATAATGCAGCACAATTCGTGATTCCTGTATTATCTGGTCATATCGGAGGAGCTAATGAATTTGCTATTAAACTGGCAGATATACTAGGTGCAACGCCAGTAGTTACCACAGCCGCAGATGTGGGTAATACCATTGCTGTGGATATTATGGGTCGTAATTTGGGCTGGAAAATTGAAGCTAGGGACAAAAGTATGACCCGCGTTGCAGCTATGATGGTAAATGAAGAGCCGATTGCTGTCGTGCAAGAGTGTGGTTCTAAAGATTGGTGGAATAAACCCCTACCTAAGAACATTAAAAGTTTTGATAAATTTGATGAAGTTAAACTCACTGAATTCGCAGCCGTATTATGGATCACAAATGACACAATTCCTGAAGATGTATGGCTTGATTTAACTGACAGATTAATTGTTTATCGTCCACCATTATGAAAATTGTGATCGGTATTGGTTGTGATAGGGGAACTGCTTTAACAACCCTAGAAACAGCATTAAATCAGGCTTTGGAAGCTATTGATTGTCAATATGAGCAGATTCAATGCTTTGCTACAATTGATAACAAGTCTGATGAAGACAGTATCAACAGTCTAGTAAAAAAATTAGATAAAAAGATTATTTATTACCCTGCCACTGAATTGGCACGGGTTGAAGTTCCCAATCCATCAGCAGTTGTAATGAAATATGTAGGTACACCTGCGGTATCAGAAGCGGCTGCTATTTTAGCGGCAAACACAACTATGCAGGATTTGTTAGTAGAAAAGCTGAAATATCTGGGTGAAGATGGAAAAAATGCTACAATTTCTGTTGTAAAAATAAGGTAAAATAATGAGTAAAGGCAAAATTCTTCTAGTAGGTTTTGGTCCGGGTTCTGCTGAACATATGACCTTCCGCGCCCGTGAAGCTATTGAAGAATCCGATGTTGTTATCGGCTATTCAACTTATATCAAACTGGTGAAAGACTTGTTGGTTGGTAAAAAAGTCATCCGCAAAGGTATGACAGAAGAAACTGATCGTGCTGTAGAAGCCTATGAACACGCCAAACAAGGATTAACTGTTGCTCTGATTTCTTCTGGTGATATTGGTGTGTATGGCATGGCTGGTCCTAGCTATGAGGTGCTGTTTCAGGCTGGATGGAAACCGGGTGATGATATTGAAGTAGAAGTAGTTCCGGGCAGCACAGCTTTATCCTCTTGTGCTGCACTGGTAGGTTCTCCATTGACCCATGATTTCTGTTCAATTTCTTTGTCTGATTTACTCACCCCTTGGCCTACCATTGCGCGTCGTCTAAATGCTGTTGCTGCTGCTGATTTTGTTATCGCTTTATATAATCCTAAAAGTGGTCGTCGTCGTCAGCAAATAGTTGAAGCTCAGCGCATTTTCCTCAAGTATCGTTCTCCTGATACCCCTGTCGCCATTGTCAAATCTGCCTATCGTAAAGCAGAAAGAATAGAATTGACGACATTGGAAACTATGGCTGAATATGACATTGGTATGCTGACCACGGTACTAATTGGCAATAGTAGCACTTTTATCAAAGAAGGTTTGATGGTGACACCTAGAGGTTATGCCAATAAATATGAGGGCATTACTGGTAATGTTAAAGAAGGCGAACAAAGAGGTCGTTCATTATCTTTAGGTTTAGATGGCTGGAAGGCTGGTATTAAACAAGCAGTGGAAGCTGGTGAAGATATTGAAAAGCTTGCCAGTAATTTTGACCTTTCTATTGAAGAAATATTTCTTGCTTCAAACATTGAGAATGTTTATTCGGATGTTGCTAAGGGATTAGAAAGACTGAAGTTAGTTATTACAGAATTTGGATTAATGAAAACTGGACAAATACAAATGCCTATTAATCCACAAGATATTGAAATTTCCCCATCTCAGATTAGCCTGAAAAAAGACTTAATAACTGCACAGATTGATGTTGACACTATCTCAAACATTTGGTTCCTTGATCAATCTGTTTGGTTATTAAATATTGATGGTAAAGCAATGATGAGTTTTCATAAATGAACTATGCACTGATTGGAGGAACACAATCTGGTTGTGGCAAAACCTCAGTCACACTAGCCTTATTACAATTCCTCAATCAGCGGCAACAATCTGTCCGCTGTTTCAAAACCGGTCCAGATTTTCTTGACCCTATGTGGCATAAAGCCATTACCCACAAAACCAGCTATAACCTTGATACCAATATGATGGATATTGAGCAAATTCAATACATTATTGCTAAACAACATCAGGATGAATTTGGCATTATTGAAGGAGTTATGGGATTGTTTGATGGTCGTAGTGGTGTTGGTGGCAAAGGCTCAGCCGCACATCTGGCAACAGTCTTGGATGTACCCGTGTGGTTAGTGGTAAATGCTAAAGGTATGAGTGGCTCTATTGTACCTTTGGTAAAAGGTTTTGTGCAGGAAGCAGATAATATGGGCTTTCGGATTAGCGGCATTATTGCTAATCGTTTGGGTAGCGAAAATCATGCTAGAATTATTCGGGAATTACTGGTAGAATATCAATTACCACCACTGATTGCTTGGATGGAAAAAAATGCACCACTGTTGCCTGAACGTCATTTAGGCTTGCAAATGCCTGAAGAACATGATGTGCCTGATTTTAGCAAAGTTTTTCATGCCGAACTTGATTTATTCAAATCAAGTTCTGATAACTTAGAAATTAAACCTGACAGGTTTTTAAAACCTGTCAGGTTTGGCTTAAAAACCATTGCCATTGCTAGAGACTCTGCCTGTTGCTTTATCTATCAAAGCAATCTGGACTGGTTACAGGCTCAAGCAGCTAAAATTAGCTTTTTTTCTCCAATAGCAGGTGATGCCGTCCCTGACTGTGATGCTATATGGCTACCGGGTGGTTATCCAGAATTACACGCACAAGCATTAAGTAAATCAGCAACATGGGCATCGTTGGCAAAGCATATTGAACAGGGAACTCCCACATTAGCAGAATGTGGCGGCATGATGCTATTGGCAGAAAGCCTCACTGATCATCAAGGCAGAACTTGGAATATGGCTGGCATTCTGCCAATTGCATGTCGTATGCAAGACAGACTTGCAGCTCTTGGTTATCGTCAAGATGAAAATAGTGGCATTAAAGGTCATGAATATCACCACTCCAAGCGTGAAGATCATCAAATATTGCCTAAAGCCTATAGCTTAAAACGTGGAGATGAAGGTTTGCTATTTAATAATTGCCGTGCCTCTTATATTCATTGGAATTTTGAATCTGCCCCTGATGTTGCAGCACAATTATTTTTAAGGAAAACCCCATGACAAGAAAAATATGGTTTGTTGGTGCTGGTCCGGGTGATCCGGAACTTATTACTGTAAAGGCACGCTCATTAATTGAGAAAGCCGATGCGATACTATTTGCTGGTTCGCTGGTGCCATTGGCTTTAACCCAATGGAGTAAAGAAGCTTGTGTAATCCTAGATTCCAAAGGAATGGTGCTGGAAGAAATTACCAATTGGTTGATTGAGCAAGCTCAGCCTGATAAAACTGTAATTCGCTTACAAACTGGCGATCCTTCTTTATACGGTGCATTAATTGAAATGGTACAACCTATTGATAAAGCAGGTATTGAAGTTGAAGTAGTGCCGGGAATTTCATCAGCAATGGCTTCGGCTGCTGCTGCGGTTGAGAGTCTGACACTACCTGAAGTAACGCAAACTGTTATTATGACCCGCGTTGCTGGACGAACTCCTATGCCTGAAGGTGAATCTCTACCAGAGCTGGCTGCACATCATTCAACACTGTGTTTGTTTTTATCAATTACATTGCTGCATAAAGTCTGCAAAGAGTTGATTGAATGTGGCTGGTTAGAAGATTCACCAGTTGTGGTGGTGCAAAAAGCGAGTTGGGGAGAAGCTGAAAAAATAGTTCGTGGTACATTACGCACCATTAAAAAACAATGTCAGGCAGAGAAGATTGCCTCACAAGCGATGATTATCGTTAGCCCTACGCTTGGTGCGCGGCATTGGGATTCTTTGAAAAAATCTAAACTTTATGATGAGCATTTTAGCCATTCTTTTAGAAGGTAAAACATGAAAGATGATTGTATTTAATTGGACACGGTTCATGTGATCCTGAAGGTTGAACGGTCTTTATAGAATTTGCTGATGTGGAAATCGAACAAGGTTTGGACAATGCCGCTGCTAAAGCGGCAACTGAGGGTTTAATGGGTGGATTGTGTTTTGCCTTGAGCTAAGAAGTTATGCCGTTGAAAGTATACCCATCAGTATCGCCAATATATCTTTAGTATCTTGAGGAAATCTAAAAAGATTGATATCTTTGACTAGGGTTTTGCTTGTTCGCTTCAAGAGTGCAAACCGCCAAACTTCACCAATCGTTATGGCTCCATATAATATTTCCGGTACATCATTTTCTTCATACTTATCTAAGGCGATCATTTCAGCCGCCAATTGATTAAAACCTCTCTCCAAATCGCCTTTTTTAGCTTCAATGACTATTAATTCTTGTTTGGAACGAATTAAATAATCTAGAAAACCATTGAGTTTATCATCAATATCAATGGGATATTCAATATTTAATTTTGCATCAATATCGAGCATGACTTGATGAAGCAATGGTGCAATCATAAATTCGCGTTTGGCAATTTCTGAATTAAGCGTGATTTTAGGGAGTAATCGGTAATAAACATTTTTGAGCTTGTCAACGGAGGTAGTTTCAACATTTTGGCTCAAAGGAAATTGGATTTCTTCAAAATTTAAAGAATAACCCAATTCTGCCAGAATTTCTTCAGTCGGATTACTCATATAGAAATAATCACTAAATGAATAGCGTTTATCTTTTTTAAAAATTGATTTGCTCATAATTTATTTAAAAATATAGGAATATGCCTACTTTTAATTTTAGCATAAACTTTGTAGAAATTCACCCTGATATTATGTTATGATACTAGAATCAACCTACGTGCTACTTTTAATAGTGCTATAGAATGCTCGAAAAAATCAAGTAAAATGTCCGGATTACTAGATGATTATTATGAGCATTTTAGCCATTCTTTTAGAGAGTAAAACATGAAAAATGATTGTATTTTATTAATTGGACACGGTTCGCGTGATCCTGAAGGTAATCCGCAAATTGAACGGTTTGTTGAGCAATGGCGTAACAGCCAACCAGATTGGCAGATTGAATTGTGCTTTATCGAATTTGCAGATGTGGAAATCGAACAAGGTTTGGACAATGTTGCTGCTAAAGCTAAGCGGGTAATTGTGGTTCCGTTGGTGTTAAATGCGGCTGGTCATGTGCGTGCTGAAATTCCTCATCATATTGAACATGCTAAAGCTCGTCATCTGGATACTAGCTTTGTTTATACGCCACCAATTACTGCTGGTGAACCAGTTTTTTCGATTCTGAAAAACAACTTGCAAAAGACTGTTGCAGAATTACATTTTCCTGCTCCTAGCAATACTGGTGTAATCGTGCTGGGACGTGGTTCTTCTGACCGCAAAGCTAATGGAGAAATTAGTAAAATAGCTCGCTGGTTATTTGAAGAAAGTGAACATGAACTGGTGGATATTGCGTTTACAGGAGTGACAACTCCTCGTCTGGAAACCAGTGTACAACGTCAAGTAACTTTGGGCATGAAACAGATTGTTATTTTGCCGCTGTATTTATTCAATGGCACCTTAATCAAACGTATTGAGCAGCAAATTCTACGTTTAAAACAACAATATCCAGAGATCGCATTTGCCAATTCCAGCTATTTTGGCTTTGAAGACGAAATTAAAACGGTGCTGAATGAACGAGTTTATGCGGTATTGAATAATCAGCAAAGTGGCGAATTTATGGATATTTGTCCTGATGATCATCACCATCACCATCATTGAGATCTTGCAATTGAATATTATTACTGAACAATTAACCGAAGCTGGTCGAAAAATAGAACATAGCTCTTTTGACATTGTTACTAAGGAAGCGGGAGAGCATAATTACAGTGAACAGCAATGGCATCTGGTCCGCCGTATGATTCATGCTACTGCTGATTTTGAATTTAATGGTCTTACCGAATTTCACCCCTTGGCGATTGAAGCTGGTATTAAGGCAATTAATAATGGTTGTCCGATAACAGCAGATGTTGAAATGATTTGCGTGGGTTTATCTAAACCTCGGTTGCAACATTTTGGAATTACTACTCATCAGTTTATATCTGATGATGATGTGATCACAAAAGCTAAAGCAGAAAATACTACCCGTGCAGTTCAGGCTATGCGAAAAGCTCATAGTAACAAGTTGCTTGATGGTGGTATTATTGGCGTGGGCAATGCTCCAACTGCTCTTTTAGAAGTAAAACGCTTGATTGTTGAAGAAGGCATTAAACCCGCAATTGTTATTGGTATGCCAGTAGGTTTTGTTTCTGCAAAAGAGTCCAAGGATGAATTGGCATTAATTGAAGATATTCCTTGGATTATTACACGTGGTCGCAAAGGTGGAACAACCTTGGTGGTATCCGCAATACACGCACTACTTGCACTGGCAAATTCAGATGGTGCCTAAACGCAAAAAAAAAGGAAATCGCAAGGGATTTTCTACTGGTGCTAATGCGGCAGCGGCTGCATTAGCAGCAACAGAAGGTCTGGTAACAGGGAAAATCCCACAATGGGTGGATTGCGTTTTGCCTGAAAACAATGTGGTGAAATTTGAGATTATTGAATCATATATTGATAATAATCATGCTTTTGCAATGGTGATCAAAGATGCAGGAGATGATCCAGATGTCACAAACAAGGCACAGATAACCGCTGATGTACGCATATTGCCAAATCAGCCTAAAAAGCTGGTATTAAAAGGTGGCAAGGGTGTTGGCATTGTCACACAGGAGGGATTGGGCTTAGAAGTGGGTGGTGCAGCTATAAATCCAAAACCCAGAGAATATATTGAACAAAATGTGCGACTTGCGGCTGGAGAGTTACTAGATAAAGTAGGTCTGGAAGTGACAATTTCAGTCCCTGAAGGTGAAAAAATCGCCAAACGAACGCTAAATAGTCGGCTTGGTATTTTGAATGGCATTTCGATTCTTGGCACTACTGGAATTGTTCACCCTTGGTCAACAGCAGCTTTTCGTGCTAGCGTAATACAAGGTATAGAAGTTACCGCACGACAAGGACATGATACGGTGGTATTAACCACTGGCGGGCGTACTGAAAAATTTGTCATGCGTGAACTACCAGAATTGCCACAAGGCTGTTTTGTGCAAATGGGAGATTTTTTACGTTATGCGCTAGACACTGTTGTCAAACAAAAAATTAAGAATGTGATTATTGGTGGCATGGTTGGAAAGCTTACCAAAATTGCTCAGGGTGAAACCATTACCCATGCTGGACGCAATCCAGTTAATATGGAATTAGTAGCCAGTCTTGCTAAACAAGCAGGAGCGCCACAGGATATTGTTGAAGCAATTAAACAGGCTCAAACAGCTCGTTTTGCCAGTGAACAAATGCAACAATTAGGTATTACTGATGAATTTTATAAGGCACTCGCAGCAAAAGTTATTAGTACCCTAATGGGGCGATACCCTGAGCAGTTTAATTTAACAATCCTAATTTGTGATTTTGAAGGTAATAAAATTAATGAAACCTATAGTAAAATGTCAGATTATCGGCATTCTTGAAGATGGACCGCAAAGCCTTAGCCAGCAGGCTATTGATTACCTGAAAACGGCTGATTTGCTTATTGGTAGTCCGCGTTTTATCGATGCTGTTCAAGGTTTGCTAAAAGATGAGGTAAAAAAACAGGACTTTACTGGCAAGATAATGCAAGTCCCGAATTGGGTGCAAACTGCTCTTGAGCAAAATAAACAAGTTGTGGTTCTGGCAACTGGTGATCCGCTTTGTCATGGTATTGGCTCTTTTATCGTGAAAAAACTTGGTATAGAAAATTGTAATGTACTGCCTAATATTACCATGTTTCAGGTAGCTTTTTCTCGTTTGGGGCTGGCATGGCAAGCTGTGAAAATCAGTTCTATTCATAGCAATTTTGAGCATGGTATGCGTGATCTGCTTTCCGACTGTAGGACTAATGATATGATAGCTTGCTATACCAGCCCTCAGAATTCACCTGTACGTATTGCTAAGATGTTAAGCTGTGAGAACATGCAGGATCAATTCGAGATGTTGATTGCATCCCGTTTGACAACAGATGATGAACAATTAACAGGATGGTTAGCCATAGATGAGGTTATAACACAGCCTAATCCTAATTTGGTAATTTTAAAACGAATAAAACCAATTCAAAACAATACATTATTTGGCCTTGAAGATGCTGAATACATGCAACGCAAGCCTAATAAAGGTCTGATAACCAAACAAGAAGTACGTGCAGTTTCACTTGCTAAATTGCAGCTTAGACATAATAGTATAGTCTGGGATATTGGAGCTGGCTCTGGTTCAATCGGTTTAGAAGCTGCCCATCTTTGCCCAAAGGGACGTGTTTATGCGATTGAAAAAAATACTGCTGATTTTGAAATAATTCTGCAAAATCTAGCGAAATCATCATTAAGCAATTACCACGTTGAGCAAGGCAAAGCCCCTGATGGATTAGATGCTTGGGAGAATGCTGATGCTATTTTTATTGGTGGCTCAGGAGGTAATCTGGCTGACTTAATTGAGTTATGTTTATCACGACTCAATATTGGTGGAACGCTGGTGATGAATTTTGTGACGATTGAAAACCTAAATGTTGCTATTGAAACTTTAAAACAGTTAAAAAATGTTCAGTGGCACTTTATCCAAATGCAAATTTCACGCAGTAAACCAATACTGAATATGCAACGTTTAGAAGCAGAAAACCCAGTATTTATTATTAGCGCGAGTATGACCTTAGTTTGATGTCACAATCTTTCATGTAGGGTGGGTAGAGCGAAAGCGAAACCCACCAAGATGGCTAAAATGGTGGGTTTCGCTTCGCTGACTTCGTATCGCTTTCGCTCTACCCACCCTACAAATATTATTTTACATAAAATTGAGGTCACACTCATTAGCGTATCAAGGACAATAATAATGGCTAAATTTGGACGTTTAATAGGAGTATCATTAGGTCCGGGAGATCCAGACTTAATCACCATAAAAGCATATAAAGCTCTGAAAAGCGAAGCAATATGGAGCTATCCGATTCGCAGAAAGGGAGCAGAAAGCTTTGCCTTAAAAATAGCCCTGAATGCTGGTTTTCAATTACCAGAGACCAATATACCATTGATATTTCCAATGACTCATGATCCTAAAAAATTGCTAAGTTATTGGCATAAAGCGGCAGAAACTGTGCTAGTGCCATTATCGGCAGGCTTGGACGTAGTTTTTCTGGTAGAAGGTGATGCTTCAACCTATTCAACTTTTGGGCATCTGGTACGCACGGTGCTAGAAAAAGAACCTAGCATCAAAATAGAAACCATTGCTGGAGTACCTTCCTTTAACGCCGCTGCTGCGAGTTCAGGAAAAATGCTAGTAGAAGTGGATGATACTATGGCAATAGTACCTGCTGGTTATGGCATAAAATTGCTTGAAAAACTGATGGTTGATTTTGATACCCTAATATTACTCAAAGTAAAACCGCTGTTAGATGATATTATCGAACTTGCTGAAAAATATGACATGGTTTCACAATGCAGTTTTATAGAAAAAGCCGGAACAAATGAAGAAATAGTGGTTAAAGATATTAGGACTTTGAAGGGTAAAACCGTGAATTATTTATCACTGATTATTATTCATAATCCACATAGACAGCGTGCGGAAATCATGCGTGGGTGTAGGAAAAAATAACAGCTTTTTAAACTAAATTTCGCTGAATTCATCGCACTTATAATAAGTTATTTAGAATAAATCTATAATGCTTGGAAAATTATGACTTATATAAAAAAAATAGAAATAAGAAAATTATTTGGCGAACTGGATATTAATTGGTCTTTGGATCCAAAAGTAAATATTTTGATTGGTAAAAATGGTAGTGGCAAAACTACATTATTACGTTTACTCAAACAAACTCTGAAGCCTAGTCATGGAATTGCTTTGGCTTCGGGTATAGAATCAATTAGAATCGAATTGAATGACAATAAATACATCAGCAAAGATTCTGATCTTGTGCCTCCAGATGTTAATCTATGCTATATCAACACATTTGACAGGTATCAGCCAGATAATTCAAAAGATCATACCGAACTTGATGTGGTTTTAAAACCCTTAATCAATGACTGGAAAAGTTATTTGCTCAAACTGAAAATCTTAGCAGAAAAAGTCACGACTGAGTTTGATGAACAAATCAGACATATTTCTACAAAGAAAACTGCGGATGACAATGATCTTCAAAAACTAAAACAATTATTAAATGATAAAACCGAACAAATTAATGACATTACAAATTATAAAAATCGGTTTATTCAACAAATAAATGCATTATTTTCTGATTCCCACAAACGGATTGATTTTGATAAAAATAATGCGATTATTTTTAAAAATCACAACAATCAAACTTTCACTGTTTATGAACTTTCTGCTGGCGAAAAGCAAATGTTAATAATCCTATTAAATGTGCTGATTCAAGAAAATCAACCAAGTATTATTTTAATAGATGAGCCAGAAATTTCTTTACATCTTGCTTGGCAACATAAGTTAATAGATATAATTCAAAGTCTTAATGATAAGTGTCAGCTTATTATTGTGACGCACGCTGCTGGAGTGTTTAGTAAAGGCTGGCAAGATAAAATAACCAAAATGGCAGATATTATCACAGAACAATCTTAATGAAAGCCGAAAATACTTTACTGGATAATGATTTTCCTGATATTGATGACAGAAATGCAGAAAATATTCTGTTAAATATTGATATTGCCTGTTATGTAGAAGGTATGGAGGATGTACATTTTTGGAAGGATATATTTGATGCGTTTGCGCCAGAATTAAACATTATTTTTTACCCGTATTCAAGAGAAAATAATCTAAAAAGTGGCAAACAAACCGTTTTAAGCGAACGTAATCTAAAAAATTCCGGTCCCAATCTCATCTTATGTGTTGATAGTGATTTAGAATATCTACTCAAAAACCAACCATTATTTAACCACCCTTATATTTTTCACACTTATGCTTATTCAATCGAAAATTATAAGATTTCGCCGGCAGCTTTGGCGCGGATTGTAGAAAAATCATCATATCCGGATGCTAATATATGTGGTTTTTCCTTTGTTAAATTCATGCAAGAATATTCCAAAGCCACTTATCCACTGTTACGTTATATTTTGTATTTTGAAAAGCAAAAACTTGAACAAATTGCTAATAAACAAGCTCATATAGTTTCTGAACCACATATTTCAGAAAAGGAATTAAAATCAGTTCTTTGTCTTAAACCAAATGAAATTTGTCTGACTGATAATGCTAATGAAGTCATTACCGGATTAAAAAATCGTGTCTCTAATTTGATAGATAAAATCAAGAAAAAGCACAGCAATATTGATTTGAATCACATAGATAAAACATTATCTGAGTTGAATGTACAAAAAACAGATACTTATTGGTATCTGAATGGACACATTATGTATGATTGTGTTGCCAAAATAGTTATGGGTAAAGTGATAATCGATTATAGAAAAGAAAAAAGACAATGGTTTAAATCGCAAGAACCAACGGAAATGTTAAAGGCTAAACAAAAGGAATACCATAACCTTCTCAAAAATATTGATTGGAAAACACTTCTAAATGACGGATATATGTATTGTTTAATTTCTTTAAACCGATGCCATCCAATGCAAAAAATCAAGCAAGATGTGGAACGATATAGGGTTTCAGATTAGTTAGGCATTGTTCATCAAAGACAATAATAATGGCGAAATTTGGACGTTTAATAGGAGTATCATTAGGTCCGGGAGATCCAGACTTAATTACCATAAAAGCATATAAAGTCCTGAAAAGCGAAGCAATATGGAGCTATACGATTCGCTTCCAATGACTCATGATCCTAAAAAATTGCTAAGTTATTGGCATAAAGCAGCAGAAACTGTGCTAGTGTCATTATCGGCAGGCTTGGACGTGGTTTTTCTGGTAGAGGGTTTTGGACATCTGGTACGCACAGTGCTAGAAAAAGAACCTAGCATCAAAATAGAAACCATTGCTGGAGTCGCCGCTGCTGCGAGTTCAGGAAAAACGCTAGTAGAAGTGGAGTTTCACAATGCAGTTTTATAGAAAAAGCCGGAACAAATGAAGAAATAGTGGTTAAAGACATCAGGACTTTGAAGGGTAAAACTGTTAATTATTTATCACTGATTATTGTGCATAATCCGCATCGACAGCGTGCGGAAATCATGCGTGGGTGTAGAAAAGGCACAAAGGATATTTAATATACAAAATATTCTTATGGTTACAATTACATTAATTATATAAGGTTTAATTATGCAAACATTGATAACAAACACTAGACTTGTAACTATAGGTAATTCAAAAGGCATAAAATTACCTCAATTCATATTACAAAAATATGGTTTTACCAATTGGTTATTATTGGAACAAACTGAACGTGGTATTTTATTGCGAAATATGGATGACAATAAACTCTCTTATAAAGAGACTTATAAAGCAATAAAAGAGGAACAAGAAGATTGGAGCGATTTTGATCAAACACTGCTAGATGGATTAGAATAAAGATGATTTCAATACCACTTCGATATGAAATTTATTTGGCTAATTTGAATCCGACTATTGGCGGCGAAATTAAGAAAATTCGCCCAGTTGTAGTAGTTAGTCAGAATGAAATGAACCGTTACTTAGAAACAATTGTTATTTGCCCTTTAACTACATACAACTATTCATCCTACATGGCGTTCTCGCCTACAAGTGAATTGTGATGGTGTTAAAGCTGAAATTGTTGTTGATCAAATACGAGCGATCAGTAAACAACGGTTAATCAAAAAAATTGATCAACTTTCTGAATCTCAAGCAGCTCAATTGAGAAGCATTATCACAGAAATGTATGGAGAAAGTTAGTATTAGCTTGTTGATAAATAACTACTAAGAAATGTGCAACTAAACCTGTCATATTTCCACTATCGTTATGGTTATTAACCAAATAAATTATGAAATGTAGGTTGGGCTGACGAAAGGAAGCCCAACTGAATCGTGCATGGAATTGTTGGGCTTCCTCTCGTCAGCCCAACCTACAGTTCTAAGAAATGTTCAACTAAACATCAGGTTTGCTCTCTTCATGCGCCTACAAGCTACAAGCTGATTTTGGCTATCTTATAAAAAATTTTATAGTCTCTGGAACTTGTGTGGTTTCATAGCCTCTATAACCTTTTGAAATATTTGTTGGATTATCTTCGTAACTACTATTACCATTACTATAAGAACCAATACCACCAATACAACACATTGGACATTTAGAATCATCATGCCAATATCCATAACCATCAATTCTCATGGCAAAATTACCTTTCTCATTCTTATCGTTACCATTAATTCTAATTTTATTGTTAGAATGATTTGTCCAAAATGAGTAACAAGCATTTGCACTATATTTTGTAAAATCATCTTGTTTTAAACCTATCAAAATTTGATCTCTTGGGTTATTAAATAAAGAGATTAAAGAACTTTGAATATCAAATGTTTTAGTGATTACTAAATCATTATCATTGCTTTTTAACATGAGTTGATTTAATTCAATATTTGAAAATCCAATATTTGCATAATCATCATTTAACTTTGATAAAGAACCAAAATGAATATTATTTTTCGTCCAAATATCTCCGTTATATTGAAATTTTCCATTTTGTTTGTTATTGATATTTGCTGTCAAAGTCCAACCACCACCATCAGTTGTCATATCACAATAAACATCTACATCTTTTCCATCTGAATCAATTGTATAAATACCATCACCATTTGACAATCCAGCATCTAATATAGATTGACAACTTCTCATATGAATTTTTTTAATCGTAAAACTCAAAGCCTCACTTTCATTACCCTTATCATCTTTCAAAGTAATAAAAAAACTCTTATCCCCATCATCACCACTAGTATCAAGTGTAACCTTAACTTTCCCAGTTGAATCAATAGTTTTACCACTATCAACACCATTTACAAAAACAGTTGTTCCATCTTCCCCATTAACTTCAACTTCTACAGTGTCGTCTATCGTTGTTGTTGGGGTTGTTGTTAAACTTGGTTTTTCAGTTGGTTCTACTGAACTTTCACAACTATCAGTTTCAGTCAGATCTTCAATACCAAATATTGCAGATGTTATATGCCGAGATGTCATAATTACATCCTGATAATATATGATATCTCCTTCAAATCCATCACCAAATTGAGAAGTAGTGGTAGCTTTGAAGCAAGGTATATTAACCGATCTAGTTTTGGGATTATACAAGATATAGCCGCTAACTTTTTCACCATCAAACATATCCTTAAATTTGATACTGTCAAAATTTAGTTCAAATAATAACTTACGTTTTTCTTTTAATTCAGCATCAAATATGCCTTTCTTACGACTTATTTTACCAGTTAATTCATTAATGAATGGAACCAAAATACCTTCTAAATATAGCATTTTAGTCTTGGAATCATAAATGGCTTGTGAAGAAACTGTATCACCAGCCAAAACATTACTGCCTAATACACTTTATAAAACAATAGCGGTAATAAATTTACTCATTTTCAACATAATATCTCCTTTTTAGGTTTAAAAAAAATATTAGTGCCCATATGGGCCATTCACTGGATTTCAATAAAATATTGGTTTCACTATATAGAATGGGCAGTTAAGAAAAAGATCAGGGTTTTTTTTATTTGTTGTTTTTATGGTTTATATAAAATATACTAAACCTGTCAGGTTTTAGAACCTGTTTGAATATTAATAGATAAATTAACATATGTGAATCACTAATTCTTTAATCTCTGATAGCATAGTCTTAAATTAAATTTTAAGGAGAAAGCAAATGAATAACTATGATGTAATAATTATAGGCGGTGGTTTGGGTGGGCTTACTGCTGGTGCTAAGCTTGCTAAAGAGGGTAAATCAATTCTTCTGATTGAGCAACATTATATCCCCGGTGGCTGTGCTACCACTTTCAAAAGAAAAGATTTTATAATGGAAGTTGGATTGCACGAATTGGATGGGCTGGATAAAAATGACTTTAAGACTAAAATTTTTCATGAGTTAAAAGTTTTTGATAATGTTGAGTTTTTACGTGTTCCAGAATTTTATCGTTTTACTAATGAAAGAGTAGATATTGTCATTCCTGACAATCGTCAAGAGGCAATTAATGTTTTAATAAAGCATTTTCCAAAAGAAAAAAGCGGCATTAAAAAGTTTTTTAAAGTTATCTATAAGATACAACAACAAGTAACTAGGCTGCCTCTTGAAAGATGGAAAATGATCTTGATGTTGCCAGTTTTTCCTCTTTTATTTCCTAATCTGGTTTTTTGGACATATACTACAGTTGGTAGTTTTATTGATTCAATTATTAAAGATGAAGATTTAAAACTTACTTTACTTGCAAATATTGGTTATTATCATGATGATCCATATTCAGCGTCTCTAATTTATTTCAGCGTTGGTCAAGCAAATTATTATAATGGTGGATATTTCATCAAAGGTGGTTCACAAAAGCTTTCTGATTATTTAGCCACAGTCATTACTGATAATAATGGACAAGTATTACTGGGAACTAAAGTTACTAAAATCATTACCCAAGATAATGCCGCAATTGGAGTTGAATATAATAATAAACAAGTGTTTGCTGATACAATTATTGCCAATGCAGCCATTCCAAATGTCATAAATTTATTACCAAAGGCAAATCAAAAGCGATTAAAGCAAAAAACCGAAAAACTAGAAATCGCTTGTTCTCTAATTTCGATTTATATTGGTTTTAAAACAGAAATAAAACAATTAAATAAACATTATTCTACCTTCATTGCTGATGATTCTGTAAATAATCTAAAAGATATGCAGAAAAATGCTAAAGCAGATTTTGATAAAAGAGCTTTTGTTTTTGTAGATTATAGTCAAATTGATTCTGATCTAGCACCAAAAGGCAAAACAGTTGGAACTATTTGTACATATGACTACTTATCAGATTGGGAAAATTTGGATTCAGAACAATACAAGCAGAAAAAACAGCAAGTTGCTGAAACCATCTTTAAAAGATTAGAAAAAACCATTCCGGGCATTACTCAAGAAATTGAATATTATGAAGTTGGTACGCCAAAAACCATCAACAGATATACACTAAACCCAAGAGGAAGTGTTTATGGTTTTGCTCAAACTCCAAAACAAGCTGGAATGTTTAGAATTCCAAATAAATCACCAATCAAAAATTTATATTTTGCCTCAGCTTGGACAAATCCCGGTGGCGGTTTTACTGGCGCGATTTGGAGCGGTTGGCTTTGTGCAAATGAAGTATTAAGAAATACTCCAATTTCTTCCAAAAAGACTGTATCAAAAATAGATGACAGAAGTGTCAAACTCATTGAAAAAAATATACTAGCAACTAATACACTAGAATTAGTTTTTGAAAAACCTAAAGATTTTGTATTCAAACCCGGTCAATATGCGATCCTTAGCATAGATAAACCAAGAAGCACTAATAATGATATACCACATCGAGCATTATCTATCGCCTCTCATCCAGACGAAAACCTGTTAAAATTTAGCATGAGAACAAGTGAAAGTGGTTTCAAGCAAAGTTGTGACTTGATGCAATACAATGACACTGCTACAATATTTGGACCAATGGGAGAGTTTTTATTATCCGAAACACCTGAACCGATTATATTTTTAGTCAGTGGAATTGGTATAACTCCAATAATTCCAATGCTAAAAGAATTAGAAAAAAGCAATTTAAAACAACAATTTTTACTGTTTTATTCCAACAAAAGCCAACAATCAGCAGCTTATTTAGATTATCTGCATGAATTGAAGCAATGCAAATTGATACCAGTGTTTACAAACACTGACAACAGAATCGATAAAGACTTGTTAGTGAAACATGCTGGAGACTTAACAGAATATAGTTTTTATATAGTTGGAACTAGCGATTTTACTGATGGTATGAAAAACCACTTGTTAAAAAATAATGTTCACATATCTAAAATCAAAATTGATGATTTTGGCTAGCAATTAAATTTGACGACTTAGTTTCACATATATCTAAACATGTTATATTTGTTATAATCAAATTTAACATAAAAAGATATAATTCTGAACCTTCACGGGGTTGCCCCCACTAGCACCCCGGCAATGTCAGCTCCTATTCTATAAAGAGAGAACACAAAAGTCAATGAGTCGTCAAAAAAAATCCTCCTCTAAAGCTGATCCACATGCTAAACGCGAAGCTGCAAAGTATGATAACCCTATTCCTAGTCGTGAATTTATCATACAACATATTGAGAAAGCTGGTAAACCACTAACTTTTGCTCAATTGCTTAATATATTAAAATTAAAAGAAAAACAAGATAAAACCGCTTTAAATCGCCGTTTAAAAGCGATGGTACGTGATGGTCAATTAACTAATAATGGTCGTAAGGGTTTTGCTTTAATCGACTCAATGCAATTAGTGCGTGGGCGCGTTATTGGTCATCCAGATGGTTATGGCTTTTTAGTCCCTGAAGATGATAAGGATGATGCTGGTGATTTGTTTTTATCTGAAAAACAAATGCGCTGTTTAATTCACGGTGATCGGGCTTTAGCTAATGTTATTGGTATTGATAAACGAGGCAGGCGTGAAGGTATTATTATTGAAGTGCTTGAATCTAATACTCAAGAACTTGTGGGTCGTTTTTTTCATAAAAAAGGGCAAAATGTTGCCTATGTTGAGCCAGAAAATCGCCGTATTTCACATAATATTTTAATTGAAAATACTAAAAAGGCTAAAAATGGTCAAGTTGTAGTTGTACGATTAGTATCGCAACCAAAGAAATATGCTCAGCCTAGCGGTGAAGTAATTGAAATTTTAGGAAATAAACATGCGCCGGGTATGGAAATTGATATTGCTATTCGTAGCTATGATTTACCTCATCAATGGTCAGCAGATATTGTTAAAGAAGTTAAGAATGTACCGAAAAAAGTCACTGCTAATGGCTTTAAAAATCGTGAGGATATGTGCAATATTCCTTTTATCACTATTGATGGTGAAGATGCAAGAGATTTTGATGATGCGGTACATTGTGAGCCACGAGGTAAGGGTTGGTTATTACGAGTAGCAATTGCTGATGTGTCAGCTTATGTGAAATCGGGAACCGCTATAGATTTAGAGGCGCAAGAGCGAGGAACTTCGGTATATTTTCCTAATAATGTTATACCGATGTTACCTGAAGCTTTGTCAAATGGTATATGTTCTTTGAAGCCAAAAGTTAATCGTTTAGCTTTGGTGTGTGAATTGGCGATAGATGTTTACGGGCGTATTAGGCGTACTCGTTATTTTGAAGCGGTAATAAAATCGGCAGCGCGTTTAACTTATACTGAAGTCGGGCAAGTGTTGGAAGCTAATAAAACAGATTTTAAACATACACATGTGTTGCCACAAATTGAGAATTTATATAAGTTATATCAGTTATTATTGAAGCGTCGTCAAAAACGAGGGGCAATTGAATTTGAAAGCAAAGAAGCTCAGTTTATTTTTGATAAAAAACGTAAAATCAAAGAAATAGTTGCTTCTGAACGTAATGATGCACATAAATTAATTGAGGAAATGATGTTATGTGCCAATGTAGCGACTGCTGAATGGTTAGCAAAAAACCAAATGCCGCTATTATATAGGATTCACGAGGGTCCAAATGAGGAAAAATTAAGCAATTTACATAGTTTTTTAAAGTTATTAGCTTTGAAACTATGGGGTAAAGATAAACCAGAAGCCCGCCATTATTCTAGGTTAATAGAAAAAGTTAAAGACCGTTCTGATTACGGTTTAATTCAAATGGTATTATTGCGTAGCTTAAAATTAGCTATTTACAGTCCAAAAAATGAGGGACATTTTGGTTTAGCTTATAAAGCTTATGCCCATTTCACTTCACCAATACGCCGCTATCCAGATTTATTGGTTCATCGCGCAATCAAGCATTATTTACATAATAGTAAAGAAAAATTTTATACAGACAATGAAATGGCAGTGATAGCAGAACATTGTAATAGTACAGAACGTCGCGCTGAAGAAGCGACTCGTGATGTTGTGGGCTGGCTAAAATGTGAATACATGCAAGATAAAATCGGACAAGAATATTATGGTTTAGTAACGGGTGTTACTGGGTTTGGGCTATTTGTGGAATTGGATGGTTTATTTATTGATGGTTTAATTCATGTAAGCTCCTTAAAGGGTGATTATTATAATTATGACCAAGTAGCCCAAAGTTTATCCGGAGAAAGAAGCGGTAAAACATATAGACTTTTGGATAAATTACATGTTCGAGTGGTTAGAGTCGATTTAGATGATAAAAAGATAGATTTTGAATTAGTTTAGTTGTTATAAATAAACCTGACAGGTTTTTAAAACCTGTCAGGTTTGAGATTTCATTGTTTTTCTTCTTGTGTTAATTCATGTTTAATTTCTTCCAAACTAAACATTTTTTTTGTCTGTTTTTTAACTTGTTTAACATGCAGATAATCTAGGTAATCTTCCAACTTTGATGTGTCAGACAACAAGGCTTTAAGTTCCAAATATTCTTGACACTGTAGTTGATAATTCTTGCTCAAAATTTCCTCAATCTGTATATAGCGTTAGTTTATTCATAATCGCCGTCACTATCATGGCGTTCAAAATACCAAATAAAAACGCTGTTGTCATTAGAATTGGCAACAAGTAGAATAAGCCTTCGTGTTGAATGAATAGGTAGTAAGCTACTAAAAATTGGCTCATGGTATGTGCCATCGCGGCTGCTATACTATAGCCATATGCTGTAAATGTTTTTTTGGGTAATAGGCTTAGTAAGCCTAAGATTGTTATGCTTGCTAATGCGCCGCTTAGGCTTAGTATAAAAGTTGGTGATAAAAAGGTTCCAATTAATAAGCTTGCTGCTAAAACACGTAGTAAATTCACCCAAGCCGCTATTCGCCAACCATATTTCATTAATACTATAATGGTAATGACATTGGCTAAGCCCGGCTTGACTCCGGGTATTAGGCTGGGTAATGCGCTTTCTGTGATATGGATTGTAATTGCTAAGGCGGCAAACCAAGCTATTAAGTGATCTTCACGAGTGGTTTCTATTTTCATTTATAATTTCAGCTTTTACAATTAAAGGACCATTCTAGCCTCATTAGCATCATCAATTTCAAATTTGCCGTGGTGAAAATATTTTTAATTTTCTTCCAAAGCTCGAACTTCAATCGTAACAGTTCCAATATCCCACTTATTACCATCCCGTAAAACTTGTTTTTTTCCAGTGGCATTATTATAAAAACTAATTTCACCACCAACAAATGTAATTGTTCCCATTTCATCAGGAAAACCTTGGCTTTTTGGCAAATAAATATGAGCTTTATTGGAGCTACCAACTAAAATAGGCTCATCACCTAAGTTAATGATACTACTATCTTTTGGTCCCCAATGCACTGTTAGCCATGCCTTCTTCACATATTCAGTAATACCAACCATTACCCCAATAGCAAAGCCCAAAATAATAGCACCTAACAATCTAGCAGGAATATCTGCAAATATATAAGCCGCTGATAAAAAACCGCTTGCAGCAATTGCACCACCAATTCCGCCACTTATCATAACCGGAATCGCTTTTAAATTCGGAATAAAAAATGCCACCCCTCTACCTAACAAAACACCTAAAATTGACCACGCGATAATGCGACTAAATATATCTAAATTAGGATTTTCTGGTACTAATCCATACAATAACTGCCCTAATCCACCTGCAATTAAACCAATTATGATACAACTAACAACAGCGATAAGCCCCTCAGAAACAGTTAAATAGCGTCGTCGTAAATATAGATTTTGACTGATTATTAATGCTAAAGCGATTCCTAAAGCCAATAATATTGTCCAACTACCTATACGTAATGACGTATATATTAAAGATGTCTCAGTAACAGCAACTGGGCTAGAACTGATAATATTACGTTCATAAATTGCCTTTTCAGCTAACTTAAAAGCTGAATCAAAATTACCTAAACTGGTTGAAAAAACTAACAAAGGATCAACGGTTATTTTATTTAATAACAATATATCTGCATCATCAGTAGCTACTGCAACAATATTTATATTAGCCTTTCTGACTAATTCAGCCGCTACTTTACTCGCCTCTTCTTCATTAGGTTTACCATCAGTGAATATTAAAATACTATGTTGTTCAGAAATAGAAGAAAATTTCGAGATTGCTAATTGCAAAGCATGAGCCATTGGTGTACCACCACCAGATTTTAAATTATTAATTTTTTCTTCCATACTGATTAAATCAGTATTAAAATCAGCAATTTCAGTCGCTACATTACCAAAGCTAATAACACCAAGCTTATTAAAATTATTTTGACGACGTTTAATAAATTCTATTGCTGCTAATTTAACTTCCTGTAACTTTTTACCCTCCATACTGCCCGAACAATCAATTAATAAAATAACATCATGAGAAACAGGTGGAAGAGCTGGAGCTTGTGTAACATTAAGTAAAGCTTCACCGACAATTGCACCAAGCAAACATCCAACAGCGGCAAAGCCTCCAAATAATAAAGGTTTTGGTAAAGAAATCATATTAAAAATATTTATCCTTCCATTCATCATAACTCCAATGATTTTTAATAGCATTTATAAAAAATTTCGGCATATCAAATAAATTATTTTCCCATAGAATTACATTAGAAATTGTAAATATATCAACAATTATTCTTATCGGCAACATTGCAAATATAACAAACATAAACAATAACATTGATATAACTAAATCCCTGCTGGATTTCAAGATCGCAACTATAAAAAATAATAGCCAAGACGCTACTTCTTTAAGCAGATTAATAGCCAATATTAGTGGATATAATAATATTTTTATTAATAAAAATTCTAAAATATTTTTTAGCTTATCATGTAAGTAATCTTTAAATTCATTAAGATGTTTTAAAGTCTTACTGTCTTTAATCTTAACTGGTGATTGTTCTTCAATATCATTACTAATAGGGGTTTGTTTTATTTTTGTTATTTCTTGATATAAACTACGCCCCCATTTCTCTGCACTTGGTCTAGCTGTTGGCAGGTTATGACCCTTGATAAATGCTTGGAAAAACAAATCTTTTAACGGTTTAGGCAGACGTTGAAAATTATTATGCAATGGTGGTAATGATTCAAGATATTTTTTTGATTTAGCGGCATGAGGAAATAAACCAAATTTTATTTTTTCCGCGATAGTATCACAATCTTTATATTTACCTTTATAAGTAGCGGCAAAAGCTGGCAAACCAAATAATATCTCATAAAATACAACCGCTAAAGAAAACCTATCCCATGATAATGGAATATAATCTTGTGAAGGATGTAACTGACTACTATGCCCCTCTGGTGGAATATATTCTGCTGTAACAGCATGTGCTGGATAAGTGACTTTGGAATCATTAGCTATTTGAATTGAATCTAAATCAATGATTGAAATTGTACCTAGATCAGTCAACAATATATTTTGTGGCTTCATATCTACTAACATATAATGATTCATTTGATGAATTTTATGTATAGCAATAGCCAAATTAGCACATAATTTCAACCTTAAAATTACACCCTGACTAGTTGATAAATTAAACTTATGCCATTTCTCATCTAAATTTTTTTTCATTGTTGGGCGACATATATCATATAAAGAAATACTGCCCTCAAATGCTAAGGGCATAATGAAGCCAACAAATTGATTTTTATCATAAACTAACTCAGTAGGCCAACATATCATATACTTATCACCTATCAATTCTGATGGTGAATTTTTAATCATATAAGATAATTTAGGTTCACGTTCTGGATTACGCTGATTAGAATGGAAAATTTTAATACAATAATTCTTATAGAAAGATGGCGCGATAATTCTATGAACTTGACCCTCACCACCCGCAACACTCAAAGGTTTATCTTCAACAGTAATCTTTTGATTTTGTGATGTTTTAAAGTATAGGGCCATGATAAATGCCTAAGATCATCGTTTTATCATCAGGTTCATTTTTTAATGTGCTATTACCAACTTCAAGAAATTTTTTCCATCTGGCTTGTATTTCATGAGCTGGTATTTGATTTTTCTCCATATTGATTAATGTCTCTAAAACTGGTTTAAAAAATTTTGGATAAGGATTATTAGGATCAGACCATTTATTTGTAGCTGGATTAAACTTACTACATTCAAAAGTAGCCTTTTCACAACCATCTGACATTAAGGTAAACGCAACAATCTTCTCACTAATAATGCGACTTTCTATAAAATTATTTATATTATCATTCCAAATATCAGAAGTGATAAATACTGTAGAATTAGCTTCTTCACCTTTATAAGGAGTCATCATAGCCTTCCAAACATGCTTTGAATCACAATAACCCGCTCTACCATCCCCAATATGTGTAATTAAAATACCCAGCGGTGAATATATAACAACAATAACAGTACAAGCAAGTGATTTAATTCTAACACCTCGCCAATCTGCATACTTATCAAGTAATTGCTTAACCTTCCAAAGTTGTTCCTTTGAAAATTGATGCCAATCTAGTTCTAAAGGTAATTGATTTTTTTGATACCAATCTGTTTGTTCCATTGCTTCAGCAAATACTTGTGCTGCTTTATGAACAACAAATTTTGATCCATCATGTGAATTTTTTGCAGAACCAGCCCCATCAGCAACAATAGCAATTCCCCAATCATCATTAAATTTTTGAGAAAAATTACTATCTTGACAAGGTATTCCAGTATCTATATGTGATTTACCAATCACTGATTCACCAATGACTAAGCATTGATCATCATAATCATTCAAATCATTATTCCTATTTTTTTTATTTTTACAAGACATTATAATAACAATAAGACTAAAAAACATTAACATTATTAATGTGAAATATTGATTAATACTAATAATATTATCATGTAATTTAGCAGTTTGAGTAATTTGTTCAATATTATTTTGATATTGTTGCCATTGCTGCTCTCGCCACACCGATGTTTCTTTAACACTCCAAAAATGCCACCAAACAGGCATATAATACCAACCTATAAGAATATCTTTATTGATATGATTTTTATGTAAAAGTATTTGTCTTAAATTATGTTTTTCATTTGGATAATACTTAATTAAAAACTTATTAAGTTGCTGAGAAGTTTTAATATAAGAAGGGAAATCTTGAGAGCGGAATCTAGTATTGATATAAAATTTAGCTATTTCAATATTAATTTGTTGTGACAACTTATCAATAGCATATGAACAATTGCATACTACAATTATAAAAATTGTAACAAAGAATTTCATAATAAATGCTATTACGCATCCTCGTTCCTGTGTTCCAGCGCACATCCTGATACACAAATAGTTAAACATTTGATTTATTTTTTCCTTTTGTAATTTTTGGTAGGGTGGGTAGAGCGATAGCGAAACCCACCATTTGACATGATCGGTGGGTTTCGCTATCGCTCTACCCACCCTACAAAACTACCCACCCTACAAAACTTGTGTATAAAGGAGTGCGCCCTCGGGTGGGAACGAGGGGGGATAAATTAGGTTGGAAAACCTT
>NZ_MCBX01000020.1 GCF_001723685.1 Candidatus Marithrix sp. Canyon 246
AATTTGGCGTAAAAGAATCAATTACAGCTCTAGTTGATGATGTTGACTTTCTGCTTCAAAATAAAGGAATAGAAGGAAGTCACGATTTAATGTGGGATACTGCCTGTCATGCACCACATCGCTTTGCGGATTTGTATGATCAACGAATTTTAGTAATTTTAGATGAATTTCAAAATATTACTAAATATATATATCGAGATGAAAAATGTAAAGAAGAACCAGATGAAACTCTAGCCGGTAGTTATCATTCTCTTGCTGAGTCAAAAATAGCTCCAATGCTAGTAACTGGTTCCTATGCTGGTTGGCTATTAAAGGTTATTAGTCAATATTTAGAAGCTGGAAGACTAAGTCAAATACGTTTTTCTCCTTATTTAACTGAAGATGAAGGTTTGGAAGCAGTCTATAAATATGCTTCATTTTATGAAGAGCCGATTACTAATGACACTGCTATGCAAATTAATAAATTGTGTATGGCTGATCCATTCTTTATCTCTTGCGTAATAATCAGTAGTTATGAAGATAAAGATTTAACCACCTCAAAAGGAGTAGCAGATACAGTTGATTATGAAATTTCAGAATAAAATTCTGAAATGTACTTAACTTGGGGAGAATATATTCATCATACTGTCAATGAAGTTAATGATAAAAATGCTAAAAATATTTTATTATTTTTGAGTAAAAATAATGAAAAATATTTTACACCCAAAGACTTGAAAGACAAGTTAGGTTTGAATTTAGAAGTGAATGAAATTCATAAACACACATAGATTTAAAAGAAGCTGATTTGATTACTAGGGCTATTTAATATTACTTTCGAGGCTAAAGTTTTTTGGAAAATAAATCTACGGATTTGCACCTAATTTTAAACAAGAGTTTGCTGATCAAATTGCTGAATTAAAGAAGGAAAACCAAAAAGTTAAAGAAAGAGTTCATATTCAGCGTGAAGATGGCAAAAATATGGAACTTGATATTGTAGCTGAATCTTCATGTGGCACCTTGGTTCTGGTGGAAGTTAAAAAAACTAAGACCAAAATCGGTTTAAATCAGATTGAAGACTTTCAAGAAAAAGTTGATGTTTATAAAACTCTTTTTCCTGACACTATTGTTTTAGCGTCTTATTTATCTTTGGGTGGTTTTACTGATGAGGCTAGTGATTTTTGTTTGCAACATGTAATTGCTGTGGCTGAGAGAATTGAGGAATTGTAATTAAACAGCCTTACCGGGCATGGTAGTAACATAAGATTATATTGAAATTTTTACTATTTAAATTTATAATTAAAGTATCTACTACTCAAATTATGAACTATGTATAAAATAAATTCCTATTTAATCTCTTTATTGCTACTAATAACTGGGCAATTTGCATTTGCTCAATTACCAATGGGTGTACCTAGCCTTGCACCAATGTTAAGAACCGTTACACCGGCAGTCGTCAATATATCATCAAGCAGTCGTAGTCGTGTTAGCAGCCCTTTATTTAATGATCCTTTTTTCCGCCATTTTTTTGATTTACCTGATGTAAAGGAAAAGAAAGAACAGAGTCGTGGTTCTGGAGTTATTATTAATGCACGCAAAGGTTATGTATTAACAAATAATCATGTTATTGCAAAAGCAACTAAAATAGCTGTAACCTTGCGTGATGGTCGTAAATATACTGCGAAACTAATTGGAGCTGATCCTGAAACTGATGTTGCCTTATTAAAAATTCCAGCACAAAACTTAACTGCTATACCATTAGCTAATTCAGATCGATTAGAGGTTGGTGATTTTGTAGTTGCGATTGGTAATCCTTTTGGTTTAGGGCAAACTGTAACTTCTGGAATTGTCAGTGCTTTAGGGCGTACCGGCTTAGGTATTGAGGGTTATGAAGATTTTATTCAAACAGATGCCTCAATTAATCCCGGCAACTCAGGTGGTGCATTAGTAGATTTAAGAGGTAAATTAGTTGGTATTAATACAGCAATTTTAGCACCAAATGGTAATAGTGTAGGAATTGGCTTTGCCATACCCAGCAATATGGTAAGCCAAGTTGTAAAGCATTTAGTTAGATATGGTGAAGTAAGACGAGGTAGCTTAGGCATACACATACAACAATTAAATCCACAATTAGCACGTGCATTTGGAGTACAGGGTAAAAAGGGTGGTGTGATAGCTAAAGTTCTACCCGGTTCCGCTGCAAGTAAAGCCGGTTTACGTTCCAGTGATGTAATCATAGCAATTAATAATAAACCGGTAAAATCAGCTGCTGATATTAGAAATCGTATTGGTTTATTAAGCATTGGAGAAAGAGTGAGAATAAGAGTTATACGTAAAAGACGTACTTATAATTTCACCGCAGTAATTGCAGATAATAGAATTAAAGGTAGAGCTATTAGTAATTATTTACAAGGTTTATCTTTAAAAGATACATCAAAAGGCATAAAGGTAGTAAAAGTCACTAAAAATACCACTGCTGGGAAAATTGGCTTTCTGAAAGGTGATTTTATATCAGGTTTTAATGGCAGAAAACTCAAACAAATATCTGAATTAAAAAGAATGTTTAAATACATTAACCCACGTTCACTACAGGTACAACGTAATAATAGACTATTATCAGTTCAATTGAAATAAATAGTGCGACCAAACCTGACAGGTTTTTAAAACCTGTCAGGTTTATAGTTAAATTAATTTTTCCAACAATCGTCGAATAGTTTCTTTATCAGCCTCATTGTTCATTTCCATGAGGCGTTTTGTTAAGTTATCAATTTGTATTTGTTGTGGAGTCATATTAGCAGTTGGCTGTATAACTGTGGTATATGGAGTAATAGCATTAATTGCTTTATCTAAAGTATTATAGAAAAATTCCACACTATAACCAGCTAAAAATCCAACTACCATTGCAGAAACAGCATTATTTACAACATCATTATTAGGAATAATGTCTAATAAATTTACCAATAATCCACCAACTAATGCGCCCATAAATAAGCGTAACCATTGGGTATATAACTCTTTTGGATGTAATGTACGATTTATATAACGTTCCGTTAATGATTTATATAAATAAATTAACGCACCTAGCGCACCATATAAAAACGGATCAATAAATTTTAGAAATTCTGAATGTTTAGATTCTTCACCAAGAGTCATATATTGTCGTAAAAACATTATACTGATCAATACTATTGCAACCCAAAATAGTTGTCGAAAAAAGTTACGCCCAACTGAGCCAGAACCAAGAAATATGGTTTTCCACCACGGTCTAGCTATTTTATAATTTTCATTTGTAGCACGTAAAGTTAATAATGATACAGGACTAATTAATTGTGCTATCTTAGTATAGTATTGCTCTAACTTAGCTTCAGCTTGACAAATTTCTTCAGTATTTAAATCCTCAATTGGCGTATAAAATAATATTTGTTTGAGTTGTTTTACTTCAACAGCAAGTTCAGGAGGTTCTAATTTGCCACTTTCTACCGCAAACTCTAATAATTCTTCAAGAGCTAAGTATCGTTGTTGATATTTAGTAAGTTGGTCTTCAGACATAATTTACGCCTTAGTTTTGATATAATCAAAATATAAACAATAAACCGAGTAACATTAAGTAATGATACGCAGCACACGTAATACCAGACGACCAATTCGCCGTCGCCCACCGCCACAGCGTCGTCGTCGAACATCTTATTCTACACCAAAAAAACGTCCTAATCCTAGAAAAAAATCGGGTTTTCCTTTTAAATTACGATGGTTAATATTAATTATTGGATTTATAATCCTTAGTTATCATGTAATATCATTAGATATTAAAGTTCGTAAACAATTTGAAGGTAAACGTTGGTCTTTGCCAGCGCGTGTTTACGCTCGCCCTTTAGAAATTTATACTGGTATGCGTTTAACAACTCAAGCCTTGAAGGAGGAGTTACAAGCACTAGGTTATCGAAAAGGTTCTACTAATTCACCGGGTAAATATAATACTAGAAACAATAATATAGTTCAAATTAAAACTCGTGCCTTTAAATTTTGGGAAGCAACTGATCCTTCACGTTTAGTAAAAATTAGTTTTTCAGGTAATGAAGTTCAATCTATAACCGAATTAGAACCTACTCGTAAGGTGGCTTTACTGCGTTTGCCTCCTAAGCTAATTGGTAAAATATATCCTACTCATAATGAGGATCGTATTGTAGTTCGTTTACAAAATATACCTCAATCATTGATTAATGCTTTGATTGCTATGGAAGATCGTCATTTTTATAATCATATGGGTATTAGCATACGAGGTATTGCACGTGCGATTATTACTAATCTGAAGGGTGGGCAAATACAAGGTGGTAGTACAATTACCCAACAGTTAGTGAAAAATTTATATTTAACTTCAGAGCGTACATTGAAGCGTAAATTTAATGAAGCTATTATGGCATTATTATTGGAATGGCATTATAGTAAAAATCAAATTTTGGAAGCTTATTTTAATGAGGTGTTTTTAGGGCAAGATGGTAATCGTGCCATTCATGGCGTTGGTATGGCAGCACGATTTTATTTTAATCGCCCATTAGAAGAATTAAAATTGCATCAAGTAGCTTTGCTTGTTAGTTTGATACGTGGTGCATCAATGTATAATCCACGTCGGCATCCTAAACGAGCTTTAGCTCGGCGTAATTTGGTTTTAGATACTATGAGCAAGCTAGGAAAAATTAGCCCAATGGAAGCACGACGGGCTAAAAAGACACGTTTTGATATTGAAAAAAGTACTGCTGAAAGTAAATTTCCTTATCCTGCCTTTATGGGTTTAGTGCGTAGTCAATTACATACAGATTATCGTAAAGAGGATTTACGTGCAGATGGTAAAAAGCAAGTTTTAGATTTATCTGATGGATTAAGAATTATCACTACTTTAGATCCTTTTTTGCAAAAGAAAGGTGAACAAACTATGATGAATTCTTTAAAAAAATTATCGAGAAAACGTCGTAAATCTCGCAATATAGAAGGAGCTATGGTAGTAACTCGTTGTGACAATGGTGAAGTTGTTGCATTTATAAATGGTAAAAAACCAAAATATGATGGTTTTAATCGCCCTTTGAATGCCAAGCGTCAAATTGGTTCCTTAGTTAAAGTGGCGGTTTATTTAGCTGCTTTAGAACGTGGTTCTTATTCTTTAACTTCTAGGATTAGTGACTATCCATATAAATGGGTTGATCGTTATAGTGGTACAGTTTGGAAACCGCAAAATTATGATCATCGTTCACATGGTTCGGTTTACTTATATCGCGCTTTAGCTAATTCTTATAATTTAGCTACTGTGCGTTTGGGTAGAAAATTAGGTTTAGAAACTTTTCATAAAACCTTAATACGCTTAGGGCTGACACGTGAACTAAAACGTATATATCCATCTATGTTGTTAGGTAGTTTGTCTTTAACTCCTTTGGAGGTGGCTCAATTATATCAAACCATAGCTAGTGGTGGTTTTCATGTGCCTGTACATGCAATTCGTGATGTTTTAACTCATGAAGGTAAACCTTTGCAACGTTATGCTTTGTCGATGGAAAAGCGTTTTGATCCTGCTGCGATTTTTTTACTAAATTTTGCTATGCAACAAGCTGTGAGAAATGGAACCGGGCGTAAAATATCTAAAACTTTGCCAAAACATATGGTGTTTGCAGGTAAAACTGGTACTAGTAATGATTTACGTGATAGTTGGTTTGCTGGTTTTGGCAGTGAATTTTCAACAGTGACATGGGTTGGGCGTGATGATAATAAACCAATGGGTTTAAGTGGTGGTTCTGGTGCTATGGTGGTTTGGAGAAATTTTATACGTGCTATTAATCCACAAGCAGTAAAACCTATAGAACCTAGTGGTATAAGATGGCGCACTATTAATGGTATTAATATACCATATAAAACTAATTAAATTTAATAGATAAAACAATATGTTAAAAACAAAATTTCTAATATTATTATTATTTTTATTTACATCATTAGCTACAATGGCTGATTCAAGATCAGCGGTTGTGTCTTTAATTATGGATGCAAAAACTTATTTTGAAAATGATCAATTAGAACAATCAGCGGCTTTATTAGAACGCGCTTTACGTATAAAACCCCATAATGTTTATTTATGGCATAATTTAGCTGGTGTGCGTTTAACACAGGAGGATTGGAATCGTGCTGCTAATTTAGCAAAAAAATCTAATTCCTTGGCAGGAAATGATGGGGGACATAAGGAATTACGTATGAGAAATTGGGTTTTAATAACTCAAGCATGTGAAGGCATGGGAAATGATACATGTACGGCTGAAGCGCGTAGTCGCGCTCAAGCTTTATCGAGAAATTAAGTCTAATGTTAATGGTTTTCCTAAATAGGAAGATATTGTTTCAATAGAGGCTTTTCCGTCAAATTCTGGATCAATGGGATTGGCTATCCAAGCGGCTAATGTGCAGCCATCTCGTTGTATAGCTTCGGCTGTTAAGAGGGCGTGATTAATACAGCCTAAACGTAAGCCGACTACTAAAATCACTTTAGCATTAATTGCTAATACCATATCTTTAAAGCTTTGGCTGGCATTAATTGGTACACGCCAGCCACCAGCTCCTTCAATTACTACTGCATCTGCTAATGCAGCTAGTTGTTTATATTTCTCAATAAGAACTTTTAATTCAATAGTTTGCCCAAGTTGTTGGGCGGCAATATGAGGTGCAATGGCTGGTTCAAAGGCATAAGGATTTATTAAATCATAGGGAAGATCTAAACCACTAGCAGCTAAAATTTGTTCAGCGTCAGAATTTTTACCGCTAGCAATAGGTTTCATACCAGCCACTCGTAAACCTTGCTGTTTTAATTGTTTTATGAATGCTACACTACACCATGTTTTGCCAATACCTGTATCGGTGCCGGTAATAAACCAAGTTTGATTTTTTTTATTCATAATCTAATTTTAATGTTCAATTTTATAACCAATTTCTTTCCCTAAAACCCCAATACCAAGATAAACACACTTACGTTTTTCTTGCCTGAAATTTTGGCAAACAAGGCACGGATTATATTTATAAAACCTTCAATATCATCATTTTCTAAATAATCACGTAAATCTTCCGCCGCTGGTTGAATATCTCCTAAATCATTTTTAGTAAAACTAAGAAAAGTCATAAAAGCTTGTTTGACTTCAAAATTAGGATAATTCAATATATATTGAATTGTTCTGGTTTTTTGATTTCTAAAACAGTGCCAAGATTTTGGATATAAGACTCAAAATAAGTTTCTAATTCGGTTTGTGTATATCCTAATAGTGTGGCAAATTGTCTTGAAAAGGTAATATCTCTTACATTGTTTAATTCAGAAAATTTCAAAATACCAAAAAAATATCGCATGATTTCACGATTTTTTGTCGCTTTTTCTATATCATCAATATGCTCAACAATTGGTTTATCATATTCATCTATTAAAACCACAACTTTTTTCTGAGTTTTTTCTGATATTTTTTCAATTAATTCTCCAAATTTATCCTTAATAAATATATCAGATAGTTCAATGTCATATTTAGCGGCAGTCTTATCTAAAAATGATAATAATGATGCTTCAAATATTTTATCATTAGTATATTTTATCGTTAATCTCACATTTTTACAATCATTTAGAATATAATTATGATTGTTTTGATAAACTAGGTAAGTTATTATGTCGTATGGCAATTATTCAAACTATGAAGAAGTCGCCACAAAGTTTAAGATAAAATCTAAAGAGGAAAACTTTGTAAAAGAAGAACCTATTAATGTCAATCAAAGTATATTTACTTTTATAGATGATAATGTAAAATCTAGGCGTAGTTATGTTTCAGAAAATTCAATTTGTGAAAATATTATTGCTCCAATATTAAGTATTGTTGCAAAAGAAAATGATATTCCACTATGGTCACATGTCAGATTTGATGTTTCTGAAAAAGATGGTTTGATGGGTGTTCCTGATTTTATCATTGCACCAACTTCTGATATTGGTACTACTTTTGAAAAACCTATAGTTTGTATATCAGAAGCTAAGAAAGAAAATTTTAATGAAGGCTGGGCGCAAATTTTATCCGAAATGATTGCTGCACAAATAGTTAATGAAAGTCAATCTTTAGATGTATATGGTATAGTTTCTACAGGAAAATTCTGGGAATTTGCTAAGTTAAATCAAAATATTTTTAGCAGAGAGATCGTTGCAATTTCGGCTACCGAAAATTTACAAAAACTATTCAATTTTCTTAATTGGATAATAAAAACAGCTAAAACATCCATATAAAATATAGGAGATATAACACATGGCTTTATTTAATTTAGGTTTTAGAATTTTTTTTCTGGGAGCTGGCATATTTTCGATAGTATCGATTTTTATGTGGTCAGCAATTTTTCATTTTCAATTGCCTTTGAATATACAGACAATTTCTATCTTTCAGTGGCATAGCCATGAAATGATTTATGGTTATAGTATAGCAGTTATTGCCGGTTTTTTATTGACTGCTGTTCAAAATTGGACTGGTGTTCAAACTATTTATGGTAAGCCGCTGATATTGCTTTTTAGTTTATGGGCAGCGGCACGATTATTATTTATCTTTGGAACATCGTATTTATTTGTTGCTGGAATTTTTGATGTTCTGTTTTTAGTTTTCTTAGTCTTTGCTGTTAGTTATCCGATTATAAAAGTAAAGCAATGGAAGCAACTTGCTATTTTGTCTAAGCTGATATTGCTGATGATATTTAATATTTTATTTTATCTTGGTGCATTAAATGTGCTTGATAATGGTGTGTTTTGGGGAATTTATGGTGGTTTATATTTGATCATTGGCTTGATTTTAACTATAGGCAGAAGAATTTTACCTTTTTTTATTCAGAATGGTGTTGGTTATCAAGTTAAATTATTTAATTCCAATTGGCTTGATATATCAATCCTATTGCTTTTTATTGCTTTTTCTATATCTGAACTGTTTTTGAGAAGTCAAATAGTTTCTTCTTACTTGGCTTTAGCTTTATTTGTGGTGAATGCTATCAGGCTAATCGGTTGGCATACTTTGGGAATCTGGAAGAAAAGTCTGTTATGGAGTTTATATTTATCTTTCTGGTTTATCTGTTTTGGATTTTTATTGTTTGCTATTGGAGTGTCTAAATTTATTGCAATTCATGCTTTTGCTGTTGGTGGAGTTGGGGTAGTTACTATCAGCATGATGTCTCGGGTTACACTTGGGCATACCGGCAGAGACATTAGCAAAGCTCCTAAAGCTATAAGTTATGCTCTTGGAATTTTGCTATTCAGTGCCATACTAAGAGTAGTTATGCCATTATTAGATGCACAAAACTATGTACTTTGGATTGGGCTATCACAGGGGCTTTGGATAATTGCTTTTTTGATATTTACAATTATATATTTCCCTATGTTTATGAAACCTAGGGTTGATGGGAAACTAGGCTAACAAGCCCATTTTCCAGCCTATAAATTTCATTTGTATGTGGACAAATTGCCTCTACTGTTTCTTCGGCAGTTAGGGGTAAATCTAAACGTTCACCATAGTGGCTCATCCAAGCTATTTGACGCGCTGGCACTCCAACCATTAAGGCAAAATCTGCTACATTATGTGTTACTACACTACCTGCTCCAATAAAAGCATATTGACCAATGCTATTACCACATACTATGGTACAATTTGCGCCTAAAGTAGCTCCGCGTTTAATTAGTGTAGTTTTATATTCATCTTTACGTGATACTGCTGAACGGGGGTTATAAACATTGGTAAATACCATGCTGGGTCCACAAAAAACATCATCTTCTATAATGACATTATCATAGACTGAAACGTTATTTTGAATTTTGACATTATTAGCAATTACGACTTGATTACCAATAAAAACATTTTGTCCTAATGAACACTGTTTTCCAATTATAGCACCAGCACAAATATGTACCCAATGCCAAATACGGGTATCGTCTCCAATTTTGGCTCCATCATCAATAATCGCGCTATCGTGGGCAAAATATTTCATAAATAATACTCTCAAGGCTTGATTTAAAATTCTGTTATTATATATCAAAATCCCTTTTTCACCTGAAGGAAAAACAACATGCAATATCCCTTAGCAGAAAAAATCGGCAATCCTGATTAATAAAAATGAGTGAAACTGATGTGATTGAAAGGGGCAATTTCGGGGCTTACAAGATCGTACACTCAATTTAATTTTGCGTAACCGTTTTGGAGAAGCACTGGAATTTTGCCAGATACATGGAATTGGTACTGCTAATCAAATTAAGCAGTATTAAAACTATCAGACCTGACAGGTCTAAAACTCAATGATTATATCATTTCCAATGAATGGCCCATACTATCACAAACAGGCCATTTCAAATATTGTTTCTTATGTTTTTCAATATTAACATCAATAAAAATTATGACAAAATTTAAGTTAATAAATACTATGCTTTTATTTGCCGTATTCAGCGGCAATGCTGTGGCTGATGAGGTTTCCTCAAAAGCCATTTATGATTCCAAAACTAAAACACTATCTTTGGAAAATATTTTGGTTCCTTTTATAGATGAATTCACTGGTAAAGAAACTGATAATCAAGGAATATTTGACGCTCAATTACAGGAAAAAACCAAGCTCGTATTTGAATTGATTCCTTGGAGTATCAATTTCAAAAACATGTTTGATGGAAAAAATACTAGCGGCTATATTTTGTATGATCACAAAACTAGATCAGTAAAAATTCCTTGTTTTGAAGTTACTACGATTGCTAAATTTGGTGATGGAATTGAAGGGGATGTTATATATTACAAAGATGTCAACATGAAACAGAGGCATGTAAATTATCCAATTTTTCATGTTGATAATATGACAAAAACTGATAGTTGTGAAAGTTCAGTTATTCCAGAACCTGATGAACCACCTCAAAAACCAACTTTAACAACAACTCCAACAACAACGATAGATGACACTGTAGAAGTTGAAGTTAATGGAGACATTGGAACAACTGTTTTTGTAAATAGAGTTGATACTGGTAAAACTATTGGTTCAAGTGGTAAAGTTAAGGTTACACTTGATACTAGTGGTGATGATGGGGATAAGAGTTTTTCTATTAGTTTGAAGGATAGTGCTGGTAATGAAAGTGAGGTTTTGAGTTTTAGTATTTCTAAAAGTAAGGCAGGATACTCAGATTTCTATGTCAAAGGACAATACACTGTTTATGTAGATCCCATGTATAATAACATTGAAATAAATAATAATCATAAGACACTTACACAATGGGCAAATGAGTTAGGGTTCGAGATTGAAGATTTAGCGAATGATGTGGTTTATGAGTGCTATAATCGAAATCAAGTATATCCTGACTGTACTTCATGGGGATCAGATGAAACATATGGATATAATTATGAAAAATGGGAATTCCACAAATGCTCTTATAATAGCTGGTCATGGGATGATTGTTATAATAGACCAAAAGAAATATATATCAAAAAATAGCCTTGTAGAGTGTATAAGCGATAGGTTTGGATCCAAACTACATCAAAACCTAACCGGTGTATGACGCTTTGCTTATACACCATACACTGGCTGTAGGTTGAGCTGACGAAAGGATACGAAGTCACGGAGCGAAGCGGAGTAAGCCCAACATTTTTAAATAATTTCATTTTAGAAGCACTTCCCGGTATTACTTCCATATTTCATCAGCAACAATAAATACACTAAGTAACTGATGTTACGCACCTAGATTCGTGTCAATTTTATCAGTTGCCCCTCTTAGGGGCTGACATACTAGCCTAGGGCAACGCCCTAGGGTTTGATTTGTCTAGAATTTTAGCCCTCTTAGGGCGATACATAATACATGAGTTTTGAAAATTTCTTAAAATTATCCAAAAATACCAGATTGAATATGATTAAAATATCTAATTGATAAGCATTAATTATATACCGCCCTTTCAGGGCTAAAATATTAAACAAATCAAACCCTAGGGCGTTGCCCTAGGCTAGTATGTCAGCCCCTTTCAGGGGCAACTAATAAAATTAACATGAATCGGGGTGCGTAACATCAGTAAGTAATATAAAACAAGTTGCAATAATACCGACAAATAAAAACTTTCTGCAAATTTTTGTAAATAACTTATATTATGCATTACCAAATAATTCATAGTTAAATAATATTCTCAAGGGTTGATTTCAGATTCTGTTATTATATACCGCACTAACCCCCATTGGAATAATTATTGTACTTATCATAATATATGAAAATTTCAGTTAAAAATATCTTAATTTTATGGTTTTTCAGTTTGCAACCAGTATTTGCTGACGCTATTAAATTTAAACATTTCACTATTGATGATGGTTTATCAGATAATTTTGTAAGCCCAATATTACAAGATCATCAAGGTTTTTTATGGGTTGGAAGCAAAAATGGCTTAAACAAATATGATGGTGCAGAATTTACCATTTATAGTCATGATTCTGACAATTCACATACTATTAGTAATAACTATGTTTGGAGTCTGCTTGAAGATAGTAATGGTATTTTATGGGTTGGTACTTGGGGTGGTGGTTTTAATAAATTTGATCCTGTTACTCAAAAATTCACTCGTTATCAACATGATAAAAATAATCTCAATAGTTTAAGTAACGATAATATATGGAATATTTATGAGGATAAAGCTGGTATTTTATGGATTGGAACCGGTGATGCTGGTTTAAATAGGTTTGATCCTAAAACTGAGACTTTTACTCATTATAAACATGATCCCAAAAATCCTCATAGTATTAGCAATAATAGTGTCACCCGCATTTACCAAGATAAAACCGGTATCTTTTGGATTAGCACTTATGGTGGTGGTTTAAATAAATTTGATCCTAAAACTGAGAAGTTTATTCATTATGATTTAACTAATAATTCTTTATGGTCTCTATATTGGGATAGTGAAGATAAACTTTGGTTAGGTACAGAAAAGGGTTTAGATCAATTTGATCCTCAAACTGAAAAGTTTGTTCATTATTTGAGTGAAGATACTATCTTGTCGATTTATCAAGATAGCAGTGGCAGATTATGGATTGGTACTTATAACGGTTTGAATTTGTTTGATAAAACTAATAAAACCTTTATTCGTTTTCAGGAAAGTGATACTGATACAAATAGTATTAGCGATAATACAATCTGGAATATTAATGAAGACAGAACCAAAACCTTATGGGTGACAACAAATCAAGGCTTGAATAAATATGATCCCGGTGATTATAGATTTGCTCTGTATCAACATAACCCAACAAGCTTAAATAGTCTTAGTGATAAACAAGTTTCGACAATTTATGAAGATGAAAATGCAATTCTTTGGTTAGGCACAGAAGGTGGTGGTTTAAATAAATTTGATAGAAAAAACAATAAGTTTACTCACTATAAAAATAGTCTAAGCAATAATGTAATTAGAAGTCTGCGTGCTGATAAACATGGTGTGCTTTGGATTGGCACTGCTGGAGGTGGGTTAAATAAATTTAATCCTAAAACCGAAAAATTTGTTCATTATAATAAATCCAAGGGCTTAAATAATGATTCTATTTTAAGCATTGATCTTGATTCGCAAGGCAATGTTTGGATTGGAATGAATGGCGGTGGAGTTGATAAATTCGATCCTATCACTGAAACTTTTAAGCATTATAATAAAAAATTAATATCTAATTGGGTGACAAATGTCATGGTAGATTCCAATCAAAATGTATGGATTGGAACCGAAAATGGCTTAACTAAACTCAATCCTAAAACTGACAGTTTCATTAATTATTCTGGTTTAAGCAATGGTTTCATTAATAGAACTTACGAAGATAGTAATGGCATTATTTGGATAGGCACTAATGATGGTTTAAATAAGTTAAATTCCACAAACAATAATTTTACTGTTTATCGCACTAAAAATGGTTTAGTTAGTAACAATATAATTGATATTATAGAAGATAATCAAGGTAACTTATGGTTAAGCACCAATAAAGGCATTTCAAAATTTAACCCTAAAACCGAAAAATTCAGAAATTATAATAGTGCTGATGGTTTGCAAAATAACTTATTTTTAAATGATGCCGCTTATAAAAGCAAAACTGGTGAAATATTTTTAGGTGGTGTTAATGGTTTTAATGCTTTTTACCCAGATAAATTAGTTGATAATCCATATATACCACCAGTGGTATTGACTGATTTTCAAATCTTTAATAGTTCAGTCAACATGGGTAAGCAAGTTACTCTGTCTTATGATCAATCAGTATTTACAATTAAATTTGCCGCTTTAAATTATCGAGCCTCAGAAAAAAATAAATATGCTTATATGATGCAAGGTTTTGATAAAACATGGAATTACGTCAATAGCAAACGACGTTTTGCTACTTATACCAATTTAGATGCCGGTAAATATACCTTCAAAGTCAAAGCCTCAAACAATGATGGGCTTTGGAATCAAACTGGTGCTGCAATTAAAATAATTATTACACCACCTTGGTGGCAAACATGGTGGGCTTATTTAGTTTATAGCATAGTAATTATTGGTAGTTTTCTTGGTTTATTTATAGTACAAACTAAAAAAGAAGCGGCAGAATTAGCTAACCAAGCTAAAAGTCAATTTCTTGCTACTATGAGTCATGAGCTTCGCACGCCGCTGAATGGAATTTTAGGTTATGTGCAAATTTTAAGACGCGAACAAACGATTAAAAATAAACAAGGTTTAGATGTTATTCAACGCAGTGGCGAACATTTATTAACCCTAATTAATGATATTTTAGACTTATCTAAAATTGAAGCCGGTAAATTAGAAATCAATCCAGATAAATTACATTTGCCGAATTTTTTATCAGAAATTGCATTATTATTTAGAATGCGAGCAACCCAAAAAGGCATTGCATTTGTTAATGAAACATCTGAATTACCGAATTGCGTTTATGCAGATGAAAAACGACTCAAACAAGCTCTATTAAATTTACTAAATAATGCGATAAAATTTACTCAAACAGGGCAAGTAAAATTAACAGTAAAACATCAAGCTACTAGATTTTACTTTGAAATAGAAGACTCTGGCGAAGGAATAGCGGCTGATGATTTAGAAAATATTTTTCTACCATTCAAACAAGTAGGTAAAAAATCTAAACAAATAGAAGGCACCGGTTTAGGATTAGCTATAACTAAAAAACTCATAGAAATGATGAGTGGAAAATTAGAAGTAAGCAGCAAACTAGGTTTTGGTAGTAAATTTTGGTTTGAAATAGCTTTAGAAACATGCGAAGATATTACTATTGCAAAAGTTGATCAGCCAAAAATTATAGGATTTAAACCAAGAAATAGTGAATTTAAAATCTTAATTGTCGATGATATCTGGGATAACCGCATTATTTTAAATCAAATATTAATGGGTTTAGGATTCAAAACATTAGAAGCTAATAATGGGCAAGAAGCTTTAGAAAAAGCCAATAATTTTCATCCAAACGCGATTATAATGGATATGAATATGCCTATAATGGATGGATTAGAATCTACCAGACAATTACGTTTGCAAACTGCATTTGATAATACAATTATTATAATGATGTCAGCCAATGTATTTCAAAAACAACAACAAACAGCTTTAGAAGCTGGCTGCAATGCTTTTGTAGAAAAACCAATAGATATAGATAAATTTTTAGGATTGTTAGGAAAATTATGCTCATTAGAATGGATTTATGAAACTCCAGAAGCAACAATCTCTGCTCCTATGGAATATCCAGCGGCAGCAGAAATAGAAGTATTATATAACTTAGCCAAAATGGGTAAAATAAAAGCAATTATAGATACAGCAGAAGCATTATCAAGAAATGAACCTAAGCTAAGTAGTTTTAGTAAAAAACTTACTCAATTAGCTAGAGAATTTAAACTTCAAGAATTGAAAAATTTTTTAGAAACTTTATTGTCTTAAAAATTACAGGGATTGCATATAAGCAGAGAAGCCCATTATTGGAATAATTATTGTAATTCTAAAACAAATCAATTTGAAAATTACAATAATGAAAATTTCAATTCAATATATATTTATATTATGGTCTTTAAGTTTGCAGCTAGTATATGCTGACGCTATTCAGTTTAAACATCTGACTATTGATGATGGTTTATCTGATAATTTTTTAATTCCTGTATTGCAAGATCGGCAAGGTTTTTTGTGGGTTGGAACCAAAAATGGCTTAAATAAGTATGATGGTGCTGAGTTTAGCGTTTATAGTCATGATCCTGACAATTCCCATACTATTAGTAATAATTATATCTGGAGTTTGTTTGAAGATCGTGCTGGTAATTTATGGGTTGGCACTTGGGGTGGGGGTGTTAATAAATTTGATCCTGTCACTCAGCAATTCATTCGTTATCAGCATGACAAAAATAATTCCAATAGTTTAAGTAACGACAATATTTGGAGTATTTACGAGGATAAGGCTGGTATTTTATGGATTGGAACCGGTGATGGTGGTTTAAATAGGTTTGATCCTAAAACTGATACTTTTACTCATTATAAACATGATCCCAAAAATCCTAACAGTATTAGCAATAACAGTGTCACGCGCATTTATGAGGATAAAACCGGTATATTTTGGATTAGCACTTATGGTGGTGGTTTAAATAAATTTGATCCTAAAACTGAAAAGTTTGTTCATTATAATTTAGGCAATCATTCTTTGTGGTGCTTATATTGGGATAGTCAGGATAAACTTTGGTTAGGTACAGAAAATGGCTTGGATCAATTTGATCCTAAAACTGAAAAGTTTGTTCATTATTTGAATGAAGATACTGTCTTGTCGATTTATGAAGATAGCAGCGGCAGATTATGGGTTGGCACTTATAATGGCTTGAATTTGTTAGATAAAGCAAATAAAACATTTACTCGTTTTCAAGAAAATCCGGCTATTGCCAATAGTATTAGCGATAATACAATCTGGAATATTAATGAAGACAGAACCAAAACTTTATGGGTGACAACAAATCAGGGATTAAATAAATATGATCCCGGTGATTATAGATTTGCTCTATATCAACATAATCCAAAAGCATTAAATAGTCTTAGTGATGAGCAAGTATCTACAATTTATCAAGATAAAAATGCAATACTTTGGCTAGGCACAGAAGGTGGTGGTTTAAATAAATTTGATCGGAAAAGCAATAAGTTTGTTTATTATCAATATGATGAAAATGATCTAAACAGTCTGAGTAATAATTCAGTTAGAAGTTTGCGTGCTGATAAGCAAGGCGTGCTGTGGATTGGCACTGCTGGAGGTGGATTAAATAAATTTAATCCTGTTACTGAAAGTTTTGTTCATTATAATAAATCCAAAGGCTTACATAATGATTCAATTTTAACTATTGATCTTGATTCACAAGGCAATGTCTGGATTGGTATGGATGGTGGTGGAGTTGATAAATTTGATCCTGTCACAGAAACCTTTAAGCATTATGAAAAAAACTTAACTTCTAATTGGGTTACTCATGTGATGGTGGATTCCAGTGATAATGTATGGATTGGAACCGAAATTGGATTAACTAAACTCAATTCTAAAAATGATACATTCTATCATTATCAATATGATAAGGATAATCCTACCGGTTTAAGCAATGGCTTCATTAATACATCATATGAAGATAGTAACGGCACTATTTGGATAGGCACTAATGATGGTTTAAATAAGTTAAATTCAACTACTAATAATTTTACTGTTTATCGCACTAAGCATGGTTTAGCTAGTAATAATGTGATTGAAATCTTAGAAGATAATCACGGTAATCTATGGTTTACCACTAGTAAAGGCATTTCAAAATTTAATCCTCAAACTGAACAGTTCAGAAATTATAATCGTTATGATGGCTTGCAAAATAATTTATTTTTAAATGATGCCGCTTATAAAAGCAAAACTGGTGAATTGTTTTTAGGTGGTATTAATGGTTTTAACGCTTTTTCTCCAGATAAATTAGTTGATAATCCATATATTCCACCAGTAGTATTGACTGATGTTCAAGTATTTAATAGCTCAATTAGTATGGGTAAACAAATCCGCCTTTCTTATGATCAATCGGTATTTACTATTAAGTTTGCCGCGTTAAATTATCGAGCCTCGCAAAAAAATCAATATGCTTATATGATGGAAGGTTTTGATAAGACATGGAATTATGTTGATAGTAAACGACGCTTTGCTACTTATACCAATTTAGATGCTGGTAAATATACTTTCAAAGTCAAAGCTTCAAACAATGATGGGCTTTGGAATCAAACTGGCACTTCAATTAAAGTCATTATTACGCCACCTTGGTGGCAAACATGGTGGGCTTATTTAATTTATAGCATTTTAATTGTAGGTAGTTTAATCGGTTTTTTTATCGCTCAACAGAAAAAATTACAACAGGCTCGTGTATTTAATGAACGTTTGCAACAAGCTGATAAGTTAAAAGATGAATTTTTGGCTAATACTTCTCATGAATTAAGAACACCCTTAAATGGAATTATTGGTATTGCTGATTCCTTAATAGATGGTGTTACTGGTGAGTTATCTGATAAAACTAAGTCTAATTTAAGCATGATTGTTGCCAGTGGCAAACGTTTATCTAATTTAATTAATGATATTCTGGATTTTTCCAAATTAAAACATCAACAACTAGAATTACAACAGAAATCAGTTAGTTTGCGAGAACAGGTTGATTGTGTGCTGACGATTAGCCAGTCAATGTTAGCTAAAAAATCAATAAAATTGATTAATAAAATTGATTTAGATTTGCCTCCAGTGCTTGCAGATGAAAATCGCTTACAACAAATTTTATATAACCTTATTGGTAATGCGATTAAATTTACTGAAAAAGGTAGCGTCGAAATTTCAGCACAGCGACAAAATGATGATATAAAAATTAGTATTAGTGATACTGGAATTGGTATTGCTGCAAATAAACAAGGCAGAATCTTTGAATCTTTTGAACAAGCTGATGGTGGTATTGCTAGAAAATATGCTGGTACAGGATTAGGTTTAGCTGTTACAAAACAATTAATTGAATTGCATGGTGGCAAAATATGGTGTGAATCTACACCGGGTATTGGTTCTACTTTTATATTTACTTTGCCTATTGCTAAACAAAAATCTGAACATGGTGGGTTTCGTTATCGCTCTACCCACCCTACTGCTACTGCTACTGCAATTAATAATGTAGGGTGGGTAGAGCAAAGCGATACGAAGTCAGCGATAGCTGAAACCCACCATATTCTAAAAAATGATAAAACTTATACAATATTAATTGTAGATGATGAGCCTATTAATTTACAAGTAGTTAGCAACTATTTATCTTTACAAGATTATCGTATTATACAAGCTAGCAGTGGTGCTGAGGCATTGGCGATGATAGATGATGGTTTGAAACCTGATGCTATTTTGCTTGATGTTATGATGCCTTCTATGACTGGTTATGAAGTCACACGTAAATTACGTGAAACTTGGGGTGCTATTGATTTACCGATTTTATTATTAACCGCAAAAAATCAAATCGAAGATTTAGTAACAGGTTTAGAAGTAGGTGCAAATGATTATTTAACTAAACCTATTAGTAAACAAGAATTAATCGCTCGTCTTAAAACACATATTGGAATTTCTAAATTAAAAATTGCAAAAGAAGTGGCTGATTTAGCTAATCAAGCTAAAAGTCAGTTTCTTGCTACTATGAGTCATGAATTACGCACACCGCTGAATGGTATTTTAGGCTATGCTCAAATTTTAAAAAATGATTCTTCACTTAATCAACGCGCTCAAGATGGTTTAAATATTATTGAACAAAGTGGTGATCATCTTTTAACTCTAATTAATGATGTGCTTGATTTAGCCAAAATTGAAGCAGGTAAAATTGAGCTTGATACTAGCGATTTTGAATTATCTAGTTTCCTTAGAACTATTACTGAAATAGTTCGTATTCGTGCCGAGCATAAAAATATTTATTTTAAATATCAAATAGATGATGATAAGTTAGGAGCGGTACACGGCGATGAAAAACGCTTACGCCAAGTCTTGATTAATTTGCTTGGTAATGCCGTTAAATTTACTGATCATCAAGGTGTAACATTTAAAGTTAAAACCATCGAAAATTCATTGATTCGTTTTCAGATACAAGATACTGGTATTGGCATTGCATCTGATGACATTGAAACTATTTTTAATCCTTTTCAACAAGTTGGTGAAAAACCACGTCAAATCCAAGGCACTGGCTTAGGCTTAGCGATTAGCCACAACTTAGTTGAATTAATGGGTGGAACATTACAAGTAACAAGTGAATTAGGCAAAGGTAGCAGCTTTTGGTTTGATTTAAATTTACCAAAAGTCAAAGATTTCACTGCAATTGCCAATGTAGAAACCAGAAAAATAAAAGGCATAAAATCTGAAACCCCATTAATTTTAATAGTAGATGATAAACCAGATAATAGACAATTATTAATTGATATACTGGCACCAATCGGATTTGAAATCATAGAAGCTAGTAATGGAGTTGAAGGTTTAACGAAAGCAATTGAATATCAACCCAAACTAATTATTACTGATTTAATGATGCCAGAAATGGATGGCTTTGAAATGACGCGCGAAATTAGACAATTATTTAGCAATACAATAATCATTGCTAGCTCAGCGCGTGTTTTTGAAGAGGATCATCAAAGTAGTTTAAAGGCGGGTTGTAATGCTTTCTTGCCGAAACCAATTAAAGTTGAACGCTTATTTGAATACTTGCAACGATATTTATCTGTAGAATGGATTTATGAAGATGTTGTTTCTAGCACAGTTAGCACTGCTCCTTTAATATTACCTTCTCAAGAAATCATAGAAAATTTATTTGAACTTGCTATGAGTGGTGATGTTAGAACCATTAAAGAACAAGTGGCTAATTTGGCACAACAAGATCAAAAATTTGAACCCTTTGCAACAGAATTAAATCAGTTTATAAAGCGTTTTGAAGTTAATAAAATGTGTGATTTCTTAGAATCTTATTTAGAAAATGAATGATAATCAAAATAAAGTGTTAGTTGTAGATGATAACCCTAACACTTTAAGCCTGTTATTTGATGCCTTAGAAGAAGCTCAGTTCAAAGTATTAATTGCTGAAGATGGAAAAAGTGTACTCAAGCGCATTAAATATCTGAAGCCTGACATTATTTTGTTAGACGTAATGATGCCTGAAATGGATGGCTTTGAGACTTGTCAACATCTAAAAGCTAATGAATATAGTAAAAATATTCCAATTATTTTTATGACTGCGCTTACTGAAACAGTAGATAAAGTCAAAGGCTTTGAAATAGGGGCTGTTGATTATATTACTAAACCCATACAAATTGATGAAGTATTAGTACGTTTAAAGACTCATTTAACCATTCATAATTTACAAAATCAATTAATTCAACAAAACGAAGAATTAAAAAAAAGCAAAGAATTAGCCGAATCTGCCAACCATGCGAAAAGTGCCTTTTTAGCTAATATGAGTCACGAATTACGCACGCCGCTGAATGGTATTTTAGGTTATGCACAAATTTTAAAACGCGAACAAACTGTTAAAAATGAGCAAGGTTTAGATATTATTCAACGCAGTGGCGAGCATTTATTAACTTTGATTAACGATATTTTAGATTTATCTAAAATTGAAGCTGGTAAATTAGAGATTAATCCTGATAAATTAAATTTGCCTAATTTTTTATCAGATATTGCATTTTTATTTCAAATGCGGGCAACGCAAAAATCAATTGAATTTGTTTATGAAGCTGTATCTGAATTACCAAATTTAGTTTATGCAGATGAAAAGCGATTACGACAAATTCTCTTAAATTTATTAAGTAATGCGATCAAATTTACTAAAAAAGGGCAAGTAAAATTAATAATAAAATATCAAGAAAATAAAATTCACTTTGAAATAGAAGATTCTGGCGAAGGAATAGCTGCTGATGAATTAGAAAATATTTTTTCACCATTCAAACAAGTAGGTAAACAATCTGAACAAGCAGAAGGTACGGGTTTAGGATTGGCTATTACTAAAACGCTGATTGAAATGATGAGTGGCAAATTAGAAGTAACAAGTAAGCTTGGTTTTGGCAGTAAATTTTGGTTTAGCATTCCTTTAGAAACATGCGAACAAGAAAATATTAGTGTTGTAAAAGTTGATAAACCCATAGGATTTAAACCAAAAAGTACTGATTTTAAAATCTTAATTGTAGATGATAGATTGGATAGCCGGATTATTTTAACTAAAATACTAACTTCTTTAGGATTCAAAATTTTAGAAGCTAAGAATGGAGAAGAAGCTTTAGAAAAAGCCAATGAATTTAATCCAGACGCGATTATAATGGATATGAAAATGCCTATAATGGATGGCTTAGAATCTACAAGACAATTACGTAAACAAATGCAGTTTGAAAATACTCCTATTATAATGATGTCAGCCAATGTGTTTGAGGATCAACAACAAGCCGCTTTAGATTCTGGCTGCAATGCTTTTGTAGAAAAACCAATAAATATAAATAATTTTTTAGCAGAGTTAGGAAAATTATGTTCATTAGAATGGATTTATGAAACTTCAGAAACCACAGAATCTGCTCCGATGGAATATCCAGCAGCAGCAGAAATAGATATATTATATAACTTAGCGAAAAGTGGTAAAATAAAAGCAATTATAGATAAAGCAGAAGCTTTATCAGCCAATGAAGCTAAGTTAGAAACCTTTAGTAAAAAAGTTACTCAATTAGCCAAAGAATTTAAAGTTCAAGAATTGAAGAGCTTTTTAGAAGGATAATAGATATGAAAATCCCAAAAAAGATTGAATCTCAAGCGGCTAAGTTACGCCATACAATAAATGAGCATAATTATTATTATTATGTTGTTGATGATCCTCGTGTACCTGATAGTGAATATGATTTGTTATTGCGCGAGTTGCAGGATCTTGAGGCTAAATATCCTGATTTAGTTACTGCTGATTCTCCAAGTCAGAGAGTAGGTGCGCCTCCATTAGATGCTTTTGCTAAAATTGTACATAGTGTTCCTATGTTGTCTTTGAATAATGCTTTTAATTATCAGGAAGCTGAGGATTTTGCAAAGGATTTCGCTAATACTGAATTTTTTGCAGAGTTGAAATTTGATGGTTTAGCTGTTAGTTTGCGTTATGAGGATGGTTTGTTAGTTTCAGCGGCGACGCGCGGTGATGGATATTCTGGTGAGGATGTTACTGCTAATGCTAAAACTATTAAGACTATTCCTTTAAAGTTACGCGGTGAAAATTATCCTTCAGTATTAGAGGTGCGAGGAGAGGTGTTTATGCCCAAGGCTTATTTCAACAAGTTGAATCAAAAACAAGCGGCTAAGGGTGAAAAAATATTTGCTAATCCACGTAATGCTGCCGCTGGTAGTTTGCGACAGTTGAAGTCTCGTGTAACTGCTCAACGCCCTTTAAGTTTTTTTAGTTATGCGGTTGGAGTTGTGGAAGGGGTAGAATTACCTCAGCGTCATAATGATATTTTGAAGCTGTTACAACAGTGGGGTTTGCCGATTTCGCAGGATTCGCAATTGCTAACAGGAATTGCCGGTTGCTTAAAATATTATGAATCAGTATTAAAACAGCGTCAGGATTTAGCTTTTGATATAGATGGTGTTGTATATAAAGTCAATGATTTAGCTTTGCAGAAGGAGCTAGGTTATGTTTCTCGTGCGCCACGTTGGGCAATTGCTCATAAATTTCCAGCTCAGGAGGCAATAACTCAAATTAATGATATTGATATACAAGTTGGACGTACTGGTGCATTAACACCAGTGGCGCGTCTAAATCCTGTAGAAGTTGCTGGCGTAACTGTCACTAACGCTACATTGCATAATCAAGATGAAATGAAGCGTAAGGATGTGCGAATTGGTGATACGGTTGTAATTAGTCGCGCTGGTGATGTTATACCTGCGGTAATGCGGGTGATACTTGAAAAACGCCCTAAAAAAACTCAAGAATTTATCTTTCCAAAGCAATGCCCAGTTTGTGGTTCTGATGTAATTCGTGTAGCCGGCGAAGCGGTTGCGCGTTGTAGTGGTGGTTTCTTTTGCGCTGCACAACGTAAACAAGCTTTAAAACATTTTGCTTCACGTCGTGCAATGGATATTGATGGTTTAGGTGATAAATTGGTTGAGCAATTAATAGATAGAGATTTGGTCATAAAATTAGTTGATCTCTATCGTTTAACTGTTGAACAGTTGACTAGTTTAGAACGAATGGGTAAAAAATCTGCTCAAAATATCATTGCAGCCTTAGAAAAAAGTAAATCTACAACCTTAGCTAGATTTATTTATGCAATTGGAATTCGCGAAGTTGGAGAATCTACGGCTAATACTCTAGCCCAGCATTTTACAATAGAAGCACTAATGGCTGCAACTAAACAAGAGTTGCAAAATATCCCAGATATTGGACCAATAGTAGCCCAACATATAGTGAAATTTTTCCAACAATCTGATAATATAAATAGCATTGAAGAACTACAAACAATCGGTATTAATTGGCCTAAAAATTCTAATACTATCATCAATAAATCCTTAGCAGAAGAAGTTTTTGTTCTAACTGGTACACTGTCACAAATGACTCGTACAGAAGCTAAAACTCAATTAGAAAACTTAGGAGCGAAAGTTACTAATAGCGTTTCCAAAAAAACCACTTGTCTAGTTGCTGGAGAAAAAGCTGGTAGTAAACTCACTAAAGCACAAACTTTAGGGATAAAAATTATTAATGAAGCTGATTTAATCAATTTATTAAAATCCTATGAGTAAAGAAATAAAATCCACCATAAAAAGAAGTTATAACCTTAAAAACTTATATTTAGATCCGAATAATTATCGTTTTGTAGATAATCGTGATTACATACCAGTAGAAGATAGTCAAGTTATTGAGGCAAAAATACAAAAAAGAGCTAGATTTTTTATTGAGGGAAACAAAAGAGACAACATAAAAGATTTAATAGCCAATTTTAAATCTAATGGTTTTTTAGATGTGGATGTAATTCAGGTTAAAGATTTAGGCAATAATAATTATTTAGTGCTTGAAGGTAATAGAAGAGTTGCAACACTAAAAGCCTTACAAGAAGATTATGAAAATGGTTTATCAATTGGTAATCTAAATCCTGAAATATTTAAAAAAGTATCTTTTGACATACATGAGAATGAGACCAAAGAAAAACACCTTATCATCATGGGATTAAAACATGTTGGTGGTAATAAAAAATGGTCTGTTATAAATCAAGCACAACTTATTTATGACTTTTTAAAACAGTATTGGGAAACAGATGAATATCATGATAAAGAGATACAATTATGTGATTCTTTAGGTATTACAAAAGTTAAACTGAGAAGTTCACAAAGAGCCTATTATTTAATTTTAGCCTATAAACAGAGTGATTTTGGGGATCAGTTTGAAAGTAATGATTATGCTTTATTTGTTGAAATAATAAAAAGACCAAACATAAAAGATTGGTTAGAATGGGATGATAATAGATACAAAGCAAATAATGATAATAATCTACAAAGACTTTTCTCTTGGATGTCTAAAACAGATGATCTAATAGAAGAAGAAGAAGTTGAGCCAATAATTACAAAAGCATTTGAGATAAGAGATTTAGCCATTTTTATTAAAAATGAAAATGCACTAAATGTGATGGAGGAAACTAAAAGTATTTCAAGGGGCTTAATTGCTAGTGGTGAAATAGATAAGCTAAATTATGAAAAATCATTAAATGAAGTTGAGAAAGGAATAAATAAATTAAGAAGTTATAAAGACATGGTTTCTACAGATGATTTAGAGAAATTAAAAAGTATTTTTTTAGACTTGATTCCTAAAAAAAGTTCTCTTGAAATTAGTAGAGGTAATTATTCTGTATGTTTTGAACATGATAATAAAATTAAACATTTTGATTCAATCAAAATAAATCAATATAAAATATTTAAAGATTTTAAAATAGATCAATTAAATAGAATAAATATTTTTGCTGGATTTAATAATAGTGGTAAAACTTCACTTCTTGAAGCAATATATTATTTAACCAAACAAAATGATATTGTTTCATTTTTAGAAATTATTAAACTCAAAAATAAAATTAACTCATTAAATCCTATTTGGTTAAATGAAGTTTTTAATGAAGATGAAATTATTGACATAACCGGTATATTTAATAATGTTAATGCTTCAATCTATTTTAGTAAGTTTGAAGCTAAAGATATTGATAAAAAAGATGACTATATTTGTTCATATAAGCTTAAAGCTCTTATAAATGATAGAACATTAGAAAATGTTATTCATACATTTGGCTACGAAACATTAAAAAGACAAAATGAAAAAGTAGAACATTTATGTAATTCAATATTTAAAAGTCCATATTTTCACAACTTAAATGAGATAGTTCAAACATATAACAAAAATACTCAATATAAAGACAAAGATGGAAAAACAGCTATCAATTTGGTTGTAGATTTTATAAAAAACATTGATCCTACAATCAATGATGTAAGACTAAATGATGTTGATGACATTGAGAGATTTATTGTTGATTCTAGTAAATTTTCAGATAGAAATTTAGAAATTACAAATTACGGTGAAGGATTACAAAGAGTATTTGAAATAGCACTTGGTTTTGCATATGCAAGAAACGGCATAGTTTGTATAGATGAATTTGAAACAGCTATTCATAATTCCTTATTAATTGAGTTTACAAAATTTATTCAAGAGTTAGCAGATACTTTTAATGTACAAGTTTTTTTAACATCTCATTCTAAAGAATGTATAGATGCCTTTGTAAATAATGAATACAATAATGATGAAATATCAGCTTATTTTTTAGAGAATGTTGATAATGGAATAGAAGCAATATATGTTGGAGGAGATGAATTAAAAGACTATATTGAAAGTACAGATTTTGATTTAAGAGGCACTATCAATGGATAAATATATCATTGTTTTTTGTGAGGGGCTTTTTTAACTCGTATTTTATCTGTAAATGGTTTTTTTCCGTATAAGAAAAAGGTGAAAGAGTAGAAAATAGATTAAATAATTTAAAAGAATCATTAGATTTAGATGAATTAAACCATTATGAAATAACAAATAAAAATGATTATCAAATGCAATAATAAATCAGTGACAGAGGGTAATCCTCAATTTAAAAAGCAAAAATCAGTTATTTCAATTGCTGGGCAACTACAATTTTCAGGTTCTAGTAATGCTGTTATTATTGCTAATAGTGATTATATAAAAAAGATGATATATTGAAGAATACTCACTGTAAAAATATAATAAAATTATTTAAACAACCATGAATAAAGAAAAAACTAAACAAGCCGCTAAATTAATTAAAAAATTAACTGATCCAGATTATGTAATGTCTGACTCTAAGACTATGTCTGGTAAGAAGTTACAGAAAATAACACATAGTTTAGGGCAATATCCTTATTCAGAAAGAATTGAATTAGAGGAATATGAACATAATAAACATCTGTTACAAGTTGAATTATTAAAGGTTCAAAGTTGGGTTAAAGAATCTGGGCAACGTATTGTTGGTTTGTTTGAGGGGCGTGATGCCGCTGGTAAGGGTGGTACTATAAAACGTTTTATGGAACATTTAAACCCTCGCGCTGCACATGTTGTTGCCTTAGAAAAGCCTACTGAACGTGAACAAGGTGAATGGTATTATCAACGTTATATCAAACAACTTCCTACTAAGGGTGAAATGATTTTTTTTGATCGTTCTTGGTATAATCGCGCTGGTGTTGAACGGGTAATGGGTTTTTGCACTGATAATGAATATTTAGAATTTATGCGTCAAACTCCAGCTCTTGAACGTATGTTGGTGAATTCTGGAGTTCGTTTATTTAAGTTCTGGTTTTCAGTAAGTCGTCAGGAGCAGTTACGTCGTTTCCATTCCAGAAAACACGATCCGGTGAAACAATGGAAATTAAGCCCTATTGATGTGTTATCATTAGATAAGTGGGATGATTATACTAAGGCTCGTGAGGCGATGTTTTTTTATACTGATACTGCTGATGCGCCTTGGATAATAATTCGTTCTGATGATAAAAAACGGGCACGCATTAATTGTATGCGTTATTTTCTTAACCAATTAGATTATCCAGATAAAAATCTGGAGTTAGTTTCTAAAGCGGATCCATTAATTGTGGGTACGGTAAATTCAATTTATAAGGATTAAATTATGGCAGATAAACAAGAACTTAAGAAAGCTATTAAAGATGCTGTTAAAGCAGCTAAAGATGCTAATAAAGCAGCAAAGATCGCTAAAAAAGCGGCAAAACAAGCTAGCTTAGCTATGATAAATGTTAAGGCTTCCGCTGATACTGCAACTAAGCGTGTCAAAAAAGCGGTTAAAAAAAGCAAGGTACAAAAGAAAGTAAAAGATAAATAAGTAATATTTTTAGACTCATCTGACAGGTTTATTAAAAATTTGTCAGACAATGTGTTTATTTCTTAGCTACTTCCCCATACCCAGATATCCCTCCTTCATTAACATTAGCTTGGCTGAGCAAATCAGTATCTTGTACAAAAATTTTATAACCCTCTTTACAGCTTAAATATAACCATTGTTCTGCTGGATGTGCTGGAAATTTAATGCGTTTGAACTGAGTGGAGTTATCTATACACTTAGCTTCTATGTCTGTCTTGTCACTTAAAAGGTAAGAACAAAAACCTTCAGAAAGATAAAACTCATTTTTAATTGTATCCCCCTTTTTCACCTTTTGATCCTCAAGAATAGTATCCTGCTGAACTAAATAATTTATTTTTGGAGTGATAGAGTAATAGTTGATAAGACTGATTTTATCTTTAGTCCATGGGTGATAAATACCTGTTTTAATGCTGCATACCTTCTTCTTGCCAAGATTCCTTAATGAAGAGTATCCGATAACTGTACTCCAGTTATTTTTACTAGGTTGAACATGAATTACAGGATTTGGATATTCTCCACTCCAGAAATTGTAAGTGATCATCGTGTGAGTAACTCCATCACGAGTGATGGGGAGTAAATAGGAGTCTTCGCTAGCATGAAGAAGCCCTGTAAAACTAAGTAATAAAAAGCTTACTAATAACTTCATTTGTTTTTTTCTCCAACTTAATTAATAAATTTCAGACTATTTCCAGTTCTCAAGATAGGCAAAGGCGGATATGGTCAAAACAAGCTTTAATATCCGTATCCAAAATCCATTTTGGCTAATTATTTTTTTTGATGTTACCATATAGTAAAATATTTTTCAAGAAAATAAAAACTGTCAGACCTGTCAGGTTTTAAAAACCTGACAGGTCTTTAGGCCAAAATATTTGAAAAACCTCTAATACACTTCATAAAGCAGAGTGCTTATCATCAAATTTAAACACAAGGATATTTCATGCGCCCAAGTGGTAGAGAAGCTAATCAACTTAGAAAAATTAAACTGACTCGCAATTATACTAAACATGCTGAAGGTTCCGTGTTAGCGGAATTTGGAGATACTAAGGTGATTTGTACCGCTAGTATTGAGGAGCGTGTGCCTAGATTTCTGAAAGATAAAAAAAGTGGTTGGCTTACTGCTGAATATGGTATGTTACCTCGTTCTACCAATTCTCGTATGGCACGTGAAGCTTATCGTGGTAAACAAGGTGAGCGTACTATTACTATAGATTGTGATGTCATTCAAGCTGATGGTGGTACACGCACTACTGCAATTACCGGGGCTTATATAGCATTAGTTGACGCTGTAGATTTTTTAATCAAACAGCAAAAAATTAAAACCAATCCTATTAAAGGGGCTATAGCCGCTGTATCTGTAGGTATTTATAAGGCTGTATCAATTTTAGATTTAGATTATCTGAAACGGAATTGCAAGCAATATTAAAATGAACACTACAAATATTTTTGTAGAAAATACATAATATTTAAGATTAGATAAAACACAAAGCAATATAAAAAATGAACACAAAAAATCTCACAGTATTAGCAATATTTACAATTATTATAGTCATTGCTGCGGTAGTTTTAACGCAGCCAAATGATATTAGCCATGAACAGAAAAAGTTCTTTCCTAATTTAGCCAGTATCATTAATGAAGTTACTGAAATCAACATTCAAACTAAGGATAATACTATTACTTTAGTACGTAATGATAAGCAGTGGTTTGCCAAAGATAAGCATAATTATCCAATTGATATGGCTAAAGTTAATAAGCTATTATTAGGTGCGATGAATCCGCTTTATTGACTTTCAAAAATGCAAAAGCTGAAAAAATTATTAGTCTCATAGTTGGAAAAAATAAGCCTGCAAAAGTTGATTCCAGCTTAAAAGAAATTTATCTACGTTTGCCAGCAGATAAGCAAAGTTGGTTAGTTTTAGGGCAGTTGCCGATTGAAAAAAATGTTACCTTTTGGTTAAATCAACAAATTGTGAATATTGAGGATGATCAAATTCGTAAAGTCACAATTAAGCATCCTGATGGTGATAATTTTAGTTTTGCTAAGGCAAAGCCTGATGATGAAGACTATCAATTAGAAAATTTGGCTGAAGGTGAAAAAGTCAAATTGCCATATATGCTTAGAAGTATTGCTACAACTTTAAGTAATTTAGAGTTTGATGATGTTTTTGTAGCAACTGAAATTGAATTTTCTGATACTACTACTGCGGTATTTACTACTTTTGATGATAAAGAAATCACAATGACAATCATGAAAAAGGATGGTGAATACTATGCCAAATTAAATACAGTTAAAGATTGGGTGTATGAATTAAGTAAATATAAAGTTGATTACTTAATGAAAAAACGTCAAGACTTAGTTAGTCTTAATCCATAATTTATGGTGTTTTATTTTTTATTAATACGCCCTCAAACAAAACAGAGTCAACACTCACCTACTTGCCCGACATTGTCTCTTTGGCATCGTAGCTCTAGCTTCGCAGCGTTTACGACTCTTAAACGAAGGTTCAATTAGTTTATTCCTATCAGCGGTTTTCCCAAAATCTTTCTCTGTGTGCTACTCAATCAATCTTTACTATAGATATCTGCAAATGAATTGATATTTAAATTTACAAGTTAAATTTACTCGTAAAATTAAGCCCTATTGATGTGTTATCATTAATCAGATTATCCAGATAAAAATCTAGCTTTAGCTTCTAAAGTAATTAATAGTGGCTACGGTTTTCCTTAAAAATGACTGAGAAACAATTAATAGAATTATTAAATAATTTGATAAAACAGCCATATGAAAATGAATGGGTTGAATTTAAACTTAATTTTCATTCACCAGAAGAAATTGGCGAACGCATATCTGCTTTATCAAACGGGGCTTGCATACAAGGGCAATCTTTCGGTTATTTGGTTTTTGGTGTAGAAGATAAAACGCATATTGTTAAAGGAACTTCATTTCAAGCCAAGTCGCACAAAAAAGGAAACGAAGAGCTTGAACATTGGTTAGCTAACCGTTTAAATCCTCGTATTGATTTTTCTATTTACGAATTTGATTACGAAATTGATAAACATATATCTATATTTGTAATACCTGCGACTAAAAATCGCCCCGTAGAGTTTTTGCATCAAGCCTATATTAGAATAGGAAGCATTACCCGCAAGCTTAACGATTTTCCAGAAAAACAAGCTAAAATATGGAAAAAAGACACGATTCCTTTTGAAAAAGAAATTGCAAAAGACAACTTAAATGCTGCCGATATTACTAAATATTTAAGCACTGAAACTTATTTCGATTTAATTAAATTACCCTATCCTTCTACTCTGCAAGGCGTGATTGATAAATTTATTGAAGAAAATTTAGTTGTTAAAAATAAAGGATATGCCATTACTAAATTAGGTGCTTTATTATTTGCTAAAAATCTAAAAAATTTTGAAAGTGTCGAAAGAAAATCAGTAAGAGTCATTGTATATAAAGGTAAAAATAAAGTTGAAACAGAAAGAGAACAAATAGGGCTAAAAGGTTATGCTTTGGGCTTTGTAGGTTTGATTGATTGGATAAATAGTCAATTACCAGCTAATGAAGAAATTGGCAAAGCCTTGCGAAAAGATACCCGAATGTATCCAGAAATTGCTGTTAGAGAATTGGTAGCAAACGCATTAATTCATCAAGATTTTACCGTAAAAGGGTTTCCAATGATAGAAATATTTACTGATAGAATAGAAATATCAAATTCTGGCACACCATTAGTTACACCAGATAGATTTATTGATGGCTACATTTCGCGTAATGATAAATTAGCCGATTTAATGAGGCGAATCGGTTTTTGTGAAGAAAAAGGCAGCGGTTTAGATAAAGTAATTTTTTACAATGAACTTTATCAACTACCACCAATCAATGTTATTGTTACTGAAAATAGAACTCATGTTTCTATTTACAGCTATAAAACGCTCAATAATTTAGATAAGAAAGAAAAAATTAGAGCTTGTTATCAGCACGCTTGTTTAAAATATGTGTCAAATGAAAAAATGACCAATCAATCATTAAGAGAGCGTTTTAAAATTGAAAATAAAAATGCGGCAATAGCATCAAGAATAATACGCGATGCTTTAAAAGATGGTGTAATAAAAGAAGATGATCCAGAAAGTAAATCAAGAAAATATGCGGGTTATTTGCCAATTTGGGCTTAAAATCTTATTTGATGATTATTTGATAATATATAAGCACCATATCTTAACATATTGATACTTTGTGTTTTTTTTATTTGATGGTTATTTGATAAAACGATAATATATGAACGAAGCCGAAACAAGAACAGAACTTATAGAACCAAAGTCACTTCATTGGTAATGTTCTACTTCCATTCTTCATATTTCTGAGATTTCCTGAAGCCAATTTCATGATCTTCGATAGTTTCCCAGTTTACCAACAAAATGTATTTATGTTGCTTTTCTATACATTTTTTAAGGTCATGGCTAATATAGCCTGACATTGATGATATTATTTTTTCGGCTTTACTGAAGCTTTCTTCAAATAACTCATTTTGACCTTCTTTAATATTCAGCATTGCGACTTTCAGTACCATAATTTTGTTATAAATATGTCGGTTTCAGACTGTGATCGAAAGGGGTATACCCATCAAGTTAGCTATCAGTATTGGAATGAGTTCAAAGGGATACTATCATTTAGCCAAAACCAAAGCTATGCAAATGGGCTTAACCAAACGGCTAGTGAACCGCCCCTTGCGGATCCGCATGAGGAGTGGTGTGGGGAAGGTTAGAGAAAAACTAGCCCTTACCCGATTTAGCCATTTTATTTGGATTCCCATTGAAGCTCAGAAAATAACTGAACCATCCATTCCTTAGTTTGCTCTTTGCAATTGACTGATTCTGAGGTTGTTATCAAACTTTTTATGAAATCTTGTTTTGTACAATCAGGCAACCTAAATAAAATATTCCTTATGTGTGAGTTAATATCCTGAATTAGCACAAATAATCCATTTTTTTCAAATTCCTTTGTCTTCTTAAATATTGCCTCTTCATTAAACTCTGCCTTAGTGCCATAGATAAAAGCGGCTTTCTTCCCATGATTATGTAGAACTTTATTAAAAGCATGTTCTACATCGTATTCGTTGAAGTTTTTATCTTTTACTTCTATAGAATAGTAAAATTCTCCATCACTATAAATATCAATATCTCCAACCTCTTTTGAGGAAGCACCACTTTGGTTTACCTTGTGGGTTTTAACGGTATAACTACCTTCAATATATAGATGAAGCAGCAATTCAAGGGAGCCAACAATAATAGCTGATGTTTCACCTTCAAAAGATTTGCTGGTAAACAGTAGAGAAAACTCATAAATTTCTATAAGCTCTGGGCTGTAATTGCAAACACTTTCAAAAGTCTTATTTGCCTCTTTAATTTGTTCTTGCAGGACAGCAAAGACACAAGCTAAATATTCCTTTGCTTCCTCTGAAGTTTTTATGGCTGAAAACATTTTGATGAGTAGCAATAGAGTTTCTTTATCTTTCCCCTTTCTCACTGCATTATCTTTGCTGATATGAGTAAACCTTGCTGGCTTATTAAGAAATGGCTCATTTGAACCGCCAAGAATATTTTTGAGAAAATCACGCTCAAAAGGAACTAGTATTTTATGGCATAAACTTCTAGCATCAAAAGCACCAGATAAAGGCGCACCTGCTTGTAATGCTATTGGGTTTGCATCATTGTTTGATGCTTTTGCCAAGATGCCATTAACCAAAATATATTTGTATGTTTTGTGTGTTCCACACAGAACAGTCTTAATCCCCATAGTTATCTCATCACTTTTTGAGCAAGTGCCACGATGAGCTTTTAATATGATTTCTTCTGCTTTTTTATGGTCTATATTTACTGGCATATTATCCAACTAACCTGAATTGTACGGGCTGATTGACTAAAGTTTCGATTTTTTCGTTATTTAAACTATCTAATAACATTGAAGCTACAGCATAGCCAAGATTACAAGGAACAGCATTACCGATTTGTTTAAATATTGATGATTGTGAACCCATGAATTGATAATCAATAGGAAAAGATTGAATAACTATTGCTTCTTGTACAGTAAGTCTTCTTAGTCTTTTTGGAGCTACCTGATAAGGCAAGGGTTCTCCACCATCCATAATGCTTTTATGATAACTTTCAATCCAATTATCTTTCCCATTGTATAAAACTTCTTCATCAATAATAGGGGTTTTATTGCCTCCCATTGTTGCAGGTAAAGTCGCACAAAAACCATCAATTTTCACAGGTCTACCTAAACCATTAAATAGCATTCCTGCATATGGGGATTTTCTCATTATAGGGTTTGGTGTAATTGTTATTTTTGCTTTTGCTGTGTTTTTATTATTACCTGTACCAGCCTTATCTAACACACTTAATGCCTCCCTAACTGTTTGTGATTTGACTTTATAAGGCTCAATCATTTTCATTAGATCGGGTACAATTTTTGAATTGTCTTTAAAGCCAATAAAAAAAACTCGTTCCCTAGCTTGTGGTACATTAAATTCAGATGAGTTTAAGATAATAAAATTTACTATGTAGCCAGCATTTCTAAATGTTTCAAGTAATTCATTCCTAAGAGGTTCCCATTTTTTTAACTTTCCTAGAGCCTTTACATTTTCCATTACAAATGCTTTTGGATTAATTTCTTTTACTATTTCAGCAAATGTCCAAATATGCTTACTTCTTGGATCGTTAGAATCCATTTTTCCTGCAACAGAAAATCCTTGACAAGGTGGGCCACCAAATATCAAATCAATATCATCAGCCACTTGATATAAGTTTGGCTTTAAATGATCTATATCTCCACAGCGGATATGATTACCAATATTTGCTTTGTATGTTTCGCAAGCGTCCTTATCAAAGTCATTCGCCCATATAATATCGGCACCTGCTTTTTGAAATCCTACATCAAGACCTCCTGCACCAGAAAATAAGGATATTGCTTTCATACTTCCTCCGTTCTTCTATTTTGAATGCGATATTTTATCATATGGCAGTAACTTTGTATTGATGGCTAACGTTATAGCATTTATACCCCATAATAATATTAAATATACCCAATATTTAGATAATTCCATTAAGAACTAAGGGGTAAGCAAGAAAGAGGAACATTGCACGGACTCCTTATCTATAAGGGGATTACTTTCTATTTTTCCTTTTTGGACAAGATAGGCAAAGGCGGATATGGTAAAAACAAGCTTTAATATCCGTATCCAAAATCCATTTTGGCTAATTATTTTTTTTGATGCTACCATATAATAAAATACTTTTCAAGATTTTTTAACCTAAAATAAGGGGCAAAATATTTGAAAAACCTCTAATACACCTCATTAAGCAAAGTGCTTATCATCAAATTTAAACACAAGGATATTTCATGCGCCCAAGCGGTAGAGAAGCTAATCAACTGAGACAAGTTAAATTTACTCGTAATTATACTAAACATGCTGAAGGTTCCGTATTAGCGGAATTTGGAGATACTAAGGTGATTTGTACCGCTAGTATTGAGGAGCGTGTGCCTAGATTTCTGAAAGATAAAAAAAGTGGTTGGCTTACTGCTGAATATGGTATGTTACCTCGTTCTACCAATTCTCGTATGGCACGTGAAGCTTATCGTGGTAAACAAGGTGGGCGTACTTTGGAAATTCAACGCTTAATTGGGCGTTCTCTACGAGCGGTTGTAGATTTAAAAGCTTTAGGCGAACGTACTATTACTATAGATTGTGATGTAATTCAAGCTGATGGTGGTACACGCACTACTGCAATTACCGGTGCTTATATAGCATTAGTTGACGCTGTAGATTTTTTAATAAACAAGCAAAAAATTACAACCAATCCTATTAAAGGGGCTATAGCCGCTGTATCTGTAGGTATTTATAAAGGTGTACCAATTTTAGATTTAGATTATCAAGAAGATTCTGATGCTGAAACAGATATGAATCTTGTAATGAATGATAAATTAGCCTATGTTGAGATTCAAGGTACGGCTGAAGCTGATCCTTTTACTGAAACTGAATTGCAAGCAATGCTAAGTCTAGGAAAAGATGGAATAATTCAATTACTTGAAAAACAACAAACAATATTAAAATGAACACTACAAATATTTTTGTAGGGTGGGTAGAGCGACAGCGAAACCCACCATTGGCTATATTGGTGGGTTTAGCTTCGCTGACTTCGTATCGCTATCGCTCTACCCACCCTACGAGAAAATACATAATATTTAAGATTAGGTAAAACACAAAGCAATATAAAAAATGAACACAAAAAATCTCACAGTATTAGCAATATTTACAATTATTATAGTCATTGCTGCGGTAGTTTTAACGCAGCCAAATGATATTAGCCATGAACAGAAAAAGTTCTTTCCTAATTTAGCCAGTGTCATTAATGAAGTTACTGAAATCAACATTCAAACTAAGGATAATACTATTACTTTAGTACGTAATGATAAGCAGTGGTTTGCCAAAGATAAGCATAATTATCCAGTTGATATGGCTAAAGTTAATAAGCTATTATTAGGTGCGATGAATTTGCGCACTATCGAAGCAAAAACCAGTAAATTGAAATTTTATTCCAAAATTGGAGTTGAAAATGTCACTGAGGAAAATGCTGAATCTGCTTTATTGACTTTCAAAAATGCAAAAGCTGAAAAAATTATTAGTCTCATAGTTGGAAAAAATAAGCCTGCAAAAGTTGATTCCAACTTAAAAGAAATTTATGTACGTTTGCCAACAGATAAACAAAGTTGGTTAGTTGTAGGGCAGTTGCCAATTGAAAAAAATGTTACCTTTTGGTTAAATCAAGAAATTATCAATATTCAAGATGACAAAATTCGTAAAGTCACAATTAAGCATCCTGATGGTGATGGTTTTAGTTTTGCTAAGGCAAAGCCTGATGATGAAGACTATCAATTAGAAAATTTAGCTGAAGATGAAAAGGTCAAATTGCCATATATGCTTAGAAGTATTGCCACTACTTTAAGTAATTTAGAGTTTGATGATGTTTTTGTAGCAACTGAAATTGAATTTTCTGATACTACTACTGCGGTATTTACTACTTTTGATGATAAAGAAATCACAATGACAATCATGAAACAGGATGGTAAATACTATGCAAAATTAAATACTGTTAAAAATTGGGTGTATGAATTAAGTAAATATAAAGTTGATTACTTAATGAAAAAACGTCAAGACTTAATTAGTCTTAATCCATAATTTATGGCATACTAGTTTTTTTAACTTTCAATAAAGGAAATAAGATGGATTTTTTTATTCAAAATGCTTTAGCGGCAGATGCCCCAGCCGCAGATGGGGGTTTATTTAACCTTATTATGTTAGTCGTGTTATTTGTGGTGTTTTATTTTTTATTAATACGCCCTCAAACAAAACGCGCTAAAGAGCATAAACAAATGGTTGAGACTTTACAAAAAGGTGATGAAATCGTTACCAATGGTGGTTTATTAGGCAAAATTACTGAGCTTGGTGAAAATTTTATTGCCATTGATCTTGGTAATTCTCAAGTCAAAATACAGCGTCAAGCCATTGCCGCAGTTATGCCTAAAGGAACAATGAAAACTTTATGAATCAATACCCTACTTGGAAATATTTACTGATTGCGAGTGTAATCTTTATTTGTGCGCTGTATGCCCTTCCAAATTTATTTGGGGAAGATCCTTCTGTGCAAATATCTCCTGCTTATGCACGAGATATGAAAATTAATGAGCAAGTGCAAGATCGAGTTGAAGCTAAACTCAAGGAAGTTGATATTAGTTATACTAGTATCGATAGGAATCCACGTCAATTATTAGTACGCTTTAAAGATACCGATACACAATTAAAAGCTTATACTATTTTAAAAAAGGCTTTGTCTGAATATGTGGTAGCACAAAATTTAGCACCAGCTACACCTGACTGGTTACGCAGCTTAGGTGGGCAACCTATGTATTTAGGTTTAGATTTACGTGGTGGCGTGCATTTCTTAATGCAAGTCGATATGGAAACTGCTATTCGTCAGGATGAAGAAACTTATATTGCTGAATTACGTAGTCGCTTTCGTGAAAAGAAATTGCGTTATAAAGGTATTCATCGTGTAGTTGATGGCAACGGTGGCATTATGGTTACTTTCAGTGATCTTGAAGTGGCTGCTGAAGCTAAAAAATTCATTGAAAAACAATATAATGATTTAAATGTTCAGGCTGATGAATATAGTTTATATTTAAGCTTTACAGAAAAGGCATTAAAAGACAATAAAGAAAAAGCCATAGAACAAAATATTACCACTCTGCGTAATCGTGTTAATGAATTAGGTGTTTCTGAACCTATAATTCAACGTCAAGGCGAAGATCGTATTGTAGTTCAATTACCCGGTGTGCAAGATACAGCGCGAGCTAAAGAAATTTTAGGTGCTACTGCTACTTTAGAATTTCGTATGTTAGCCAACGATGATGATGAATTTGGCTCACGTTTATATAAGCGTCGTAATGGTGAACCCGTTAAACTAAAACGTCGTTTAATTGTAACTGGTGATCAAATCAATGATGCCGCTGCTACTATTGATCAACGTTCTGGAAGCCCTGCCGCTGTTGTTAGATTAAACAGCGAAGGTGGTAAAAGAATGTTGCAGACTACTCGGAAGAATGTTGGTAAACCGATGGCAGTTGTTTTTATTGAATATCAAGTTGAAACTAAATATGTAGATGGTAAAAAAATAGTTAATCGTAGTAAAACTGAAGAAGTTATCAATGTTGCCACTATACAAGAAGAATTTGGTAATAATTTTCAAATCACTGGTTTAACTTCTCGTGAAGCTAACAATCTGGCTTTATTATTACGCGCTGGTGCATTAAAAGCTCCAATGGAAATCATTGAAGAACGCACAATTGGACCAAGTTTAGGTAAAGAAAATATTGATATGGGCTTATTGTCTATCGTCTTAGGTTTTCTTTCAGTGATGTTATTTATGTGGATGCGCTATAAAAACTTTGGTATGGTTGCTAATTTAGCATTATTATCTAATGTCATTATTTTAATAGCTTTATTATCCTTGTTACAAGCTACATTAACCTTGCCCGGTATGGCTGGTATTGTACTGACATTAGGTATGGCTGTTGATGCTAACGTCTTGATATTTGAAAAGATACGTGAAGAAATAGCTAACGGCAATAGTCCACAATCAAGTATTCATATTGGTTATGAAAAAGCTTTCCACACCATTTTTGATGCTAATATCACAACTTTAATTGCAGCGGTGATGTTATTTAGTTTTGGAACTGGACCAATTAAAGGTTTTGCTATCACTTTATCATTAGGTATTGTCACTTCTATGTTTACAGCTATAATGTTGACTCGTGGTGTGATTAATTATTTTTATGGTGGTCGTAATTTAACTAAACTTCCTGTCTAAATATAAAAAGAGAATAACTATAAATGTTTTTAAATCGTTTTGATTATAAGATTGATTTTATGGGAAAACGCAGTATTTCAATGGCGTTATCCGTATTATTAATGGCAGTTTCTATATATTCTATCTTTACACAAGGTTTAAACTTGGGTTTGGATTTTACTGGTGGTACTTTAGTTGAAGTTGGTTATAAAGAAGCTGCAAAACTTGAAAATATTAGGAAAGTTCTAAAAGAAAATGGTTTTGCAGAAGCGACAGTACAAAATTTTGGCACTAGCCAAGACGTACTAATTCGTATTGGTAAACATGAAGAATCAAAAGATGATCCTTTAAGTAGTCAAATTTTGCGTATTTTACAAGCTGAAAATAAGGATGTAGATATGCGCAGAGTAGAATATGTTGGTCCACAAATTGGTAAGGAATTAGTAGAAAAAGGTGGGTTGGCGATTCTATATACTTTATTGGCTATCTTGATTTATGTTGCATTTCGATTTGAATATCGTTTTGCTTTAGGTGCCATCGCTGCTTTAATTCATGATACTGTAATAACAGTAGGCTTATTTTCGGTGTTGCAATTAGAATTTGACTTAACTGTATTAGCGGCTATTCTTGCCGTGATTGGTTATTCACTGAATGATACTATTGTGGTATTTGATAGAATACGAGAAAATTTTGTCAAATTACGTAAACAGGATTCAATTAAGGTGATGAATACTTCTATTAATCAAATGTTAGGGCGAACTGTGATGACATCAGTTACTACTGCATTGGTATTAATAGTATTATTCTTTGTGGGTGGACAATTAATTCATGGATTTTCAATTGCTTTACTCTTTGGTGTAATTATTGGTACTTACTCTTCAATTTATATAGCTAGTGCTAGTGCTTTAGCTTTGGGAATTAGTAAAGCTGATTTAATGCCAGTGCAAAAAGAAGGTGCTGAACAACAAGAACAGTTGTAGATATGTATGTATAAACCTGACAGGTTTTTAAAACCTGTCAGGTTTTTTTTAAGAGAAAATTATGGAAAATTTTAAACTTGGTCATGCTAGTGCAAGCACTTGGCAAGATGCAGCAGAATCCTGCCTCATTCAATTAGGCGAATTAAGTAGCTCCGACAATCTAGGGTTTTTATATGTAACTGATTTAATTGCTGGGGAACTTCCTGAAATTCTTGATTTTTTTAAAGCTAATACTCCTGTTACAAGTTGGGTTGGTACTGTTGGAATTGGAATTTGTGGTTCAGGAAAACAATATTTTAATACTCCTGCTATAGCAGTAATGTTAGGAAATTTTCCAGAAAATTCTTTTTATGTTTTTCAAGAAAATGAAAATCTCAATCAATTTGCAGCTAAGAATCGAGTTTTATTTACTGTAGCTCATGGTGATCCACGTTCTAAAGAAATTGATAAAGACATTACTAATACTAGTGAAAGTTTAAGTGAAGGTTTTTTAGTTGGAGGGCTTACTAGTTCACGTCATGAGATATTACAAATAGCTGATGAAATCCGTGAAGGCGGCGGCGTATCTGGTGTCATTTTTTCTAATGAAATTGAAGTTTCCACTCGTTTAACTCAAAGTTGTTCAGCTATTGGTCCCTATCATAGAATTAGTCAATGTGACAATAATATTATTATTGGTCTGGATGATAAGTCAGCATTGGATGTATTTAAGCAAGATGTTGGACCAGAATTTACTGAGGATTTAAATAAGGTAGCAGGCAATATTTTTGCTGCTATACCTATTCAGGGTTCAGATACTGACAATTATGTTATTAGAAATATCATTGGTATTGATCCAGAACATCATTTATTAGCGATTGGCAGCAAGCTGAATCTTGGTATGTCAATTGGATTTACTCGCCGCGATGCTAATGATGCTTATAAGTATATGCTTCAAATGCTTAATCAGATTAAAGCTAGTTTAAACGGCAGAAAAATTAAAGGTGGTTTATATTACTCATGTATGGGGCGTGGTGAAAATTTATTTGGTAATGATTCTAAGGAATTAAAAGTTATCGAACAATTTTTAGGTGACTTCCCATTAGTTGGTTTTTTTGCCAATGGAGAAATTTTCTATCAACGTTTACATGCTTATAGTGGCATATTAACCCTATTTCTTGAATAATTCAAAAAATCCCTCTTTACGTAAATACCATAATATACCGCCTAATAAACCTCCATATATAATAATTTGAATTAGGTACCAAAACAAATTAATGATACTTGTAGAAACTACATAGGCTAAATAAAGTCCAATTATAGCTAGTGTTGCATATATAATATATTGTTGTGGTGTCATAATTTTTTACCATTCATTTAATCAGCTTACAATTATATGATAGAAAAACAGAAAGTGGCAGAATCATTTGATCGCGCCGCCTTAACTTATGATCAATGGATCACTATACAAAAAAATATAGGAGATAATTTATTAGAACGTGTTGAATGGTTAGGCATTGAACCTGAACATATTTTAGAAGTTGGAACTGGAACTGGTAGATTAACCAGAGCCTTAACTGAACAGTATAAAGATGCTAATGTGTATGCGATTGATATATCGAATCATATGCTAACACAAGCAGCTACACTTTCTAAAGAACAGTTTATTTGTGCAGATGCTGCACAATTACCAATTGCTGATAATAGTATAGATATATTAGTATCAAATTTAATGTTGCAATGGTGTCAAGATATAAATAGTGTGATTCAGGAATTTGCACGAGTCTTAAAACCTGATGGAGCTTTATTTTTTTCTAGTTTTGGTCCAGATACTTTACAAGAATTACGTGCTAGTTGGGCTACAGTTGATGATGCTATTCATGTTAATAATTTTATTGATATGCACCATTATGGTGATAGCTTATTACAAGCTGGATTGAAAAATCCCGTGATGGATATTGATAGAGTGCAATGGCAATATAAACAAGTAAAAGAATTGATGATGGAATTAAAGAATATTGGCGCACACAATATTAATTCTGAAAGATCACGCGGTTTAATGGGAAAACATAAATTTCAGGCAATGATAGCGGCTTATGAAAAATACCGCTTAAAAGATGGATTATTGCCTGTAACTTATGAAGTTATATATGGACATGCTTTAGGAAAGCAGATTGTTACAGATACTAATGTAATTCATTTTCATCCATCAAGATAACTACAGAGATTGCATGTAAGCAGGGATTTTCTTAATTAGTTGTACTATATTTATAAACCTGACAGGTTTGGTTAGTTATCGCTTCACAATCAATTTTCCAGTTTCAGTCCAAACACATCCGGTTCATACATGCCATGAGTTGTTTTCTGTTTCTATCTTGGATCTGGTTCTAAGCCGCCGGGCACTGCGTCATCTACTACTACAAAGTATCTTGGGCTTGGAGTTGTTAGTTTTATCCATTTGCCAGCGCGTTCTACATGGTATTGTCTTTGTACTTCTATACCAGCTCATAACTAGCAGTCACAGTATTATATCTGATTAGTATAATATTTTGGAAGAAAAATTCAACAACATTATATGTTTTTTAAAAAGATTAATTTACTTGCTTGAGTATTTTATATGCAAGTTATTGTTTTTTTATCATAATTTTATATTAAATAACATACTTGTTTGTGCTTATTTTGAGTTTGTGTTGTTATTGCAATTTTCAAATATTTCATTAGTTATCTGATATTGGTTATAAAAAAATTATTAACAAATAAACTTGAATTGTTCTTTTGTAGTCAATAATATATGAGCTGGTTTTAGCTTAGACCTAGAATGATTTTAGCAGTGGTGTATATTTTATAATCACTATAATAATAATAATAATTTGTTAGGAGCAAACATAATTTATGACTACTTTTGGAATAATAACAATTTCAACGATTGTTTTCTTACTTTACCTTCTATTAGAATATGTTTTTCATATTCAGAATTTAAAGTCTATTCCCGTTAGAATACATGTAAATGGAACTAGAGGTAAATCTTCTGTAACTAGATTGATTGCGGCTGCTCTTAGAGAAGCTGATTTGAAAGTAGTTGCCAAAACTACTGGCACTATTCCTCGGCTAATCACTGACCAAGGTGTAGAATTGCCTGTTTATAGGCTGGCAGATCAGCCTAACATCATTGAACAATTGAAGATTGTTTCGTTTGCTGCTAAAAATAAGGCAAATGTATTGGTTATGGAATGTATGGCGCTGAATCCTGAGCTTCAGTCCATAACTGAACTAAATATGATTAAATCAACTCATGGTATCATCATAAATACACGGGCTGATCATCTTGATGTTATGGGTCCAACGGAGCGAGATGTTACACTTGCTCTTCTTGGAACGACTCCTAAAAATGCCAAGCTATTTACCAGTGAACGGAATTATATGCAAGAATTTACAATGGCTTGTCATGATCGCAATAGCGAACTAATTGTTGTTTCTGAGCAAGATGATAACAAAATATCAGATGAAGAAATGAGTAATTTTTCTTATATGGAACATAAAGCAAATGTTGCTTTAGCGATTAAAATTTGTCAATCTTTAAATGTCCCTAAGGATGTAGCCTTACAAGGAATGTATAAGGTGATGCCTGATGTGGGAGCTGCACATGAATATACTCTTGATGTTGATGGTGTAAAGCAAGTTGCTTTTATTAATGGTTTTGCGGCTAACGATCCACAATCTTCTCAAGAAATTTGGGATAGTGCTATTGAACGTAATCAATCAAAACCACACAAAATTATGGTGATCAACACCAGATCTGATAGATTAGACCGATCAAAACAGATTGCTGAATCAATCTCTAACTGGAAGCTGGCTGATAAATATATAATCATAGGTTCACATTGTTTGTTTCTTATAAAGACAGCTATGAAACAAGGATTAAGTTCAAATCTTTTTGTTAATGCTGAGGGAGCAAAATCAGAAATGATATTTGATATTATAATGGATACCTTTGACTCTTCATCAGTTGTGGTTGGTATTGGTAATATAAAGAACGAAGGATTGGAACTGATCCAATTTTTCCAGAACCGATCTCAAGTCACAACATAAGGAATAATTAAAAAAATGATCGAAAGTCTTTTAACTGCATCAATTTCTATTGGTATTCTTGTAAGCTTTTTGTTTTCAATGATCGTTGGAATATATCCCGGGGGGATAATTGTACCGGGATATATTGCGCTCTATATGGATCAGCCTTTAAACATTGTGGTGACATTTGGCGTAAGTTTGTTTACCTATTTTGTAGTCAGGTCTTTTAGTAATATTACTATAATATATGGTAGAAGAAAAACAGCAATTACAATTCTGCTTGGATTTTTATTCGGATATCTATTTGATATATTAATATATACTAACTATATAGCTGAAAAAGATATATCAGGGCTAGACGTTATTGGCTATATTATTCCAGGATTGATTGCTTCAAGTATTAATTCTTATGGTATAGTTACTACTTTGTCAAGTATTATTACATGCAGTGTTATTGTGAAATTGCTTCTTATTATGTTGGGTGTTGAACTATGAAAAAAATATATTGGAAATTACATGAACTTGATTGGAAAGTACACTTAACTGTGGCAATAGTCGCGTTAGTAGGCTTTTTTTGTGTCAAACATTTTAAAATTTATATACCTGCTCCCCATTATGAGGAAAAACTTGAGGCTGCTACCCTTATGAAAAAAGGTATGGATGTAATAGATAACTATCGTATAAAACATATAAGTGATGATACGGACAACTCGAAAGCTGAAATGAAGTCAGCTCTGATAGGTATTCCTTTTTCACCGATTACAAGTATAATTTCTCATCGCGAATATAAACAGATCACAATTAATCCTAATTGGGCTGCGGTAATGATTGACTTTTATAAACAAGCAGGGGTCAAAAAAGGAGATACTATAGCTGCTGGCTTCAGTGGTTCTTTTCCGGCATTAAACCTTGCTGTGTTAGCTGCCGCAGAAATTCTGCAACTTAACGTAATTGCGATCAACAGTGTGGCAGCTTCAAGTTATGGTGCTAATATTCCTGAATTATCATGGCCTGACATGAACAGAATTTTAAATGATAAAGAGATTATTTCAAGTACTTCTGTAGCAGCGTCATTGGGAGGTGGACAAGATATTGGACGTGGAATAAAAAATAACGGAATAGAAATACTTAAAAATATTATAAGCAGGAATAAGCTTGATTTTATTGATACAATAACTGAACCAGATAATTTAAATAAAAGGATGGAAATTTATTATAAATATGCTAGGAATAATGACATTAAAGCCTATGTGAATGTTGGAGGTGGTATCATGTCTGTGGGTGGTTACCGCAGCAAAAAAGTTTTTAAACCCGGACTGAATAACATTATGTCGGAACGACCTATTAGGTTTGACAGTGTGATGGTAAGGTTTGCTAAACAATCTGTGCCTGTAATCCAGATAAGACATATTCGAGAACTTTGTAAAACCTCTAATATGCCGTGTGAACTTAATGAAATACCGTCTCCGGGGGAGGGAGTTATTTTTGGCAGTTATGAATATAATCAATTCTTGGTGATTTTGGTGTTGATAATCATTTGTGGTTTACTTTTGGTGTTAGTAAAAACTGAATATGCCAAAATAATATTTCATTCTAAGAAACCACGATCTTCAGAACCCATGATCTAACCTTATTACTAGACTTTTATTCTTTAAATATTATGTATATTTATAATTTATTTTTATTAGTAATTTTTCTCTATGCGGGCTTGCCAATAACTTATGCTGGTGATCAGATTGATAATCATCATGTTAAGGTCATCACTGGGCGAGTCATTAGTTTGACAGGCTTGCCGATCCAAGGTGTGAAAGTCACCACTTCTGCAAGTCAAGTGACCAGTAATGCGAGTGGTTGGTTTGAAATTCCAGCTTCCTCTGCTTCAGTTCAATGGGTTACAGTCAAACATCCAGACTATTTATCTCGCACTCGTGCCGCTCAAGTTGGCGAACCAGTGTTATTTCGCTTAACACCTGATGATGGTCAAACGATAGCTATTACTTTTGGCGGCGATACTATGTTTGGACGGCGTTATTATGATCCTAATCAAGATGGCAATAGAGAGGATGGTTTGTTGTCAATTAATACTGGGACAGAAGAACATTTATCTCTGTTGAAGTGGGTACATCCGTTACTGGAAAATCCTCATATTACTGTATTAAATTTAGAAACACCCTTAGCTAAAAATCCTTATTATAATAATATTTATGAACCAAGACCAATAAGTTTTCATCCTGATAAATTCATTGCCTTTGCCACACATGTCAGTGCTGCTCGCGCTCTCAAACAGGCAGGCGTAGATTTAGTGGATCTGGGTAATAATCATATTTATGATATGTTAGAAACTGGTATTATTAATACAACTGTTGCTATCAATAATGCCGGTTTATTGCATGTAGGAGCGGGTCTTACAGAAGCAGAAGCTTGGCAACCAGCAGTCATTACTATAGCTGGACAAACCTTTGCTTTCTTAGGTTGTAATGCCACTAGACACTTGGATGGGATAGGTGTATTTGTTTCTGATAAACAAAACAAGGGAGGTGCTGCTGATTGTCAGGAAAATAATATTCGCGAAGCTATTGTGAAAGCTAAAGCACAATATGATAATGTTATTATGATGATTCATAGCGGCAGAAAATATTACTACCGTCATTTGAATGATAACATCAAACATTTAGTAGCTATTGCTCGTGAATCAGGGACAACGCTGGTGATTAATCATGGTTCACATGTTGTCGGTGGTTTTGACTGGGATGGTCAATCCTTTGTGGCTTCGACACTTGGTAATTTTGCTTTTGATCAAAATTACTGGATGACTTTTCAAAGCTATTTGCTGACTGTACATATTCGTAAAGGAAAAGTTATACGTGCCTATACAGATCCGCTTATGATTGAAAATTATATTCCTAAAGCTGTTAGTGGCAGATTTGCAGATTATATTGCACGTGAAGCTGCTGGTAGAGAGATTGGACCTTTTGTGATTGAAAATGGCACAATGGAAACTGATTTCAATCAGCAGGCGAATAGGCAAACTACAACGGTTTCCTTAGATGGTGGTGTGTTCCCCGGTAAGATTTTAGCTTTGCCTCGCTCACAGTGGGTTTCTGGAAAAACTGGCACTGGTTTGATGCGTTTAGGCCGCGATCTACTTTGGACGGGAAGTTTGGAACGTAATACTGTCGATGAAAACTCTGAAGGGGGTGCTTTATGGCGCTTAGCTATGGATGAAATGTCGGTCTCTGAAGAAAAGCGCAATTTAGCTTTATGGCGTTTGAAGGGGGAAAAAATGTTTATCGGTCCTGAATATGCACACACAGGGGAACGCGGTATTCAATTGCGGCGCAATAGTAAAGACAAAAGTAATATTATATTGACTTTGGTGGACAGAGTACAAATGCCAGCTTCTACAAAGAAAATATCAGTAACTGGCTGGTTGCGTACCAGTGAAAATGCTAAAGTAGTTTTGAGTGTATATTGGTATGACACTCGTTTCAAGTCTTCTATAAGCCACAAAATTGAAGAATTAGTGGTTCCAGCCGCTCATACTTGGACACCCTTTAAAGTTCACCTGACAGTTCCAGCACAAGCCATTGCTGTGAAGCCATTTTTACGTTTAGATTCTCCTAAAACTGGAAATGTTTCTGCTGATTTTGATGATCTTCGCTTAATTGCTTGGGCTGCTGGTGAAACCACATATAGTCCTTTGTATGATCATGTTTGGATAGTTGATAATGTTGATCTTCAAATTAGTCAGGATATTCTGCCGGGTGCGGAAGATTGGATAGTTAAACCTTTGCTAAAAGTGTATTAAAATATTTATACATTCTTTATCACTGAATTTTGAGTTTCTGTTGTTATTGCCATATTCAAATATCTCATTAGTAAACCTGTCAGGTTTGGTTAGTTACCGCTTCACAATCAATTTTCCACTTTCAGTTTTACCAAACACATCCGGTTCATACATTTCTTCGGCATGGGTTGGCATTACGTTGAATTCGCCGGGAGCTATGGCTTGGGCTACGTAGGATAGGTGCTAGTTGCCTGCTGGTAAGTCTTTCATTCTAGCGTGATTGCATTTTATATGTTTATTTAATTGTTGTCAAAAATAAATACTAGACCAAATTATTTCAAAGCTGTTCAGCTATTGGTCCCTATCATAGAATTAGTCAATGTGACAATAATATTATTATTGGTCTGGATGATAAGTCAGCATTGGATGTATTTAAGCAAGATATTGGACCAGAATTTACTGAGGATTTAAATAAGGCAGCAAGCTGAATCTTGGTATGTCAATTGGATTTACTCGCCGCGATGCTAATGATGCTTATAAGTATATGCTTCAAATGCTTAATCAGATTAAAGCTAGTTTAAACGGCAGAAAAATTAAAGGTGGTTTATATTACTCATGTATGGGGCGTGGTGAAAATTTATTTGGTAATGATTCTAAGGAATTAAAAGTTATCGAACAATTTTTAGGTGACTTCCCATTAGTTGGTTTTTTTGCCAATGGAGAAATTTTCTATCAACGTTTACATGCTTATAGTGGCATATTAACCCTATTTCTTGAATAATTCAAAAAATCCCTCTTTACGTAAATACCATAATATACCGCCTAATAAACCTCCATATATAATAATTTGAATTAGGTACCAAAACAAATTAATGATACTTGTAGAAACTACATAGGCTAAATAAAGTCCAATTATAGCTAGTGTTGCATATATAATATATTGTTGTGGTGTCATAATTTTTTACCATTCATCTAATCAGCTTACAATTATATGATAGAAAAACAGAAAGTGGCAGAATCATTTGATCGCGCCGCCTTAACTTATGATCAATGGATCACTATACAAAAAAATATAGGAGATAATTTATTAGAACGTGTTGAATGGTTAGACATTGAACCTGAACATATTTTAGAAGTTGGAACTGGAACTGGTAGATTAACCAGAGCCTTAACTGAACAGTATAAAGATGCTAATGTGAATAGTTTTATTGATATGCACCATTATGGTAATAGCTTATTACAAGCTGGATTGAAAAATCCCGTGATGGATATTGATAGAGTGCCATGGCAATATAAACAAGTAAAAGAATTGATGATAGAATTAAAGAATATTGGCGCACACAATATTAATTCTGAAAGATCACGCGGTTTAATGGGAAAACATAAATTTCAAGCAATGATAGCGGCTTATGAAAAATACCGCTTAAAAGATGGATTATTGCCTGTAACTTATGAAGTTATATATGGACATGCTTTAGGAAAGCAGATTGTAACAGATACTAATGTCATTCATTTTCATCCTGAGTACAATCACGCAAACTAATTTGTAGGGTCGGTGATAACCGACCATTTAACTGTTTAATACTGCTTAATTTGATTAGCAGTACCAATACCAACCATCTGGCAAAATTCCAGTGCTTCTACAGTAAAGCCACCTAATGATAAAAAAGCCGGTAAAATCAAAGATTTTTCTAATATTTTGCCATAGACTTCCACC
>NZ_MCBX01000021.1 GCF_001723685.1 Candidatus Marithrix sp. Canyon 246
GAAGAAGATCTAACAATAAATGTTATTGCACCAATTATAAATAAAGTAGATTTCTTTTTATTTGATGAAGAAATAAGAAACTTTTACGAACAAAGTCTAATTTATAAAACCGAGAAATTTATATTTAATGGGATAACTGACTTTTTAGTATCAAGTGGTCTTAAATATAGTAAAAAACCTTATTTTTTTATTCAAGAATTTAAAAAATCAAAAAAAAATGACGATCCACAACCACAACTTTTAGCAGAACTGATAAGTGCAGTAGAGCTAAATAATTGGAATACTATAAAGGGTGCTTATATTATAGGAGAAAATTGGAATTTTGTTATTTTAGAAAGGTTTGAAAAACATAAATACCAATATTTTGTCAGTAGAACTTTTAATTGTACAAATATAGAAGATTTGAAAGGGATTTATAAGAATTTACTGTTTGTGAAAAATGAAATCATTGAGATGGTTAAAAGTGATGGTTAAATCTGTCAGGTTTTGAAAACCTGACAGGTTTTGCTACGATTTAGACTTATTTCAATTCATAAGTACTAGCTAATTTTTTCGCTATGCCGACATTTTTCAATTCGACATATTGTGGTAAACCATCTTTATATGGAGGATAGTCTTCTCCTAAAATCAATGGTTGTAAATATTCACGGCAAGCTTCAGTAATACCAAAACCATCTTCAGAAATATATTCTGTTGGCATCATTTTTTCAACATTAGCCACATCAGCTAAATCTGCTGAGCCAATTTCCCAAGTATATGGATTATTAGATGTACGTACTACTGTTGGCATTACTGCATTTTTACCAGCTACTGCTAATTCTACAGCGGCTTTACCTAAAGCATATGCTTGTTCAACATCTGTTTTAGATGCAATGTGACGAGCAGCGCGTTGTAAATAATCAGCTACTGCCCAATGATATTTATATCCTAAATTATCTTTAATCATTTGGGCAACTACTGGAGCTACACCGCCTAATTGAGCATGTCCAAACGCATCTTTACCGCCAGCTTCAGCTAAAAATGTACCTTCAGCATTTTTAACACCTTCTGAAACTACAATCGAACAATAACCGTAAGTTTTAACAGCATGATCTACTTTTGCTAAGAATTTTTCTTGATCAAAAGTAATTTCAGGGAATAAAATAATATGTGGTGCATCACCTTCTTTTTCTGCGGCTATACCACCAGCAGCAGCAATCCAACCAGCATGTCTGCCCATTACTTCCATGACAAAAATCTTGGTTGAAGTTTTTGCCATTGAGGCTACATCAAAACTAGCTTCACGAATAGAAACTGCTACATATTTAGCTACTGAACCAAAACCCGGGCAGTTATCAGTAATTGGCAAATCATTATCAACAGTCTTTGGTACACCAACACAAGTGATTGGATAACCCATTTTTTCGCCAATTTGTGATATTTTATGTGAAGTATCTTGAGAATCCCCACCACCATTATAGAAAAAATAACCAATATCATGTGCCTTAAACACTTCAATTAAACGCTCATATTCAGCCTTGCTTTCTTCTAAACCTTTTAATTTAAAACGGCAAGAGCCAAAAGCTCCAGATGGTGTATGACGTAAAGCAGCAATATCAGCATCAGATTCTTGACTAGTATCAATTAAATCTTCTGTTAAAGCTCCAATAATACCATTACGCCCAGCATAGACTTTTCCGATTTTATCTGGATGTTGACGCGCGGTTTCAATAACACCACAAGCACTAGCATTAATAACGGCTGTAACACCACCGGATTGGGCATAAAAAGCATTTTTTGGCATAAGCTTCTCCTTTTTTAGGTTAAAAGCTTATGATTATACTAAATTCTGTAAAGATTATGTGAAAGTGAGGTGAAATAAATAATTAGCGAGCGCGATAAGTTATACGCCCTTTAGTGAGATCATAAGGTGTTAATTGTACTGTGACTTTATCACCTGTTAATATGCGGATATAATGTTTACGCATTCTTCCTGAAATATGCGCAGTAACAATATGGTCATTTTCTAATTTGACACGGAATGTAGTATTAGGCAAAGTTTCTACAACTGTACCATCCATTTCAATGTTATCTTCTTTAGGCATAAATTCTTTATTAGTACTTAATAATATTTAATATTACACTTTAATATATTTGCTATTTAATTGCAAGAAATTATTTGTGGTTGCTTGTGCAATATTATCAAAACTATCTTGCCTTAAATTAGCAATATATTCAGCTACATGTCGTACATAAGCTGGTTGATTGGTTTTGCCACGATATGGCACTGGAGCTAAATAAGGTGAATCTGTTTCTACCAACATACGATCTAAAGGCATTTTTTTGGCGACATCTTGTATCTGTTTGGCACTTTTAAAAGTGACAATGCCGGAAAAAGAAATATAAAATCCCATATCCATAGCTTTTTGAGCCACTTCCCAATTTTCAACAAAACAGTGCATGATGCCACCAACTGCAGCTGCATTTTCCTCACTTAAAATTCGCAAAGTATCTTCTGCTGCATCACGAGTATGAATAATCAAGGGTTTATCAATTTCTTTAGCTGCTTGAATATGTCTGCGAAAACGCTGTTGTTGCCAACTTAAATCACCTTCATTACGAAAATAATCTAAACCAGTTTCGCCTATGGCAATAACCTTGGCATCATCAGCTAAATTGATAAGTGTATCAACATCAACAGTCAAATCTGGATCAGTAGTTGGATGAATACCTACTGATGTATAGACATTATCCATACGTTGGGTAATATCTAATAAAGTAGGAACATGATCCAAATTAATAGCAACAGTTAAAAAATAGCTCACACCTTGAGCTTGAGCATCAGCAACCAGAGTTTCTGGATTACTATTTTTAATTAAATCTAAATGGCAATGTGAATCAACTAACATAAAATTATCTATTAGTACATACTGTACGAATAACACGGCAACGATTCGTATAGCGGCTACATACATTTAAAGCATGACGTTTAGCTGTTGTTCTTTGAACACCCGAACCGAAGCCAAATTTACCATTATAGCCTTTAGCGAGTGCGCCGCAACCATTTTTAAATCCAACGATTACTTTGCAATCTTTTTTGCTTGCGCGTATTCGACATAAACGTATTGCTCGTCTCTTTGCAGAATATTGATTCTTATAATTATAAGAATAACCATGTGCGCCAGTTGAGCTAGAATAAGCAATTGCACCATATTTATTTGCTGCAAAAGCTGATTGATGACTTAAAACTAGTACTATGCTTAATACTAAGTTAATATTAAATGTGCGTGACATAAAGGGTCTCCGATTAATAACCCCTATTGATAATATCACATATTATCAATAGGGGTTGGTTTTAATCCCCAAATTTCATCGGAATATTCTTTAATAGTACGATCAGAGGAGAATTTACCCATATTTGCTACATTTAATATTGTTTTACGTGTCCATTCTTGTTGATTTTTATACAAATCATCAACTCGTTGTTGGCATTTGATATAGTCTTCATAGTCTGCTAATAACATAAAATTATCATTGTCATATGTCAGCGCGTCAACAATTGATTGAAAAATTGACGGTTCACTTGGCAAGAAATATCCTGAACTTATCATATCTAATACTTGTTTCAGTTCTTTATTTGCATGATAATAATCCCAAGAATGATAGCCTTGTTGCCGCAATGATGCTACACCTTCAGTGGTTAAACCAAAAATGAAAAAATTATCTGCACCAACTTCTTCACGAATTTCTATATTAGCACCATCTAATGTACCAATGGTTAAAGCACCATTTAAAGCCAGTTTCATATTGCCAGTGCCTGATGCTTCTAAACCGGCGGTAGAAATTTGTTCTGATAAATCAGCGGCTGGAATAATTTTTAAGGCATTGGAAACATCATAATTAGGAATAAATACTACTTTTAAACGCCCAGCTACGATTAGATCATTATTAACAACATCGGCGACACTATTAATTAATTTAATGATTAATTTTGCCATCATATAACCAGCAGCTGCTTTACCAGCAAAAATCACAGTGCGTGGCACTATATCAATTTCAGGATTTGCACGAATACGATTATACAAAGTAATAACATGCAAGATATTCAGCAATTGCCGCTTATATTCGTGCATACGCTTGATTTGCACATCAAACATGGAATTAGGATTAATTTCAATACCTAATTTTTGTTGAATAAAATCTGCGAGTTTTTGCTTATTGTTGTGCTTAATTTGTTTAAATTCAGCGCAAAAATTCTCATCATTTGCTAATGGTATTAAGTTTTTCAGCTCAGCAAGATCTTTTCTCCAACCACTACCAATGCGATTATTAATTAACTGTGTTAATTCTGTATTCGCCTCTTCAAGCCAGCGACGTGGAGTAATACCGTTAGTCTTGTTGATAATTTTATCGGGATATAAACGGTCAAAGTCATTAAATAATGTAGTTTTCATTAAATGGGTGTGCAATTCTGCTACCCCATTGACTTTATGACTACCAATAATAGCCAAATGACTCATACGAATATGTCTTTCACCATCTTCACCAATAATAGACATACGTCTTAATATATCTATATCATCGGGATAACGCGAACGAACTTGTTGTAAAAACTCATGATTTATTTGATAAATAATTACTAAATGGCGGGGTAATAATTTTTCTAATAAATTAACTGACCATGTTTCTAAGGCTTCAGGTAATAGAGTGTGATTGGTATATCCAAAAATATTGCGACTAATATTCCATGCTTCATTCCAAGAAAGATGATAATTATCTAATAATAAGCGTAATAATTCAGGTATAGCTAATACTGGATGAGTATCATTAAGTTGAATCGCAATATGATCTGCTAAATTGCGAATATCATCATTATTTAATAAATAGCGGCGAATAATGTCTTGTATTGAGGCTGAGATAAAGAAATATTCTTGGCGTAATCGTAATTCACGCCCCATTTGTGTGCTATCATCAGGATATAAGACTTTAGACAAATTCTCAGAATCATTTTTATCTTCAACAGCTTTAACATATTCACCGACATTAAAGCAGTCTAAATCAAATTCGCGTGAAGATTTAGCCGCCCAAAGACGCATATAATTAACATTAGAAGTGCCATAACCTTGCATTGGCGTATCATAAGCCATAGCCATTACGTCATCAGTATTTTTCCAATGATAACTTTTATATCCTTGATCATTATCATACTCAACAATATTGCCACCAAAACGAATATGATATAATAATTCAGGGCGTGGAAATTCCCAAGGATTGTTATAGCGCAACCAATTATCAGGTTGTTCTAATTGAAATCCATCATGAATACGTTGATAAAACATACCATACTCATAACGAATACCATAACCATATCCGGGTAAATTTAAACTCGCCATTGAATCTAGGAAACAAGCGGCTAAACGTCCTAAACCACCATTACCAAGAGCTGGATCAGGTTCTAAATCAGACAATTTTTCTAATGAAAGCCCTAATTCCTTTAAGACTTGATCACACTGATCATAAATACCTAAATTTAATAAATTTTTTACTAAAAATCGTCCAGTTAAAAATTCTAATGACAAATAATATACTCTTTTAGCATTTTGCTTACGATATTCATCAATAGTAGTCATCCAATGTTCAGTTAGATAATCATTTAGAGTATAAGCAAGAGCATTAAACCAATCTAATTCAGTTGCCGTTTGCGATGGTTTGGCAACTGTATGACGTAAATGCTTTAAAATATCTTCCTTAATATGAGCTGCATTTAGTTTATTTATATTGTTATTCATTGTGAAATGTGGTTTTAAATATGTTTTAGATGAGCAAAAAATATGCTCATCTATATATTTTTATTCTGGCTTAATTAAAGCTGCTATTTGACTGATTTGATTTAACAGTTTCTGTTTTTGTTGATAATTGGTTTTTTTAATTACCTGCTGTAACATTGAAATTTGCATTTGCAAATATTCAAAATCTTCTTGTGGTAATCGTACAGGAGTTTTAGATGAACCAATAAACTTAGTGATATTGTCTAATGCTTGATTAGCATATTTACCAGTAGGATGAAATTTCAAATATTTACCGCTAGTATCATAAACTCGTTGAAATTCACATTCAAAAAAACCTTCACATTCTCCACCAAAACCATTTTCTATAGCAGCCCATGCAATTTCATCTGAAATTGGTAATTGATAATATTTATCATGCAAATCCCAATATGTCTGAGAATTAATAAGCCATGTATCTTGAACTTCATCAAAATAAATCAAGTATCTTTGTTGCTGTCTTTCTACCCAACGGCGATAAGGAGCTAAATAGGATTTATTAACATCAAGTTTATGAATTGCGGTTTGTAGAGATGATAAATGTAATAATGCTAATTCAGCGGCAATATCAGCGGGATATTTGATCTGATTCTGAGCTGTAAACAGAAAATCTGTCAATTCCATCTGTTTAGAGACAGTTAAATTAGCTTGTAATTGTTTTTGTACTAGTTCAAGGTATGCTTGAGCGCGTTGTGAAGTATCAAAATTACTAAATTTTTTACCAAAAATCCAGCCTTTTTTACCATCTGAAGTTTTAATTTTATACCAATAATCTAAAACTGAACGAATCTTTGCAGGTGCTGCGGAACGTTTAATTTCTTTAATAATAGTACCAATTCGCAACTTTTTAGTCAAACGAGCATAACGATATGGGCTAATACGTACATGTACCCTATAATCGCTAATGATTCTATAATCGCTTGCCGCCACAGCGGTATTGAGAAATGGAACAGATAAAAATAACAATAAGAAACTGCTGATGAAACTCTTACTAAAATAATTCATTGTTAATGCCTTATATTGAGTTGAAATTAATCCATATTCTGCAAAATCGCCGCTTTAACTTCTTCAAGTTGAGCTTTGATCTTAATTAAAGGAGCTGTGCTTTGACTAATTGCAGTGTCAGGATCTTTTAAACCATGCCCAGTCAGTGTACAAGTTATAACACTTCCTTCTGGAATTCTACCACTTTTTATATCTTTTATCGCACCTGCGATTGAAATTGCTGATGCAGGTTCACAAAAAATACCTTCTTTTTCTGCTAATAATTTTTGTGCTGCTAAAATTTCTTCATCAGAAAATTCATCAAACCAACCACCAGAATCTTGTTGAGCGGTTACTGCTTTATCCCAACTTTGTGGATTACCAATACGAATAGCAGTTGCGATAGTTTCAGGATTTTCTACTGGTTTACCACGTAAAAATGGCGCGGCACCACTGGCTTGATAACCACACATTTTCGGCTGTTTATTTGAAAATTCACTAAATCCCATCCAATAAGCACTGATATTACCAGCATTACCCACAGGCAGGCAATGGTAATCAGGTGCTCTACCAAGTGCTTCAATAATTTCAAAAGCGGCGGTTTTTTGACCTTGTAAACGATATGGGTTAATAGAATTAACAATAGTAATAGGTGCATGATCTGCAACTTCTTTTACTAATCGCATACCATCATCAAAATTACCTTTAATTTGAAGTATAATGGCACCGTGCATCATAGCCTGCGCCAATTTACCTTGAGCAATTTTACCTTCAGGAATAAGTACAAATGAAGTAATACCGGCTCTAGCACTATAAGCAGCGGCACTAGCAGAGGTATTACCAGTAGAGGCGCAAACGGTAGCTTTACTACCTGCTTCAACAGCCTTAGTAATAGCCATAGTCATACCACGGTCTTTAAAGGAACCGGTAGGATTTAAGCCTTCATATTTTACGTAAATATCAACATCTATCCCTAAAATTTTAGGGATATTATGAAGACGTATAAGGGGCGTATTACCTTCGGTTAAACTAATAATACGAGTATCGTCTTTTATGGGTAAATAATCACGATATTTATCAATAAGTCCAATATAACGAGAAGCTTTTAACATAAAAATCTTAAAATTTGTAAATAAAAAAGAATTATATTAACAAATTTTGAAATTAAGACTTGTATTATTTTAAACGACGTGATAGAATGCGTTCGATTTTTAAAATTTAGGGCCTGTAGCTCAGTTGGTTAGAGCAATCGACTCATAATCGATTGGTCGTAGGTTCGAGTCCTACCAGGCCCACCATCTTTTTTAAGACCTGACAGGTTTTTAAAACCTGTCAGGTCTTTTTATTCCACAGTAACAGACTTAGCTAAATTGCGAGGCTGATCAACATCTGTACCTTTAATTAAAGCTACATGATATGATAATAATTGTAAAGGAATTGTGTAAATTATTGGTGAAATAATTTCTTCAATTTCTCCTAGTTGAAGTACTTGAATATATTCTGAATTTTTCATGATTGCTTGATGGTTGGCAAAAATTAATAATTGCCCTCCTCTAGCTTCCACTTCTTGTAAGTTTGATTTCAGTTTTTCTTGTAAGGAATTATTTGGTGCCACTGCTATTACTGGCATGTCTGCATCTACTAATGCTAAAGGTCCATGTTTTAGTTCACCTGCTGGATAGGCTTCGGCATGAATGTAAGAAATTTCTTTGAGTTTTAAAGCTCCTTCCATTGCTATTGGGTATTGAATCCCTCTACCTAAAAATAGACTATGTCGTTTATCTGCGAATTGTTCTGCTATTTCTTCTATTGGATCATTTAGTTCTAAGACTTTTTCAATCTGTTTTGGTATAGATAGCATCGCTTTAACAATTTCTTGTTCTTGTTCACTACTTATACTGCCGCGACGACGACCTAATATAACTGTCAACATTAACAATGCAACTAATTGAGTTGTAAAAGCTTTTGTTGAAGCAACACCAATTTCTGGACCAGCATAAGTCATTAACACCATATCAGATGCTCGTACTAATGAACTTTCTGCGACATTACAAATACTCAGACTTGGACCAAAACCTAAACGTTTAGTTTCTTCTAAAGCGGCTAAAGTGTCAGCAGTTTCACCAGATTGAGATAAAGTAACTACTAAAGTATTAGGTGTTGGTAAAGGTTGACGATAGCGGAATTCACTTGCAATTTCAACTGTACATTGTATTTTAGCTACACTTTCCAACCAATAACTAGCTACTAATCCAGCATGATAACTAGTACCACAAGCAATAATTCTAACAGAATCAATATTTTCTAATAAAGTCTCAGCATTGGGTCCCAAAGCGGCTTCTGCAACATGTCCATTATGAATACGACCTTCTAATGTATCAATAATAGCTTGAGGTTGTTCAAACATTTCCTTTTGCATGTAGTGGCGATATTCACCACGATCTGTCGAACCACCTCGTAATTGACTTAATTGTTCTGCACGTGTTACAGGATTACCAGAGGCATCAGTAATATTGATCTTATCGCGCTGTAATTCAACTAAATCACCATCTTCTAAGTAAATAATTCGCTGTGTTACAGAAGTTAAAGCTTGTACATCAGATGCAACAAAGCATTCACCGATTCCAAGTCCAATAATTAATGGGCTACCATGTCGTGCCGCTATCAGATGATCTGGTTCATCAGAACTAATTACTGCAATACCATAACTACCTTCCAATATTTTTAAAGTATCAGAAACAGCGGCATACAAATTTTTACCTTGATCAATATAATAATGAATTTGATGAGCTATAACCTCAGTATCAGTATCTGATTCAAATTCATAACCTTTTTCTTCTAATTGCTTACGTAATTCGGCATGATTTTCAATAATACCATTATGAACAACCGCTATTTTATCCTTAGAAGTATGTGGATGCGAATTGATTTCACTAGGCTTGCCATGAGTTGCCCAGCGAGTATGAGCTATACCTATAGGTGAAGATAAATTAGTATTATTAACTTTTGTTTCTAATTCATTTACTTTGCCTAAAACTTTTAGAGTTTCAAGCTGTTGCTCATTAATTGTAGCGAAGCCGGCAGAATCGTAACCACGATATTCTAAACGCTTTAAGCCTTCAATCAGAATTGGAACAACATTACGTTGTGCTATTGCAGCAATAATACCGCACATATTAACTCCTTTATGTTTTTTTAATGATTTTTATTTTAATACAATTTAAATGCCAGTGCCATTAAAATTTATTATGGCTGCTTTGTCAGTACCTAAAAAGGAGCCACTGTAACAACTATCTAGGATTAAAATTTGTTGTATATCAGTTGGTAACATGTCTAGCAATTGTTTTAGGTATGTGGCTGATAGTTGAGAATTGTTCATTATCAAGAAGTTGTTGGGGCTTGCATGTCCATGTAGAAAAAAGATAAATTGTTGTCCAGTTGTTAATTTAGTTGCCGCTTGCTCAAAAGCAGCTTTTAATTCTGTTTCAGGATCAAAAAAATTATAGTCTAGTAATTCATCTTCTTGATAAAGATCAAGATTAATATCCATTGCTTAATTTATATAAACTATTATTGTCAGAACCTCCAGCGGCTATTATTATGGCTTGTCCAACACTATCTAATCGTTCTGCTGGTAAGACCATTTGAACTTTATAAGATTCGCCATTGAATCTGATCCAACCAGTTAATTCTGACCATGCTTCACCAGAAAATTCACCAGTTTCTAAGTTAATTTTAACTTGAGAATGATCGGATTTAAACATTACCCAACCAAAATTTTGATTCCACGCATAACCAGACAAATTACCTTGCCCATCATGACTTACTTTCCAAGTGTCACCGTTTAATTGTAACCAACCAATATTTTCAGCCCAAGCATAACCTTCTAAGTGATCAGGAAATACCTGAACTTTAGCATGATTTGAATTAAAATCAATCCAACCACTATTAGTTGACCAAGCATATTTATTGTTGCTATCAATGTTATTTGCTGCTGATAATATGGTGGGTGATATTAATAATATTAGGTATATTATGTATATTTTCATTTTTTGAATCCTGTTTGGGTTTATTGGCTATTATATATCTTCATCACTCTGTAATTTAGCTGCTTCAAATAATTCATCAACACTTTTATTTAAAATTGTCTGAATCAGGATTTACAGGATTTTAGAATTTTCAGAATATCACGAGTTCAAAGCTTTGCTTTGAACTCCAGTAATCAAGCTAATCAAGAAAATCAAAAAAATCAAGGTACAGACAATTAGTACCTTGATTTTCTTGATTATTGCCTTATTATTAAAAATAATTTAAAAAGGGTAAAAGGGATAAAGTAAAAAGGGTTATAGCCTGGAGACCCGGAAGCCCACGTCGTTGCCGCGGTTCGCCGGCTTGCCCCCGTTGCGGAAAGCCGAGCGCACGTTCCTCGCGCCGTCGTTCCACGAGCCGCCGCGAAGGGACAAACTGCTATCATTATTGGCATTATTTTTGCTTAAATAAACAGCTTCTTTACCATTATATGGATTTGCCCATTCTGAGCAAGTCCACTCCCATAAATTACCTACAGTATCATATAAACCAAATTGATTAGCTGCAAAAGACCCTACTGGTGATGTATAATCAAAACTATCTCCACAATTAGAATTACACACGCCGTTATTTGTACCAATCTCATTACCCCACCAATATTTAGTCTCCGTACCTGCTCTAGCTGCATATTCCCACTCAGCCTCAGTAGGCAAACGATATTGTTTACCGGTTTGATTAGTTAGCCATTCTACATAAGCAGTTCCATCATTCCAACTTACACATGTGACTGGATGATTATCATTTTGAGAAAAATTAAGATTCTGCCAATTAGCACCTTCTTGAGAACTCCATGAACCATCCTTATATACATAACAACTATTTTGCTTTTCTCCATCAGTCTTATAGCCAGTTGCATTAACAAATTTTCTAAATTCACCAACAGTAACTTCAAATTTCCCCATAGCAAACTGCCCCACAGAAACAGAATGCACTGGTTGTTCATTACTCTCACCACCACCTTGAATGTCACCCATTCTAAAAGTACCAGCAGGGATCATAACCATATCTGGACCAGAACTACCATCTTTCAAAGTATCACGAAAAGTAGAACCAGCAGTTGGAGTTTGAGGTTTTGGAGTATAAGTACCAACCACACCAAAAATACTAACACCAGCGCGAATATTTTCAGGCTTTAAATTAGCATCACCTTTCACAACACCCGCCTGATAATAACCAGCGGCAATAGCCTGATCAGCCGCTTGAGGAACATAAGTCTTAGCACCATGAACAGGCATAGTACCAGTTTGTAAACCCCAACTATCAGTTAAGCCCCAATACTTTTTACCAGCAGGAACTTCATTTGGATTAACCCCATCTGCAACTTTAGCAGGGGCTTTATCCATTAACTCATTCAAATTACAACCACTTTTCGTACCCGGAGCAGAACTTGGACCACGAAAAACCCGCTTCTCACCAGCCACCCCAGACTCCAAACGCTGACAAACATCAGGAATACTATACATAGCAGTAGAAGGATCACCCGGTGGTCCTGATGGACCAAAAGCATATGCTGCTAATGGTAATATAGTTAGTGTTAATATTGTTGATTTCATTTTGGTTTTTTCCTTATGATCTTAATCATAGATTATTGCATTTGTTCTACTATTTTGGCATATATTGTTTTACTTAAGCGAAACCCTTGAGCTAGCAATTCATCTAAGGCTTTTTTGCCATTTTGAGGATGCCCTTGATAGTAACGAAGAAGTAATCCAACTGTACCAGTCAATCCTATATTTACTGATTCAGCTATATAACGACCATCACCATCATCAATTAATAACAGATCAGCATCAATTTCTTTCGCAAGAGCAATAGCCTCAGCTTCACCATCATCCAGTGAAATCTTTAAAAAAGTTACAAGATCACTATTGCTGACTTGACAGCAATGAATCCAATCAGCATTTTTTAGCTCTTCACTGCCAGCTCGTCCCTTACTGGCGGTGACTACTTCAGCGTAAACAGCAGGTGGAATCGCAATCTCTCCAAATAATTCTTGGAGTAAATCAAAACGATTTATTCGTGCTAAAGCAATCAACGGCGTTGAATCAGAAACTACTTTAATAGTAGTCATGATAATAATTTATTTAAGGTTTCTAAATCGTTTATGCTATCATCTGCGGAATAATGAATATCGACACCACGTTCATTTAATAATTGAATCATTTCCCATTTATTAGATAGCCCAGCAAATTCTTTCGCTTTTCCAAGAGAAAGTTTGCCTTCTCGATAAAGTTCAACCGCAAGGCTTTTACGTAAGTATTCTACCCATTGTGTTTTAGGTATTTTAAGTGTCACCAAAATGGAATGGGGTATTTCCAAATTTAATTTTGTTTGTTGCATATCATTTAGTTTTCAGTTCACAAAGTAAGAATATTATGTATTTTTAACTAATGCCTGCACCCAACTACTATTACGTTCTCTTTCTAAAACTTCGCAACGCGCACGCATTAATACTGTTAAAAGATAATACAGTTTAAATGCCACTGCCATTAATAATAATGGTATCAACATAGAAATATGAATAGAAGGGGCATCAAATTTCGTAATAGTTGCGCCTTGATGTAAAGTATTCCACCATTCTACAGAATAATGGATTATAGGAATATTGACCACACCTACTAAAGCTAATACCGCAGTAGCACGCGCCGCTATACGTTTATCTTCAATTGCAGAATGTAGCGCAATCACTCCTAAATATAAAAACAACAAAATTAACTCAGAAGTTAAACGAGCATCCCATACCCACCAAGCACCCCACATAGGCTTACCCCATAAAGAACCAGTGACTAAAGCTAAAAAAGTAAATGAGGCACCAATAGGTGCAGAACTTGCCGCAATGACTTCAGCTAATTTAATACGCCAAACTAATCCAATACCACCAGCAATTGCCATGATCATATAAATCATCATAGACATCCATGCTGCTGGTACGTGTATAAAAATAATACGATAACTATCTTTTTGTTGATAATCCATTGGAGCTAAGACTAAGCCACCAATCAAACCTGCCAGCATAAAAGCTAGACAAAACCAACCAACCCACGGTATTAAACGTCCAGAAAAAGAATAAAAATATTTAGGTGATGAGAATTTATGTAAGAATTTCCACATAATTGTTATTTATAAAAGATATTGTTATGAATGATGAATAGTATTTTATAATATCATAATTTCTGAATTAATCCACTCGCCAAGTTTTAACCGCTTGTTTTGCCAGCCAAGTTTGGTAATGGTATAGCGTGCCTAAATCCCAACTATCATATTCAGCTACTTTTTTTGCCAAATTAAAATTCGTCTCTAAGTAAGCTGATTTTTTAGTGGCAAAATCAGCTCGTTTTAATTCATCTTTTTCCAGTAACACCATATTACCAAGGCGATCTGAAATATCAAAAATACCTTCGCCAAAGTGTTTATGCCATTCTTGTTCTGGATTGTATGGACAAATATGTTCTAATCTGACATCTAAATAATTTAATGATCTGCCAAAATTGTTCTCTATTTCTACCAATAAAAATCGCAGTTTTTTCGATGATTGCCTGCTTGGTAATTTAAAATATTCAAAGGCACTTTTAAATGTATTGTCATCAGGATACAAACTTTTAAATTCATCACAATTTTTTATGTGACTTGCCCTAGTATAAGTACGGTCAAATACTTTCATTGCAATTTTATTGTAAGCATTATCCTGTTCATTCGGTGAAAACCGGCAAACCACATTATAGCGAATAGATAAAATATAAAGATACTTCAATAGCTTAATGAGTTCTTGGTCTGCAAACTTACGATAAATTGCTGCCATTAACATAGAAAAGGGTTGTTTTATCTTAAATAATTTAAAGCCTTCCAAATAATGTATGATCTTCTCTTTTTCATTACTATAAGTGTTCCACCACTCATCATGTGGCTTCAAAAGTGCAGCATAAACTGGCGCATAATCTCCCAGAGATTTTAAATAATGACTAGCATCTATTGGTTTTGTGACAATTTGTTGTATTGACTTAAAAAGTCCTCTTTTTGATACCAGTGGCTTTTGTATATTATGATGGTAACTTATGAAATCCGTAAAATTATTTTCACCTAGTTGGCTAATGATTACAGACCAGTCTTCATCCAGCTTATTTAAATGATTATCTGTTACATCATCATTCTGGGTTAATGTTGAAAAAATATGATTTTTTAATAAATCTGGAGTTGATAGTTGAATGCCTCTTGCATTCAGAGTTTCAAATATTTTATAGGCGTTAATACTGTCTTGAGTGATTATTTTTGTGAAAAATATTTTATCTGCTAATTTTTCTATGAATATAGCCAATTCTGTCGCATTTTTGCTTGTAAATTTACTCACAAAAAAATCAAAAGCAGTATTCAGCAGTACATTGGTTTTACTTAATCCTATCTCTTTTAAGGTTTCTAAATTCGATGCTATCTTACTAAAATGTCGATGATTATTTCTATTCAGTGATAGTTTGTTTTCTACTATTAAGGTAATTGCACTTTTTGTTCCTAAGAAACGGTCACTCCATACTGCTAACCTCTGCCTATTTTTTTCTTTATCAATACCATCATTTATGAAATATTGTATTATTCTCATTACAGCAATAACAATTAAAGACAATGTTATCAGTCGTTGCTGCCCATCAATAATCTCAAATTCGTGTTCACCTGTCTTTAGCAACACGATATAGCCCATATAGTGAGAATCTTCTTTATCAAGTGCTTGGATATCAATCCATAAATCTTCCCACTGTTCCTGATCCCATGCATAATCACGCTGAAAACGAGGAACTTTGTATTTAGTGCCGTTACTAAAAAGTTCAGCAAATGTCTGGTTGGATGGTGGCATTAACATAAAATTGCTCATGATATGGTTTCCTTTTTAATTAACAAACACATCCACCACTTTTTCATCTAAGCTAATTATATATTTAGTTGTAGATTTAGTATAAATATTGATACTTTGATGGCGTAAAATCTCTGTATTTTGTTCAATATAATTTGCTTGCTTAAATAAAATTTGTTCTATTTCCGCCGCTTTAAATTTTTGAGTATTAGCTTTAATTTGTTTATCTTCTAATGTTGTCTCTAGTCGTTTTATCTGTTCTATTCCCTCAATATCTGGTATCAACAAAATTAGATAATCCTTAGCGCGGCTAATAGCAACATTTAAAATATGTTGCTTATTCAAAATTATGTTTTTGCTTATGGTTTTTGGAGGATTAAATACGCTTAAAATAATATCAAATTCATCTCCTTGAAATTTATGGATAGTTCCTATCAATATCGTTATATTTTCATTAATATCATATTGCGCATTAATCATCTTTTCTATTAAATTTGCTTGGGCTAAATATGGACAAATTATTCCAATTTTCCATTTCGCTTTTTGCTTTTTACATTCTGCAACTAGAGACAAAGTTAATTCTAAACACAGTAAAGCGGAATAAATATGATAAGTACTATTTTTATTTAAACTATGCGGCTTATATAACTGATGTTTCTTTTTGATTGGAAATTTTATGACGCTGATTTCAGTTAAATTCACGCCATTAAACTTTAATGGTTTTTGAGACGCTGCTTGTCGATGATGGCTGATTAATCCATTATAACTAAATTTACTAAACAAGCTACCAATAGCAGGAAGGCTGCGATATTGTCGCATTAATGAAGTTTTGTTAGATTTAAATTTTTTTAATTTTAAAAAGCTATAAATATTTTCATCCTGCCACTCCTTGGCTAAAACTACAGGCGGAATTTGAAATGGATCACCAGCAATTATAAATTTACTAGGTTTATATAACACATAAATAATTTGCGCTAACATTATCATTGAAGCCTCATCAAATATAACAATATCCCAATGATAATCCAAGCTATGATCATATAAAAATTTAGCAATTGTAGTAACAACAATAGATGATTTACTAGAATCATACTTCTTAGCTTTAACTGCCTCAATTTCTGTATCTGAACTTATACCAATACGAATTAGCTTTTTACTTATTTTATTACTAGCAAACTCTATAGTTTTTTTAACTAACAAATCTGCCGCTTTATTGGTAGGAGTCAAAACTAAAATTTTTTTATTCTGCTCAGCTAAAGGAATGATTTTTTCTTTAACTAAAAACGTTGTTTTACCAGTTCCCGGTGGACCATAAATAAACTCAATATCAGAATAAAAAGTTTCTTGTAAGTTATCTTGACTATTTAATTGTTGAAAAGCAATTTTTAATGATTCCCAGATAAAACTTTTATCAAGTAAATTTTCCAAATTCAATAAATCATTAAACCATGCAACACTATATTTCTCAGTTACAGCAATACGAGATTGAAGTGTTTCAATTTGAGATTGTTTTGCTATTCTTTCTGTAAATTGCTTTTCTAAAAGTACTAGTTTACTACTTTTAGCACTAGCAATTTTTAACTTCTCAATTAAAATTTTGGCAGCATAACTATTTGTGTTATAACTAGAATTTAAGTCTGCTAATTTAATATCATTAGCTTTCAAACACTGCAAATCTTGATTATAAAGCCATTCCGTATCGCGTAAACTGATTAAAAATTTAGCATCAAAATAATAATATTTGTTATCGCGATAAAACCAATTATATTGCCCTTTAAAAATTTCCTTACCTTTTGCTGCTACAATTTTATTTAATAATAATTGCCATAATAATTTAGACTTATCAAAATTCATTGTCGCTAAAAAATTATTTAATCCTTCTAAATCATAATCATAACTATATTCAATCAAATGAGAATAATCATTGCTGCAATATCCTTGATGAATATCATGTCTTTCCAGTGCTGATAATTCTGTTTTTATTTTAATCCGTCGAGGTAAGTCAGAAATGCCTAAACCCTTGAAAAAGTTCTTTAAAATATTTTTACCATATAAATTGAAAAAGGCAGAATAAAACTTATCGTTTAAAAAATAAACACTTGGATAATCCTGAAAATAATGAGTTAAACTATTGCAATAAATCTCGCTTGCTAACAATAATTTATCTGCATAACAAAAAGGATATTTTTGTAATTGTTGTAGATAACTAAATTTTTGTTGCGGTGATGAAAGACTTAAAAAAGATTGCAAAATTTTTTCAAAATCATTAAAAATAACAGCCTCTGATATATCCTGTTCTGTTTTATATTTAGGCAATATATAATATTGAATTTCATCATGTTCTTGTGGAGTAGTCAAACCTAAGTCCTTTAAAAAGTGTAAAGTTTTTTTATCTTGTATAAAACAATCTTTAATTGTCGGATATTCTAAATCATTGTTATTAGGTAAATATGCTTGTATATGACCAAGGCGATTATAAAAAGAGACTATTTCATTAGTAGTTAAACGTAAAATTGGTTTAGTTTTCAATAAAAAAACAATTTTAGTATTAGATAAATAATTCTCATTTAATATATAAATATAAAATCTTATTAACCAGTCATCAGTCTGATCCTCAATCCAAGTCCTATTAATACCGCGCAAAAAATTCTCAAAACTTCTATTAATCATTTAAAAAATAAAATTTATTACAAATAAACCTTGAGATTATAAATGATGTCCTTATACATAGCACCAATTAAAGCTCAGTAAAAAATTTTTAACATAGGAACATATATGCAAATTCGTCCTTTACACGACCGTGTGATTGTGAAACGTCTCGATGAAGAAAAAGTCAGTGCTGGTGGAATCGTAATTCCTGATTCAGCTACCGAAAAACCTGTACGCGGTAAAATATTAGCCGTTGGTAAAGGTAAAATTATGGATAATGGCGATGTACGCCCTCTTGATGTTCAAGTAGGTGATACCGTGTTATTTGGTAAATATGCCGGCACTGAAGTCAAAGTTGATGGTGAAGAATTACTAGTTATGCGTGAAGAAGACATCACGGGTATCATTGAAGCTTAATAATAATAAAAGGATAAAATCAAATGGCCGCTAAAGAAGTACGTTTTGCTGATGATGCTCGTCAAAGAATGCTCCAAGGTGTTAATATTCTTGCTGATGCAGTTAAAATAACCCTAGGTCCTAAAGGACGTAATGTAGTATTAGATAAATCTTTTGGTGCTCCTACCATTACTAAAGATGGTGTTTCAGTAGCTAAAGAAATTGAATTAGAAAATAAATTTGAGAACATGGGCGCACAGATGGTTAAGGAAGTAGCTTCCCAAACCTCTGATAAAGCTGGTGATGGTACTACTACTGCTACCGTATTAGCTCAAGCTATTGTAAAAGAAGGTTTAAAATCAGTTGCCGCTGGCATGAATCCTATGGATTTAAAACGTGGGATTGATAAAGCTCTTATTGCTGCAACTGAAGAACTTAAAAAATTATCTAAACCTTGTACTGATGAGAAAGCAATTGCTCAAGTAGGTACTATTTCTGCTAACTCTGATAAAGTTATCGGTGATATCATAGCTCAAGCTATGGAAAAAGTAGGTAAAGAAGGTGTTATTACCGTTGAAGAAGGTTCTGCCTTAGATAACGAACTTGATGTTGTTGAAGGTATGCAGTTTGATCGTGGTTACTTATCACCATATTTTGTTAACGATCAACAAGCTATGACAGCAGAATTAGAAGCTCCTTTTGTTCTGTTACATGACAAAAAAATCTCTAACATTCGTGAATTATTACCTATGTTAGAAGCTGCCGCTAAAGGTAGCAGATCTTTATTGATTATCGCTGAAGATATTGAAGGTGAAGCTCTTGCAACTTTAGTACTTAACAATATTCGTGGTATTGTTAAAGTAGCTGCTGTTAAAGCTCCGGGATTTGGTGATCGTCGTAAAGCAATGTTACAAGATATTGCTATCTTAACTGGTGGGCAAGTAATTTCTGAAGAAGTTGGTTTAAGTTTAGAAACTGCAACTGTTGAATCTTTAGGTAGTGCTAAACGTATTACTATTTCTAAAGATACTACAATTATTATTGATGGTGCTGGTGAAGCTCAACAAATCAGTGATCGTGTAAATCAAATTCGCAGTCAAATTGAAAGCGCAACTTCTGATTATGATAAAGAAAAATTACAAGAGCGCGTTGCTAAATTAGCTGGTGGTGTTGCAGTAATTAAAGTTGGTGCTGCTACTGAAGTTGAAATGAAAGAAAAGAAAGCTCGTGTTGAAGATGCTTTACATGCAACTCGCGCTGCTGTAGAAGAAGGCGTTGTACCCGGTGGTGGTGTTGCTTTAGTACGTGCTTTAAATGGATTTACTGATCTTAAAGGCGAGAACCATGATCAAGACATGGGTATCAAAATAGCTCGTCGCGCAATGGAAGAACCATTACGTCAAATCGTGAAAAACGCCGGCGAAGAAAGTTCAGTTGTTTTAAACCAAGTTGCACAAGGTGAAGGCAATTACGGTTATAATGCTGCAACTGGAGAATATGGTGATATGGTAGAAATGGGTATTTTAGATCCAACTAAAGTTACTCGTTCAGCCTTACAAAACGCTGCATCTATAGCAAGTTTAATGATTACTACAGGAGCTATGATTGCCGATTTACCTAAAGACGAACCAGCAGCAATGCCGGGCGGAATGGGTGACATGGGCGGCATGGGCGGTATGGGCGGTATGGGCGGCATGATGTAAATCACATCTTCCCCTTTTTTCTCCCTCCTCCAATAAACCTGACAGGTTTTTAAAACCTGTCAGGTTTTTTTTACTTCATGAATATTACCCTTAAACAATTACGTTATTTAATCGCTGTTGCAGATACATTACATTTTGGTAAAGCGGCAGAAAATTGTTGTATTAGTCAACCAGCATTAAGCTTACAAATTCAATCACTGGAAGAAAATTTAGGAATCTCATTAATAGAACGCAATAAGCAGCGAGTGTTAATAACGCCTTTAGGCAATGAAATTATTCAACGAGCGCGATTTATTTTAGGTGATGTGAATGAATTAATTGAAACTGCACAATCCAATTGTGAGCCGCTTACAAATCCTCTATCTTTAGGCGTTATTCCAACGATTGGTCCATACTTGTTACCAAAGATATTACCTAAATTACGCCAAGCCTATCCAGATTTATCCTTAATCTTACAAGAAGAAAAAACCTATTTATTATTACAGCGGCTACGTGAAGGGCAATTAGATTTAGCCTTATTAGCTTTACCAATTGAGATTGGCGATTTAATGAGCCAAGACATTGCAGAAGAACCATTTGTAGTAGCAATGCCAAGCAAACATCCGCTCTGCAAACAAAAGGTAATTACTGAAAGTACATTAGCAGAACAACAAGTATTGCTATTAGAGGATGGGCATTGTTTACGACAACATGCACTATCAGTATGCAAACAAATGGGAGCTAAAGAACAAACTCAAGTACAAGCAAGTAGCTTAGGAACACTAACTCAAATGGTAGCCAATGGTTTTGGCATCACCTTATTACCAGTAACTAGTTTAACTAGAGAAGCATATCAACAAAATGACTTAGAAATACGCCATTTTAAACCACCAATACCAAGCCGGCGTTTAGGCTTTGTCTGGCGACGCACATCAGGCAGATTAAAAGAATTTCAGATATTGATCAATTTTTTTAAGCCATTGGTAGAGCGAATAATTGAGGAAAATAATCGGGATTATTAAACATCAGTTAATCGCTGTTCTACTAATTTTTCCAGTCTTTTGAAAAAACTTGCATACTCAGACATTTTAACTAAAGTTTGTTGATAAGCTGCTTCATCATAACGATGACTTAGTGTGTTTCTGTCATTCAGTGCTTGTATCCAAAGTAAATAATCATCTTCATTGATATAGCCAGCAGTATAATAAGCTTTGATGGCTTGCTTTGGTGTTTTAGTATCTACCGCTTCGTGTTTGAGAAGCAATGTTTTAATTAATTTCCAGCTTTGTTCTGTGACAATTTCAAATTTTTGCACCAAACCATTTTCCAAGCCATCAATAAGACGTGGATCCAGCACTCCTTCTAAGAGTTTATAATCCACATTTGCTAGATAGTCAAAACCTTCTAAACTTTGTTTAAAAACTTTTAGTTTTAATTCCATGGAATAATTTTCTTCAGGGCTTGCTGTTTAAACTGTTCGGAAACTTTTGAAAAGTCAACCAAATCAACATCATAAGGAATAAAAGACTCTTCTATTATTTCCTGTAGTTTTGCAATGGTTGTATGATCCAACGGTTTTTGAGGCAAAATACCAATATCAATATCTGACGCAAAACCGGCTGAACCATTTGCCCTAGAACCAAACAGAAAAAATTTACTAGCAGTTGGCAATTGGTTTTTGAGTAATTGTTTTAAATAAGTTTCACTGTTTTGATAAAGTATTGTAGCATTATTCATAATGCTATTATTATATCATATATTGACTCTTTTTATAACTAGTACAACCAATATGTCAAATCAACAATTTTTATTAGAAACCATCAAAATTATCAATGGAATTCCACAACATTTAGAATTTCATAACCAGCGTCTAAATTATACCAGACAACATTTTAACAGCCAATCGAATACCATTGATCTAAAACAATTTATTGTTGCTCCATCAACAAATGGTATTTATAAATGTCGTGTTATTTATTCAAATACAATTGAAGATATTCAATATAGTAGCTACACAGATAGACAATTTAAAACCTTTCAAACTGTTATAGCTAATGATATTAATTATCAATTTAAATACTTAAATAGAGACGCTTTAAATCAATTACAGGCAGGAGCAAGAGGAGCAGATGATATATTAATCATCAAAAATGGATTTATAACAGATACATCAATTGCCAATCTTGCATTTTATGATGACAAGAAATGGATTACACCAACAACACCCTTACTAGAAGGTACAACGCGAGCGCGACTGTTAAAACAAAAAAAAATAATAGCAGCACCGATAAGACTAGAAAATATAAAGAAGTATTCTAAAATGGCACTAATGAATGCCTTACTGGGATTTTATATAATCAAACAACCAATCATCAATAAAACTGGATAAATCCATTGCCATACAGGCGGTGATTTCGTTTCTGCTATTTCTAAACTAACTAATGGAGTGGTTTCAGCATGATCCAATATTTGTATAAATAAATTGCTGACAGTTTCAGTTATGTTTTTGATAGGGTTGACTTGAAGTTTTTGCACAGATTCTACAGTTTCAAAAATTAGACTCAGTCTAACTGCGAATCTTTCAGTCTCAAAACCTAGTTTTTTAACTGGATATAACCACCACAATAAAGCAGCAACCAGTTGTTGAATTGAAGTGGTAAACATTAATAAATGAGACGCTAAAACAATAATTATTAAAACAGCAAGATTATGGAAAGCGTGTAGAACTAATAAAGATAAAAAAAACCAGCGTAAACGCATTAACAATGGCAAAACTGAAGAGAAACTACAATAACACCTAAATATTACCAAAAACAATGGTACTACAACAATAAAAAACCAATTGCTTATTGTTAAACCAATAAGCAATAAAATAAAACAAGCAAGTCGTATAATTGGATCCAAGATTTAAGGATAAACCAACTCAACTCTACGATTTTTCCGCCATGCTTTTGCTGTATGCTCTAAAGCAATTGCTTGTTCTTCACCATAACTTAAAATAGAAATTTGATTTTCTATAACGCCTAATTTCAATAATAACTCTTGTGTAGTCTTCGCACGCCGCTCACCTAATGCTAAATTATATTCGCGTGAACCACGTTCATCAGTATGCCCTTCTAAACGCACGAAACTATTAGGATTTTTTTTCAAAAAACTTGCATGAGATTGTAGAATCTTACGATCCTTTTCTGTTAAAGTACTTTTATTGAAATCAAAATAAATTATTCGTTGACTAGGAATGCCGCTAAGACGCTGATTTGAACCTTCATTTGTGAAATTTGGAAAATTACCAGCTGCCAAACTAGTACCATTTCCAGTATGCACTGTTGCTACTGGAAAATTAGGTTGCATTGAAGGGCGTTGTGGTTTAAATAGCGGTGGCGGTATCCGTGATGCCTGTTGAGCTTTATTGCTTTTTTTCACTAGCGGTTTTTTAGCACAAGCTGTTGATATAACAACAGTTAAAAATATTAATAATACCGTATGCCATATTTTCATTGAAAATCTCCTATTATTGTGTAAAAGGTGACCATGTTGGTTCACGCACTTCACTTATTGGTATAGTTAAACGCTTTTGTATTTTACCATCAACTGACACTGTAGCAAGTTCATTGCCAGTTGAATATATTATAACTTCTCCATTAGGTGCAAAACTAGGTGAATCATTGAATTTAGTGTTACTAACAATTCTTAACTTTTTAGTTTTTAAGCTTAAAACAGCAATTTGATATTGACCTTTTTTTTGATGTAAAAAAGTTAATTTACTACCATCCGGGGAAAACCTAGCGCGTGCATTATAACCTCCTTTAAAAGTTAAGCGTCGTACTTTGCCACCATTCACTCCAACACGATAAATCTGAGGTTTTTTCTTATAACGATCAGATGTAAATACAATTGATTTACCATTTGGTGCCCATTCAGCTTCAGTATCAATAGCTTTATTTTTAGTTAAACGTTTGAATTTGCGTTTTTTTATGGTATATATATATATTTCTGGGTTATTATCTTTTGATAAAGTTAAGGCTAAATATTGACTATCAGGAGACCATGCAGGAGCGGCATTCAAACCACGATATGCTGAAACTAAGATCTGTTTACCAGTACTAATTTCCTGTATATAAACCGCCATACGTTTACGTTGAGCGATATTGCTATAAGTGACATAGGCAATACTTTTTCCATCTGGAGACCAACGGGGTGAAAAAATCGGTTCATTTGACCTTAACATTAATTGGGGATTTTGCCCGTCTACATCTGAAATTGATAGATGATATTGTGGTTTTTGACCATTTTGTCGATGTACACTCACATAAGCAATACGTGTACTAAAAATACCACGTTTTCCTATAATTGCATAATAAATATCATCAGTTATCTTATTTGATACTTGTTTTAAAGTTTGAGTAGTTGCTTGATAGGCTAATCCGATTAGACGCTTCTGATCATAAACATCAAATAATTCAAATTCTATTTTATAATTTCCAGTCGTATTGCTAATCGCTCGTCCAATAACTAAATAAGGAATATTCATAGCCTGCCAACGGGCAAAATTAACTTGACGAGCATAAAAAGGTTGCTCTGGTAATTTTTTTCTAGCTAAAGGATTAAACAGCCCACTACTTGTTAAATTTTTAGAAATAATACCAACAATATTTTGAGGTAATGATTGCATTCCAGTTTGTTGAGCAAAAGGTACAATGGCAATAGCTTTTTTTCCGTTATCTTCTTTGCCACCTACAATGTCTATATTTAAAATAGCATAGCTATTGCTTATGAATATAAAATAACTTATAAATAAAAATATTATTTTTAGCATGGTTTATTTGGGTCTAAAAGTAAATTTAAAATGTTTAAAAGTATCACTTAATTCAGCAGGAATAGGTAATGGTGATGAACGGCGTATAGCTACGACTGCTGATTGATCAAAAACTTTATCGCCGCTACTTTCACTGACAATAACAGAGCTAATAACCCCGTTACTCTTGACACGCAATTCTATAACACAAGAAGTATTATTATTAGCACCCCTAGGGCGTATCCATTTACTCAAAACTTGAGTTTGAATGTTTTTTACTGTCGTTTTAATCAGTGTTTTACGATTTTTAGCCTTATCTTCATCCAATTTTTTACGTTCAACAAGTTTCTTTTTTTCATCTTCTTCCGCTTGTAATTTTTTCTCTTCAGCGATACGACGAGCGCGTTCTTTAGCAAGTTGAGTCTGTCTTTTTTGAGCTAAACTACGAGCGCGTTCAGCTCGCTTAGCTGCTTGTTTACGTTCTCGTATTAAACGAGCACGTCTAGCAGCACGACGTTGTTTTTCTCTAGCTAAACGAGCGCGTTCAGCCGCATCACGCCTTTGTTTTCTAGCTAATAAAGCCAGTTTTACCGCTTCACGTTTTTTCTCTTTAGCTATACGAGCTTGTTCAGTTGCCTCATATGCACGTCGCAGTTTTTCTCGACGCTTTAAACGTGCCATTTCTGCTATTTGACGACGTTTTTCTTCGGCAATTTTAGCTAAACGAGCTTGTTTTTCTAACTTACGTCTTTCAATTTGTTCGCGTTTAAACTTTTCCAATGCAGCCGCTTCAGTTACTTGACGTTGCTTAATTAAGGCTAAACGCTGTACTTCTAATTGCTTTTGTTGACGTAATTCATTTAAAGCTTGTCTTTTATCAATTAAGCTCTGTTCCAATTTTGTTATAGGTACAGAAGTTTTTTCATTATTTTTAATCGTAGCTAACCATTGCTCCTCATTCATTGCAACTGCTTGCATAACCGGTTGTTCTGGTTCAGGAGATGAAGGTGATATTTTTATTTCTGGTATCTTTTGCCATGTTATACTTATAACTAAGATAGCGAATAATAAACCATGAATAACTATCGAATTAAAAAATGAAATAAATTTATCCCACATTTTTTTAATTATCTTTCGCTAATTGTGCTTCCAGCCTAAGTGCTTCTAAAGCTTCCATTTCTACTAATCTACGTTGTTTTAATGCTTCTATTTCTTGTCTTGCTTGTTGTTCTTGCTGACTTAATTGTTCTAAATATGATTCTGTAATTATATGATCATATTTATTTTTTTGCTGTTCAGCTTGTTTTACTTGTGTTAAACGCTCAATTTCAGCATCTACAGCATTTTCATCTACAATAACTTCATTAATAATAGTTGTAGATTTAGATTTAGATTTAGATGTATTAAGCCAGTTAAAACTATATATTAATATAGCGAACAGAATGACATTAATAATAAGAGCATAAATAAATGAAACTATTTTATCCCACATATCACTATTTTAATGGTTTTGTCATTAATCCAACTTTAGCAACTCCAATACCTTGTAATAATGACATTACTTTTACAATCTCACCATAAGCTAAACTACTATCTCCTCTTACTAACACAGATGAATTTGAAGATAAACGTCTTAATGCAGTAATACGAGTCATAAGTTGTTCTGTTGAAAGTGGTTTTGTATCTGAATTAATAAATAATTGTCCTTGTGCATTAATAGAAACAATAATAATCTCTGTCTTTGAAGAAGATACTGTTGTTGCTTTTTTAACATTTGGCAATTCCACATCAACACTTTTACTTAATAAAGGTGAAGTGATCATAAAAATAATTAACAATACTAACATCACATCAATATAAGGCACTACATTCATATCAGTGATGCGACGACGGCGACGACGATAATGTTGCGACATAGTTATGAATTTAAGTGTGCTTGACGTTGTAATATACCGGTAAATTCGTCTAAAAATGTATCATAACGAGTAGTTAAACGATCTGCATCATTAACATACTGATTATAAGCCATTACCGCTGGAATTGCTGCAAATAAACCCATTGCTGTAGCAATTAATGCTTCAGAAATACCGGGTGCTACCATTGCTAATGTAACTTGCTGCATACTACCTAAAGCATGAAAAGAATTCATAATACCCCAGACAGTTCCAAACAAACCTATATATGGGCTTACAGAACCGACTGTAGCTAATGCAGGTAAATTAGCATCTAACTGATCTAGTTCTCGATGTAAAGCCACACGCATAGCGCGTTGTGATCCATCTAATAAAGCATCTGCTGACATATTAGCTTGTTTACTTAACCTGATAAATTCCATATATCCAGATGTAAAAATATTTTCCATACCTGTTGGTTCTTCATCATAACTACAGATACGATTATATAATCCATTTAAATCTTTAAACTTCCAAAAACTATCTTCAAACTCTTTCGCTGCTTTACGAGCCTTCTTTAAAAAACGACTTTTGCGAAAAATTAGCGTCCATGAATAGATGGAAATTGTTAATAAAAATAGCATTACCAGTTGTACTAATATACTGGCATTTTGCACTAATTGTACCAATGATAATTCATTCATTTTTTTATATTTATAGTTTTTTCTTATTTAAATCAAAATGTTGCCATGTTAAGGCGGTGACGACTCGGCCTCTTGGAGTGCGTATTAATAAACCCTGTTGTAATAAAAATGGTTCAATAACATCTTCGATTGTACCGCGTTCTTCACCTATAATAGCGGCTAAATTTTCTATACCTACTGGTCCACCATTAAATTTCTCCATCATTGCCATTAGCAATTTTCGGTCCATCATATCCAAACCATATGTATCAACATTGAGTAAATCTAATGCTTGTTGTGTAACTTTATGATTAATAATACCATTTGCACGTACTTGAGCATAATCACGTACTCGTCTTAATAAGCGATTACTAATACGTGGAGTACCTCGTGATCGACGCGCTAATTCATTTGCAGCATCATCATCCATTTCTAAATTCAATATACCAGCAGAACGACTAATAATACTAGCTAAATCATTATGAGAATAAAATTCAAGACGCTGAGTAATACCAAAACGATCACGTAAAGGTGATGTTAATAAACCAGCGCGAGTAGTAGCACCTATGAGGGTGAAAGGGGGTAAATCAATTTTAATCGAACGAGCTGAAGGCCCTTCACCAATCATAATATCTAATTGAAAATCTTCCATTGCTGGATATAAAATTTCCTCAACCATAGGGCTGAGACGATGAATTTCATCTATAAATAAAACATCATTAGGCTCTAAATTAGTTAATAAAGCGGCTAAATCACCCGGACGTTCTAAAATCGGACCTGATGTTTGACGTAAATTTGCCTCCATTTCATTAGCAATGATATGTGATAAAGTAGTTTTACCGGTACCCGGTGGACCAAAGATAAGTACATGATCAAGAGCCTCTTTGCGTGATTTAGCAGCAGGAATAAAGATTTCCATTTGCTCACTAACATGCGCTTGCCCAACATAATCACTTAGCTTTGTTGGGCGAATAGCCTTATCAATAACCTTATCATCAGAACTTTCTATGGGACTGATTAAACGATCAGTTTCAATACTCACAATTATGGTAGCACAATATTTTTAAAAATATAATTATATCTGATTTTTAACTAGCTTTCTATTATTAATAAATCTATAATGTAAAAAATTTGAAAAGTACAACGAATTAAGAAATAAACTAATTAGTTTATTTCTTAATTCAGCTACTATCGGGGAAACATATAATCCTATTTTAACAGACGGGGTATGATGAAGCCGACTGAAAATAGCTTGATTTTATTTTTGAAAATGATGGACTTTACAGAATGATAACAATTAGAGAAGAACAAATGGATGCACTTAATTTAGCCTACTATCGAAGGCAATGCGTCAAATTTGTAAAAGAAGAACTACAATTATTTGATTATATTATTCCAGAACAAGAAATACAGTCACTATTTGAGCAATTTTATCCATTGATTGATATTAAAAACCGCGATGATCGTCTTACTTTGATTTTACTTATGCTTGCAAGTTTGGCATTCCATGAAATATATACGCAACAGGCAATTATGGGTTTTATGGATAAATCAATGACATCAGGAGATCGTAGAAATAGTTTACAGCACATGCTCTTAGAAGATGTAGGATACAATTCTGAATTCTTATATCGTAAGAGTTGGATTTAAAATGGCTTCCTCATTAATTGCAAAGTCACAACACGCCATGTATTTGGTAGTAATAGTCATTTTAATGAGTTGTTCTTTCTTTATTTCAAATTATACAGGAGTTATTATGGATCAGAATCATCTTTTTTCAAATCCAACAATGAAGTTATTAGACAGCCTGATACGAGATGACAAGGCTGGTGTGTCTGAGACATTAAATTATGGTGCAGATATTAATGAATCGGGTGTGAATGGAATTACACCGTTAATTTATTCAGTCATTCAACTAAATCAACCCGCAGTTGCTGCCTTATTGAAGTTAGGAGCTAATCCCAATATCAAGCAAGACGATGGATATAACGCTTTAACCGCTGCTTACGAACTTTCACGGACAGCCCCTTTAATCATGGAGACGCTCATTAACAGCGGACAATGTGATTTAAATGTACTTATGCCTGATGATGAGCCAATGCTGTATTACCTTGTAGCAAGCGGTAAACTTAATTTTCTGGAAATGGCATTAAAAAAAGGGGCTAACCCATCTTTGCATACCCGTGGTAAACGCCAACTTGTAATTGCAGCTGCGATAATAGAAGAATATGATGCTGTGCAGTTATTACTAGATGCAGGTGCGTCGCCAATAGCGACTGACGCAGCAGGTACTCCTTTACTTGAATTTGTTCAAACAGGTGCGGTACAAGCAATTGATCCTAATGGTAGTAAAAATAAGAGTCGATTACGTCTTCTGAAACGTCTTTAAAAAATTATAGCTAACTGAGAAAATATCTTAAATGAGCCCTGCTATTCAATCATGTTCACATCATAAAAGTCCTGAGTGCCAAAAACAGCAACAGGCGGAAGACTGTTTTTCACGGATTGCTGAAAATGCCATCAAAGAGGATAAAACTGGCGATAGTTCAACAAAAAAGATGTTGAAGGTGAAACTGGATCAACATAAAAAAGATCAAAAAGCCGCACGTCGAGCAAAAGCTGCGACTGCAATCTATGACATCGACATAAACGGAAAGCTTGCTAAATCACCCTCTTGCCTTAAATTGATTGATACTAATTCAGAAGAATCATTAAGGCAGCTAGAATCTGCATTAAAACTTCCTGTTAATTCCCTAGAACAAAGTTATTTTTCCAATGAAAAAAATGGTTATCGGGCTAGCGTTTTTTATGATCAGCGTGATGAAAAATATGTTGTAACTTTTCGGGGGACGAATAAGAATAATCTAATTGATTGGAAAAATAATATCAATAATCAATTACCTGATGCAAAGAAGGAGGATGCTCCATCATATTTTGCCGCAAAAAAATTGGGTGGGCTCCTTAAAACAAGCAACCCTCAAGTTGAGTATACTGGACATTCAAAAGGTGGAGGCGAAGTATATGAAGCTCTTTCCAATTCGCCCAATAGTGTAGCAACCGTATTTAATGCTGCTGGACCTAGTCCACGTATAAATAGTGTCACTAAAAATCATATAGCAGCTCGGACACAAAACTACCAAGTGGGTGGCGAAATGCTAAACCTAATGCAGGATGAAACAGATCCTGAAAAGACAATAGAAAATATGAAATGGTTAAAAAAACAAGTTAATGATGGTTTACTTGGAACCGCACTGGCTGTGAAAATTACTGAACTTGACAATACTACTATTGCTAAAAAAGAAGTTCAGGAAAAAAGAACTGCTCTTTTTTTTAACACTACTGATGATGAAAAAAAGGCTCAAACCAAACTGAATTGTATTGAGAAAAAGTATAAAGATGAACGTAAAGAATTCATGAACAAGCTTGACAAGAATATAGAATCTAGAGAAGAATGGTTGAAAGATAAAAAAGCAGGAAAAAAAGTAGAGGATTGGGTTCCTCCATTTTCTGCAACACTTGGTGAGCGACGTGTAGTAGGTGGTGACTCTACTCGTGAATCGGTTAGTAGTGGTTTTACAGGAACAGCTGCATTATCAGATCACAAAATGGAAAATATGAATGAGGCCCTAGAAGATCAAATTGAAACTGACCACAAGGATATTGAAGAAGCAGTTCGTCAGTATGACCCTAATTTCGATAAAAAATTAAAAAAATGTTCTTCTGGTATCTAAAAAACTTTGGCTGCCAAACCACATCAGATTTAACACCCCACCGGTGGACCAAAGATAAGTACATGATCAAGAGCCTCTTTGCGTGATTTAGCAGCAGGAATAAAGATTTCCATTTGCTCACTAACATGCGCTTGCCCAACATAATCACTTAGCTTTGTTGGGCGAATAGCCTTATCAATAACCTTATCATCAGAACTTTCTATGGGACTGATTAAACGATCAGTTTCAATACTCACAATTATGGTAGCACAATATTTTTAAAAATATAATTATATCTGATTTTTAACTAGCTTTCTATTATGAATAAATCTATTATTTAAGATATGTTCAAGATTCAGAATTCAAATTTCCATCTGGATATTCAATGATGATAAAAATTTGTTAGAATAAGTATCCATGAAAACTTATAGAGAACAAACATGAAAATATATACATTAATGCTAGTGTTATTATCGCTAACTAGTTTAGCTACGGCAAAAGATATTGAATTCACAGATCAAATTACGCAGGGTGATTTTAAGAACTTTGTCAAGGAATTTGGAACCAGTCTATTGTTTAATCCAATGGCTCCCGCTGAACCTTTGGGTATCACAGGGTTTGATGCTTCTGTCGAAATGGTGGTAACTGATATTAATGATCAAGAACAATATTGGCAAAAATTGGTTGATGATAATGATCCATATCCTTTTCTAGCTGTACCAAGGTTGCATGTTCAAAAAGGTTTACCTTTTAACATAGATGTAGGCGCGATGTATATGGCTGTGCCTAATTCCAATATAAAATTGTGGGGAATTGAGGCTAAATATGCCATTCTCGAAGGCTCAATCGTAACACCGGCTGTTAGTGTCAGAGCTAGTTATAGTCAACTTCTAGGTGTTGATGATGTTGATTTAAATACTCAGTCACTCGATTTGCTTGTCAGTAAAGGTTTTCTTATGTTGACTCCGTATGGTGGCGTGTCTATGATTCGGGTGAATGGCAGTGAAAATTCAGAAATAGTGACTTTGGGTGATGTCAATGAAACTAGTTATCGAGCATTAGCTGGTATTCAATTTTCGCCGCTGCCGTTGTTGATTATTAACGGTGAAGTTTCATTTGGTGATATTCAACAGTATGGGTTAAAAGTAGGTTTTAGGTTTTAGGTTTTAAATTAAATACCCCAAAATTTGGGGTATTTATTACTCCCAAGGCGCAAACATTCCCTCTTTTGCTAATTGCTGCATAGCAGAATCCAATTGTTCCATATATTGTTTTTTATTCTCACAAAATGGCAAGGCTTCTCCTACAAAAATATCACAAAAAAATGGCACAAACACTGTTTCTCCTTTAGGAAGTGCTTTGCCTAAGCCGTGTAGAAATATTGGTATCACTGGTATTTGAGGATTATGTTTTGCTAAATGAGCAATGCCGCTTTTGAATTTATCCATTTGTTCTGGTTTTCCGCGTGTTCCTTCCGGAAATAATATCAGAATTTTTCCTTCTGATAGAGCATTAGTAGCGGCTTCAAAAGGATCAGAATGTGCTTTTATAGTTCGTTGTATAGGAATTATGCCAATTATTTTTAGAGCAAACCAAGCCAATATAGGATTACGTAAAAAATAATCTGCTGCCGCTATTGGGTGTGGCAAAGTCGGAAATAAACTCATTAACACTAATGTATCCAAATGACTATTATGATTCGCAATTATAATCGCTGGACCTTTTTTAGGTAAACGTTCACGGTGGCGCAGATTTAAACCAAGGATAATTAATACTAATGGACGTACAAATATAGCAAAAAATAAGTAACGTAAGATTCGATTAAACATATTAATAATGTAAATAAATCAAGCCATGAAAAAATAAAGGTGCTGTATAAGTCAAACTATCAACTCGATCTAAAATTCCGCCATGCCCGGGTAATATATTGCCACTATCTTTAATTCCTAAATCGCGTTTTAATGCTGAAAGAGTCACATCTCCAAAAAAACCCGCAGTAGCTATTAATGCACCAAAAAATATTGATTGCCCAAAAGTCAAAGGAGTTAGCCAAGGCGCAAGTAAAGTAGCTAATAAAGTTGTAGTAACTAAACCTCCTAAAAATCCTTCCCATGTTTTATTCGGGCTGACTTTTGGTATGATTTTATGCTTGCCTAACAATTTGCCCCATACATATTGCAACACATCATTAAATTCAGTTAAAAAGATTAAAAATAATAATAATCCAGCACTGCCAGCAATCGGATTCACTGCATCCGGTAAGACTAATAAATAAGCAGCATGACTAAGACAAAATACTGTAATCATCAAACCCCAATGCAAGGTGCCGGCAGCTTTTAAAAAGCCTTGGGTTTCTCCAATTAGCAACATTCTAATCGGTAAAAACAAAAACATATAAACGGGAATAAAGATAATAAATACGCCATACCAAGCAATGCTAATCCAATAATATTGCAGCGGAATTGCCAAATAAGCCCAAAGTAAAACGCGCCTATCAGCACGACGAGTAGGAATTAAAGATAAATACTCTTTAAAAGCTAGAAAACTCAAAAAGCCAATCATGATTAATGAAATTATAGGATCCATCAACATAGCCAGAATAAAAATCCCCGCCATCCACCACCATGAACGCAAACGCGCGTTTAATTCTTCTTTGTAGGGCAAGAGTTTAATTATTATTGTTGCGCATATTAATAATATTATTATGCCTGCACTTGCCCATAATAATGCTGGTTTGACATGCCATTCAAACATTTTGAACCTCTTTTATCGCCTGAAAAGCGCGATTAAAAATCGTAACAATTAACAATCCAATCATCAAAATAAAAATCAGATTAATCCACATTCCCAGCGAAATTCCTAAACCTAATAACAAAGCAATCAATCCAAATATAAAAGCTCTATCACTTTTACCCATTGGACCATCGTAGCGGCGACTAGCACCTATTTGCACTGCAATCACTCCAGTCATTTCACTGATAATTGCCAATAATACCACTAACACCACTAAAATAGGCATAACATTTACTAATAAAGCAAATGGTAAATATAAGCCAGCATCAGCTACCACATCACCTAACTCATTTAATATTGCTCCAAGTGGAGTTTTCATATCATGTTCACGAGCTAGCATACCATCAATAGCATTTAAAGCCATACGCACAAATAATACAATAGGCAATAACAATAATAAAGATTGTACATGTGGCTGCCATGCAATTGCTGCACCCATGCCTAAAGATAACAAAACCGCTGCAATAGTAACTTGATTAGCAGTAATACCCCAATTGACTAGACGCTGACATAAAGGGCGCAATAGCTTTTGAAAAGCTGGTTTTAAATCATATATCGTTATCATAACTTAGTTCTCACTAAAATAAGATAGTTTATCCACTCCTACTAAAGAAATCTTATCTTTTTATGACAAAATTACAAGACTTACCTTGGATTGTATAATTTATACACTTATAATTGTAGGTTGGGCTGACGATAGGAAGCCCAACCTACGAGTGCTTTATTGAAGATAAGCGAGTTTAAATTGTGGAATGTATATTGCGTATAATTTTTTCAAAAGGATAAAAAAATGGCTACCAAAGATACATGTTGTACAATCGTACCTTATTTTAAAATCGCTAGTGGCAAGATAGAAGATTTTAAAACTTTATGTGAACGCTTTGTTGAAAAAACTAATAATGAAGCTAAATGTATCTATTATGGCTTTAGTTTTAATGGTGAACAAGCTCATTGTCGAGAAGGTTATGAAGATGCAGAGGGTGTATTAACACATCTGGAAAATGTGGGTTCTTTATTAGAAGAAGCATTAACAATTTCTGAACTTACTTGTTTGGAAATTCATGGTTCTGAAGCAGAGTTGGCAAAACTTCGAGAACCATTGGCTCATTTAAAACCTAAGTTTTTTGTTCTTGAATATGGTTTTCGTCGTTAATTCTCCCTGTTTTGCTAATTGCTGCATATAACTTTTCAGAAAGATAAAAACTCTCAGACCTGACAGGTTTTAAAAACCTGTCAGGTCTTGCACCTTACAAATGTAATGTCAAGTTATGAGTAACTTTCTCATCGGACGGCCGCTACGCAGTATATAGTTTCTATTATAATAGTATAATTAATCTGTTGGAGGTGTCAAGTTGGGAGAAAATACACACATTAGAAGGGCATAATAATCGTGTTCAATCAGTAGTATTATCCCCTGATGGCCGTTACGCACATTCAAAGGACATGAAGGTAGCATTAATTCAGTAGCCTTCTCCCCGGATGGCAATTATGTGTATTCTGGTAGTGATGATGGAACTGTAAAAATATGGGAATCTGGTCTTGGTGTCATCAATCCACCACCTCAAGCAGCTTTTACTATGAATCCTAATACTGGCGTTGCGCCCTTGACTGTGCAATTGGATGCTAGTACATCTACTGATGATGGTAATATAGCTAAATATCAATGGGCATCATCTGACGGGCAAAATGCTGAAGGTGTCAAAACTAGTCTGAAATTTTCAGCAGCTGGGAATTATGATATAACTTTGACTGTTACTGATAATAAAGGTGCAACAGCAACTAAAACACAGACTATTACTGTAAATGCAGCAACAACAGAAGAGCCTAATAAACCAACAACAGAAGAGCCTAATCAACCAACAACAGAAGAATCTGATACAACAGCTCAAATTGAATTTGAAAATTTAAAAACATTCTATAAAGTAGGAGAAACCTTATCAGTAAATTTAGTACAAAAAGTACAAACAAATCGTTTTCAACGAGTTGATCTATGGGCAATGATTGAAATGCCCTCTGGTAAAATGATATATAACACACCACTTCCATTCGCGCCATTTAGCTTTAAACCACAAGCCTTTCAAAAATCTTTGGAAACCTCAAGCAAAAAACAAAAAATATTAGATTTTGAAATACCCCCCGGTATAGGTGGTAGCTATGTATTCTATGGAATATATCTAAAAGAAGGAAGTAGTTTAGAAAAAGATGGAATTATGGCATTGAGATCAAATGTAGCTCAGAAAAAACTTACCCTTGCTGACAAATAAAATTCAGACCTGACAGGTTTTAAAAACCTGTCAGGTCTTTCACCTTCTTTTATACTCTAAATAAAATTCAGACCTGACAGGTTTTTAAAACCTGTCAGGTCTTTCACCTTCTTTTATACTCTAAATAAAATTCAGACCTGACAGGTTTTAAAAACCTGTCAGGTCTTTAACCTTCTTTTATACTCTAAATAAAATTCAGACCTGACAGGTTTTTAAAACCTGTCAGGTCTTGCACCTTGTTTTAGTAACATTCGTAAATAAATAAGTATATTATGATATTCTCATGTATAATAATACACTATCATTAACCTTTAAATTTGAGGATATCATGTTTCAACTTACTTGTCCCGGTAAAATGTGTGTCAAAAATGACATACTTTCTGGTCTTACTGTATCACTTGCGCTGGTGCCAGAGGCAATCGCCTTTGCCTTTGTTGCTGGCGTAGAACCCCTTGTAGGCTTATATGCAGCTTTTATGATGGGTTTGATTGCTGCTGTAATTGGTGGTCGCCCCGGGATGATATCTGGCGCAACTGGCGCAATGGCTGTGGTGATGGTTGCCTTAGTTTCACAACATGGTGTTGAATATTTATTTGCAGCAGTGCTGCTCGCTGGTATATTTCAAATTGTTGCTGGTATTTTACATTTAGGTAAATTTATTCGCATGGTTCCACATCCTGTCATGCTTGGTTTTGTTAATGGTCTTGCGATTGTGATTTTCTTAGCTCAATTACAGCAATTTAAAGGGGTTACTGGCTCAAGTTTATGGATTATGCTTAGTTTGATAGCCTTGACCATGTTGATTATTCACTTTTTACCACGTTTAACAACTGCAATTCCCGCCTCTTTAGTTGCCATTCTTGTAGTTACTGCTATGGTTTTTGGTTTTGATTTAGATTCGCGTACTGTGCAAGATGTATTAGCTGATATGACTGGTGATCCTAATGCTAGTATCGCCGGTGGTTTACCAACTTTTCATCTGCCTGAAGTTCCCTTGACTTTAGAAATGCTTTATATAATTTTGCCATATTCTTTAATTCTTGCCGCTGTGGGATTAATCGAATCCTTGTTGACGCTGACACTGATTGATGAATTGACCGAAACTCGCGGGCGTGGGAATCAGGAATGTATTGGTCAAGGTGTTGGTAATACAGTAAATGGCTTTTTTGGTGGTATGGGAGGTTGTGCCATGATTGGACAAAGCATGATTAACATCAATTCTGGTGGTAAAGGGCGTTTATCTGGTATTGCTGCCGCTTTGTTTTTATTAGCGTTTATTCTTGTAGGTTCAGGTTTAATTGAAATGATTCCTGTTGCTGCTTTAGTAGGTGTGATGTTTATTGTGGTTTTAGGCACATTTGAATGGGCAAGTTTCCGTTTATTAGGCAAAATTCCTGTGGCTGATACCTTTGTTGGTATTCTGGTTGCGGTTGTGACGGTATTAACTGATTTAGCGGTTGCTGTTATTGTTGGTGTGATTGTTTCTGCTTTAGTATTTGCATGGGAACATGCTAAACAAATGCAGGCTAAGGCTTTTGTGAATGAAGATGGTGTAAAAATATATGAATTACAAGGACCATTATTTTTTGGTTCAGTACATGCTTTTAACAATATTTTTGATCCTCATAAAGATCCTGATCATGTAATTGTTGATTTTTATGATTCTCGTGTTGCGGATCATTCTGGTATAGAAGCAATTGATGCTTTGGCTGAACGCTATCAACGTTTAGGTAAAAAATTACAACTTAAATCTTTAAGTGAAGAATGCCGTATATTGTTGAATAAAGCTGGTGATTTAGTGGAAGTTAATTTGCTCGCTGATCCAAAATATCATGTTGCTGATGATAGATTAGCTTAGGAATGTGCAACTAAACCTGACAGGTTTTAAAAACCTGTCAGGTTTGCATCTTCCTTAATATGATATTATATCGAGATGAATGAATGGCTATCTCGAATTAATCGCACACTTGATAAAGAAGTAAAATTAGCTGTTACCGGTTTAAGTCGCAGCGGTAAAACGGTTTTTATTACTTCTTTAGTACATCAGTTATTACATGGTACAGAGTCTTCACACTTACCATTTTTTACAATTGCAAATAGTGGCCGCTTACGCGGTACGAAAGCTATGCCACAACCAGATTTGCATATTCCCTCATTTCGCTATGATCAAGCTATTGAACAGTTATGTGGAGAAGTTCCCACATGGCCCAAACCCACTAGCGGCATCAGTGAACTCAGATTAGCAATTCGCTATATTTCTAATAATCCTTTGACCAAACATATTTCACCTATAAATACTTTATATGTGGATATAATTGATTATCCGGGTGAGTGGTTATTAGATTTACCCTTGTTAGAATTAAGTTACGAACAATGGTGTCAACAAATAGTTGAACAGTGTAAAGAGCAACCGCGTTTATCTTTATCAGAACAATGGCGAACATTTCTCGATACTTTTAATCCTAGCGATGAAGTAAATGCAACCATCATACGAGAAGCTAGTGTTTTATATACAGATTTTTTATATAAATGTAAAAAACAATATGGTTTAAATCTATTACAACCCGGACGTTTTACCATGCCCGGAGATGATTTAAAAGGGGCACCAGTATTAGAATTTTGTCCATTATTTAATATTCCTGAAACTGATAATGGAAATACTATTTATACTGAAATGAAAAAAAGGTATGAATATTACAAAGAATACATAGTAAAAAAATTTTACCGAGAACATTTTTCTAGCTTTGATCGTCAAATCATACTAGCAGATGTATTAAAAGCCTTTAATCAGGGTTATGCAACTTTTACAGATATGCGTGATTCGCTGAATATGGTATTAAAAAGCTTTCACTATGGAAAATCAGGATTTTTAAACAAGCTATTTGGTTTAAAAATTGACAAAATCTTATTTGCCGCCACTAAGGCAGATCATGTAACACCAGAACAACTGCCAAATTTGGAAGCATTTTTACAAAACATGCTAGCAAACACTCATAACAACGCCAATTTTGAAGGAGTAGATACAAAAACCTTAGCACTAGCATCAGTAAAATGCACACAAGCGGCTCACGCTACCTATAAGGGTCAAAGAATTTCTTGCATAAAAGGCGTACCGATAGAATCAAATAAACCAATAGCCTTATTTCCCGGCGAAGTACCAGTAAAAACCCCATTACCAGAAGAATGGGTAAAAGATAGATTTCACTTTTTGGATTTCAAACCTCCACGTTTAGCGAATATACATGGCAATGGGCTGCCACATATTCGGATAGATCGCGCATTGGAATTTTTGTTGGGGGATAAGTTTTAAACTAAGCCCTGAAGGGGCGTAATAATATAGCCTAGGGCAACGCCCTAGGTGAATTAGGATTGATTTAATTTAGCCCTGAAGGGGCGAAATAATGATGTTTTTTAATACGCCCCTTCAGGGCTAAATTTAAATAACATTCGCACCTAGGGCGTTGCCATAGGCTATATTATTTCGCCCTTTCAGGGATTATAAGCAATTTTTATTGCATTTATGGCAGCAGTTTCATCAGAAACCCTTAAATGAATGCCCTGATTTATTTGATATTTTATCGGATTTGGAGCAAACTGAACAGCAGTTTATCATTGTATTAAATCACTTGGATGTTATGGGTAACGCTGATGTGGATGCTCGATTTAATCAAGGTTTTTATGAACGGCTCAATAGTTTGAAAAATTACCGCCATGTTGCCTTGTTGATAATGACACAAGTCCGTTATGATAAGATGTTGTTTAATATTGAAGGAGAGTTTAAAACGTCGAAATTGGATATTCGTTTGTTAAATATAGTCTTTTCAGACTGGCCGATTGTTTTAATAGAAAAAATCAGCGAACTGTTTAAAAAACGTAAGGATTAAGTCGTTATGTCTAAGTTATTTGATAAACCAAGCACTCCAAAAAATAACTTGCAAGTTTTGCAATGGCTGATTTTTGAACCAATTTTATTACGGCGATATGAAGAATCTTTGAATGAAGCTCAAATACATAACATACTTTTAAAAAGTCTTAGCATCAATTTCTTTATCCTCATTGTCCCATTGACTTTAGTGATTTATTTCATTAGCGTTGTTATTATTGCTGGTTTTGATTTACTGCTAGTTTTTCATCCCGATATGCCAAAATATATACTTCAGCAATGGCAAACCTATACCACATTGTGGGAGAAAGCTTACTTTTTTATTAATTTTGATGATTATAGAAGTTTGAAAGATTTAGCATTTGGTTGTATCCTTGGCATTTTCTAAAATCACAACGTTCTGTCAATTTGACCAACAATTCATATATTAATGATGGTGTGATTTGGCTACATATTTGGGTTCTAACCCGTAAATTCACCACTCTAGCCCAACAAGACTCTGAAACAGGCTTGGCTTTTGTCAACTTTCTCCAAGAATACCGTCCATTACAAAAACAACTGGCTATGCACATTGCTCACGCAGCCACTGCGGGCAACTGGTTACACCATCCTTTACAAAAACAATACCTATTGCCTCCGCCCCTAATTCAGGAAACTCCAAAGCTGACACCTTCTGAAGGCTGGCTTAATAAGTTTGAAAAACTCCAAAACCAATTTATAGCTTATGACAAAGAACATCAAATTAGTCTACAAAAAGAACAAATTATAAATTTTAATGAACAATTGCAAAAGTTTAGAGACTTAACCATACTCGAACCCTATCGCTGGCATCAGTACTATCTACCAGCACTTGATCAATGGCTAATGGCAACTAAAGAACGTCTAGCGCAATTGACTCTAAAGGCAGAAAGACAAGAACCGATTACTCTCAATATTTACCGTTATGGTGACATTTTAGATCCCGACGGAGACAAAAATATTTTCTTTGGTAGAGATGATCTAAAAGAAGAATTGCAACACCAAATTCTCACAGCACGCACAATGCCAATGTTTCTATGTTACGGACAACGTAGAGTTGGCAAAAGCAGTCTATTAAAATTTTTACCACTACTCTTAGGCAGCCGTTTCCAAGTTATTTATCAAGACTGTCAAAACCACAAAGTAAATAATTTACAAACTTGGTTAAAAAACTTGCATCAACGCCTAAATAAAATTTTCAAATCCACAACAATTGACTGGCAACAAACTGATAATTGGCTACAAGCTTGGGGGAAAATGCAAACTTACCTAGAAACCCTAAGTCAACAACATGAAGAGAAAATAATCCTAGCTTTTGACGAATACGAAGCCCTACATGAACGCATTTTTAGCAAGGATCCTGAACAAGGCAAAATGCTATTAGGCGCGATGCGAAGTTTCTCACAACAACAAAATCAAATAGTATTCCTATTCGTAGGAGCTGCTCAATTCGCCGATCTAAAAAATCCCAATTGGGATAACTACTTCATTCAGGCCATGCCACTGCGAGTCGATTACCTAAAACCGCAAGATGCAACGCGCCTAATTACAGAACCGGTAGATTTAAATTATCCAGACACAGTAATTAAACGCATGTTAGAACTAACTCAAGGACATCCAGCACTACTACAAATGCTATGTCGCCACATAGTAATAATAGCAAATAAAGAAAGCCGCAAAAACATGACACTAGAAGATTTACAACAAGTAATCACCGACAAAATTGTGCAACCTGACACTTATGCCCTAAAGACATTCTGGACAGAATTTTGCGACAATCACCAATGCCAACCAACAGTAGAACAAATACTAAATAAACAACCAATAACCGACAAACGGAGCTTATCAAAACTCAAAAACTACGGCTACATAATCCCCGACGGAGATAGCTGGAAATTTAGAGTGCCATTATTAGAAATGTGGTTACGGGAATATCGGGAAGGGTTTTAAATTTTTTGGAATTCAAAGCAAAGCTTTGTACTCCAATCAATTAAACAGTTATTTACATCTAACCAAACAAGTCAAGTCTTTATCCGTTGCGAATAAATATTGAAAGCCACTACTTAAAATAATCTCAATTTGATTGTCTATCAACAAATAGCGATCATGCGATTTGGTAAACATATGACGGCTATCTGGTTTTATTTTCCAGCCAGCATAAATTTTTTTAATCTCTGAGACTTTGGAATTTAAATGATCTTCATGCAATAATGTCAAGCTTTTCTTAGGTATAATCTGCTTAAAAAAATTCTGTGTATCTTGCCAGTTATCACAAAAATAACTATCAAAAATCAAAATAAACTTTGCATTAGCACATAGAGCTGTTATTAGTTGAATTGCTTTGTCACGGTTTTCACCGACACGAAATGTCAAACTAAAATTTTTTTCTATGGAATCCTTTAAAATATGAACGTAAGGAAAATAAGATATTTCTGTATTTAAAATAATTTTATAGCGCGTTTGTTCTGCTAACTCTTCTAAAGGTTGCGAAATAAAACCTTGTGCTGATAATTGTTGTAAGAGTTCGGTATCTTCATATTCAATACCTTTTAATTGTTCAACATTTGTTAGGTGAGGAGCATGATAATAGCTCAGAAAAGGCTCAAGCAACTTACAATCATCAACTTTGCCATCTTTAAAATCCAAATAGAGAGCTAACAATTCATCACTTAAAACCAGAGAATATTTACTCATCCTATTTCCAATAACTCTTGCAAAGTTGAATCAAAAAAACCTGATGGAAACATAACTCTATTCCCCTCCTTATCAATAAATTTTCCTCTTTGATTAACAGCTAACTGAATAAAGTCTTCTTGTATAGATGGTTTATAATAAATAATCGCATCATCTGCTGATAATTCTTCTTGATAAATTTGATACTTTACTTTATTAATTAAATGCTCACAATGCGTCTCAACAATTATCTGAACACCTGCTTGAGCTACCCAAGCAAAAAATTCACCTAGTCGTGCTTGTGCTTTAGGGTGTAAATGAATCTCTGGATTTTCAATTAGCAATAGATCTTTTTGACGACACATTAAAGTCACAATCAGTACTTTGACTAAATAACTATTTCCAGCACCTAAATTAAACGGATTAATCGCGTCAATTCCATCACTACTAAAAGATACCTTAACATTAGTTGAGGTTATTTTTTCTGTCTGTAAGGAAATTGGCAGTTCGATAATATATTGTAACCATTCATTAACTTGTGCTTTTAATGTACGCCCTGATGTTTTAAATTTTACTAATGAGTTTTCAAGTAAGGCATCTTTATTATGTTCAAAATAACCAAAAATATATTCGCCATTTCGTCCAATTTTTTGTTCTTTACTTAAAAGAGCTAATTGTTCTTGCCCTATTCTGTTAGCAGAAAGATAATAAAGTTTATCTTCATAATTTAAGGCTGCCCCATCTAAGACAGTTGAATGCTCAACATTATCATAATCCATCAATAATGAATAATGATCGGCACTAATTTTTAAGAATTTAGCATTTTTGTATTTATTACGAATCTCACTAAAATCAGAAAAGTGAGCAACCAATGTGCTTACAATATCTTGTTTACTATATGAATAAAATCGACTTAACAATAAAATTGCTTGAATAAGCGAGGATTTGCCGGTGGAGTTTAAGCCTGTTAATATTGTTAGAGGTTTTATTGTAAAAACTTGAGAATCAATACTTTTAAAATTCTCAATTTCTAATTTACTGAGCATTTATTAATTCCTTTCTTATTTGATCTGCTTTATCAAAACGATAACCAAATCTTCCAAAGTTATTACTTTGATTCATTTCCTGTTTTAAGTCTTCAATTTTTTGTTTTAATTTTTTTCTATTGAGATTTTTAGGCAATGCAATGCTTAACATATAACTTAAAGATTCAAACAATCCCATGTTAATTGGTATTTTTTTACCAGAATTACTAAAACGAAAAGCATTTTCGCCTAAGACATTATAACAATTCTGCATAGCTAAATGAAATACAGATTCTAATTGTTCTATCTGCTCATCAGTAAAGCTATTATTTATGTACTGCATGACTTTTGCTAAAAACTCATCTATATCACTTTTATATTCAATACCCTTTAGCTGTTCTGTACGCAATAAAAAGAACCCTAAAAAACGTAAGATAATATATTTATCTTTCATTCTTTTTGGAGAAATTGTCTTACCTGTAGCTAATAAAAAATATTCTGACTTAGATAAGCTATTTAAAAGTTTAGTTACTTTACCTAAATATAAAGCATTACGCATTTCCTGATTATTTAATTGTGTACCACCCCTATTTACACGATCAAAAATATCAAATTTAATTTTTTCAGGTGTTGGATATTCTATAGTGTAGGCGAATAATTGATAATCCTCTATTTTTGCTTGAAATTGTGGTGTTATTTGTTCAAATACCTTACCATTCAGATCCTTTAAAAGATTAAGATTGTTTAATGTAAATTCATTATTGATAAAATCAAAAATACAGCTTAAACGCTGCCGCCCATCAACAACTTGTTTAAATCCCTGTTCATCTTCAAATAAATAAATAATCGGAATAGGTATTCCCATTAATATAGACTCAATCAATTCAGATTTTTGTTTGTCTGTCCATAAATTACCTTCTCGTTGAAAATCAGGATTCATTATAATTGTTTTATTTTTTTCATAACGACGTTTTAGTTCAAAGATACTGAACTGTTCCTTAGTCATTTTAATACTAATATCAGGGTAATCAGACACATGATTATTTAAAGAATTTTCTTCTTCCAACTCATTATTTTCTGGTGTTATTTGACTCATGATTAAGTACACTTATTCTAAATATTTATATTATAACATCAAATTTAATACTAACCTTAGCACCAAGATTTTCTTGACTCTCAACAATCATCTTAACAAGATATAAACCTAAACCATAACCACCAGTTTCTCGTTGGCGAGATGGATCTACACGATAAAAGGGTTCTGTCAAATAATGATTTTTTTAACTTTATTCATCTGAATAACTCCGAAAATTGATATTGAGAGGTTGTATCTTACAGAAAATGCTTGTAACAAGCTTATCAGATTTGTAACAAATTGTAATTAATGATTATCAAAAAATTATATTTTAGCAATTTTCGACGCTTTGATAAACTGGAAATAAATTTCGACAACAAGCTGACTGTCATTGTAGCTCGCAACGGACATGGGCAGTAACAATTGCACTGGGTACATTTGTTGGTGTATTTGCCTCCTTACAACCATGCAGATGTAATCAAAATGGATGTAGAAGATCCTAGTTCAGAAATATTTTACCTTTCTCTTGAATCTTAATCTATTATTGCTAATAATTAATATATTAGATATATTGAAGTCAAAAGAGAGTCATAAAATGAAATTTAGAAAAAAAACTATATTAACATTAAGTTATTTATTCACTGCTAATTTAGCTTATGCTGCACCTAGTGAAGAATGGACATATCACAAAACTGCTGATGGGCAACATCCTAATGATTCAGAACAAATGATTGTTTGGCTTATGAATAGAGCGCGACAAGATCCTGCTGCTGAGGGTGCTTGGTTAGCTAGTTCTAGTGAAAATGATGTTGCTGGTGGGCGTGATTATTTTAAAGTTGATACTACACAATTACAAAATGAATTTAATGGATATACAGCAAAACCACCGGCAGCATTTGATGTACGTTTATATAATGCAGCTTATGAACATTCTGTAGATTTAATTGCTAGAAATGCTCAAGATCATAATGGACAATTTGAACGAGTTGAAAATGCTGGCTTTCAGTATAGTAATATTCGTGGTAATGTATTTGCTTACTCAGATAATGCTCTTAATGCTCACGCAGCTTGGAATATTGATTGGGGTGGTAATGATGGTGGTATGCAAACAACACGAGGGCATCGTAAAGCTGTTATGGCTTTAGATGGTAATTATACTAATGTTGGTATTGCCGCTGTAGCTAATAATAGCCAGTTAGTGACAACCGGTAATTATGCTATAGCTCAAACTTCCAGTTCAAATCACTTTAATCGCTTTATTGTTGGAACTGTTTGGAAAGATAGTAATAATAATGCGCGTTATGATGTTGGTGAAGCTTATGCAAATGTAACTGTTATGCCAAATAAAGGTAAGTATTATGCTATCACTTCTGCTGGAGGTGGATATGCAATTCCCGTCACAGAAGAAGGTGAATATCAAGTTAGCTTTTCTGGTGGCAATTTACAAGCAGAAGTAGTTAAAACCATTACGGTGAGTTCAGATAGCGTTTTGTTGGATTATAAGGAAGGTGATAGTAGTAGCAACAACAATAATTCTAATGAAACTACTGTTTCTGAATTGACATTTGAAGATAAATCAAATGCTATTTTTGATAGACTTGAACAAGATTATTCAGACTTATTTTCTCCACATTCCACAACGCAAACTCAAGGTTCAGGAAATGAACTAATTTATTATCGTATTTATAATAATCAATCTCAAACAGGGCTAGCTACGCAAAATGGTCAACTTTTTTATGCTATAAATTCTAAGTGGAATCACTTTGGTACGCTTGATCAAGGAAATCAGGCTCTTTGTAATAGTCAATGCTGGTAAAATTTAATAAAGATTTGCATATTCCATTGCTAGAATTAAGTTATGAATAATGGTGCGTAACATCAGTTACTAAACAAACTCTTTGGCTTAAAAATTGACAAAATCTTATTTGCCGCCACTAAGGCAGCAACGCCCTAGGTGCGGATGTTATTTGAATTTAGCCCTGAAAGGGCGTAATAAAACATAAACATCATTATTTCGCCCTTTCAGGGCTAAATGAAATCAATCCTAATTTACCTAGGGCGTTGCCCTCCCGACATTAGGAGGGACCTTGTATTATTTCGCCCCTTCAGGGCTTAATATCAAAGCCCCCAAAGGTGGCAAAGTAACTGAAATAGAATATTGTTGATTCATGCAGGCTATTTTTTCTGCCTTTAAATCATTGTTATGAACATTACTGCCACCATAAATTGCTGCATCTGAATTCAACACTTCTTTATAAGTCG
>NZ_MCBX01000022.1 GCF_001723685.1 Candidatus Marithrix sp. Canyon 246
CCAGTCATAAGCACAATGAGTATCAGCAGCTAGACTTGGAGCAGTAAAACAAATCTGCTGTACTATTTTTTGCTGATGCTTTGAGGATCTATCCAAATAACTGGTCATTTCCCAGACATTCATTGGCTTGTCTTCATCAAGATAATACAAATTTGGCTTATATTGGCAAGGTGATAAATGACATTTATACTTTACAGTTAATTTAACAGATTCAACTGTGGTATCATCTTCTACCAATACATCCAAAAAGCCATGAGTATTTAAATCATTAATGATATTAACTCCACCATTAGGAAGAGCTCCTAAATCTAAATTAAAAGTATAACCATTTGAATAAGTTGCAGTCTGCCACTGATTTGAGGGTAAAGAGAGTAAACCGGGAGTAGAATTACCTGGACCAAAGTGCTGACCCCATCCAGGAGCTAAACTACTGCCACTAGCACCAAAAAATATCAACAGAAGGGTATCATTACTCGATAGTGAAGAATTACCAGGTTTAGCTTTAACTTCTAATGTTGCTCCAACAATCGTCTTGCCCAGTATCTTTAAACCTGTAAAGGTATGACCAACAAACTTATTTATACTGGTATTGCCAAACCCCTTAAAAGTATTATTAGGATATTTATCTTGCATGTTATCACTAGGAATAGCCGTTGTAGGTTCATAAACTTTTGTTTCATTTTGGCAAGGTTCTTCTGCATAAGCGGCTGGAGTTATTAAACTCAACGCCACTATACTTATATTGGCTAGTTTTAATAGCCTCTGTTTTTTTAGATATGATTTCATCATTATTACTCCAAGTTAAATATTAAGTTTTTAATTTACGATATTATAAGACGGACACTTTGATGATTTTTGCCAAAAAAACTTAATTTAAATTCTAAGTATCTGAATTTTATCTTAGTATTTGTTTTAACCTTAAAGTTAATGATGAGTAAAATTTACAAAAGGTGTGATTAATTAGTTTTTCAACCTCAGCGCAGGATCACCAAAAAGTGTAAACATCCTTAAAACTTCTGCTGAGGCTCCAAGTTCATATGCCTTTATCTTGGCTTCGGTGGTAATTAAACCTAATTTTCTATTGCCTTGTTTGAACACGCTGTCAAATATTTATTTGGCTAAGATCGCATTTTCCCATAAATAGGTAAAATTGCTTGAACTATTGTTGTTGCAAACCATAATAAATATACTATAATTATTTTACACTGCTACTATGTTAGTGTTTAAAACCACTAATCTCTAATAGCCAAACCACTAGGCACTTGATTCACAGCAGTCTTACGAAGATCGATACAATTAACATCAGTCAAAGCATGTAAAAATGCCACTAAATCAGAAACTTCTTTATCAGTTAATTTTATAGGCTTAATTTCAATTGCATCAATTATTGCTTGACGACGCTTTTTATCTTGATGCACGATAAGATCAATTTTATCAAGATCAGCTCTCGAAGCTAATACGGCTTGACTAATATCATAATTATTTAAAACCTCAACTGGATTTAGATGATGGCGTACCATTTGTTCTAAATCATTATACGCACCATCATGACCCCAAGGTCCAGTCATAGCGACTTGACGTAGAGATGGTGTGCGAAATTTAAAACGATCATTTTCATTGTTAGTTACTCGCTCACGACCAAAATCATCATGTCCATCATTATAACCGGGTAAATTATCACCTTTCCCCGGACCAATTTGAGGAATTCCAATAGCATGAAATTTATGATCTGTTTGAAATGCTCCACTATGACAACTGCTACAACGCGCTTTTCCATAAAATAATTTAGCACCTCGAATTTGCTGTTGACTAGCTACGTCGTGATTACCACGCAAATATTGATCAAAAGGAGAATTAGTGCAGCGGAAAGCAGCAGCTTCAAAGCTAGAAATGGCATTAGCGGCATGTACATAAGTAATATCTTGCGCAGCATTAACATCTGCAAAAGCAGCAATAAATAAATTAACATACTCATCTATTTTCTGCAATCTTTCAGCTAATTGTTGCCACGCACTAATTAAATTACCATTAGCTACTGCATCTGCAATAGGATTTTCTCCTTTTTCACCCGCCATTTCTGCATCAGATGTTACTGGAAACATAGCCTGTACAGCCAATGGATTATCTAAGCCTAAAGGTAAATCATCACCAGCAGGGCTTATAAGTTTTGTTACTCTGCCATCATGAAATAATGTAGTAAATTCCAAAGCTCCTAAATTAAATATATGTGGAGAATTACGAGCCACTCTAGCTTTAATATTATTAGGATTTCGCATCACACCTAAGCCAATTCCGCCAGTACCAATAGCTAAAGAGATACCATCACCAGTAGCGGCAAAAGGATGATGACAAGTAGCGCATGAGATATTTTTATTGCCACTTAAAATTTTATCAAAAAATAAAAACTTACCCAAATTTTCCATTTTAGCATTAGTTTTCGGAAAATCCTGATCAGTAACTAAAAACTCATTAGCGAATACTAATTCTACAGCAAATAAACTAATAAAAACCATTTTTTTTATGTAAATCATATTTGATTACTCCTTAATATTAATTAGAATATCTTAATATATTAAGACTAAAATATGTGACTTTTAAAATTCAGACATACAGACATGAAAAAGGTAACGGACAAGTTTTGACACCTATTTCAAGCTTAGCGCAGGATCACCAAAAAGGGTAAACATCCTTAAAACTTCTGCTGAGGCTCCAAGTTCATATGCCTTTATCTTGGCTTGGGTGGTGTAGAGGTGAGTTGGCACTTTGCTATCTTCTAAATTGATTTTAGCATCTCCAACTAGAAATACATACATTTTTGCCATGCAATTCTATCCAATCAAGTTGTTATTTAAATAAATTAATTGTAACTGCAACTTCTTTATTTTGATTAAATAGTTGTAAATTTTCTGGAATTATCCTAAGGGATTTTGAGGCGGATTTTTTGAGTCTTATAACTGGCAGGTTTTAAAAACCTGACAGGTCTGCAAATTAATCCAATGTAGCAGATATGATCTTATCAGCATGGAAAGTACGTGTTCCATCATATTCAATATCTTCTAAACCATAACAATATGTTACACCAGCTTCAACATTTTGATCTTGTTCAGAATAACTTGCACCCAAGACTCCATCTTGAGATTTAGAATAAACCAAAGGTTGAACTTGTCTTACATCTTGATAATTAGAAGGTTCAAGAGAACATTGCCCATCTATTGGTGTAGCTCTCCAAAGAGTAAAACCAGCGTTGTTGGTTTCAGTTCCAGTGGTCCAATTTATGGTTACTTTGCCATCAGTGACGTTGGCTGTGAATGAATCTAGGTTTACAGATAGTTGTTCTTCTGGTGGACGTAATTCATAACTCACACCACCAATCAACTCTTTTCCTTCAAATTGTTTAACATGGAAATAGACTTTTCCAGATAAGTCTTTTTGTGTTAAAGCAGTTGGAGCAAATGTCAAATTCAATTTGAGTTCTTCGCCTTTTTTTACTTCTATAACAATTGATCCCTTATCTCCAGTAAGTTTAGCTTCTTTTCCATCTATTATTTCTAGACCTTTTGGATCTTTAATAGGTAAATTTTCTAGTCCGCCAAGCGTTACATTTGTTAATTCCTTTGCTAATTTTATAACTTTTCCCTTTTCGTTTGTTGCCTCAAAGACCAGTGTTAGTATTCCTGTCTCTTTCATTGTAAGCACATTTAAACCTACAACAATAGGTTTCTTATCTTGCAAATGAATGGTTTCGAGGTTTCTCTGAGCTATGTTATTATTATATTTAACAGAATTATTAGCTGTACTAGGATCTATTGGTGTTTTCAAACGTACTTGCACACAATAATGTTTACCTATGTTTCCAGCAGTAAAACTAGGTACATTCCAAGGAATGCTGGCCAGATATGTGCCATTTAATGCTAAACTAGAAATAATATGATTGCCTGCAAAAGACCATCCTCCTGACGTACCACTATAATGGGTATAAAATTCCACATTTACATTATGAGCGTTTATTGGACTTTTATTACGTATAAGAGCATTAATATAATTTGTAGTTCCAAGCACTAGTGGTTGATGAGTTGGTAAAGATAGGTTTGGACCTGTAACGACACTATTGTTAGTCATAACAATATCTCTTGAACACCACCAAGAATTACAAACGTTGCTGGGAGGACTAGGTTCTATTCCTGTATCATTATTATTATCTCTGACCCAAACATCAAATTTACACTTATAATGTACAGTTAATTTAATAGATTCAACCGTAGTATCATCTTGGACTAATACATCCAAAAAGCCATGAGTATTTAACTCATTAATAATACTAACTCCAGCATTCGGAGGTGTTCCTAGTTTTGTTAAATTTCCTAAATTTAAATTGAAAGTCTGACCATTTTGATAAAATATAATGATCCACTGTTGTGGGAGTAAACCGAGATTAGGATTACCTGAACCAAAGTAAGTACCCCAGCCAGAAGTTAAACTACTGCCACTAGGACCATAAAATTTCAAATGAAGGCTGTCATTATTAGATAATGAAGAGCGACCGGGTTTAGCTTTAACTTCTAGTGTTGCTCCAACAATCGTCTTGCCCGGTATGTTTAAACTGGTAAAGGTATGACCAAAAAACTGATTCCCCCCTGTATCACCAAACCCCTTAAATTTTTGATCAGGATATGCGGCTAACATGTTATCACTAGGCTTAGCTACATCAGTCTGATAAACCTTTGTTTCATCATCTTTGCAAGGTTTAAAATCGCAGTTTTCTAAAGAAACCGCGTCAAGAAACATACCATGCTTATTTGATGGACCTGTATCTTGAAATTCCAAACGTGTGGTGCTACCAACACTGCCAGTTACTGTATAAGCATAAACACTCCATGATGTGGTATTTGCTCCTGCGCCTGCTGAAAGATCATCTAAAATATTTCCGTTCCATAATACTCTAATTTTATTATCAGAAGCTGGTCTATTTGGACGAGGTGAAATGGCAAATTTTAAGGTATAGCATTGTCGAGGTTTAGTAGGCACATCTTGGTAAATACCACTACTTGCGCTACTATCTAACTCTATAAAGTTATTGCCTTCATATGGAATTCCTAATCCCGGTAAATTGTTTACTATATCAACTTCAGGTCCAAAAGATAAGGTCCATCCTAGAATAGAATTAAAATTATTCCATGTTCCATTAGGTATAGTAGGTTTCTCAAAACCACCGTTTAGGATTATATTGGCGAACGTCGATGGAGCTGTCAACACCCCAAATGACATAGTAAAAGCGATACTGGCTAGTTTTAATAGCCTCTGTTTTTTTAGATATGATTTCATCATCATTACTCCAAGTTAAATATTAAGTTTTTAATTTACGATATTATAAGACGGACATTTTGATGAATTTTGCCAAAAAAAAATAAATTAAATTGTAAGTATATGAATTTTATGCTAGTAATTTAGCTTGACATTAAGATGAATGATGACTATTATGTAAGAGAATGCTTCAGATACCTAAAAAACCTAACTTTATTCAAAGGTTATTAAAATGACAACCATAGAGGTTCTACAAATTCCACAAGAAAAACAACAACTTTATTTGGAAAATTTTATCCAAAGTTATTTTTATGCAAGCAAATAACTTCATTATAAATGGTGAAAAAAGTCAGCGATACGCAGTCACGGAGCGGAGTAAGCTAAACTCAGTAATGAAGTAATGAATTATTTGGCTTGCTATTTTATGCTTTATTCGTTTATCCACGTAATTAGTTGTACTTATAGTGCGTCACATCAGTTTCTATATGATATAAATAAATTAATTAGTTTTTCAAGCTCAGCGCAGGATCACCAAAAAGGGTAAACATCCTTAAAACTTCTGCTGATGCCCCTTGTTCATATGCCTTTATCTTGGCTTGGGTGGTAATTAAACCTAATTTTCTATTACCTTGTTTGAACACGCTGTCAAATATATATTTGGCTAAGATCGCATTTTCCCATAAATAGGTAAAATTGCTGGCGGCAAATACTCCAATCGCCCCAGTTTTAGATATTACCATCTCTTCGGCAAGGGAATATGCGTAGGAGCTTATAAAGTATCCATTGATACATGTCAGCATTAATGCAAAAATTAGTTGTTCATTGTTTAGTTTTTCTACATCGCTTGATTTAAATAATCCTTTGTCAATACTCCATTTGTCTATTGTGCCATGTCCAATATAATTGCTCATCATTACACCATTGTTTATGCTAGCAATAATGTCTTGATTGGCTTGAGTTGCTTCTACGTAGGGTTCTAAATAAATTTTATCAGCCTCATATTGCGCTGGCAATATCTTAAATAAACGCTCATTAAAATCATGAAATTGAGTTTCATTATCAGCAACTAATAATACTTTATCAGGTGCTTCATTAGTTGAATTCTCAAAACATATGATTTTATGAATTATTTGCCTTACCATTTCTGGATTGTTTCCCGGAATTCTACCAATCAACATATCTGGTAAATTATCATTTCCTGCCACACTTACATACCAGTTGTCATCAGGAGTTATTATATTTTCAGCACTGACGTAGAGATGAGTTGGTACCTTGCTATCTTCTAAATTTATTTTGGCATCTCCAACTAGAAATACATAATTTGGTGCTGGCTTAGCCCAGTTTTTATAGGTATAAGCTAAGAATTCCTTAATAGCGGCTGAATCAGCTAAGCCATGATTGAATTCATTATAAATGTCTTCGACGCTAACAGTTTTAACGCGCAAACCTTGTTGGTGGCGTAATTCGGCTAATGGTTCTACTGCTGGCAAAAATTCTTTGGCGGTAATTAGTATATAATCTGCGCCGTTATTTGGATTTTTTAGTTCAGGTGATTGCCAAACACTTATATTTTTTGGACTATGTATTTTATTTATAATAGAATTATTGCCATGCAATTCTATCCAATCAAGAAAAATACTATCAACAATTGCTCCAGTATCTCCGGGCAATTTGATAGTTAAAATATTAGAATCCTGATTAAATATTGATGCTGGCACTAACATTTCCTGAATATATTCAGTTCTACCATCCCAACTAGCGTCTCCAATTAAGTTGTCATTTAAGTAAATTAATGTATGATGATTAGGATGAGGAGCCGCTGTAGTGTAACCATAAAAAGCTATCTTAATTGTTGTTGCTGAATTTTGTGAGGGGATGTTATAATTTTTAACATCTAAAGCATTTAGTCGTTGCCAAAACCCTTTCGACTCATGTCTTCCCCAAATATTATCTTGTTCAATGTGAATAGCTTTACTGTCAATTGAATTGATTCTTTTACCTAAACTGTTTGTGTTCCAATATAACCAATAAACTTTGGATTCTGCATAAAATTCAAGATATTGTTCTGGTAAATTAATTGTAACAGCAACTTGTTTGCCTTGATTAAATAATTGTAAATTTTCTGGAATTATTGCCGCTGGCATTCCAGCTTTTACTGCTTGTTGATAATATATTCTATAAATACCATTTTTTGTGGTTTCAATTCTTAAAGCTTGATGTGGTTTAGTTTTAAAAATTTTAATACGTGATTTTCGTAAGGAATTTTCAAAATGAATTTTTAGGCGGATTTTTTGAACTTTATAATTGCCTTGACATGGCAAAACTCGTAAGCGACTAACTGGAATATCGCGTAAAATTTGTCTAACACCAAGTTCTACTAATTCTTTAACTGGTTTATTAATATCCAACAGCTCAGCCCAAAAATTACCAGTTGATGGTACTTGTATTAATAAGCCGCTGCTAACACAAGAATTGAATTCTACAATTAGCTGCTTTGCATCAGAATTGATGATTTTAATATCATTTGCTTGAACTATCGTTGTTGCAAATAATAAGATATTATATATAATAAATTTACACATTATAATGATAAGACCTGTCAGGTTTTAAAAACCTGACAGGTCTGTCGGTTAATTGAAAGTAGCAGATATAATATTATCTACATGGAAAGTACGTGTTCCATCATAATCAACATCTTCTAAACCATAACAATATGTTACACCAGCTTCAACATTTTGATCTGGTTCAGAATAACTTGCACCCAAGACTCCATCTTGAGATTTAGAATAAACCAAAGGTTGAACTTGTTTTACATCCTTATAATTAGAAGGATCAAGAGAACATTGACCATCTTTTGGTGTAGCTCTCCAAAGGGTAAAACCAGCATTGTTGGTTTCAGTTCCTGTGGTCCAATTTATGGTGATTTTACCATCAGCCGCGTTGGTTGTGAATGTGTCTAGGCTTACTGATAGTATTGGTACCAAAGGTTCTAAGTTGGTTTGTTCTTTCATATCATCTACAACTTTTACAAATTCTTTAACTTTAGTACAATCATAGCCAACACCATGACCAGCTATAGTCACCCATCCAAATGGTTCGCCGGTATCTTTGTTATAAACCGCTGGTGCATTATCACTACCACCGTGGTTATATATCACCACAGGTGGCAATTTCATTAAATTACCATTTTTAATCACTAATGGACTTTTATTGATTAGCGTTATATCTATTGTATTATCTAAATTCCAATCAAGATCAACTTCTACAAAGATATCAAAGAAACTTTCTGCTGGAAATTCACCTGCAACACCAGTCTTAACTTCCACTTCACCAATACTACGTGGTATCGTACCACCAGCTCTAATTGCATTAGCTGAAAACTTAGCATCACAATTTTTTTGTCTTTCCCAATGATTCATATTGAATCCGACAATTTGTGTATGTATTTCTCTAGTACCAGCAGGTCCATCTATAAATGGATTATTAGAGAAGTCACTATCTTTAACTTTGGCAGCAAAAAATTGGCTGCAAGAGTTATTAGTACCTTGTTTACATACATCAGCACCACCAGTGTCTGTTGGATCAGCATCTTTATGTGGTGCGCTACGACCAATTCGAGTATTAGTATCAAGTAGTACTGGACTTCTGACAAAACATTTAGGATCACCAAATGGGCAAGTATCTATCTTAAAGAGTTTTTGTCCCATTTCTTTAGTCAGTCTGATACCAAATCGTCCTAAAGAAGTAGTTCTATCAACACCGGCTGAAGGTATAATTGGTTCTAATTTTTTCACTTCTTTCATGCTAAGCATAATTTCTTTGAATTGATCAATTTGACTACAATCATAACCAACACCATGACCAGCTAATGTTATCCATCCAACTGGTTCACCAGTTACAGTATCATAAACCGCTGGAGCATTTTCTTTACCATCATGTACGTAAACTACACGAGGTGGTAATTTATTCAAATTCGCATTTTGAATAACTAATGGGCTTTTGTTATATACTATCAGATTACGAGTGTTATCTAAGTTCCAATCTACATCAACTTCTACAAAGACATTAAAAAAACTTTCAGCAGGAAAAATCTCCATTAGCAGTTTTGGCTTCTATTTCACCAATGCTACGATCTCTTTTGGGGGCTGCACTACCAGCTTTAACTGAATTAGCTGAAAATTTAGCATCGCAACGTAGTTGATTTTTCCAATGATTCATATTGAATGTTAGAATTTGGGTATGTATTTCTCTCGTGCCATTAGGACCTTCATTAAACTTCAAAGGAACAGGAAATGTTGGAAGGATTAAATCACTATCTTTAACTGTTTTTGCGGCAAAATTACTGCAAGCTGGAACACCCGGTCCCGGTTGATCACATATAAAAGCACCTTTTTTATCAGTGCTATTAGCATCATTAGAATCCTTATGTGGATCACTACGACCGATTTGAGTATTATAATCAATTAAGAATGGACTCAGGAATAAACATTTTGGATTAGTAGGACAATCATTGATTCCTAATATAGTTTTTCCCCACTTTTGAGTGAGTCGAATTCCAAACTGACCTATAGAAGTAGTTTTATCAACGCCCGCTTCAGGAAAATTGGCTGACCACGCCACAGATGGTACTACCATGCTCAGGCATAGTATTGTTGCTGCAACAATTGATTTCATATTAATCACCTAGATGTTTTGTGTCATCGAATAATTTCGACATTTATTATAGACGGACATTTTGGTGATTTTTGCCAAATTTTTTTTAAAAAATTTTTTTGTAACAATTATATTTACATATAATATTTTTTATAAAAGACCTGTCAGGTCTGTAGCTTAATTTATAATATTCATAATCAAATTGCCATTTTAACAAAATTAATATTCAAATACAAGAATTAGGCAATGAAGCTCTAACATATTAGCTAATATATATAATATGATATACTAATAATTTTTTTAGGAAAACTTCACATGATTACACGTTTATACATTGATAATTTTAAATCTTTTGTTAATTTTGAATTAACGGCTAAATCATTAAACCTGTTATTAGGTGCTAATGGTAGCGGTAAATCATCAATGTTTGAAATTTTAGTGTTATTACAAAAGTTTATTCAAGGTGAAACTGCATCAAAATCATTTACAATCAACAGCCTGACACGTTGGCAATTATTGAATATTCAGACATTAGAACTTGAAATAGGAAGCTATCAATATCGTTTAGAAATTGAACATCAAGTTCAACAGCGGCAAAGTCACGTTAAACAAGAAAGCTTAGTATTTGATGGACAAATTCTCTATAAATTTTTAGAAGGTGAAATACAACTATATAATGATGATTTTTCACCAGCAGCTCGTTTTAATTTTGATTGGAATCGTTCTGGTTTAACCACCATTTTGCCGAATAACAATAATACACGTTTAACTTGGTTTAAAAACCGTATCAATCAAATTTATGTTTTACGTATGAATCCTTTTGCTATACAATCACGTAGCGAATTTGAAGTGACACAGCCTAATACAGATTTAAGCAACTTTGCTTCATGGTATCGTAACTTATTACAAGAGCAGCCTGCTATGTATGCAACATTACAACAAAGTTTACGAGATGCAATTGAAGGATTTGATACACTATCACTTGTTAATGATGGAGAACATGCAAGACAACTAAAAGTGAAATTTCAAAGCCAAAATGAAGAAACTTTCCGTTTTGGTTCAAAATTAGAATTTTATTTTAATGAACTTTCTGAAGGGCAACAAGCACTTATAATACTTTATACATTATTAAATTATTCTTGTGAAAATGATTTAACTTTATGTTTAGACGAACCAGAAAATTTTTTAGCTTTACCAGAAATTCAACCGTGGCTATTACAAATGGCTGACAAAGCCGAACAAGAAGCTTGTCAAATATTTTTTATATCTCACCATCCAGAATTAATCAACTATCTTGCGGCATCCAAAGGATATTGGTTTGAAAGACTCAAAGGGCGTGCAGTGCGTGTACATCCTATATTTCAGACAGAGTTAGACAAGACATTACCTATATCTGAATTGGTGGCAAGAGGTTGGATAAATTATGAGTAGGCGTTATTCACAAGTAATAATACTTTGTGAAGATAGACAACACGAAGTTTTTATTCGTCATTATTTAAAAAAGCGGTATCATATCACAGAAAGACAAATTCGAGTCATAGTTTGCCCTGCTGGCAGGGGTGCAGGCGAACAGTTTGTTCGCCGCGAATATTCAATACAGGTTAAATTATTACGACAAAAAGCTCATTTATCAAAAGCACTTGTTATTATGATTGATGCAGATAAGTTATCTGTAAAAGAACGATTAAATCAATTAGTTCCCTTACCGCAAGACAATGAAAAAATTGTACGTTTAGTTCCAAAACGCAATATTGAAACATGGATACATTACCTGAATAACAATGATTCATCTATTAATGAAATAGATGTTTATCCTAAATTTGAAAAAGAAAGTGCTTGTAAACCCGGAGTCGAAAAACTAATAAATTTTTGTATTAATGGTTTACCAATAAATTGTTTGCCTTCACTTGAAATTGCTTGTATTGAATGGAATGGTTTATAACAATGCAAATTATTGTTGTGATAGCATTGCTAAAATAGCTAAACTTTGGCTAAAAAACCTGTTGATTTCCACATACTATTTTTGGGAATTAGCTATTTTAGTGATTTTTGTTATCATCGTCAACTGCCAGATGAATGGTATTAGCAAAAGTGAGCTGATTAGTTCAATGGCTATTACTACTACTGGAATCGCGGCTTGCCAATAGGAATATACTTGTGGATTTAAGCCCTCTAAGATTTTATTCGTAGTTCGTAGGTTGGGCTGACGATAGAAAACGAAGTAACGAAGCTAAGCGGAGTAAGCCCAACCTACTTTCTTTATTCTATTCTGTATCGTAAACAATACGCATTTGATTTTATAAGGGGCGAGGCTAAAGCCTCACTTCCTATTTAATTCTGTATATTCGTGATACATTAGAAGATATATTTAACTAAATAAAACCTGTCAGGTCTGTAGCTTAATTCAATCTAGCAGATATAATCTTATCAGCATGGAAAGTACGTTTTCCATCATAATCAACATCTTCTAAACCATAACAATATGTTACACCAGCTTCAACATTTTGATCTGTGTAGCTCTCCAAAGGGTAAAACCAGCATTGTCAGTTTCAGTTCCTGTGGTCCAATTGATGGTTATTTTGCCATTAGCGGCGGTGGCAGTGAATGAGTCTAGGCTTACGGATAGCTAACTTGGTATTTTCTTTCATCTTAGAAATACTTTGCAGAAACAGAGACACATCACTAGGTTTGTTACAATCGTACTCAGTAGCATGACCAGCTAATGTCACCCATCCGAACGGTTTATCGTTATGAGAATGGTATATCCAATAATAAATTATCGAAAAAACCATTCTTCTAATATTATTCTTTCAGTATTATTGAAAATAATTAAATGCTTATGAAAATTTCGCTGATAACGGTTAAGTTGCTTATCATAATAGGGTATATGGTAAAATATATCATTTTTTTTAAACAGGATAATAAATGATGCCTACAGTTCAAGTTAAAGCACACATTAATTTTGATGAATTGATGAATGTAGTTAAACAATTTAATTCATCTGACTTAGAAAGATTTGCCTTGTCTTTGCGTCATATACAAGCGCAACGTAAAGTAGCTTCTATACCACGTCGTGAGTCTGAACTTTTACTTAAAATTAATCAAAAGCTTCCGTATGATATTCAAACTGCTTATGATAATTTAATTGCTAAGCGTCAGGCTGAGACTTTAAGTTCTGAAGAATACCAAGAATTGTTAGATTTAACTGAAAAAGTAGAACAATTTGAAGCCAAACGAATAGAAGCTATGACAGAACTTGCTGGTTTACGCCAAACTTCAATAACTCACACATGAATGAATTAGACATTAAATCACCTTCTTATGTATAAGAGCAATCCAATTGCCCTTATATATAATCCTTTGACGAAAAATATTATTGATAATAGTACCTGTCAGATGAATGGTATATCCAGTAATAAATTATCGAAAAAATCATAAATGTTATAATGCCACTTATTGTTACCATAGTAGTTAATGGTATTAGCAATACTGAGCTGATTAGTTCAATCGCTATTAGAACTAATAAAATCCGTACTATAATTATACGATTCAATCGACTGCAAATAATTGCACCTAGTGGCGCACCTATTACTACTACTGGAATCGCGGCTTGCCAGTAGGAATATACTTGCGCATTTAAGCCGCCTAAGATGAAAATTTGCACACTAAAGCCTACTAAGGCGTTGATTGCCATTAATATAACTGAGGTAGGAGTGGCTATCTTTTCGTTCATTTTAAATAATAGTATCATTATAGAAAATGTCATAATGTCGATGCCATTACCTACTAATCCACTCATCATTCCACCTAAAAATCCAGTTGCTATTAATATTATTCTTTCAGTATTATTGAAAATAATTAAATGCTTATGCAAATTTCGCTGATTACGGTTAAGTATAAATAAGGTAATGGCGAAACTGCTTATCATTGCAGTAAATGATATTTTAATGATGGCTGGTGGCAAAATTGGTGCTAGCCAAATTGAACTTATTATAATTCCAAAGACTCCACCTAAGCTTGCCCAACGAATAACTCGCCATTCAACTCGAATGCCTAGATATATTATCACTATAGTTGCCATTGTCATTCCAACTGATTGAATAGCAAGTGAAAAAACTTTAGCGTCTATGGGATTTATGTCTAATAATTTGGTAAATACTGGAAAAGCTACTGCGCCACCACCTTCGCTAGTAGCTCCAGCGATTAAGGAGCCAAATACCATTGTTAAAGAAATTTGCCAATGATCTTGAATATAGTTATGATTCAAGATCATTGCGACAAATCCTATGAAAAAAATCTTGTTCATGGTGATAGATACGGAGTTAGAGCATCGCGTAGAGATTTTGGTATTGGAGTTGGCTGGTTTTGACTCATACAAGCTATTTGTTGTTCTCCTCGCGCTATCAGTTCATCAGCGCGAATATAATCAAATAACATCACAACTCTACTGGAAGTCACTTCTCCAGCTCGCATAGTTAATATAACTTCATCAAAAGCAAACAATTCGTTAAAATATTCACAAGATACGCGAGTCGTTACCATAACTAAGTTCTGATATAATTGTTCTAATATATCGGGCGCATGATCCTTTAAAAACATTTCCCTACACGCGCCTTGCCAACGAATATGGTTGGCATAATAGACGTTGCCAACTAAATTGGTTTCTTCAAAGGTGACTATATGGTGCCATTTATAATCCATGATTTGTACCTACTAATACCGCTAATGCTAAAGCTTGTTGTGTGTTTTTCATCGTCAACACTGATGAGGCGATAGTCATATTTCCTGCTCCAAATAAAATCCAGCCGTTATTTGTTACTGTTTTTATAGTTAAAGGTGTTTCTGGCAATGCGCCAACTTTTTTCAGGCATTCTTTTGCTGTCCATACTCGCGTTGCGGCATTATCAATATTTTCATGGGCTTGTTGAGAAATTATATCTACTAAGTTGTGGTGATTACCTAATAAATCTGTCCAAATGTCGCGTTTTATTACTGCTTCTATATCACAAGATAAATCTTGTATTCCAGTTATTGTTAAACTTAGTTCTTTGCTATGGCTTACTGATACTTTTAAATCTGAGTTCAGAATTTGCGGTTTACCATCTGGTCGTTTTACTAGTTTTTCCTTATTATTAAAATTTATAGATGCTTCTGGTATTAATTCTTGAACGCTACGCTCTACATATGGTGCTAATAGTGATTTGACCCATCCTGTTTTTTGCCATTCTATCGCTGATACTTTGTGTAAACGTAATCCTTCCCAAGTTTCTCGTAAGCTTCCATCTGCACCTCGCAAGACTAAGTCATAGCAGAATAAATCATCTTTTTGCCAACGTTCCTTAGCAGTAACAATCCATGGTCCATTTACCGTAACATCAACTAAATTTAAGCGTTCAACACCAATTGGCAATAATTGGGCGTGAGGAATACAAGCTTGAATCGCATGAATAGCGGCATCTCGTGATCCGGCATCACCTAAGATTAAGTTTGGTGGTAAATAACGTCCAAACCATGTTTGTTTGTCATCATTTGCAATTTCAGCTATACATTGAGTTGCTTCTAAATGTCGATAGGAGCTGATACGTTGAAAACGTCCAGTTTGGAATAGTAAGTTGCCATATAATTCTTGTGCAGGAATTATATCTTTAGAATCAATTTCTACTATGTCTTTAGTAGAACTTTTACTAAATACACAACGCGCCCGAAAATGGTCAACTTTAAAGTTAGTTTGGCTACAACGTACTACCACATCAACTTCACCAGAACTTTGAACAAGGGCTGCAATTTGTAATGTTTCTGTATCTTCAACTATAATTGGGCGAGAAAATTCTATATCTTCAAAAGACGGTATTTGATCTGTAGCTAATACCGCTGATGCTACTTGCGCCATTGCTTCTAAAGCCATTACTGCTGGAAATAGTCGTTCGCCCTTGAATACATGATCATTAAGATAAGGATCAGTAGTTGCTGAAATTTCGACTTCAGTAACTAATTCAATACCGGGATAATAAACGCGCGGTTGCAGAAAACGCAGAAATGGTAGCTCTGGGCGTTGCAGTGGCATAGTAGGAGTTGTAGGCATTCGCCCAGTTACCACTACCGTTTGAGTCCAATTTTGTTTCAGTGCTTGATGCAATATAGCTATACCTACGTCAGGTGAAATTGCTGTAATCCCTTGTTGAGAGAGGATTTCATCACTGCCTAAACGTCTGCCCATTCCTACTTCTGACCAAACTGACCATTCTAAAGTTAAACAGCGGCAATTTGGATGATTTATATTAGCTAGCCGTTCATTGGCTAAGGCATAATGAGCTTCTCCGGGCATTCCGGCGGTGGCAATTACTGATCCGAAATTAACTAATAAACGCAAATCTTTGATAGCTGATAATATATTACCTAAGCCATCTACTTTAGGTGCTAGGGTGCGTTTTAAAGTATCTTCATCAAGATCGCGGATTAATGTAGGTTTATTAGTTCCGGCACCGTGTATTAGGGCGGTAATTGGTCCCAATTCAGATACTATAGCTGTAACGGCATCAGCATCAGTAATATCAATTGAAAAATATTGGAAATTGATACCCATTTGTTTGAAACGCGCTAAATTCTTAGCAAGTTCAGGGTCATTTTCTGGCTTTGAACGACCAAGTAAAGCTAAACGCACATCATATTCTGTGGCTAAAGATGCTGCACATTCTGCGGTAATACCTTTGCCACCGCCTGTAACTAAAATTAAACCTGACAGGTTTTTTAAACCTGACAGGTTTTGAAAACCTGTCAGGTTTTTTAAACGTCGTTGATGGCGAATTCCGTTATTATCATAATAAACTTCATGGTAATTTTCGGCAATCTGTACTTCAGCTAAAACACGTTCAATAACATGTTCATCATTTGGTAGTGTGATTACTACAGTGGTAATGTCAGTTTGTTCTTGATAGAAGCTACGAGCAAAAGCGGCAGTTCCCATACTATATTGTATTAAGATAAAATACTGTTTGCCAAACCCAGCTTTTGCCGCTGCTAATATCATTGCTAAATCGTTTTGATCAGCCAAACATAAAGCAACACCATTGCCTCCCCAAGCATTTAAAGCTTGTTCAAGCTGTTCATTATCACCAAATACTTGCCAACCACCATCACCTTTTGCTGGATGTATAGTGCCATTTAATGGTGTTGCCACTTGTTCAACTATAAATGGTCGTACCCACGCATCAACACCCATAGTTAGTGTAGTTTTTTCTGTTTTAACTTCACCGCTGGCGATTCTATCTTCAATAGCAGTGGCAATTTCTTCTAAGCTAGCATTTGCATAAGCAGTTGGATCAGCCGCTGCATTTAAACCTTTTTTACGTCCAACTTCTGCAACTATTTGACCGACGCTAATTGAATTTAGGTGTAAATCGGCTAATAAGCGGCTATTATTATGTACGGCATTAGTTGGTAATTCAGCGCGTTTTGCGATTAAACTACGTAGAAGTTCTATGGTATTTTCAGATTGTGGTTGTTCTTCCTCAATAGTATCAACTTGTTCAATTGAAGGAGCTAATTCACAAGGGTTGGCGAAAAATTTGGGTTGCCAATCTAGTGAAAATGGGCGCGTGAAACGATCAGCATACAAGGATTTGATTTCTGTACCTACAACATAAGCGGCTGCTAAGGTATTTAATAAACTTTGTAGTGAATTATTAGCTACATCTAAACTTACTACTGGTACATCAGTTACTAGATTAGTTAGTATTTGTCCGGGTCCAACTTCAATAAATAAATCAGTATCTTGTGCTGCCAATTCCAATGCTTGAGTGAAACGAACTGGATCAGTAAGTTGCTTTGTTAGTAGCGATCTTAAATCAGTATCTGCTTCTAATTCGCTACCAGTAATAGTTGATATAACTGGTTGTTGTATCGGTTTGAGTGTGATTGATGCTAAATAATCCTCTAAAACTTCAGCGGCAGGTATCATCAATTTAGAATGAAAGCCGTGAGATACTGGTAACAGGGTAGTTTTTACTCCTTTAAGAGAGGCTTGCAAATTTTTTATTTCTTCAACTGTACCAGAAACTATTGTTTGATTAGGACTATTGTAACAAGCAATATTAATACCTTCCATAATATCAGCCGATGCGATACTAAGCATAGCACCGTTTCCACCAGCATCAGTCATAGCACGCCCACGTACTTTTGCTAATTCTAATAGAGTCGCTTCATCCATTGCGCCAGCCCAATGCAATGCCGCTAATTCCCCAAGACTATGTCCAATTGCTAATTGTGCTTTGACACCAAAGTAGTCTAATAGTTGTAATCCTGCAATTTCTGCGGTTATAATTGCAGGTTGCGCTACAGCAGTGGATTTATCATCTGATTTAGCTAATTGGGCGCGTTCATATAAGGCTTGAATTTGTGTAAAACGCTGTGCAAATGCTCCACCATTTAAGCGTACTGGTGAGGCTTGACCCGGAAATAATAAGCTTATTTTGCCTATTGAATTATATAAAAATATATCTGTTTCAAAGACTTGCGTAGTTCCAGCCGCTATATAAGCCTTTAATTGTTTGATTTTGTCAGCCAATTCAGTTGGAGTAGCAGCTATTATTGCAGCTCGTATATTGCCTTGAACCGTTAAACTAGCTGCTAAATCTGTTAATTCGCTTAATGAAAGTCTGGCTGCTATTGCAGCTAATTGTTGTAATTGAATTTCAAGCGAAACGAAATCATCAGCACCAAATAGGAATAGTTCATAATCCTGCGAACTAGTTAATAATTGATGTTCTCTTGGAGTCAATCGAGAACGGCGAGTATTACTTATAGCTTCAATAGTTAAATGCACATTGATGCCACCAAAACCAAAAGAACTAATTCCTGCTCTTAAAGCTTGTTCAGATGGCCAAATTTCACCTTTAGATAACAAGGATAAATTAGTATTTGTAAGTACTGAATGTGGGTGTTTAAAACCGGTGGTAGGTGGTAAAATTTGATGATGTACTGCCATAACCGCTTTTAATAATCCAGCCATTCCAGCCGCTGCTTTAGTATGACCAATATTAGCTTTAACCGAACCAAGGGCAGCCCGAGCTGCATTTTCACTACGAGCTGATACTAGAGTTTTAAGTTCAACCTCATCTCCAACCTTGGTGCCAGTGCCATGACCTTCAAAAAGAGCTACAGTATCAATATCATAACCAGCTTGCTGATAAGCACGTTTTAGAGCTAGACTTTGTCCTTTCTCTTCAGGGCGCGTTATGCCGCCACTGCCATCTGAGGAAATACCCCAACCTTTAAGAAGACCATAACAGCGGGCACCACAAGCAAGCGCATCATCATAGCGCATTAACACCATAAAACCACAACCTTCACCGGGCCAAAATCCGTTAGAAGCGGCATCATAAACGCGCATTTCTTCTGACGCTAATGCACCTATGGCAGAAAAACCTACTAGTTCAAATGGATCAAGGCTTAAATCAACACCACCAACTACCACACTATCTATTTCATCAGCAACCAAAGCTCGACAAGCATTAGCTACTGCTAATAATGAAGAACTACAAGCACCATCTAAAGTATAACCACCGCCGCCAAAGTCAAAGTAGTTACAAATACGACCCGCAATGGTATTAGAAAGACCACCAGCAAGAGTATCCTCCCCAACTGCCTCAAATGCTTGTTTATAATTAGCTTCTAAATCCAAAATAAAGGATTTTATTTTATCGCTATTCCAGTCGTATTGAGCTAAGCTTGCTTCTACCATACGACGTACATATGGCCATCGTAAGCGCATTTGTGCAGCCCGTGAAAATTCACCAGTAAGCGTATTACCTACTAAAACTCCAGTGCGAGATTTTGATAATCCATTACCATCAGTAAAACCGGCATTTTCTAAAGCTTGGGCTGCTACATCTAAGGCTAGCCAATGACTATGATCGGTGCTACGATAAGTATTACCTGCGATTTTATATTTAACTCTATCAAATTCATAACCTTCAATAACGGCTGCTTGATTACAATAAATTTCAGGATAATCAGCCAAGTTTAATCTTTCTGTTGGTAATCGGCGAAAGGCACGTCGTTTGTTCAACACATTTTCCCAAAGTGCTTTTGGAGTATCAGCATCAGGATAATGACAAGCCATACCAACTATTGCAATATCTTTCATGATCTTATCTCCTTAGCTGACATATAGATGCCACGAATAATACACACTGAAAACAAGGCAAAAAATAACCCAAACACAATATGCAACATCATAAAAATCGCATAAGCAACGGCTACTGAGACTCCAAATATTACTTGTCCAAGTGGCTTAAATGGTGTAGAGCCGGGATCTTCTACCATATAAAAAGTAAATAATAGGAAGGCAACACCTGTCATCATTTCTAATTCAGTGATCATAGGGGTATCAAAATACCAAGCTCGTAATATAGCTTGAGCGGCAAATGCAATTAACCAAGCAATAATTAAAGGAATCCGCCTAGCATAACGCGCATTTAAAAATGTACCAAAAACAATAAAAAATGCTGGCAATATCCAATCTATGCTGCCGCTAAAATTTTCAGTATATTGATAAGGAGGGCTAATACTTACCCACGGTAATAATATTAGCGTTATTGTAATCCCTGCGTTTGATGGATTGAGAAAATGCTGGTATCGATTGCCTATTTTTAAGCGAAAAATATATTTTGATCCATTTGCAACAGCAGAAGCAAAAGCTATAGGCCATAATTGTTCATTAGAATACAACAACATAGATACAGCTACGGCAGTAATATGGGCTGGCAATAAAAAATTAATAAAGGCTATGAATCCTCCTTCATAGCGAGCTTTTTGACCTTTGGTTTTTGCTTCTATGGTTTCTAATATTATGTCTGTCAAATATCCAGTTATTAAGGCAACAAATACATAAGCATAAGATGCTTCAAAACCTAATATCCATAAACCAAATATTGTTAAAGCAGTAATAGCAAATGCGAAACGTCGTAAAGCAGCTAAGCGCATATCTTTTTTCATGATATAATCCTCTATTAATTAAGTTCTATTGTATGCCAACCGGGAGCAAGTGATAAAACTTCTTTATTCACTTTACCTTGTGAATTACGCCAGCTAACTTCTACTTTTAAGTTTGAATCAAGCTTATTTAAGCCAAAATGTAAATCAGGGCTACGTTTACCAGAATGACCATTGCCACCATCAACTTGTGCGACTAAAACACGTTTATTAGGCAATGTGACTTTTATAGCAGCACCAATAGCTGGACTACTAATTTTTGTAGGATGTCCTTTATAAACAGTAACTTGTTTATTGTTAGTTCGTCTTATATGTAAGCCTAAATAGTTACCACAAGTATTTGGACAATTATTACGATAAAAATGAGAATCTTCCCATTGATTAGCCAGCGCGAAATCCAAATCACCATCACCATCAACATCGGCTACTGCAATACCTCTACTAACTTGCAATTGATCTAAACCTAGTTCAGCGGCAATGTTGATATAACGTCCATTAGCGGCGCGTGTATAAAATGGATTAGGTTTATAACCACTGAGATCATCATGAGGATATTGCAGGCGAGGCCAATATTGTGGATATTTTAATAGTTCATCATTGCCAATTGCTATTTGTTGAAGTTCTGGCCAACGGTTGATTTTACCCTTTAAAAAGCCAGTTGTTTGTATTATTTCAGCTTGTCCGTCATTATTAAAATCCGCAAATTTATTATCCCAAGACCAATCGCTACGAGAAACACCCAATGGTTCGCTTAGATCGACATAAGGTGCAATTCCTTGTTTCATAAGTTCAACTTCACCAGTGCTGACAAAGAGAAAATGGCTTTCTTCAAGTGCATATTCAGCAGCAATATTACTCACAAAAATATCTAACCAACCATCACCGTTAATATCAGCAAAATCAACTCCCATGCCTTTGAATGAATCTTTACCAACTACTTTGGAAGCCGGTGTAGTAAAACCGCGCTTACCTTCTAATAAAGCAAAATTTAAATTACCGGGAGTAGAACGATTATGAAGTAAACGATCTGGACCAAAATCATTAGCAAAATATAATTCTGGCAACATATCGCCATCTAAATCAGCCGCGCCTAGTGCTAATGTCCATGCGTAATTACTTTGTTTATCTAAGACTTCAGTACCATTAATTTTACGGAATGTATTATCTGGTTGTCCAAGAAAGAAATAAGTGCCGCCAGCATTATAGGCACGCGACATAGAATGTTGCATTTCATCAGGAATTTTAGAATTAGGATCAAGAATATGCGCCCCATCTTGAAAGTAATTTGCGATGATTATATCGAGATGCCCATCACCATCTATATCAGCAACAGTGGCAGCATTAGTAAACCAGCGTTCAAAACCATCTGTGACAATGTTGGTTGGATAAAAGTTAAACTCTTGTTTTGCTTGCATAAAAGCAATAGGAGGACGACCCCAATAATAGACTAATAAGTCCATTTTGCCATCTTGATTTAAATCTGCTGGTAAGCAGCCCATTGGTGCCATAGTGTTATCGTATTTTAATGGAGCAGCGGCTAGGGTTTTTGCTTGATAACGCATTTTTGTGCCCGGCACAGGTGCTACAATTACTTGATTAGTACGCACTTCAACGTAACATAAATCATTAGATAAGCCATCACCATCAAGATCATTAATAGCAACGCTAGCCCCTACAGCTGATATCCATCCTGATATATGCTCTAAACTAGGATTAATTATAAGAGGGAGAAGATTTTAAGGATTCGTCAGTGACATTTGCAGCAGTAATTGCATCAGTATTACAAAATATTTGACAGGCTTGTTCTGTATTAATAGTTGGATTACCGGCTTTTTCACGCGCTTTAGCGGCAAAAGCGGCACCTTGTGCTAATTGAGGAATGTTACCAAATTCAGCTAAATATTTTAATGCTGTTGTATCAACACCACCAGCATAAGTAGCAGCTAATCCAATTCCAGCCCATAAATCTGCTCGCCTTTCTACTGGAAAATTATTAATAGTGTCAACAATGACTTCAACATCAGCACCTTTAACAAACCACAAACTACGCCCTAAACCTTGATCAAACACAGATCGTGCATCAGCAGAAAGATGACGAGGCACAAGCTTTTTGGTGACAGTTTTTTGCCAATTGAAATAACCTTCATGGAAACCATAACCATCCACCGCCAACCAAGCCAATAATGGATCATCAAGAGAAGTTACAGCTTTATTAACATTACGATGCAAACGTGCCCAAGCCCAGCCAGCACCAACATGTAACATATAAATATGATGTGAACCGGCAGCTTGCATAAACTGTTTAAGACGCTGACGATGCCAAGGTGATACAAAATCCAAGATTGTTAAAGCCATTGCAGCCCCTTCATAGGCAAAACCACGTAATTCATCTACTTGTGTATCAAGTTTTTGAGTCAATGAATCAGTTTGTTCTGAGAAATACCGAAAATCACTTTACGAAATTTCATGTTATTACCTATATATTTTTATTCTAGTTATATATAGACGGACATTTCTATAAATTTTGCCAAAAAAAAGGGACGCATTTCTGCGCCCCTTTATACTATTACTTATTTAGCTGTTAGATTTGTAAGCTCAAATTGAAACGGATTTTGATTAATTGTTTTCATGTCAGCCGCAAAATGAAATTTTTGATTTAATATATCAACCTCTACATCTGATACTTTAAAAATACCAGTATTTAGATCATAAGTAGAGCAGAATTTTGATTTTGGTGGCATGATTTGTAAATCTCCAGCCGCTGTCACTACCGTATGATCTGGATGTTCCTTATCTACTATTGGTGTACCATTTGCGTTAGCACCGCTAGTTCCAAGCAAGGTTTGACCACTTTTTACGTATTCTTCAAACCTTTTCATTGCTTCATCTTTGTCGCTTTTGATTCTGGCATAAAACAGTAAATCTACTGGTACATCAGGATCAATATTTTGACTGACTTTAGCTGAAAATCCAACCCAATCAGATAAACCATTACTCAATAAATTAAAACCTTTACCAGTAATTTTATTAAACACAAATTCTGATAAACCGGGATAAGGAATATCAGTGTCTGATAACACTAATTTAGCGGCAAAAATTTCAGCTATATCACGAGGTAATCTGAACGCGCAAGCACAAACTTGCCCGCTACCTACTTTAGTTCCAAAAGTAGTGAGTTTGTGAACACGAATTATATAAATCCAAAATCCGAAGTTAGGGGTTACTATGTGAGCATGAGTAATCCAAATCCGTGGTTTAGGTGGAGTATGTGTGCAAGCTAAAGCTTGTGAACTTATGCCAATGACTAGCAATGCTGTCAGTAACAATGTTTTAACTGCTGTAATTTTCTGAAATTGTCCGTCTTTATATTATTTTATGAATGAAACTTACAGCATTACACTAAGTCAAAATCTTTCAGAAAGGGAGCCATTAGTCGATAATCAACAACCAAAATTAACCAGAGAAAGGTCACTTAAACATTGACCAACGCGCATGTGTTTTAAAAGCCAATGGTTCTGATTGCTTATTTAATAAACGTAATGCACCTGCATGGGCTATCATGGCACCATTATCAGTACAAAAACTAGGGCGCGGATAATATATATTAATATCTAATTTTTTCTTAAAACTGGATCGTAGTCTTTTATTAGCTGCAACGCCACCGGCAATTACTAAACTTTTTAATTTAGTTTGCTTAATTGCACGACGACATTTTATTAATAAAGTATCTATAACCGCATCCTCAAAAGCGCGAGCAATATCAGCTCGTGTTTGTTCATTTTGTTCTTGTTTGTTCCAAGTTGTTAAAACATGAGTTTTTAAGCCGCTGAAACTAAAATCTAAACCCGGGCGTTGTGTCATTGGACGAGGAAAATCAAATCTATCAGGATTGCCGCGTAATGCTAATTCTGCTAATGCAGGACCACCGGGATAGCCTAAGCCTAATAATTTCGCAGTTTTATCAAAGGCTTCTCCAGCAGCATCATCAAGCGATTCTCCCAAAATTTTATATTTACCCCAAGCACTTACCTCCATTAATTGAGTATGACCACCAGAAACTAATAAAGCTAAAAACGGAAACTTAGGTGCCGCTTCTTCAAGCATAGGAGCAAGTAAATGTCCTTCTAAATGATGAACACCGATTGCTGGCACTTGCCAAGCCCATGCTAAACTTCTACCAACAGATGCACCTACTAATAATGCACCAATTAAACCCGGTCCAGCAGTATAGGCTACACCATCAATTTCATTAGGGTCTGTTAATACCTCTTTAATTAAAGGTATTAATTTACGCACATGATCACGAGAAGCTAATTCTGGTACCACACCACCATATTGAGCATGTAAATCTACTTGACTATAAAGTGCATGTCTTAATAAACCTTGTTCAGTATCATATACTGCCACTCCAGTTTCATCGCAAGATGTTTCTATTCCTAATACACGCATGAATTTTTAATCTTTTACATTCATCAATGGAAGAATAATTTCTATTACTAAGCCATTTTGATCTTGACGATTAAAGGCAGTACATTTTCCGCCTATATTCCAAATTAATGATGAAACCATTGCTAATCCCAAACCCATACCCGGTAATTGCCCAGTAAAATCTTTTTCTGCTTGATAATAGGAAGTCCAAATATTGGATAATTGATCAGGTGATAAATGTGTTCCATCATCAATTACTTGCAAACAAATACCTTCAGATAATTGACTTATATGAATCTCTAAATTAGGTGTATGTTGTGGATGAAATTTTTTCGCATTTGAGAACAGTTCAGTTAAAATTAATTCAACAGCGCGACTAGATATAAAGAGAGGAATTTGATTCTGATTCTTAATTCCTTGAGATTTTAAGTTTACCGATTCTATTTCTAAAGATTCTGCAATACTATTGACCATAGTTCCAATATCATTTAGATTACAATTATCCCAAGCTAACTTATCTACCTGTGAAAGATTTAAAAACTTCAGAATTTCTTCAATTTCAGATTGTAGGCGCACTGAACCTTGGTGCATCACATCTAAAAATTCTTTGAGCTGTGGTTCTGATAATTGTTCAACATTGTTTTTTAGATATTCTAACCCACTAGTTATGGGCATTAATGGTGATCTTAATTTATGATTTATTTGCCCTTGAAATGTCCAACGAACTCTTTCAGATGAAATATTTTGAGTGACATCACGTAAACGGATTAAATATTTTTCTACTGAATCATTGCCCATTTCCATTACTTCAGCTTGTAACCAAAAAGCATGAGATCTAGCAGATTCTGGGCGTACTAAATAACGAGGCTTAAATGATTCATCTGTATAAATTAACCCATTTGCCCAAGCATCCTCCGGTTGGCAATGATATTCTTCCCTAGCCAGCTCTAAAAATTTGGTATTTTCTTTTATATCAGTTGTTGATAAGTAAAGACGGGCTTGTGGATTGGTATAGATTATTTCTTCATTTTTATCCAAGATCAAAAAAGCATCATCAGTTTTTTCAACTACCCATTCAAATTTAACTTGTTCATTCAATAAACGGCGATAACGATTAAGTTTAGTTATGGTTTTTAAGCGTGCGCGTAATTCAAAACGATCATAAGGTTTAGAAATAAAATCATCAGCTCCAGCCTCAATGCCTTGCAAACGAGAATCGCGATCATCCAAAGCTGTAACCATTAAAACTGGCACTCCTGCAAGTATAGGATCAGCGCGAAGATGTTCACAAACTTCAAAACCATCCATTTCTGGCATCATTACATCTAATAAAATTACATCTGGTATTAATTCAGCCGCTAATTTTAATGCTTCTAATCCATTACTAGCAGAAGCTAATTCATAGCCTTGATTAGCTAATAACATTTCTAACATGTCGCGGGCTGTGGGTTCATCATCAACGATGAGTATTGTAGTAGTTTGTTTCATTAACAAAAATCCTTTATTATATAATATATTCTATTTTAGAGCTTAATACACACACATGAAATATATAAAAGTTGGCGCAACAGCCCTTAACCAAACACCCTTAGATTGGCTAGCTAATAAAAATAACATTCTCGCCGCTATTGATACTGCTCGTGTTGACAACGTCAGTATTTTATGCCTACCTGAATTATGTATCAGTGGTTATGGCTGCGAAGATGCTTTTTTAGCACCGGGTACCTTGACACAATCTTTAAATATCTTACATGATATTGCTAAATATAGCAGCAATATAATTGTTGCTGTAGGTTTACCCTTATTGTACCAAAATCGTGTTTATAATACGGTTTGCTTATTAGTTGATGGTAAAATTGCTGGTTTTGTAGCCAAACGCTTTTTGCCAAGTGATGGTATTCATTATGAGCCTCGTTGGTTTCATAGTTGGGCTGTTGGTGTTGATGCTGAGATTGAAATTAATGGGCATATTTATCCAATTGGTGATATTCATTTTAATTGTGGTGGTGTGCGAATTGGCTTTGAAATTTGTGAAGAAGCTTGGGTTGCCAATCGCCCGGGTATCAAATTAGCTGAACAAGCTGTTGATATTATTCTTAATCCTAGTGCTAGTCATTTTGCTTTTCATAAACATCGTGTGCGTGAACGTTTTGTATTAGAGGGTTCGCGCTCATTTAGTGTTAGCTATATTTACACCAACTTATTGGGTAATGAAGCTGGGCGTGCTATTTATGATGGTGATGCTATGATTGCTAGTAATAATAACATTTTAGCTAGTAGTTCACGTTTTAGTTTTGATAATTATCAGTCAATTAGCGCGTGTATTGATGTTGATTTAACTCGTATGGCTCAAGCACGCACTAGTCAATGTTCTGATAAAATTGATAATTGTATAAAGATTGCTTTTGAATATCCAGTTATTTCACCATGTCAAAAAATTGTCACTGCTGCATCAGAACTTTTAAAGGAAGAAGAATTTAGTCATGCAGTTAGTTTAGGCTTGTTTGATTATCTTAGAAAAAGTCGCGCCCAAGGCTTTGTAGTATCATTAAGTGGCGGTGCAGATTCTTCTGCAATTGCTTGTTTAGTTTATTTAATGGTTAAATTAGCAGTGGCTGAATTAGGTATTAAAGGCTTTACAGAAAAATTAAATCATATAAATTTGCCTACTACAATAACTGACATTATAAAGTCACTATTGACGTGTGTTTATCAAGCCACAGAAAATTCTAGTGAAACCACACAAAATGCAGCAAATACTCTTGCTACTAGCCTTGGTGCCGATTACCTCAATATAAATATCAATAATATTTATATTGAATACGTAGAATTAATTTCACAAGCACTGAATAAAAAATTAAGTTGGGAAACAGACGATTTAGCCTTACAAAATATTCAAGCACGAGTTCGCTCACCCAGCGTCTGGTTAATTGCTAATATTCGTAATGCTTTATTATTAGCAACTAGCAATCGCTCAGAAGTAGCACTAGGATATGCGACAATGGATGGTGATACTAGTGGCGGTTTAAGCCCATTAGCAGGAATAGACAAAGACTTTTTACGACATTGGCTACGTTGGTTAGAAAAGTCAATTCCAGCTTTAAGATTAGTAAATCAACAATCACCAACAGCCGAATTACGCCCAGCGGCGATGACACAAACAGATGAAGCAGACTTAATGCCATATTCAGTATTAAATCGGATAGAACAAGCTGCGATAAGAGATCGCCAAACACCTTATGAAATTTTTTGCTTATTAAGACAAGAATATGAAGAACAACAATTAATTACTTGGATAGAACGCTTTTTTACTCTATGGAGTCGTAACCAATGGAAACGAGAACGCTTTGCACCTTGCTTCCATTTAGATGAGCAAAATCTTGATCCTAAGACATGGTGCCGCTTTCCGATTCTTTCTGGGGGCTATAAGCAAGAATTGGAGGAGATGAAGGAGAAAGTTATAAACTGATATTATGCACCAAGCTTTTGTAATAAACCAAAGGTAATATGAGTATTAACTTTTTCACTTGTATTTACTCTAATATTCCTAATGCTTTAAGATTAATAAATCAACAATCACCAACAGCCGAATTACGCCCAGCGTTTAAACGAACAAAATCTTGATCCTAAGACAATGATCTTTTGTTGCTTGTTGTTTACCAGCAACGCTAAAAGGTTGGCAAGGTGGATCTCCAATGACAATGTTTGGCTTTTTGCCTATTTTTTTTCTAATGATTTCGGGAGTTAATTCGCGAATATCAGCCCTTAGAAAATTCCATTCTGGTCTATTTTTAAGTAGGGTTTGTTCAAAACCAATATCTAAGCCACCAGTTTTTTTGTTACCGGTTCTAATAAAACTTTTATGTTGAAGATTAACTGGTAAATCACCCATTTTTCCTCCGGGTGAAAGGTGTTTCATTCTTTCAAGAACAATACCACTATATGATATAGCTAAATATAACAGCAATACAATTGGTGATGTTAGCTATATTTACACCAACTTTTATAAAGCCACAGAAAATGCAGCAAATATAATTCATGTTTAAAAAAATAACACTGAAAAATTATCGTACTCATATTGATACCACTATAGAATTACAAGATATTACCCTAATCATGGGTGGTAATAATGTCGGTAAAAGTAATCTTTTGAATGGTATTCAATATTTTTCTAATTTAATTAGTAGTTCCGAAAAAGTTGGAAAAAATAATTATTATCCCTATAAGCATTGTTTAGATACTTCAGAAAATCCTTTATTCTTTGGTTGTGAATGGGAAAACAAGATTGGCAATATTGTCTATCAATTAGAACTTTATACGCTAGAAGATGGAGAAATTGCTTGTAAAGAAAAAATTGAAATTTCCACCAATAATACAATTAATGCACAAAAACATGGATATAGGGAAATTTCCAAAAAAATTCAGTTAAAAATGTTGTTAGGATAGCTGATGAATTAAGTGTTGAAGGTGCAAATTTTCAAGCATTAGTTAAATATGTAGAGAGTCATGAAAAAGATACATATAATAGGTTTATTGCCTTTCTAAGACGTTTTGTACCTTCTTTTCATGGCATTATTATTAAAGATGATCAAGTGTTTTGGCAATTTGATCTAACTAAGGATAGTTCAAATTTGCCTTATTTTGAGCCGAAATTGGTTTCAGAAGGCTTACTTAAAGCCGGTGCAGTGGCTCTGCTTTGTGCCTTAAAACATCCTCCTGCTTTGATTATGATAGAAGAAATAGAAAATGGAGTAAATATAGAAAATGTCGCTGAATTTTTGGGATGGATACGTCAAACTATTGGTAAAGATAAACGTACTAAATTTATTTTAACTACTCATAGCCCATCTGTTATTCGTCAATTTTCTGGTGATTTGGATGCAGTCTATAATGTACATTTACGTAGTAAGGATCACAGAAGTTTATTGACTAACTTGAATGATGCACTAAGTGTCTATGTTCGCATGGGAACTGTCGAGGGAGATTTTGAAGAAAAAGAAGGTAAAGAAATAGTCAAAGTTAAACCTTATAAATTGACAGAGTTATTTTATGGTGGTATTTTAAAAAAAATTGGGCTATAACATGGATAACAATAAGCCTATATATGTAAAAATAATCTGTGATGGATTAAGTGATTATTTGGTAATAAAAAAACTCATTTCAGCTATTTTTGAACATAGCCATGCCGATGAAGTGAGTTTGGAATTTATTGAATTTGAACAATATCCTAATGTTAGAGACTACATAGATGAATTTATTGATAAATCAAAAGATACTAACTATGATTTGTTTCATGAAAATGTTAAGTCTTCTAAAAACAATATAATAACTGCTTTGATTCAAGTTGTAGATGCGCTAACTCGTGAAATTTCTATTTCAAATACTGATTCAGAGAAGCCTCTAATTCATAAGGAAAATTACTTAAAGAGACGCTGGGCTTATTCGCTCAATGCTTTTTTAGAGTTAGCCATTGAAGAATTTTATCAAAAAAGAGTAGAATGGGGATATGATTATCAAAGTTTGCCACTGATACTGCCTTTAGTATTATTTCCCAGTATAGAAATTTTAGTAGCCGCTTGCTTTGAATCTGACGGCAACTTTGACGAAAGGTATCGCTCTTTGGAAGCCAAACCTCATTTAAAACAGAAAGTTTGGGAAACTGATAGTATCCATGAAGCACTTACAACAGGTATGTTTGATGATATTTTAAATGAATATATTGTTCCAGAAAATTTAAACTTGCAAATTCCATTTACGCTTTCATTTAAAGCTAATGGAGTAAAATCAGGTATTATTAATGATAATTGCATAGCTACTGTTTACAATATAATTATTTTATGCCTACCTGAATTATATATCGTGTGCGTGAACGTTTTGTATTAGAAGGTTCGCGCTCATTTAGTGTTAGCTATATTTACACCAATTTATTGAGTCAATTATAAATATACGTTGGTTAGAAAAGTCGATTCCGGCTTTAAGATTAGTAAATCAACAATCACCAACAGCCGAATTACGCCCAGCGTTTAAACGAACAAAATCTTGATCCTAAGACAAATTTAACCCTCAACCTGCTGACTACATTTTCATCGTAGGCGTTGCTAAATCTTTAAAACTATTTCCAGCCCCATTATAAACGGGTAAATTAAGTAAATTTTCTACTTCATAATGACTAAGTTGTGGAAACTGGAAATAATGTAAATCATTGGCAGCAATAAAAAATAATCTTCTTCTTTTTTGAGGACTACCATAGTCAGCCGCCATTAACTCTCGGTGTGTGATTTGATAACCGATTTCTTCAAATGATTTATAAATTTCTTCTATCATATTCGCGGATTTTACTTGAGATAATCCATAAACATTTTCCATGACTATAATTTCTGGTGACAAAAACTTAATATGCTCAACATAATTTCGATAAAGTGTTCCAAGTGGATCTTTTGTTGCTTGTTGTTTACCAGCTACGCTAAAGGGTTGGCAAGGTGGACCTCCAATGACAATGTTTGGCTTTTTGCCTATTTTTTTTCTAACGATTTCGGGAGTTAATTCGCGAATATCAGCCCTTAGAAAATTCCATTGTGGTCTATTTTTAAGTAGGGTTTGTTCAACATCAGCTTCTATATCTGTTGAAAATACGGTTTTAAATTGGATAATATCATTTGACGCTTGTTCAAAACCAATATCTAAGCCACCAGCACCGGTAAAATATGACGCTATATCTATTTTACCTTTGACGTTTTTTCGCTGAAAATACTTTACAATTTCAGCCGCTAAGGCACTAGCTAATTTCACAGGAACAGCATTACCTATTTGTTTTTGTACTTGCGTAAGCGTACCACAAAACGCATAATCAATTGGAAAGTCTTGCAAACAAGCAGCTTCTCTAGGCGTAATATATCTATTTTCTATTGGATGAACAAATTTATTAAAAATATAAGCTGTTACAGTTGGAGAAGGTTTATCCATTTCAAGGCGCAATAGCCTCATATTTGGTCCACCAGTTTTCTTGTTTCCGGTTCTGATAAAACTTTTATGTTGAAGATGAACTGGTAAATCACCCATTTTTCCTCCGGGTGAAAGATGTTTCATTCTGTCAAGAACGATACCACTATATTCTCTAGTTTTGTGATTAGGTACATTCATAACTCAAAACCACGTAATACAGGTTCTTCAATCGTTATAATAAAATCAAATACTTGCCTGAGTTTATCTCGTGAAATAGAAGCCACACCGTTCATTTGTTCTACATCTGCTTCAATCCCCCATAGCATATCAACAAAAGGCTCTACATATTCTTTGCCATGTCGATAAGCTGGCAAGTTAGAAATAATGGCAGTTTTGAACTGAGTTTCTTTCCTAATGGAGGATCCTATTTTCAGAACCTGATAAATACCTTTTTTAATATCATCAGTTCTATCCATTCCAGCACTGGTTTTACTATCACTAATTGACTCTTTTCTAGGCCATCCATCGCGAGTCTTCGCTATTTTAGGAGGATTTCCACTCGCATTAGCTAAATAATACAGCTCTTGGTTCTTATCTCTCTTTATATAGGCATCTCTAGCATTAAGCCATGTTTGCACAAAACTAAAAACACTAGATGAATTTGCTGGATTAACAATGTAATCAATAGTTTGCTTAAATGGCCATAATTCGTGACTTGGCATTCCAAGTGGAATATATTGTTGATTATGTAAGTAAATAGCTGATTGACACTGTTTAAGTTGTGAAGCCGTTATTATCACTTTCTCATGTGATTCATGATTTTTATTGTTTTCAAATTCAAACAAAACGGGATAAGTGATTAAGGGTGCTGATTTAACTTCTGCAAGTATTTTTGTTCCATCCTTATGAATTAAGATTGCATCAGCGGCTTCTGTTCCACCAATAGCTAATACAGTCTTTAAATTATTGGATAGTTTCAATATAAATCTAAGAATCAATTCGCTACTCAATTTACCTAAAGCACCTGACTGTGGTTTAGCAGCTTTTTGATACGACCATTTACCAATCGCTTCATAACAAGGACAACAAAGATTAATAAAGCCAATATGGGCATTAAAATTATCAGGGCAATTATCACAAAATTCCATAAGCCTTTCCAAACCGGAAATTGCATCAATATATGCTAAAGACATTACTAAATCAAAACAAAATGATTTATAATGAGCGTCTTTATCAGATACCCATTCTAAAAGATGATCAACTTCCTTGTACCAAGGATATTCAATTAATGGTTCTCGCTCTTTTGAAAAATCCAATTCTAAAGTCACTTATTTCTCCTTATTAACAAAATCCTTTATTATATAAATATAACAGCAATATAATTGTTGCTGTCGGTTTACCCTTATTGTACCAAAATTGTGTTTATAATACAGTTTGTTTAGGATAATTTGATTATCTTAGAAAAAGTCGCGCCCAAGGCTTTGTAGTATCATTAAGCGGTGGAGCTGATTCATCAGCAATTGCTTGTTTAGTATATTTTAAGACATGGTGCCGCTTTCCGATTCTTTCTGGGGGGTATAAGCAAGAATTGGAGGAGATGAAGGATATGATAAAATATAGGCGTGGGTAAATCTTTAAAACTATTTCCTGCTCCATTATAATTGAGTGTTCAGTATAACTACCGAAGCATTATTAGCTGCGGTAGTCACATAACATAGAAAGTAATGCTAAAATTCTCTAATCATATGCTATTTGGTTCTTTATATTTTTTAATATTTGCTCTAATAAGACGTGTGTCTATTATTCAGTTTTCCTACTATTCTGCTATTTTTAAGCAGTTGTTCAGTTTCTTGAACTTTCAGTTGGTTAATCATAAAATAGCTTACATCATTATCATCAGTATCAATACGCTTATGGGGACTACACCATCCTGTGATAAAATCCATCACATCTAATACAACATCTTCATAATCTTCGTCGTTTGTAGTTGTTTTACGGAAATATTCAAATTCAGCTAGAATATTTTCCTTAGAGTATCCTTTATTTAATAAATCTTTAACGATTTGTTCCAATTTTTCGATTGGGTTACTTTGTTGTAAAGCTTCTTTTAAAACAGATAGTTCATCGCTCATTTTTGATTACCTGTTAAAGTCCAGTCATGTAGAGTTGCGAATTGGAAGATTATAGGGTGGCGGAGGACTCACAGACATACCGCCTGTATTTGGTTTTACTTTACCCGAAATTACTAAAATATCAATTCCTTCTCTGATTCCCAGAGTTCTAGCTGTTGCACCCACCACTGGCAAACTGTTCGCACTGATTTTCATTGAACGAAATAATAAATAATTATCCATACACAGCTTGTTAAATTTTTGAGGACTTTTCATCATGATTGAACATACATTTTAGTCATAATTAACTTTAATGTCAAGTTATATAAGCATAATACATATCTATTAACTAAAATCTTTGCTAGCTGATATTGAGATTAATGGGCATATTTATCCAATTGGTGATGTTAGCTATATTTACACCAACTTATTGGGTAATGAAGCTGGGCGTGCTATTTATGATGGTGATGCTATGATTGCTAGTAATAATAACATTTTAGCCACTAGTTCACGTTTTAGTTTTGATAATTATCAGTCAATTAGCGCGTGTATTAATATTGCTTTTGAATATCCAGTTATTTCACCATGTAAAAACATTGTCACTACTACAATAACTGACATTATAAAGTCACTATTGACGTGTGTTTATCAAGCCACAGAAAATTCTAGTGAAACCACACAAAATGCAGCAAATACTCTTGCTACTAGCCTTGGTGCCGATTACCTCAATATAAATATCAATAATATTTATATTGAATACGTAGAATTAATTTCACAAGCACTGAATAAAAAATTAAGTTGGGAAACAGACGATTTAGCCTTACAAAATATTCAAGCACGAGTTCGCTCACCCAGCGTCTGGTTAATTGCTAATATTCGTAATGCTTTATTACTAGCAACTAGCAATCGCTCAGAAGTAGCACTAGGATATGTGACAATGGATGGTGATACTAGTGGCGGTTTAAGCCCATTAGCAGGAATAGACAAAGACTTTTTACGACATTGGCTACGTTGGTTAGAAAAATCAATTCCAGCTTTAAGATTAGTAAATGAACAATCACCAACTGCCGAATTACGCCCAGCGTTTAAACGAACAAAATCTTGATCCTAAGACATGGTGCCGCTTTCCGATTCTTTCTGGAGGGTATAAGCAAGAATTGGAGGAGATGAAGGAGAAAGCTTTTGTAATAAACCAAAGGTAATATGAGTATTAACTTTTTCACTTGTATTTACTCTAATATTCCTAATGCTTTAAGATAAACGGCAACTGGTAGAAGTGAGTGATGTAGAAGCGACTGTGCCAAATGTGCTTGAAGCCGAAAAATTCTTTTTTAATGAACGCAAAATTTTATCTGTTTTAGCATCAGATGGAGAATTAGATTGCCCTGAAGAAAAATCTATATATTGCTTCTAACCACAATATAAATCATATTAATTTAAAATATAGCGATGACAACAACAAAAAAACCCAAAGGCTTAGTAGCCACTTTAGCCATTTTAGATTTACGCCATGAATGGATTTTAACCTTGTGCATGGTTTTAGCAATTGCTGCTGTATTAGCACCTTTGCTAATTTTATTAGGTTTGAAATATGGAACTATTGAAACTATGCGCGAGCGATTAATTGAGGATCCGGTTAATCGTGAAATTAAACCTGCTCGCACTTTGCAATTAAGTTCAACTTGGTTTGATGACTTTTCTAAGCGTGATGATGTCGCTTTTATTGTTCCGACTATTTTACGTGGTTCTTCTATTGTACGTATTATTAAAAAAGCAGGTGACTATGGACATGCCCTTGATCTTGTGCCTACTGCGCCTAATGATCCTTTGATTTTAGAAAATGGAGCAATTGTGCCGCTAGCTGGTGAATGTGTTTTAAGTTATTCGGCTTCAGAGGAATTAGGAATCAAAACCGGTGATGTTGTAACAGCGCGTATCACCAGAACACGGCGTGGTAGAAGAGAATATGTTGAAACGCCTTTAAAAGTTATAGCGATATTAAATCCACGGGCTGATGGTTTATCACGTATTTATGCGCCGCTGCAATTTGTCACCGATGTTGAATTATATCGAGAAGGGCAAGCAGTAACAGCGCGTAATTGGGCAGGTTCTCAACCACGCCCTTTTTTAAGTTTTGATGGAGCATTTGTCATTCATCCAGCGCGTTTAAGTCGTATCAAAATGCGAATGTTGACTATTAATACTGGTTTAGCTCAAATCAATAAAATCAATTCTGAGCAATTTCAACAAGCAATGGGGTTTGCACTTCCTAGCGGTTACACTATTTATAAATTAGCAGCCAAAGGCAATACTATACAAACCACTAATATCAAACGCCTAAAAAATAAACTACGTGGACAATCAGCAATAGTTCTGCCCTTTGTAGAAAATATATCCTTAAAACTCAATCAAGAAATTAAAATCATAGGTTTATCAATAACTACGGCAGAGGCAAAGCAACTTGAAATTCCAGCTTTAAAGTGGACAAAAAATTCTATTTTATTACCAGACCATATAAAATTTACCAGTGGCAAAGCCAGTGCCTTGAATGGAAAAATAGAATTTCCTATTACTAATATAGGTAAATCATTTAGTAAATATGCAATAGTGCCAATTGAATTAATTGGAAGCTTAAAAACTGGAGAAAAGCGAAATATTATATATGATGAAACACAAAATAGCTTTTTACTAGCCAGAGCTGGCTATAGAGGATTTCGCCTTTATGCGCGAAGTATTGATGACATTCCCACACTTTATAGGCATTTTATTGAAAATAAAATTGAAGTAATAACAAAAGTTCAATCAATTGAAAAAGTTAAAATATTAGATCGCGGTTTAACTCGTATATTTTGGTTAGTTGCCATTATTGGAATAATTGGCGGAATTGCAGCACTTATTGCAAGCTTATATGCCGCTGTTGAAAGGAAAAAACGCGATATTGGTATTTTAAGATTAATGGGCTTATCCAGAAACGAGGTATTTATATTTCCCATTTACCAAGGAATTAGCATCGCGATAATCAGCGTAATAGTTGCGATTATGGGATATGCAAGCCTATCTTATATAATAAATTTTGTATTTGCTGCCGATTTAAGATTAGGAGAAAAAATTTGCTTTTTACCTAATGAATATTTTATGATTGCTTTTATTGCTACTACTATCGCTGCTGCTATGAGTTCATTACTAGCGGCTTGGAAAACTACTGAAATTGAACCAGCGGAGGCTATTCGTGAAGAATAAGATATAATATTGAATATGAAATTTGAATGGGATACAAATAAAGAAAAACTCAATATACGAAAACATGGGATCACATTTGAACAGGCTTCATATCTTCGTATGTAACATCAAATTAAGGTAACAGTTCCTAATCATAACTGCTGTAGGTTGGGCTTACAAAAGGAAACGCAGCCCAACCTACATACTACATAGCTTTTTCTGTCAGGCACTACTTAATATTGCCAACACCTGCTAATGTCCATGCGGCTTTATTAACAGGAGTATGAATATTAATTCCTCCAAGCCGTTTGCCGTTTCTCATAGGCCAATAATGAACTTGACCATTTCTATGTTGCCAGACTATATCATCTGTATCATCACCATTGACATCACCAACACCTGCTAGTGTCCATGCGGCTTTATTAACAGGAGTATGAATATTAATTCCTCCAAGCCGTTTGCCGTTTCTCATAGGCCAATAATGAACTTGACCATTTCTATGTTGCCAGACTATATCATCTGTATCATCACCATTGACATCACCAACACCTGCTAGTGTCCATGCGGCTTTATTAACAGGAGTATGAATATTAATTCCTCCAAGCCGTTTACCGTTTCTCATCGGCCAATAATGAACTTGACCATTTCTATGTTGCCAGACTATATCATCTGTACCATCACCATTGACATCACCAACACCCGCTAGTGTCCATGCAGCTTTATTAACAGGGGTATGAATATTAATTCCCCCAAGCCGTTTACCGTTTCTCATCGGCCAATAATGAACTTGACCATTTCTATGTTGCCAGACTATATCATCTGTACCATCACCATTGACATCACCTACATCTGCTAGTGTCCATGCGGCTCTATTAACTGGAGTATGAATATTAATTCCCCCAAGTCGTTTACCATTTCTCATCGGCCAATAGTGAACTTGACCATTTTTATGTTGCCAGACTATATCATCTGTACCATCACCATTGACATAACCAGCACCCGCTAGTGTCCATGCGGCTTTATTAACAGGAGTATGAATATTAATTCCTCCAAGCCGTTTGCCGTTTCTCATAGGCCAATAATGAACTTGACCATTTCTATGTTGCCAGACTATATCATCTGTACCATTACCATTGACATCACCAACACTTGCTAATGTCCATGCGGCTTTATTAACAGGAGTATGAATATTAATTCCTCCAAGCCGTTTGCCGTTTCTCATGGCCCAATAATGAACTTGACCATTTCTATGTTGCCAGATTATATCATCTGTATCATCACCATTGACATCACCTACACCTGCTAGTGTCCATGCGGCTTTATTAACAGAAGTATGAATATTAATTCCTCCAAGCCGTTTGCCGTTTTTCATTGGCCAATAATGAACTTGACCATTTCTATGTTGCCAGACTATATCATCTGTATCATCACCATTGACATCACCAACACCTGCTAGTGTCCATGCGGCTCTATTAACTGGAGTATGAATATTAATTCCCCCAAGCCGTTTACCATTTCTCATCGGCCAATAGTGAACTTGACCATTTTTATGTTGCCAGACTATATCATCTGTACCATCACCATTGACATCACCTACATCTGCATGTGCAGAAAAGCTTAATACCAATAGCACCATTAATAAAGAACTATTAAATAGCAAGTTTGTTTGGATAAAAGGTGTATTTTTCATATCATATTTATATATTAATGATGAACCATCATCATACGAAGATTGATAACTAAAGTAGGGGCATATGGGCGCAAACCTATGTGTTTGCCCCTGTTAGATGATTAAAGGACGAATTTTGAGAGTAAATTATTTATTGAATAGCCCACTTTTGGTTTTTACCACCATGGCAATTAGGCAACAGATAAAAAAGCTAATGCCGTTTTTTTCATGATTAATATCTTTCTAATTAGTGATTAAAAATAAGCAGCAAACATAGTAATTTACATTTACAATCAAAACAATCAAATACATGATTGTCGATTTCTTTAGAGCTAAAGGTATGCCAACTAGCTTATTAATACATAACTATTTGTTATATAGTATTTAAAATCAATTTAAACGCAAGTATATAATGCCCATTTTAGGAAATTTTTCCTAAAACACGGAAAAAGTATGCCCTTTTTGGAACAAAATATAAATTAATATATTGATAATCATAATTATTACTTTATGTACTTCCACTTTTGTAACTTTCGGTAAAGGGTTGTTTTTCCTATTCCCAACAATTTTGCCGCTTGTACTACATTGCCATTGCAAAATTTAATCGCTTCAAGGCTCGCGTTTTTTTCCACCTGCCAAAGAGGATAAATGGTTTTGGGACAAATTTTAGCGACTTCGGGCGTGGATAAGAATTGAGGAAGTAGGTTCTCCATTTCTTCAGCGAGTGTGTTAAGCAGCATATCTGCTGTTATTGTCTCACCATAATGAGATAGCACTAGATTATGGATCACATTCTTCAATTGTCGGATATTACCCGGCCACTGATAATCTAACAAGATTTTTTCGGCTTCTAGGGTAAAATATTTAAAGCTTTTCTGCTCTTGTTTTGCATATTGCTGAAGAAAATTTTGGGCTAGCATTAAAACATCTTGTCCACGCTGACGTAGTGGTGGCAAATGGATTGAACTTACTTTTAAACGATAATAAAGATCTTGACGGAAACGCTTGGCCTTAATTTCGCTAAGCAGATCACGATTGGTAGCCCAAATAAAACGAATATCAACAGTTTCTAATTGACTGCTGCCGACTTTATAAAAAGTACCAGTTTCGACAAACCGTAGTAGCTTGCACTGTAAATTCAAATCCATTTCACCGATTTCATCTAAAAACAAGGTACCACCATCGGCTAAGGATGCCATACCTTGCCGGTTTTGAGTTGCGCCAGTAAAAGCTCCTTTGACATGTCCAAATAATTCACTTTCTATCAAGTTATCTGGAATCGCAGCACAATTTATAGATAAAAAGGCTTTATCTTTATATCGACTAACTTGATGAAACATATGAGCGCAGACTTCTTTACCCGTGCCGGTTTCTCCAGTAATCAACACGGAGGCTTTACTATTCGCAACTTGGTCAATTTTTTGGTAAACCCTCTGCATGGCAGCGGATGTCCCACAATCAATGATATTGGAATTTTTTTGCATAAAAATAAATTGAATTTTAAAAATTGTAGGAAATAGATAATATTTTAACCTTACTATTTAGTAAAGTACCGTTAATTACAATGATAAATCAACAAACTTGTTTTTTTTATTTCCGGACAAGTCTAATATCATAAATGGTAAAACCCCTCAAATTTATCCACAAAAAATCCGTTTATTCCGAAAATCCGTTGTACTCATTTCTTTGATATAATATTAAGTACAACGGATTTTCGGAATAAACGGATTTTTTTATTGTTAGAAAATAAATTGAACCAGCGGAGGCAATTCGTGAAGAATGAATACATTATATTTATATTATTATTAATAAACTTTCCAGCATTAGCATCAGGTGATAAATGCACTCATAAATTAGATATTTCATGTGCTTACAATCCAAAATCAGATATTGAAGATTTTATTTTACCTATGCCTAAGCTATCGAAAGATAAGATAAATATGGTTTTTCGCAAAGTGAAAGTGCATGGCTCAGAATTTTGGGGTAATCCACAACGCTTAATTTCTATTGGTGAAAATGCTTCTAAATTTAAAGGCATGATTTCAGGAGCTTTTTATGATAGAAAACAGGGAAACTGGTTTTATTATCTTGGTAAATATGAAGTTAGCATTGCTCAATACATTACTGTAATGGGCTTGAAGCATTTTTATAAAAAATGTGGTAACAAAAAGCAAATTGCAAAAATTAAAACTGCTATTGGTAAAGGCTTGCTTCGACAATTAGCCAAACCAATGGCATGGATTACATGGTCGGATTATCAAGAATTTATTCGTCAATATAATTTATGGTGTTATAGCAATACAGAGTGTCTGGATAAATTGCCTAGAATTTCAAAAACTAACTGGAAACATGAAATTAATAAAGACGTAGATCCACCCGGTTTTTTTAGATTACCTACTGAATTAGAATGGGAATATGCAGCTAGAGGTGGATATGAAGCTGGTTCAGAATTTGAAAAGACTCTACCTTTTGTTGCAGACAAAATAAAACAATACGCTTGGGCAAAACCTTATAGTAGAAATGGAGCTACTAGAATAGGGCGTTGGCAAGCTAGTTATGGATTTTATGATCTATTTGGTAATGTACAAGAATTAACTAATTCTTTATTTGTAGCTGAAATTATTCAAGGAAAAGTTGGTGGTTTGACAACGCGAGGTGGCAGTTATCAAGATCAAGCTAAAACGCTAAGTTCTGCTTTTAGAAGAGAAATTGAACTTTATAAAGCCAAAGAAGATCGTGAAGGCAAAATCAGTGAAATAACAGAATCACTGTCTCCAACCACTGGAATTCGTTTAGCTATCGGAACATTATTCAGCCCATCACCTCGTTTCAGTGAACAAATCGAAACAGAATATAAAACCTACACGAAAACATTTCGTGGGCAAACAGCGGCTGGAAAATCTATTGGTGAAACCAGTAGTGGTGGGATTTGGAAAAATATGGTTAAAAGGTTTAATTTAGAACTTAAAAAATCAGAACTAAAAACCGTGGCTGCAATTGAAAAATTAACAGAAAAAGCTAAAAAAAGAGATACTGCACTAAGTAGAGAATTAGTAATTGAAAAAGAAGAGAATAGGAAATTAACACAAGCCTTAAATGCAAAAAATGAAGCACTAGAAAGAAAAAATATTCAAAACAGAAAAGATCAAATCAGAATTGCTGAGCTTGAAGCAAAGTTAATAACTTTAACAAAAACTTCAAACCCAGTGTTAATTATTACTGGTGCTGCTGTTCTATTACGCCAAAATATACGTTCAAGAAAAAAACTTGCTAGATTAATCATTGCTACAATTGTCACTAAATTAGATAATTCTGCTGATGAAAAATGGTATCAAATTAAAACACCAGATGGCAAAATCGGCTGGGTAGCTGCTAGATATACTATGCCTGTAAAGTTAAGATATAAAGCACAAGCATATATTAAGGTAGCCAAACGAAAATTAAATCATAAAACAGCTAGTTTTGGTGATTTTGTTGAGCTAGTTAATTTCTTAAAGGGCATAATACCTACAATCAGAAATAGAGAAAATAAAGCTGAATTACAATTTTCATATTTACTTGCCTTACAAAAAAGCTTAGATAAATTACCGCGCCGTCAAAAAAACTGGCTTAAAAAACAAAAACGCAATATCATATATGATAAATCATCTCGATTGTGGTTAGTTAAAAGAAAATGGTTTCAACAATTGCATGATAAATATAGTGATTTAGCTATTGCAGATAGAATTATGCTAGCTGCGCCTTGAAGAATTAATATGTTAAAATTTATAAGCCATTAATAAAAAAATTTATAAAAGTAGTGGCAAGAAAACCCCTTTGTCTTTAGCTGAGGGGATGAATTGCCACGCCTAACCTTGTTCTTCAATGTATTTCCTTACTGTTTCGATGGAAGCATTCCCGATAGAGCAACAAAA
>NZ_MCBX01000041.1 GCF_001723685.1 Candidatus Marithrix sp. Canyon 246
AGATGTGTATAAGAGACAGGAAGAATTGTGAATTTGTTGGGCTTCCTGTCGTCAGCCCAACCTACAGAATAAATATTAATATTTTTCTTGCTTATCAATTATATCAATTATTTTCACAAGTTCTTCTACAGCATATAGTTGTGGAGATTTTTTTTCAGTTATCCAGTAGTAAATGACTATACAGAACATCCAAGCAAATATTAAGATTGATAACATCAAGGTAGTTATAGTAAATAATATTATAACTATTTTTATTAAATCTTTTGTTGTATCCCAATTGCTTGATAAATAATTCCAACCAATAAAATACAATAAACCTATTAAAAATAGTAACATTATTCCTACAACACATACTTTATGTATTCTGAAAGATGTGAAATTTAGATATAAATCCTCTATAAGTGTTTGAAAATTTAGAGAAGGTTGATTAAATTTCAGTAATCTTTCTACTTTTTCTTCAAAATATGATTTGATGTCTGCTGTTATTAACTTTGCATCTACAGTAATTTTCTTATCAACAATCAAATCTTTAGGCTTCATGCCTAAAAGTTCTGCCGCTTTTCTAATCTGTTTAACGTTAATCTCACTCATAAAATATCCTCATTTATCTGTTTCAACATATCTTGTGCTACTGGAACTAAACCATATTCTATCGCCCACACTCCATTAACATAAGAATCTGAGAAATCATTATATAAATAATATTGTTTATTCATATAAGTAAAAAATCGCTTTGGATTTATACCATCTATATGATGTCGGCTTAATAACTCCGTTAAATATTTTTTGGTTCGATTACGACAATGAGATTCGGAGAAATATCTTTGCATATCTCCTTTAAACTCTTGATGTATTTTAATTTCACTGAGATCATTATCTTTAACAATTTCCCATATATGAAAATATATCATACCCAATGATAATGAAATTGAATCTAAACCACCTTCATAGGCTTGTCCATTTTCCAGAGCTTTTACATATAATCGAAATGCCTCTGCTTTATTGTTGGTTTTGGTTTGATACCAACGCGCTTTTAAGTATTGCGCTAAAATCTTAGCTTTCATTGGAAATGCACCCATATCTAGCATTTTAAAAGCAGTTTCATCCATTTTAGCTGGCTTACCTTCATCATCTATTCCATCACCCCAATATGAATGCCAAAAATGACCTAAAACTAGTAATACTTGTGTTAGTGGTGGGGTAATCCATCTAAGAACCTTCTCGTCATTTACACCAATTTCGTTTTTTAGACGATTGCGATGCACTGAATAAGAACCTCCAAAAATTTGTGCGAATCCGTTACGTATAGGATTTTTATTATGATTTTCAGTATTCAAGTTACGAAACAGCCAATTTATATCATCTTTCTGTTCTAAATTACTATCCATATAATTTAAACCATATCCTACTACATAAGCTAGTTTCCATAACATTAAAGACTCTTTATCAGGTGAAGCTGATAAGCGGTAAGCGTGTGAAGCTAATACATATAGGTGTAATGCTTTATCTATTAATGAGTCTATTTGATTTGATTTGATAATTAATGTAACATTTTTATCAAAATGTTTTTGCAAATTTTCATCACTGACATTATATGCACTCTCAGGCGGAAAATTGATTGATAATTTCTTTTGTTCATACCATTGCTTTAGAGCTAAAGCTGTACAAGCATCAGCTAATCCAGCCAGACTTTCACTTATATCACAATACTTGAATTGATTGATAGCCTTGATATATTTGTCAATCGCTTTTTTAAATTGTGAACGCATCATGAACATTTCAGCCCAACGAATATTATGTTGGTATATTAATAATTCTTGAGCTGTAGATTCTGATTCTGCAATATCCAGAATTAAATCTTTATATTTTTTCATGAAAGAATTAGCTGCATCTAAACTATGATCCCGTTTAGCATGTAAAAAACTTAAACATAAATAAGGCTGGAATAATATTTTTAGTTCTTCAAAGTTTTCTTTAACAAAGTTAAAATCAAAAAACCTTTTTATAATTTCCATAGCGCGAGAATAACTCACAATTGCAGCATCATAAAGCATACGTCGTTCTTGCAATAAGCCTATTTTTAATAAAACCTGTATATAGAAAATTATAGGAGAAGTGACATCTTCTGATGATTTTGAAAATAAATTTCTATTTAAATGAGAAGCAGCATGTAGATATTCTGTTAATGCTTGATCAAATTCATTATCTTGAGCATGTAAATTCGAGAAAACATAATTTCCTCGTATTTCTTCAGACTTAGGATGTTCTTCTTTATATAACTTGGTTTGCTCATTTAAAATTTGTCGATAATGTTGCTTAATTTGAATTGATTCATCCAAGGAAAAATTAAACGCTGCCATTTCTTCTTCGTTAAATTGAGAAATATAAACTATTTCACGTTGAATATAACGCGAAAAATGAAAGCTATATAAACCATTATCTATATTCTGTATATAAGGAGACAAGATTTTATCTAGCAGCATATCAATTCTTCAAACTGTAAATCTAATTTTTTAGTATTGCCTCCACTGCGATAACTTAAGAAATATATAAAATATTGCAAAAATATCAGAACTTTAAAACGATAATCCTCTTCAACTTTCAAAGTTTTAAGATATTGCATATATACTTTTAATGACCAATATTCATAATCATTAATGTCTTTTATTTTTGCTTCTTTCATCAATGAAACATAACTTGCTCTGGCATAAACAGGAGACATCAAACGACGACAAACATATTGTTCTATCATGCTACTAATATCATCACCATTATTATCAGAAGTATCAGTTAGAAAACTGGAAATATAAAAAACTCGATCAAATAAGGTTCCATGCAAAAAGCGTATTTCACCTCTATCAGCTAAATTAGCGTCTAACATTTCTCTTCCAGCGGCAAAAATGCTATTGCAAGAAGCAGTAGTAATTAAATTTTTTAAAGTAGCTAATAACTTTTCAATTTCTTGTTGGCGTTGACGAGTGGATTCTGATAATCCAACTTCCACTGGAGATACTTTTCCAGTTTGTATATTTTCTTCTGGTGGATCAATTTTATCAAGTTCATAAAATAGAAATATAATACGTGGTTGTATAAAAAATTTATTACTATTTTGCTTGAATACGTTTGTAAAGTTCATCTAGGCGACGAATGATTCTTTTAGTGGAGCTAAACCGTATTCTTAAATAATTTAAGAGTAATAAAATTATGAGAAATAATGCAATTTGATATGGGGTAGCTGCTTTATTCTCTTTAGACTTTTTTACTATATTTTCCAAATAAAGAAACACATTGCTGACACGATTAAAAAAAGCCAAATCATGCTGATAATGATAAAAATTATAAAAATATTGAGAGAAAGTATGAATACCACAATAGATAGGAACTAATAGATATTCTCTGAAAGCTGAAGGATAACCAGATTTAGTTGCCGAGTCTTGTTCTAAAATATATTTTGTGCCTTCAACATCTATAGTCCATTTATCCTTAGATTTTATATGAGGTAAATTCAATCTATGTGAGATGGAGCCATTGCAATAATTTTGACTAAATTCAGTAGTGTTAAAAACTACCATATGTGTCTTTGTTTCCATATATTTGTGAAATATATCAAAAAAGCTCAAACTTAGAATTGTGAATATAAAACTGAATAATATCAAAATCAAGATACTAATAATTTTTCTTAATCTAAATGGTTTAGCATTACCTTCAACAGTCTCAATATACTTATCTCTAAATATTGTTATTAAATATGTAGGGATATTTATATTGGATATAAAATTAGAAGGTTTAGGAAACTGATCAATAATCTAGCATACCAAGTATCATAAGAAGCTATAGATGGATAACCATTCGATATAATATCCATAACTTTTTTAATAAAACTTGTCTTACCCGCGCCACGATAACCTGTGACTAAATAACTACCAGAACGACTATCACTATTATCTAAAATTTCTACAAAATTGTTAATCTCTTCATCACGCCCAAAAAAATTACGATAATCAATATCTTTATCATAAGATTTAAGATTATATAATTTTTTTGATAAAATCAAATAAATTTTTTAATTTACTTATATGAACATGGGGTTTGTTGCGAGATTCAGTTAATCTTTTAGTTGATGCTGTTCCTGAAGGAATTGATACTAAAGGAATAACAGAATATTTATCTAATCTTAAATCTGTCAATCAAATACACGATTTGCATATTTGGGCTTTAAGCACTACAGAAACAGCTTTAACGGTGCATCTGGTGGTAAGTGATAAGGTATTGTTGCAACCAATTCAAAAACATTTACACGATCATTTTGATATTGAACACGCTACTATTCAAGTTGAAACATTTGAAGATGCTAATATGGAATATGATCCTGATTGTCATTAGACGGCTTGCATAAAATTATGGTTTAATTTCAACTATAATACCTTCATCAACGCGATCAAATAATTCAATCACATCTTTGTTATACATTCTGATGCAGCCATGTGATGCTACTTGACCAATTTTATTTTCTTCTCTTGTACCATGAATATAAATATAACGTCGATAAGAGTCTATTCCTTCTCCTGAATTTTTACCCAGCTCCAAACCTTTTAACCACATAATACGACTTGTAATTGAATCACCAGAACCCGGTGTATTAATTATTGCTTTTCTACCAGTATTACGACGTGCTTTAAAAATTGTATTTCGTTCTGCACCATGACCAATTTTATTTTCAATACGATGTAATCCTAATGGAGTTTTATAACTATTAGCTTCACTACCAATTCCATATTTAGAAGTTGACACTGGATAAATTTTAACTTCTTTTTTAGCATAATTATGTAAATATAATTTTTGTTCTGATATATCTACAATAATTTTTTTATCAAAGTCATTATTACTAAGACAATTATTACTAATACTAACCAAAAGGATCGAGATAATTAATTTTAATTTCATAATTTACTTCCAATACCATACTAATTTTGTTTATAATTACTCATTGTAATATATTTTATACAAAAATGCTTATTATAAATAATATTGACTATAAGATTATATAATTTTTTTGATAAAATCAAATAAATTTTTTAATTTTCGATTGGATGAAGACATAAGTCTATTGAAATGAAATGATTTTATAACAAATATTATTCTATGAAATACGATTATAAAATAGAACTTAAAGTAAGAAATTACGAGTGTGATATACAAGGCATAGTTAATAATGCTGTGTATATGAATTATTTGGAACATGCTCGTCATGAATTTTTCTTAGCACAAGGAATAGACTTTGTCGAACTTGCAAAACAAAATATTAATCTGATAGTTGTTCGTGCAGAATTAGATTATAAATTTCCATTGAAATCAGGTGATAAATTTTGGATAGCGGTGAATTTTGAGCAATTATCAGCAATCAGATTTGCTTTTAAACAAGATATTTATCGTGCAGAAGATGATAAATTAATCTTGAAAGCCAAAATTATTGGCACTTCTTTGAATGAAAAGGGCAAACCTTTTGCCGCTAAACTAATAAATTTAATAAATGTCTCATAATCATAAAGTAGAAAATTATAATCGCGCTTTTGCTATTGGTATTGTTCTCAATACTCTTTTTGTTGTTGTAGAGGCAACTTATGGAATTGCTGCTGATTCTTTAGCTTTACTAGCTGATGCTGGGCATAATTTAAGTGATGTTTTAAGTTTGTTAATTGCATGGGGTGCCAGTTTTTTAGCTAAAAAAGCTGGATCTGAGAAAAGAACTTATGGTTTTCGTAAAGTAACAGTTATGGCTTCTACTATTAGTGCTATTTTATTGCTGGTAGCACTAGGAGGTATAACATGGGAAGCAATTGGACGATTTTCTAATCCACAAGCTGTAGAAAGTTCTACTCTGATTATTGTTGCTGCAATTGGTGTTGTTATTAATACAATTACTGCATTGTTATTTGTGTCAGGGCATAAGCATGATTTAAATATTAAGGCTGCTTTTTTGCATATGACAGCAGATGCTGCTATTTCTCTTGGTGTTGTGATTGGCGGTTTGTTAATTATGCAAACTAATTGGTTAATTATTGACCCTTTGATAAGTATAATTATTGTGATAATTATACTTATAGGCACATGGGGTTTGTTGCGAGATTCAGTTAATCTTTTAGTTGATGCTGTTCCTGAAGGGATTGATACTAAAGGAATAACAGAATATTTATCTAATCTTAAATCTGTCAATCAAATACACGATTTGCATATTTGGGCTTTAAGCACTACAGAAACAGCTTTAACGGTGCATCTGGTGGTAAGTGATAAGGTATTGTTGCAAGCAATTCAAAAGCATTTACATGATCATTTTGATATTGAACATGCTACTATTCAAGTTGAAACTTTTGAGGATGCTAATATGGAATATGATCCTGATTGTCATTAGATAGCTTGCATAACATTTTTTACATAAATGTCAAATAATTTTTAGCTTATCTCAGCTTATCAGTTGGATATTCAAACTGGGGCTATTTTATCTCATAGCACTTGGATACAACAACCTTTGATTAGTCAGCAAGGTTTGTTTATCGCCACTCAACAAGAATTAAGTTGTTACAAGTTTTGATAATATTGACGCATCTCTAAATATTGGCAAAAACATTTCACGCAATAAGGCGGGTTATTCGAGAGCAAGGCGATTTTTAAAGCCAGAGGCATTTTTAAGGGTTTGCAATATCTACAGGAATTGTATATAAACAAGGATAAACCTAAACTTTATGGCAATAACTATTTATTATAAGTTAAGAAGAGAAAAATTATGCAAAAAATCATAAAAACAACTATTTATTTAGTAGCAAGCTTATTGTTGCTAAGCTGCTTGTCTAGCGGTACAGATGAAGAAAAAGATACTACACCTGAAGAAAAAATTGCTACATATTATACATTTGTGATGTATAAAGCTCCTAATGACTCCTCAGAATGGCAATTACCTAGTTATCCAATAAAAGCTGGTTCTTATCGGTTTCAAATTGTGTATATGAATCCGCATGAAGAGAATAATTTGCAATGGATAGCATTACGGGGAGAATTTGAGTTTGAACCTGATAAAGTTGGAGTTAAAATAAAAAATAAACATACATTAGATGAAAATACAGTAGAAAAGTTTGATATTAGAAATAAATATGTTAGCTTATGGTCAAAAAAATCTTGGGATAAAATTGGACCAAAATTGGTGCAACCTTTAATTATTCAAATGAATAAACTAAGGAAAGGTGCAGGAAAATTAGGTGGTACCCAAAATCCCAATTTCATACGTTTCCTAACCAGACAAAAAAAAGTAGAAGAGAATTGGACTTATAATAATAAACAATACCATATCTACCGGCTGCATTATTTAAAGGATAAACTAAGTCAAGAAAAACAAATTGAAATAATTTCACGTTTTATAAATCCAAAACAACAACCCCCTACAACTGACATCAATGAACTCAAAAAATGGGTAGATAAAAATGAAAATTTCAAATTAGCAGAATATTTAGGCAAACCAGATGATAGACACATTAATTTTTACAAAAAATTTAAGGCATGGTTTAAGAAGTGGCATAAGAAAAGGTATGGTGATACTTTAACATCAATTATTTTAGCTATTTTGTTTGTGATTATTATCACTATAATCAGTATAGCGTTTTATTTTCAAGATAAATTGAAGTTATTTTTAATCAAATATAAGAAAACCAATCACCGATATGATGATAATGAAAATATACAAAAACCCTCTTATTTAACAATAAATGAAGATGAGAGAAAATCAGCCTTTGATAAATCAAAAAATGAATTTCATAAGCTAAAAAAGGAATTACAACAACAAATTCGTAATGAATTAGTAACAGCTAAAAATGAGCTTCAAACAAATTCATATAATACACAAGCTACTCCAGAGATTGATAACAATCAATTATCTCAATTAGTTGAAACAGAAGTAAAAAAATATTTAGATAAAAATCTGGGTAGTTATGTAAATTTACATATCAAATATAACAAAAATCAAACAACACAACCTAAAGATAATCAACCACCTACTCAAGCCAACCCTGACAAAATAAATGAGATACAAGCATATACACCACCAACAACAACTCCAAAACCACAAGAAAAACCAACCGATAACACAATTACTCAAATTAAAACTCTTCTATTAAGTAATAAATCGGTGGATGATGAAGCCACATTAAATAGCTTATATACCAATGTTGATCCTTGCATTTTTATAACTAGTGTAGTTGGGAATTGTTTAAAATTGAATCAGCCGCTTACCCATTATCAGCGTCTTAATGATGCTATTAAAAATATTACTAATAACAAAGTTTCCTTATTGACTCCTAATGTTGGAGATGATGTTAATACTGTAGAACACAATGTTGTTGGGCAACAAACTGTTAGTAAGGGAAAATTGAACGTAGTGGCTAACTTAATTCGCCCGGGGGTGAAATGTGATGGTGCTATTAAACGTAAGGCTGAGGTTGTTCAGAATGTTTGATTTTTAATTGTGAATTGAAATTTTGTAGGTTGAGCTTACTCCGCTTTGCTACGTGACTGCGTATCCTGTCGTCAGCCCAACCTACAGTTAAATTATGCTAAAACAAAGAAAAACACTACTCAATTTTCAAAAACAGGAGAAATCTCTAATGAAAAAAGAGAAAAAGAAATAGAAAATTATGGTTTCATTTCAACTATAGTACCTTCATCAACGCGATCAAATAAATCAATCACATCTTTGTTATACATTCTGATGCAGCCATATGATGCTACTTGACCAATTTTATTTTCAAAAAATGTTCTCGATAATACTTCAATTCATCAATTGAGGCATGAATATCACTCATAGCCAAATGGTCTGATTCTTTTTCAAATTTGGCTAATTCAGGTTTCCAAGCTTGTGCTAACACCTTAATCGCGCTCACATCTAAATGGCGATAATGGAAATACTGCTCTAATGTTGGCATGTATTCAAATAAAAATCTTCTGTCTTGACAAATACTATTGCCACACATCGGTGAGCTATTTGCAGGTACATATTGTTTGAGAAAGTCTAAAGTCAGATTTTCCGCAGTTGCCATGTCAATCTTGCTTTCTTTTACTCTTTGTGATAAACCTGATTTACCATGTTGTTTAGTATTCCATTCATCCATTTTTTCAAGTACTTGATTACTTTGATGAATTGCTAATTCTGGACCTGCTGCTATAACATTTAAATTGACATCTGTGACAAGAGTCGCTATTTCTATGATAATATCATTATGTGGATCAAGCCCCGTCATTTCTAAATCGATCCAAATTAAATTGTTGTTATTATCTTCTTTTGACATAAATTACACCTATGAATGAATTTAGCTATATATTTTTAATATTTTTACTATTTGGAACTGGGTTACAAATTTGGTTAGCTCAGCGACATAGAGCTTATGTAACTCAGCATAAAAATTCCGTGCCAGACGCTTTTGCTGAAAAAATTTCTGTTGATGATCATCAAAAAGCTGCCGCTTATACTTTAGCAAAAACTGGCTTTGCTCAAAAGATGTTTATTTTAGAAGTTGCAATACTATTAGTGTGGATATTTGGTGGTTTACTTGAAATATTAGATCAGCAATGGGCTACTAGTATTGATTCTGAATTATGGAGAGGAGTTGCTGTTTTAATAAGTTTCAGTGTCATCTCTAGTGTATTAGATTTACCTTCTACTATTTATAGTACTTTTCATATTGAAGCCAAGTTTGGTTTTAATCGTACTACCAGCGGTGTATTTATTAGTGATTTATTTAAATCATTAATCATAAGTATTATTATAGGTGTTCCTTTTGCCACTTTAGTTCTATGGTTAATGAGCTATGCTGGTGAATATTGGTGGTTAAGTGTTTGGTTAGTATGGATGGGTTTTAGTTTTTTAATGATTTGGGCATTTCCAACTTTTATTGCTCCTTTATTTAATAAGTTTAAACCTATTGAAAATCCAGAGTTAAAACAAGCAATTGAACACTTATTAAGCAGCAATGGCTTTAGTAGTCAAGGTATATTTGTAATGGATGGTTCTAAACGTAGTGGGCATGGTAATGCTTATTTTACTGGTTTTGGTAAAAATAAACGTATCGTTTTTTATGATACATTGTTAGATGGATTAACTACAGATGAAGTGGTTGCGGTATTAGCACATGAAGTTGGACATTTTAAACGTAAACACATTCAAAAACGTATTATTTGGATGGCAATTTCCAGTCTTGGGGGTTTAGCTTTGTTAGGTTGGTTAATGCAACAACAATGGTTCTTTAATGGTTTAGGTGTTAGCACTCCATCTACTTATATGGGATTGTTATTATTTATGTTGGCATTGCCAGTATTTACTTTTTTATTACAGCCATTAACAGCATGGTTATCCCGTAAGCATGAATTTGAAGCAGATGATTTTGCGGCTGAAGAAACCAATGCTTTAACTTTAATACAAGCATTAGTAAAAATGTATAAAGAAAATGCCAGTACCTTAACACCAGATCCATTATATTCAGCATTTTATGACTCACATCCACCGGCACCAGTGCGTATAGCGCATTTGTCTGCCAAATTATAAAAATACTTCTTGACTTTTGAGTTATAAGGCTTTAGAATACGCACCAATAACTCGCCCAGATAGCTCAGTCGGTAGAGCAAAGGACTGAAAATCCTTGTGTCCCTGGTTCGATTCCAGGTCTGGGCACATTTCCTCCCTTTTTTCCTTTATTCCCCCCTTCTTTTTGATTTTTTTACCACACTTCTATCATTATAATTTATTTTATAAAATCTGTAACTTTAATACTATATATAAGGTTTTTATGGCAAGACTTATGCTGTAAACAGCATTATAGTGGTTGACAATCATTATTTAAAATAATTAATATGGTATTATTATTTTAACTGTTGATTTATGGTAGCAGTTAGAATAATAATAACACTTTTTTTGACCTTATGGAGTTAATTATGGATCTGATTAAATCGAATACTGAAACCTCTTCACCATTACTTAGTTTACTGCATTGTTTGGGAATGAGTTTATTAGCATCAGCAGGGGTTTCTGTGTTCTTAGTAGCAGTTGTATTATTATTATCATCTGTCTCTTAATTTAAAACTTATTTTTAGTCATTCTTTCCTATGTATGCTAATTATGACATAGTTAATAAGTCTCGTCCTTTTAGATGGGGTAGTTTACTCCTTGTTATTGTAATTAGTATTACTATCTGGCAATTTACTCAAGGTAAAGAAATCTTTTTAAAAACATGGTTGAGTCGTGGTTTATTGCATACTGCATGGGTCCGGACTCAGGCTAGTGGACGTATTGTTAAACCTTGGCCTTGGGCAAATACTTGGCCGCTGGGACGTATATATGTACCACATTTAAAGCTGGAACAGATTATATTATTTAATAATAGTAATAATATATTAAGCTTAGCTCCAAGCCATGCAAATAGTACTGTATTGCCGGGTTATATGGGTAATAGCGTACTTAATATTCATCGCAATATATATTTTCAGTTTTTAAAACATTTAAAAGCTAATGATAAAATAGTTCTTGAATCTTTTAATAATGGACGTTGGCATTATACTGTTGATAATATCTATATAGTAGATAAAACCACAATTGAGTTTGTAAAACCGACTTTAGATAGGCGTTTAACCTTGATTAGTTGTTATCCATGTGAATCTAATAATGAGAGACGACGTTATGTTGTAGTGGTAAAAGAAACGGAAAGAGAGGCGTTTTAAGTTTCTCCCCCCCCCTAAATATCTAGGGGGGGGAAGGGTGTTTATATTTTAATAAGCAGTTGTATTTATTGGTAATTCATTGCCATTTGCCTTTAAAACACCATTAGTTAATTTGATTTTAGTTTGATAATAATCATTCTCTGTGGGTATTAAAATGCCTTTATCTAACCAAACATCTTCCCTTGGTTGTTTAATTACTTTTTTAACTAAAGTTTTTGGTGCTAAGAGTTCTAACTTTGCATTCAAAGCCTTTATCAGTATAGATGGATTATTCAATAATCCGAAAATACTTGCTTCAAATGGTTCCATCTTCACTTCTAAATTACCATTTACATTACCTTCAGCTGTATTCATATTAAAGTTATTAACTGTGATTTTAGGGGTATTATTTAATAACTTAATTCCATAAGGCATTAATCTAAACATTGCAACGTTTTTCAACATCTCTGGTGGTAAATTTTGTTGCTGTAATTCAACTAAAGTGTTTTTCATGTCATTCAAACTAGGTATATGCCAATGACTTAAAGATAGTTCTACAGAATTAGAATTGTAAATTTCTGTACCTACTTGTAGTTGTTGTACATTAGATTTCATTGCAAGACTTATATGTTCATTGGCATTTTTATTATTTCCTTCAAAAGTAATGTTTTTTAATTTTACTGTTTCTAAATTTTCTCCACTAATTTTCATATCATCAATAAATAAATTGCCTAATATTTGCATTAAATCAGATTCATCTGGTTTTAAATTAGTGGCTAGTTTTAGATTGTTAATTATAATTTGTTCTTTTTCAGTATCTAATTGAATTTTTGATCCATTAAAATTTAGATCTATGCCAGCTAAATGACGTTTCATATAAATACTAGCTTCTAAAGTGTTCCATTGTAATTCAGCTTTGCCGTTTTTAATTGAGCGTGCTGGAATTTTAATGGTTGTCAGAGTATCGGCATTGAGTTGCACTGTTGTTATCATTTCTAACAATGGTTTTTTAGTATTGCTAAGATCTTGTATTATAGTATGAACGACAGGCTTTTGAATTGGATAGAAGCCATGATCTATATCTTGTGTTAATAGGTAATTATGGTTATCATCTGTTTTAAAAGATGCTTGTGCGTAAGAATTAAACCAATTGCGTTGATAAGTTTGTTCTGCTGGAACAATTTTCAGTTTTGAATAGATTCTATCTTCATAAGATGAATGTTTTTGTTCTGCTACTACACCAGTAGCATATGGAATAGCAATTATTCCAGTTAATACAATTATTGTAATTATTATTATTAATGGTTTTTTCATAGTATTTTTATAAATAAGAAAGATAAAGTTATGTTGAGCAATTTTTATTCCGATTCCGATTATATCGTCGTTATGGGTTTAGGTAAAACCGGAATGGCTTGTGTGAATTTTTTAGTCAAGCATAATATTCCTGTATGTGTAATGGATAATCGTGCAAATCCACCGGGCTTAGATATATTAAAACAAAAATATCCTGATATACCATATATCATTAATCGTTTTGATGCTGAGATATTATCTCAAGCGTCTGAAATTGTTATAAGCCCGGGTTTGTCACGAAAGGAGGCAGCTTTAGCTGAGGCTCATGCTAAAGGAATTCCAATAATTGGTGAAATAGAGTTATTTGCTCGTCATGTCAATGCACCAGTTGTGGCTATTACAGGTTCTAATGGTAAAAGTACTGTTACCACTTTGTTAGGTGAAATGGCTATAAAAGCAAATTGGAATGTGAAAGTAGGTGGTAATTTAGGTACTCCTGCTGTTGATTTGTTATCTACTCCTGCTCCAGATATATATATATTGGAATTATCTAGTTTTCAATTAGAAAGTATATATTCATTAAATCCTCAAGCGTCAGTAATATTAAATATTAGTGAAGATCATATGGATCGTTATGATGATGATTTAGAGGAATATATAGCAGCGAAACAAACAATTTATCAAGGCGACGGTACAATTATCATTAATAGTGATGATCATTATGTCGGTGCAATTTCTTTAACAGGGCGACAAACTTTAAGTTTTAGTTTGTATGATGAGAATGCAGATTTTAGCATTTGTGAACAATATCTAGCTCATAATAATAAGCCTTTATTAGCGACAAAAAAAATGCGCTTACAAGGTTCAATTATGCGAGCTAATGCTTTAGCGGCTTTGGCATTAGGCACAGCAGTAAATTTACCGATGCCTGCTATGTTAGACGCGCTGCAAACTTTTGGAGGTTTAACTCATCGTTGCTCTTGGGTGGCAAATAAGCAAGGGGTTGATTTCTTTAATGATTCTAAAGGAACTAATGTTGGTGCTACTATTGCGGCTATTTGTGGTTTAGAACGAAAAAGTGTTTTGATTGCTGGCGGTGAAGGCAAAGGTGCAGATTTTAGTGCATTAAAACCAGTAGTGGCTGAACATTGTGATGCTTGTGTATTAATAGGGCGTGATGCCAAAATAATTGCCCAAGCATTAGATGATGTAGTAGCAATATATTATGCTTCAGATATGGAAATGGCTGTCAAACAAGCGGCAGAATTAGGTGATGTGGTATTATTATCTCCTGCTTGCGCCAGTTTTGATATGTTTAATAATTATGAGCATCGGGGGGAAGTGTTTGAAGAAATTGTTATGAATGTTGGATAGCACCAGATAAAATAGCAGCCTATTCTGTAATAAACTCATCAACTGGCTATTATGCTTCAGATATGGAAATGGCTGTTAAACAGGCGGCAGAATTATCTAATCTATATGAATGTGAATTAATTCCATCACAAAAATCACACTCCAAAACATGTTATACTCCCTCCCCATAAAAAAACATCCAAAGGTATTTTCAATGTATTACACAGGTGGTCCAGCACTTTCAACATTTCGTCTTAATAAATTACTAGTTCAAGTACAGCAGTTTGTGCCTGAGCTTTCTCAGCTTGAGGCTAAGTATCTCTATTTTGTAGATTTTGAGCATCCTCGTTTGGCTGATTTATTACCAGATGCTTCATTATCTGTACTTGAGGGGCAATATTTGGTTGTCATTCCACGCCCCGGTACTATTTCTCCTTGGCAGACTAAAGCTACTGATATTGCACATGTTTGTGGATTGAATGATCTTAATCGCTTAGAACGTGGCTGGTATTTAGGTTTTGATGTCAAGCTTAATGAATCGCAAATTCAGCAGTTAGGTGATTTAATTCATGATCGCATGACTGAAGTTGTATTATCTGATATTAATCAAGTCTATTTTAGTCAGGATTCAATGCGCCCTTTGCGAACTATCAATATTTTAGATGATGGAAAACAAGCTCTTACACAAGCTAATCAAGAGCAAGGTTTAGCCTTATCAGAGGATGAAATTGATTATTTATATGATAGTTTTATTGAATTAGAACGTAATCCAACTGATGTTGAATTAATGATGTTTGCTCAAGCCAATTCTGAGCATTGTCGGCATAAAATCTTTAATGCTGAATGGGTTATTGATGGCAATAAGCAAAGTAAATCATTATTTCAAATGATTCGCAATACTCATAAACTACATCCCGGACATGTTTTATCTGCTTATCATGATAATTCTGCGGTAATAAAAGGTTTTGATAGTAGCATTTTTGCTCCTGATATTAATACTCATGAATATCAGACTATTAAAGAAGAAACTGCGATTTTAATGAAAGTTGAAACCCATAATCATCCTACAGCAATTTCACCATTCCCCGGTGCGGCTACTGGCAGCGGCGGCGAAATTCGTGATGAGGGTGCAACTGGGCGTGGTTCTAAACCCAAGGCAGGTTTAACTGGATTTTCTGTTTCTAATTTACGGATTCCAGAGGCTATTCAAGATTGGGAAACTGAATATGGCACACCATCACGCATGGCAACTGCTTTACAAATCATGTTAGAAGCTCCGATTGGTGCTAGTAGATTTAATAATGAATTTGGTCGTCCAGCTATCTGTGGCTATTTCCGTAGTTTTGAAATGGAAGTTGATGGACAAAGACGCGGCTATCATAAACCAATTATGTTAGCAGGTGGAGTAGGTAACATGCGTCCAACACATATAGAAAAACAAAAAATACCTCCCAAAAGCTTAATCATAGTATTAGGTGGACCATCCATGCTAATAGGTTTAGGAGGTGGAGCCGCATCTTCAATGGCAGCCGGACAAAGTCATGAAGATTTAGATTTTGCCTCCGTACAACGCGGCAATCCAGAAATGCAGCGGCGCTGTCAAGAAGTTATAGATGTCTGTGCGCGTTTAGGCAATGACAATCCTATTATATCTATACATGATGTCGGAGCTGGTGGACTTTCTAACGCATTACCAGAATTAGTTAATGATAGTGACTGTGGAGGCAATTTTAAACTAAAAGCCATACCAGTAGCTGATCCTAGTTTATCACCAATGGAACTTTGGTGTAATGAAGCTCAAGAACGCTATGTTTTAGGTATTAGTCCAGAAAATTTAGACCTCTTTAAAGCCATCTGTGAACGCGAACGTTGTCCCTATGCAGTAGTTGGAGAATCCACAGAAGAACAACAATTATCACTTGCTCCTGCGATTGATATGCCATTATCAGTATTATTTGGCAAACCACCCAAGATGTGCCGTGAATTTTCCAGTGATAATTCTTCAAATGGTGGGTTTCGTTTACACTCTACCCACCCTACTTCTAATTCAAATGGTGGGTTTCGTTTACACTCTACCCACCCTACTTCTAATTCAAATGTAGGGTGGGTAGAGCGGCTAAGCGAAACCCACCAAGCAAAGGAAGCAGCATTAAAAGTTCTAAAATTACCAACAGTTGCCAACAAAAGCTTTTTAATTACCATAGGTGATCGTACAGTAGGGGGCTTAGTTGCACGTGATCAAATGGTTGGTCCGTGGCAAGTTCCAGTAGCTGATTGTGGAGTAACAGCAACCACTTATGGCAGCGTCACCGGTGAAGCAATGGCTATCGGTGAACGTTCACCTCTTGCTTTATTAAACGCACCAGCATCTGGACGTATGGCAATTGGAGAAGCAATAACTAATATTGCTGCCGCTTATATAGAAAGTCTTGGTGATATAGTTTTCTCAGCTAATTGGATGGCTGCTTGTGGTAGTAATGATGAAGATGCCGCTTTATTTGAAACTGTCAAAGCAGTAGGAATGGAATTATGCCCAGAATTAGGCATTAATATTCCAGTTGGTAAAGATTCACTATCTATGCAAGCCGCTTGGGAAGATAAATCAGTTATATCTCCATTATCCCTAATCATTTCAGCCTTTGCCAGAGTTACAGATATTAATCGTAGTCTGACTCCAGAATTGCAAGCTGGAGATACAGTATTATTATTAATAGATCTGGGGCGCGGCAAAAACCGTTTAGGCGGCTCAGCTTTAGCACAAGTATATAATAAAATCGGCGACCAATCACCAGATTTAGATAATCCACAAGATTTAAAAGACTTCTTCAAACTAATTCAAAGCCTGAACCAACAAGGCAAAATTCTAGCTTACCATGATCGCTCAGATGGTGGCGTATTTGTCACATTATGTGAAATGGCATTTGCTGGACATACAGGTTTAGATATTACATTATACGATCATGATGCACTGTTTAATGAAGAATTAGGCGCAGTTATCGAAATCAAAGCTAGTGAGCTTAGCCACATACAAGCACAAGTCGCCCAATATACTGATTTATCAAATCATTGTCATGTAATAGCAACACCAAACGACAGTGATCACCTAAACATTTATCAACAACAAAAACTAATATTCACAGAATCAAGACAAACATTACAACGCGCTTGGAGCGAAACCAGTTATCACATGCAAAAACTCCGTGATAATCCAATCTGCGCTCAACAAGAATATGACAAAATACTAGAAACACAAGATCCCGGTTTATCAGTAGATTGCAACTTCAAATTCCAAGCACCAACAGCCACTTATCGTCCACGTATAGCAATATTACGCGAACAAGGGGTAAATGGACACCTAGAAATGGCAGCGGCATTTGATAAAGCTGGCTTTACTTGCATAGATGTCCATACTAACGACATAATAAATGGCACTCAAAGCCTAAAAGACTTCCAAGGACTAGCAGCTTGTGGTGGATTCTCCTATGGAGACGTACTAGGAGCAGGAGGAGGCTGGGCAAAATCCATCCTTTTCAACCCACGTGCCTATGACGAATTTTCAGAATTTTTCCACCGCCCAGACACATTTGCACTAGGAATATGCAATGGCTGCCAAATGATGGCACAACTAAGTGACCTAATTCCCGGAGCCGAAAATTGGCCAACATTCACCATAAATGAATCAGAACAATTTGAAGCCCGACTAACAATGGTAGAAATACCCGACAACCCATCAATATTCCTACAGAATATGAGCGGATCAAAACTACCAATAGTAATATCACACGGCGAAGGCAGAACCGAGTTTAACAACAAACCAGACAACATTGCCTTACAATACATAGACAACAATGGCAACATAACAGAACGCTACCCAGCCAACCCCAACGGTTCCCAATCAGGAATAACAGGCGTAACAACCCCAGACGGACGCTTCACAATAATGATGCCGCATCCAGAAAGAATATTCCTAAGCAGCCAATACTCATGGCTACCAAAGACATGGGAACACGAAGAAGGACCTTGGATGCAAATGTTTTGGAATGCTCGTGCTTGGATTGGGTAAAAAAACAGAAACAACCACTAAGGCAATCACATGATACACTCTGAAACTGAAAGCTTTGATCCTAGAGATATTGATATTTCATTAGAACAACAAAATATTGACTTCCTTCTCAGCAAGCTTGAAGATAGAGAAATAGACTTAAACACTGAGTTTCAACGTTCTACAGATTTATGGGATGATGTAAAAATGAGTCGGCTGATTGAATCTTTAATGGTTCGTTTTCCGCTACCGGTTTTTTACTTTGACATCACTGACAAGAATAAGTGGCAAGTTGTTGATGGTTTACAAAGATTATCTACACTTAAAAAATTTGTTATTGATAATAAACTTAAATTAAAAGACTTAGATTTCCTTAAAGACATTGAAGGTAAAAATTTTAAAGACTTGTCAGATAATGAAGTGTACAAACATCTCATTAGAACTATGAAAGGTACACAAATAGTATTATATTTGATACGTCCCGGAACTCCAAAACCAGTAAAATATCGTTTATATGAAAGGATTAATACAGGTGGATTAAAACTTAATCCACAAGAAATACGACATGCGCTTAATCAAGGTATAGCCGCTAATTATGTTCAAGAATTATCTCAACTGTCGGAGTTTAAAAAAGTTATTATATACTCTACTAATAGAATGTTAGATAGAGAGTTTGTACTACGCTATATTGCGTTTAGAGAAATATCATTTTATAACTATAAATTGACTTTCACTAAATTTCTTGATAATGCTATGGAAAATATAGCAAAATGTTCTAATAGTAGGAGAGAGCAATTAAAACAAGAGTTTGCAAAAGCACTAGAAACGGCTTATCAAATATTTGATGATAAAGCGTTTCGTAAACAACCAAGGGCAAAGTATAATGGAGCTTTATTTGAAACATGGACAGTTAATCTATCACAATTAACAGATGAAAAAAGAGTACTGTTAGTTTCAAATAAAGCCCAAGTAATTAAGTTATTCAACTTATTACTAAACAATAATGAGGATTTTAAAAACTCAATTTCTAAAGGCTTTTCAACTATTAAAGGTGTCAAAACCCGATTTATAGAAATTGAACAATTGATTAAAAACCTACTAGACAATCCTAATATTCTGAAATAGTTATGATTAAGCATATTAAAGTTAAAAATTTTAAAGCCTTAAAGTTAGCAGATCTTGAACTCAATAATTTAAACTTATTTGCTGGTTTAAATGGCATGGGAAAATCAAGTTTTTTACAAGTTCTACTACTATTGCGACAATCCTACTTACAGAATTTACTCCAAAAACAGGAATTAGGGCTTAATGGTAGTCTAATTAATATGGGACTACATCGTGATGTTTATGCCCAATTTGGGAGTGAAGAAACCATCTATTTTGAACTAGAAACTGTTGATGGTCAAAAAGCACAATGGACTTTCAGTGCTGAGGAGGATGAAGATGTATTAACCAGTGTGGATAGCATCAGTGATGATTTCTTTAATTTCAGTCTTTTTAAAGAAGGCTTTCAATATTTAAGTGCTGAAAGACTAAGTCCACAATCTTCTTTTGAAACTTCAGCTTATGAAGTAATAAAGCGTAAGCAACTGGGTAATCACGGTGAATTTGCCATCCATTATTTGGCATTAAATAAAGATGAGTCTCTTTTAATTCCTGAACTTAAACATAAAACCGTGAGAGCAGATGATTCAACCTTACTCAAAAATGTTGAAGCTTGGCTAACAGAAATAAGTCCGGGTATTAGTCTGAAAACCCAAATTTATCCTGATATGGACAAAGTACGGCTTGCTTTTCAATATGATGCGGGTAGATTGAATGTGATCACCAATGAATTCCGTCCCACTAATGTGGGTTTTGGCATTACTTATATTTTATCTATTATTGTCGCCATTTTAGCTGCTAAAAAAGGGGATATTTTAATCCTTGAAAATCCTGAAGCTCATTTACATCCCAGAGGACAATCTCAAATGGGACATATGATGGCACTGGCGGCACAACAGGGTGTGCAATTTTTTATAGAAACGCACAGTGACCATATTTTAAATGGCATTAGAGTCGCAGCAAAAAAAGATTCAGAACATCATGTTATTGATGCTGACAAGGTTAGCATTTTCTTTTTCCATAGAGAAGAAGGACAAGCAGATCATGCAACTTCTATCCTCACACCAAAACTTGATGACAATGGCAAAATAGATAAATGGCCTGAAGGTTTCTTTGATGAATGGAACCGCTTACTTTTTGAGTTGTTGTAAGTTTTGAGTATGGAATATATTTTTAACGAATTGTCTGCTATCAATCCTGCCAAAGATAAAGCTCAAGCAATGGCATGGATGCAAACACTACTCAAAACCTGTAAAGTCGCTAAAAAATTAGGATTTAGCCAATTAAGAGTAAGAGATGACTTTACTCAACAGGCGATTTCAACAAACTACAGCATTCTAAATTGGCTACGTGATGCTAATGTTGATGTTGACTCAAAAAATCTTTTATTGGGATTAATACAATCACCACCTATAGGTAAAGAAATTCAAGAACAAAAATTTCTTTATATGGAAAAACTTATTCTTGCTGATAAAATTGAGCAAAAAGCAGAAGGCTTAGGTGTAGCTTATTTAACTTACAAAAACGGTACCTTATCTGTGAGTTTTGATTCTGATTCTAAATGGGATAAAACTGAAATTTCATTGATTTATCGTTTTGATAAAAATGGCAAATCATGCGAAGAGCCTGTTAAAGTCAAACATGCTAGCAAACCGGAAGATATCTAATCTTTTGGTTGATAATGATTGGAGTCAATTTAGGGAACAACTTAAAAAACATCCAGAAAATAAAAATGCAATGATTCAGGAAATGGCAGCGAATGTTGCAGAAATAAATGCTTATCAATTTAACCAACTTTTAAGTAGTCATAATCAAAAGAGAAAAAACAGTTTTAGATTCATTTACGAAGCGGGTGATGGAAGCCAAAAAATATACCTATCAACAGACTTTGAAAAAGCTGCCTTTGAAGTATGTAACTATCAAGGTAAACATCAAGGAGAGTATAACTTTAATGAAGAAAAAACTGGGGAAGCAGATAAGTCAGGCAAACATAATATTGACACTTAAATAACATGAATAAAAAAATAAAAATCGCCATAATCGGCTGCGGCAGAATTGCCACCAAACATTTTGAAGCTATAAAAACACATCATGAAAATATAGAGCTTGTAGCCGTTTGTGATAATAATCCCGCAGCACTAGAAAAAGCCACTCAAGAAACTGGTGTGAGCGGCTATTCTAATCTTAATACGCTTTTAAAAAATCTGGAACTTGATTTAGTCACTATTTGTACGCCTAGCGGTATCCATGCCCAACAAGTGATTCAATGTGCCAAAGCTGGTTGTCATGTCATGACTGAAAAACCAATGGCAACACGCTGGAAAGATGGTTTAGCAATGGTTAAAGCCTGTGATGACGCTGGATATATAACATATCCTTCAATTGAGCGTAAAAAAACCTTTGTTATCAGTTTCTTTGCCTGTGAATTCATCTATAAATGCAACTAAAATACCTTCTAAAAATAGTGTTTTAGTTTTTGAATCATAAATGGCTTTTGAAGAAACCTCATCAGCCAAAACAGTGCCGCTTAATATAGCGGCTAATATCATGCAATTCAAGAACTGTCATTTAACCAAGTTAAATTACAGGATATACAAGAAACTTGTGATTTTTATTATTTATATAACAGCAACTCAATTCTCATGTTTTTAGAAAAGCATAAATAGCGCGAGTAGTATATATTTTATCAGTATTATTGGCACCACAAACAATGGTTAAAGCACCTAATTTGTATGGCAGCCTTAGATGCAGAAAAATATTTAGATAATTTGGTATAAAAGACAGCTGACTTTATGCCCAATAAGGCAAGTATTGAAAATTTCGCTTAGCTTCAGAATTTGCTATGCTAAGCAGAGATTTTGTAGATACTATAAATATTGGATAATTTCTGGTTCAATACCTATAATATAATATTATAGCCATAAATTGTTTAATCATATCTGGAGATAAATAATGCCAAGTCTTATTAGTATTGGTCATACTAAAGCGATTCCAATACCAAAGATATTTGTAGATCAAGCCCATCTTGAAAATCAAGAACTAGAATTTACTCTTCTTAAAGAAGGGTTACTTATTTCGCCCGTCAAATCAGTACGCAAATCTTGGAAGGAATCTATTGAAGCCATTTTAAAGAAAAATGGACAAGAAATTCCTGATCATGAGTGGCTTGATGCTAAGTTATCTTCAAATGAAGAATGGGAATGGTAATGCCAATTGTAAATCGTTTTGATATTTGGCTAGTTCAACTTGATCCAACTATCGGTACCGAAATCCAAAAAACACGACCTTGTGTTGTTATTTCGCCTGATGAAATGGCAGCTTTATCTACGGTGATTGTTGCTCCTATGACAACTCAAGGTTTCAATTTTCCAATGAGAGTACCTTGCACCTTTCAAGGAAAACAAGGACTTATTTTACTTGATCAAATCAGGGCGGTTGATAAAACACGACTGATTGTTAAGAAAGGAAACTTATCTCAAATGACACAACTTGCTGTGTGTGATTGTTTGCAAGAAATGTTTGCTTATTAACTGATATTACGCACTATAAATCATAATAAATTGAAATGTAGCTTGGTCTAACGTATGTTATACTCCCCACCATAACAACTTCTCAAGGTATTTTTATGTATTACATAGGTGGATCAGCACTTTCAACTTTTCGTCTTAATAAATTACTAATTCAGGCTCAGGAATTTGTGCCTAACCTTTCTCGGCTTGAGGCTCAATATCTAATGGCTAACGAAATTAGAACAATTAGTTTAAATAACTCATGTTACAGAATAAAAAAATAAAAATCGCCATAATCGGCTGCGGCAGAATTGCCACCAAACATTTTGAAGCTATAAAAACACATCATGAAAATATAGAGCTTGTAGCCGTTTGTGATAATAATCCCGCAGCACTAGAAAAAGCCACTCAAGAAACTGGTGTGAGCGGCTATTCTAATCTTAATACGCTTTTAAAAAATCTGGAACTTGATTTAGTCACTATTTGTACGCCTAGCGGTATCCATGCCCAACAAGTGATTCAATGTGCCAAAGCTGGTTGCCATGTCATGACTGAAAAACCAATGGCAACACGCTGGAAAGATGGTTTAGCAATGGTTAAAGCCTGTGATGACGCTGGGGTTCATCTGTTTGTCGTCAAACAAAATCGCCGTAATGCCACCATTCAATTGCTAAAAAAAGCTATTGATAAACAGCGGTTTGGCAAAATATACATGGTACATATTAACGTATTTTGGACACGCCCCCAAGCCTATTATGACGCTGCCAAATGGCGTGGCACTTGGGAATTTGATGGCGGAGCTTTGATGAATCAAGCCAGTCATTATGTAGATTTATTAGACTGGCTAATTGGACCAGTAGAAACAGTCCAAGCCATTACAGGCACCTTAGCACGCAACATTGAAGTAGAAGATACCGCCGTCATGAATGTCCGTTGGCGTTCTGGTGCATTAGGTTCCATGAGCGTAACTATGCTCACCTATCCCAAAAACCTTGAAGGCTCAATTACCATTATTGGAGAAAAAGGCACAGTACGTTTAGGCGGAGTTGCAGTAAATGAAATACAAAACTGGCAATTTTCCGAACCAGATGAGGATGATGAAAAAATCCATAAAGCCAGCTATGAAACCACATCTGTTTATGGATTTGGTCATCCTTTATACTATGAAAATATAATAAAAACTATACGAGGCGAAGCGGAAGCAGAAACAGATGGGCGAGAAGGCTTACGTTCCTTAGAGTTATTAATTGCCGCTTATATCTCTGCACGAGATGGGCGCACTGTGCCTTTGCCTTTAGATGTTTGAATTGAGTTTAATACCGGCTCTAACACCGGAGCCAATTTTTTACGCATTAAGCTACCAATAGCTGTGGTGCGTGAAAAAATTGGGCGTACTATTGAATAACGTAAACCAGCTAATATCAACATCGCGCGAATTGAGTCGTTTAAATTTGGCATTTTTGCCAAAACTTGTTGTATTTCAATTGAATCAAAACTATTTGCCTGTTCAATTAATATTGAAATATTCATTTCATCATTATAATCATCAGGGCATATTGATTTAAAATAGTGTGCAATTATATCAAATAATAGATTTACTATATCTTGATTTGCTGGTTTAGCTAATACGCGCTCACATACTGTTAAAAAAGTTTGTCCTGATGAGGAACTTATTTTTAGTAATTGTTTGGCTACTGAATTACTAGCTTCTAATGTCGATTTAATTTCTTCATAATCGGCACGAGCTGGTAAAGGTTCAGGCAAATTATCTGGTTGAGCGATTAAAAATCCAATTAAATAAGCATTTTTCTTGCGTTTCCAAAGTTTTTGTCGTGTTGCTTCATCAATTAAATCAGCTTGTAAAACTAAAGAAACTGATACAATAATATTGTAGCTTTCGGTTTCAAATGGTAAATATTCAACTAAATGTGCCGCTAATTCTTTAGCTAAATCACTATTAACCACCTTTGAATTTTTTAATAAACTACGAGCATTTTCAGCATCAGGCATTGCCCACCATGCACGACGCGCTAATTCAATAGTTAAACTGGGAGAATGTACGACAGCTACTACAGCTTCTGGCTCTCCTAACATCAATAATTGATCTAACTTCTCATTTTTAGTATGCCCCATACGATTCCAGCGTTTTAAATAAACTGGATAACCATCGGGGGAAGCTAATACATGACTAGAAATAAATTCACGTATTTGACGTAGATAAATTTCATCACGACAATTTGGATGTAATTGTATTTTAGCCTCACCCTTCTCAGACAAGCCATAAATGATCATTTTAGATTCATCAATACGAATAGCTTGTAGATTATTAGCTATTAAGACGTTGAGACGCAGATTATCTTCTGGTGTAAATTCCATATGTTTTTATAAAAATATTATCAGATGTAAAAAATGCCTTTTGCCCCACTTGGCATGTTTGTTTTTGTAAGTTTTGTAAGTCTGTTGCTAGTCTTGGTGAATGTTATTTGTTGCCAGCTTGCTTTGCCAAGTACTTTGGCTTTTTAAATATTCTTCTAATTCTAAGCGGCTTAGACGTTTATTGTTATCAGCATCAGCTTCTCCAGCTAAAGCTTTAGCAAAATACCAACTTAATGCTCCATGTGCTTTATTGTTAAACGTAACACCCATAAATTGCAATGTTATTATCAGTGGCTGTTATGTATGTTACATTATTTGTTGTTTCTTCTTCATCTCCTTTAGTTGATCTTATTATGAGCTGTGATTTATGTGAATTGTTTGAAAAGCGAGATCGACAAACCCCTGATTTAATTGGACGTGTTAATCCTCCAGAATAACAAGAATCTGCTAGGAATACGATTTTGTATTCAGATGCTTTTTTAAAAAGTTAGTTCGTCATCTATAATATATCCTTCATAAAAATCTAATTTTTCATCAAATGGATATATATCGTTTATTTGTGAGCCATGCCCTGAATATGTTAATATTAAAGTATCACCGGGTTGTGCTTGTTTGACCATTTTGCGCCAAGCATTGATGATATTTTTACGAGTAGCTTGCTTATTAAGCAATAATTTTGCTTTTATTTTAAGCAAACACCGCCTTGGAATAAATTCCTAGGCGGTGTTGCACATAAGTTACAAAGCTGCGCTTTGAATTCCAAGGAGATTTTTTATGAAAAAACTAACAATTTATTTTATCACAATTTTATTAATAAGTGCCTGTGCTTCTAATCCTACGCCACCACGAAATAAGATTACTTTTCTTGATACTAATACTTTTGATGAGGAATTGTCAAAATCGACATTTGGTGGAGTAGAAAAGATCACTGTATCTATGCTGGGTCCAGTTTCTGTTAATCAATTGCCAAAGCGATTAGCTAAGTGGTTAAGTATAATTAATGAACGCGGTGGACGTGTTGAAGTGGAACCAAAGGCTATGACTAAAGGCCTAGCTTGGGTTTTAGGTATGTTGCCTCTGGTTTATGATTTGGCAAAGCAAGAAATGTCTTATGGTTTTGCCGCTAATTATCATGCTAAGATTTTTTATAAGCCTGAGACTGGGTTGGTTCAGAAGGTTGTTTTTGTGAAAAAATAGTAACAGTAATCTTACATTTATTTAGTACAACGGATTAACGGAATAAACGGATTTGTTTGCTATTCCTTATTAATAATCAGTTTATTCCGTTAATCCGTTGTACTATTTATAAAGTATCGAGTTTTAGACCTGACAGGTTTTAAAAACCTGTCAGGTCTGAAGGCTTGTTACCAGCGTGGTAGTTTATAAATTATAAATCAAGTTGTTGACAAAAAAATAATTATTATGTATAAAGTTATTTTACAAACAACATATATGTAAATCAAATATGGAGAATAAGACCATGAAAGAAACTTTAAATAGGATATAAAAAATGAGAATTATAAGTATAAGTGCCATATTTACTAGTATTTTATCACCATTTGTAATGGCTGCTGATTTCAGCCTTGAATCAAGAGCAGTTCTAGGTATGATGAATTATCAGTATGAGGAGGTATTTACTGGTAGTGATGATGTTAAATGGAGTGATACCATGCCATTTCTTGGTATAGGAATGACATTAGCTTATAAGAATTTTTCTTTTGATGTCTATGTCCAAAAATCTGATACGGGTGAAGACAGCTTCTTTAATAAGGGTCAGTATTATACGACAGATCATAACGCAACTTTTAATCGTGATGATTATGCAGTAAATTTTGGTTATACCACTGATAGTTTATTTGGTGGTCTTTTATCATTAAAACCAGAGGTCCAACTATAGGTTGAGATAAATCCTACAGCAACTACATTTGGTATCAATTGGAGTAGCCCTATTACGAATAAATTAACATATCCTATTGCTTTAGATGCTTATCAATATCCAGCACAAACATTTCCAGAGAATTCAAATATCACTATTGAATCTATAAAAGAACAAATAGTAAGTTTAAAAGCTTCACTAGCTTATAGATTTGATTTATAATCAATAAACCTATCTATCATCATAGTCTATTAGCATTTGTTTCATTAATAACATTAAAACCTAAATCTGTTAATGCTTCTGAGATCTCAGTAGCGTCATTTACTGGATTTTTTAACTTATTTATAAATTGATAATCAGCATTACCAATGACCAAAGCAATGCGCGATTGCTCTTAGGAAAAAGGAGTCATTGTAGTACATGCAGAACAAAAGAATAGACAGAAAATTAATTTTAATGATTTCATAGTTTATTTCTCCATATTATTTTAATAAGTTATTTAAATAACTTATGTTAGGTAGCAGACTTTTGTAATAAATCAAACGTAATATGAGTACAGCGAATTACGTGGATAAACGAATTATATTATTTGGTTATTTAGTGAATTTCGTTTATCCACGTAATTCGTTGTACTCAGAGTGCGTAACATCCAGTTTAAAATTTAAAAAAGTACAACAAATTATGAATTAGTTGTACTAACAATCACCCGCTGCGAATTCTACGACGCTTAAAACCAGCAAAATAAAAATCATCATCTAAAGAACAATCTTCCCTAGGAACTTGTCTGCCATTAGTCTCACTAATTAGTGACTTACGAACTTTCTTAAAAATATTTTCAATAGACAAACCTTTAGTTCTTATATTTGTTAATAAATGCTTAGTATAAGGGCTATTATCTCTACCTTCATCAAGAGCTACATTATGAGGAGAAGTAGCATAAGCGATAAAAGTTCCTTTAGGAACACTACGCTTAACTCTATTACTATTATCAATCCAAGCTAAACCCTTACCAACATTCTTAGAACCTATCTTATTACCTTTAGTTTGAAGGGGATTATCACGACAGGCATCAAGAATAACAATTTGCATAGTACTTTTTGCTTTTTCCATACCATCCATAACATCATTAACCTTAATAGTATCAGAAGCAAAAATGGTATCTAAATTATTAGAAACCTGATCATTAAGCGTCACAGGCAAAAGATAATTTTCATCACCATACTGCGCCCCATGCCCAGAATAATAAAACAAAGCAACAGTTTCTTTACCTTTTAAATGCTCTCTCTTCAAAACTCTGTTAAAAGCACCAATAGCTCTATTCATTTTCTTTTTAGAACCATTTTCAACATAAAGCACACTATCAAAATCAACATCTTTCAGAGCATAATACATACCTCTAGCATCATTAACAGGATTTTTCAGATTACCAATAGAATCATAGTTCGCATTCCCAATTACCAAAGCAACGCGCGAAGTTACAAATGAATTAATTTTGTAAACTAAAAAATATCAAAAGGTTGTTTTTTTACCAAAAGTATAAATTTTACTTGCCTGAATACTGTTATACTGATAGTTAAATATTTAATTCAATTGATAAGAGATAACTGAAATGCTAAAACGTTTAATTTTAAAAGGATTTAAATCAATTCGAGAACTAGATTTACCACTTTTACCATTTAATATAATTATTGGTGCTAATGGCGCCGGTAAAAGTAATTTGATGGCTTTTTTTAGAATGTTTCAGGCAATGAAACAAAGACAATTACAATTACATATTGCTAGACAGGGTGGTGTTGATTCATTTTTGTATTATGGGCGCAAAGAAACAGCAGTATTATCCAGCGCGTTATATTTTGATTCAAATTGTTATGGCTTTGACTTAGAGCCAACAGTAGATAATAAATTCATATTTGCAAAAGAATTCATGCAAGGAGAAACGCCAAAAAACTTGGGTAGTAGTCATACAGAAAGTTTAACATCTACTTTAGCAGACTGTGCTGTTTATCATTTTCACGATACCAGTGACACTGCCAATGTCAAACGCTTACAAGCTATTAATGATAATGTCAAATTGCGCCAAGATGCGAGTAATTTAGCCGCTTTTTTGTATAAACTAAAAAAAACTTCCCCTAAACATTATGAAATAATCCTCAAAACTATTCAACAAGTCGCGCCTTTTTTTGGCGATTTTTATTTAAGACCCTTTCCAGAAAATTCACACAAAATTCAACTAGAATGGACAGAAAAAGGTAGTGACTACCCTTTTATTGCTAACGATTTGTCAGATGGTACTTTGCGATTTATATGTTTAGCAACTTTGCTATTACAACCAGAAATGCCCACAACAATTTTAATTGATGAACCAGAATTAGGGCTACACCCTTATGCTATTTCAGTATTAGCAGGCTTATTTCGAGTAGCTTCGCAGCGTTGCCAACTTATTGTCTCAACGCAATCCTTAAATTTGCTTGATGAATTTGAAGCCCATGATGTGATTGTTGTAGATAGAGTTAATTATTAGTAGTAAATTATGTAAGCTAATGTGATATAATGTAGGAATGAAACCTACATATCGGTTAAATGAATTTGCTAAACTGATTAATAGATCAGTAAAAACACTCCAAAAATTGGATAGGATGGGCAAGTTTAAAGCACATCGTACTGCCACAAATCGTCGATATTATACACACAATCAGTATTTGGAATATATGGGTATTGCTAAAAACAATACTAAAAAAAAGTTCATTGTATATTATCGTGTTTCAAGTGCAAGTCAAAAAAATGATATGCAATCTCAAAGACAAGCTATTGAAACATTTTGTACTGCTTGTGGTTTAGCTATAGATGAATGGCTTTATGATATTGGAAGTGGTTTAAATTATAAACGTAAAAAATTTCTGAAATTAATGGATTTAGTGGAAGCAGGTGAAGTTTCTACATTAATTATTGCTCATAAAGATCGTTTAGTTCGATTTGGTTTTGAATGGTTTCAATACTTTTGTGAAAAACATGGTACTGAAATAGTAATAA
>NZ_MCBX01000042.1 GCF_001723685.1 Candidatus Marithrix sp. Canyon 246
GTGGGCTCGGAGATGTGTATAAGAGACAGATATAATGTAGGGTGGGTAGAGCGAGAGCGAAACCCACCAAAACCATCTAAAAGTGGTGGGTTTCGCTCTCGCTCTACCCACCCTACAAAGGCTACATACAAAGGAAAGGAGCTTAGGGGGGTATATTAGATGATTTATGTTTTAGTACTTAAAGCAGCTTGTAATGCCCGCAATGCGATTCCTCTATGGCTAAGTTGATTTTTTACTTCTGATGCTAATTCTGCTGAGGAGCATTTATGAGTAGGCACATAAAAGTATGGATCATAACCAAAACCATTTTCTCCTCGTGGCTGTTCTAAAATTATTCCTTCCCAACTTCCTTGAAAAATCATTGGCATAGGATCATTCGCATGACGCATATAGACAATTACACAATGATAACGCGCTGTACGTTTTGCTGTTGGTATTCCGGTTAATTTTTCTAATAATAATTGATTATTTTGTTCGTCGCTGGCACCAACACCGGCAAATCGAGCTGAATAAATTCCCGGTGCGCCTTTTAGTGCATCAACTTCTATACCAGAATCATCTGACATCGCTGGTAAACCAGTATGTTGGGCGGCATTACGTGCTTTAATCAGGGCATTTTCAACAAAACTTAGTCCAGTTTCTTCAACATCAGGTACATTAAACTGACTTTGTGGAGTAACTTCAAAATTAAATTCGGCTAAAATTTGAGCAAATTCACGTAATTTACCGGCATTGCCGCTAGCTAAAACAATTTTTTTCATAATAATTAAAATGGTACGTCATCATCAAAATTTTGAGTTGGTGCTGGTGCCGCTGCTGGTGCCGCTGCTGGTGGAGACTGAGGAGCTGCTTGCTGTTGCTGTGGTGGAGCATAATTTGTTTGTTGGGGAGCTTGTGCTTGATAATTATCTCCTGCTCCAGTTTTAGGACCATCTAACATTTGCATTTCACGAGCCATAATTTTAGTTGTGTAGCGTTCTACACCATTTTGATCTTGCCATTTTTCTGTACGCAAATTACCTTCCACATAAATTTTTGAACCACTATGCAAATATTGTTTAACAATTTCAGCAAGTTGTTTAAAAAACACTACTTTATGCCATTCAGTACGTTCTTGGCGTTGCCCTGTTTGTTTATCTGTCCAAGAATCGTTTGTAGCAAGACTGATATTGACTACAGCTACGCCTGCTGCTGTATAACGTACATCAGGTTCATTGCCTAAAATTCCTATTAAAATGACCTTGTTGATTCCTTTTGACATATTTTTATCTCTTTGTAATATTTTTCATAGTCAGTGCGAATATTAACCATATAAAAATTAATAATGCACAAATAATAAACACTGTTTCAATTCCATAATATTGATGCAAAAAACCGCCGCTTATTCCACCTAAAAAAGCACCAAGAAATTGGGCGGTTGAATAAACACCCATTGCTGTACCTTTACTATCAGTTGGAGTTAATTTACTAATTAAAGACGGCAGACTTGCTTCTAATACATTAAATGCAGTAAAAAATAAGAATAACATTATAACAATTCCTATGAAATTAGTATGTAAATAGCTAAAGCCTAATTGCGATAAAGCCAATATGGCTATAGCTGTTAGAAATACTAATTTCATATGATTATATTTTTCTGCTAATATGATACAAGGCACCATTGCAACAATAGATAATGATAATACCGGTATATAAACTTGCCAAACTGCATCAACCTGTGTAGCTAAGCGAATTGGTAATACTACAAATAACGCGGTTAAGCTAAAATGTAATAACAAAATTCCAATATCTAGGCGTAATAATTGAGTATTTTTCAATACAGCTTTAAAACTGGTTTTAATTATAGAATTACAATTAATTGGTTCTGGCACCCAATAATATAATATTGCAATACCAGATATTGCTAATGCCGCTGTTAGCCAGAAAATGCCTGATATTCCAATCCAATTATAAAATATTGGACCAATAATTAGTGCTAAAATAAATGACATTCCAATACTAACGCCTAAAGTTGCCATTGCTTTAGTGCGATCTTCTTCAGTACTGAGATCGGCTGTAAGTGCTAAAACTGTTGAAGCAATTGCACCGCTGCCTTGTAAAGCACGACCAATAATAATGCCGGTAATTGAAGAAGATAGGGCAGCAACTACACTGCCGATTGCAAATATCAATAATCCAAAATAAATTATTGGTTTACGACCAATACGATCTGATAACATTCCAAATGGAATTTGCAAAATCGCCTGAGTTAAACCATAAATGCCGATTGCTAGCCCTATTAAGAGAGGAGTTATATTAGGTAATTGTTGCGCATACAAGGAAAAAATCGGGAATATCATAAATAAGCCTAACATTCGCATTGATAAAATGCTGGCTAATGCGACAATATGGTTTTTTATGGTCATAAGTCTATAGTAAATTAAAAGACTGTTATTTTATCATAATCTTAGGTTCCTTGCTACGACGATATAAAATAGTAATATTACCGATTAATTGTATTAATGTAGCGTTACTTGCCTGACAAATTTCATTGCTAAGAGCGCGTCGTTCATCCTTACTAGCTCCAGCAATACGAATTTTAATTAATTCATGATGTTCTAAAGCACGATCCAATTCTGTTAGAATGTTATCGTTTATACCTTTATCACCAATCATCACTACAGGTTTTAAGTGATGAGCCATACTACGAAGTTTACGAATTTGTTGAGTAGTTAATGTCATAATTATGGAAATTTATAAAAAATTTAATATAGAAGCAGCACACCATTTACCAAATGTACCAGATGGTCATAAATGTAAACGTTTACATGGGCATTCATTTCAAGTTACTATTCATGTTTGTGATCAAGTAGATCAAGACAAGGGTTGGGTAATTGATTTTGCTGATATTAAGGCTGCCTTTAAGCCTTTATATGATCAATTAGATCATCATTATTTAAATGAGGTAGAGGGATTAGAGAATCCTACTAGTGAGAATTTAGCGCGTTGGATTTGGCAACATTTAAAACCCAAATTACCAACATTATGCCAAATTACGATTCAAGAAACTTGTACTAGTGGCTGTGTTTATCGAGGAGATAATCAGTAGCCTCAACTAAAGCCGCTATCATTTCTGGATCAGCCGCTAAATGACCACCTGTGGATATTATTTTTAGTTGGCTATTGGGCCAATTTTGTGCTAATGAATAGGCATTTTCTAATGGACAAACTAAGTCGCGTTGCCCATGAATGATAATTGCTGGCTTATCTTTGATTTTATGCAGATTGTTTAATATCTGATTTTCTTCTATAAAGAAATCGTTGATTAAGTAATGAACTTCAATTTTAGTTCCATGTGAAACTTCGGTGGGTGCTGGAAATTGTCCATAGCTAACTATACAAGAACTCCATGTTTCCCAAGCTAATGTTGCAGCTTTGTCATTATTAGTTAATGCTTTATAATAATATTTTATAGGGTCTTGGTTTTTTGGAACCAGTTGCATAAAGGCGTTCCATTGTTGAGGAAATATACGATTTACGCCTCCATCCTTATAAAACCAATCAAAATCGCGTTGTCTTGCTAAAAATACTCCACGTAAAATTAGTCCTAATACATTCTCTGGATATTGTTGAGCATATAATAAACCTAAAGTTGCACCCCAAGAACCACCAAAAATTAGCCAAGTTTCAATTTTTAATTGTTGCCTAATAGTTTCCATATCAGCCAACAAATGTTGAGTAGTATTATTTTCAAGGCTAGCGGTAGGTTTTGAACGCCCAGCACCGCGCTGATCAAATAATATAATTCGATAACGATTTGGATCAAAAAAACAACGATGATGAGGTTTACAATTTGATCCCGGTCCACCATGTAAATAGATAACCGGTATTCCATTAGGATTACCTGATTCTTCTACCATTAATATGTGCTGATTGTCAACAGCCATATTGTGAGTAATATAAGGTTCTATTTCTGGATATAATGTTTTCATTTTAATTTCTCAATTCTATAAATGTTTAAACGAACCATACTAAAACAAATAACATATTAGAGTCAAATTGAACAAGTTCATATTTCATCTATTGTTTATTCTGAATTATGCTATGAAATAGAATTAGGAGAACAACATTTAATGGAAAGAAGATCGAAACAACTGAATGACTTTATAAGTCTATTAACAATTCCTGATTTGAAATTGGTACTAAACTTGGAATTATTACGCCTTAGTTTTAATATATAATAGCTAATATGTTAGAGCTTAACTTATACACTCCAAACAAAATACAAAAGATTCTCAGTCAACGTATTAAGCGTTTACGTTTAATTAATGAATGGACTCAAACGTGGTAAGCTGGGTTAGCTTATTGAGCGCAGCGAAATAACGTAACCCAGCAATTTAATTTATTTCTTGGCTATTAGTTGGTGAATATTTTTTATAAATAGTGCTGTTGTCCATTGTTGCCCAATCAATTGGAAAAAAGAGGAATATTGCCAGTCCCTGACTCTTGTTACATAACCATGTTTGACAGGATTATAGTGAATGTAATTAAAATGATAGAGATAGAGCTAATTGCTGGGTTACGTTATTTCGCTGTGCTCAATAAGCTAACCCAGCCTACATTATGTGTCGAAATTAACCCAGCTTACCGCGTTGCGGTAATTTAAGTGATTAGAGTTGGTATTGTGACCATTAGCGAAACAAGAATATATAAGCCAAATAATTTTAGTGCTATAGCCGAATTGTTTTAGTTGTCATCCTACAGGATTTTTTAAATTCAAAATTCTATGTTCTATAACTTTCAAAGCTGCTTTATTTTTTACTTTTCTTTGCAGTTTATCTAAACGTCTTGAACCTATTCTTTTATCTGAGGCTTTAAGAATATTTGTTAATCCCCAGAAGTCATTCTCGAATATTTGATGAAATAACTTATCTTTGGGAGTGTCAATATATTGCTGATATATCAGTGCAATATGGAAACCAGTCACTTCTACTAGGATGAGGTTTATCAATGAAGTTTTTCGGATAATCCCAAATAATTTCTTTTTCTAAAGTAATCCAATATCTAGGTATATCTGTACTTCCCATATTTGATTGCATTCGATATATGCTAGAATGTAGTTGTAGATTTATCCCACTGGCTCTAAGAAGATAATACTCTTTTTGTAATCGGATTAATGTTGTGGTGGGTTTTATTTTTTATCTTTGCTCATGACTTTATGTACCGAATGCATGGAAAATTGTTTAAGCTGTCAGTCGAAAAGTTGTTGCATAACATCAATTTTTAAGCCTTCCTAACAGTTCAAGTCGCAATTTAATATATAATATATTAGCTATTAACATCAAAAACAATATATAATAGCTAATATGTTAGAGCTTAACTTATACACTCCAAATAAAATACAAAAACTTCTAAGTCAACGTATTAAGCGTTTACGTTTAATTAATGAATGGACTCAAATTGAATTGGCTGAGCGTTCTGGTATTAGTCTCGCATCTTTAAAACGTTTTGAATCTACTGGTAAAATTTCTCTGGAAAGATTATTACTTTTGGCATGGACTTTTGGGCGTTTAGATGAATTTACTTCTTTACTTGAAGAACCTGAGATTATGACATTGGCTGATGTCAGAAAATTGGAAAACAAACGTCAACGAGGAAAACGTAGAAATGGAAATTGAGGTTCGTTTTCATGATTATAAAACTGTTGGTCATTTAATTAATTATAAAAAACAAATACTTTTTGAATATTCTCCTGAGTTTATTAAAACTGGTTTAGCCTTATCTCCTTTTTATTTGCCTAATAAAAGTGGTGTATTTATCGAAAAAGAGCGTATTTTTTCTGGATTATATGGCTTATTTAATGATTCATTGCCTGATGGTTGGGGATTATTATTGATGAATCGCGCTTTTCGACAATTAGGTATCAGAACTATTACACCATTAGAGCGTTTATCTTATATGGGTACACGTACAATGGGAGCATTAACTTATCATCCCGTCCAATTTCAGTGTGATATTTTATCTGAATTCAAATTACATTTATTAGCAGAAAAAAGTTTGCAAATATTAAGCGGTACATCTGAAGAAGTTTTTCCAGAATTACAATACCTTGGAAGCTCATCAGGCGGAGCTAGACCAAAAGTTTTAGTTGCATTAGATCAAAATAATAATGTTATTAGTGGAGTAGATAAATTAGCGGCAGGTTATGAACATTTTTTAGTGAAATTTTCACAAACTGATGATTTAGAAGACGCTGGAGCTATAGAATATGTCTATTCATTAATGGCAAAACAAGCTGGTATTGAGATGCCAGAAACACGTTTAATTACAGCAGAAAATCAGCAAAGGTATTTTGCAATTAAACGTTTTGATAGAGATGGAGATCAGCGTATTCATACTCACACATTAGGAGGATTGATTCATGCAGATCATCGTATTCCAGCTTGTGATTATGAAACTTACTTACAAGTCACGAAAATTTTAACTCAAGATAATAAAGAAATTAAACAAGCATTTAAACGAATGTTATTTAATATTTTTGCTCATAATCGAGATGATCATGTGAAAAATTTTTCCTTTATGCTCAATGAAAAATGGCAACTCACACCAGCTTATGATTTGATGCCAACTCAAGGAATGGCAGGAGAACATTCAATGAGTATCAATGGCAAAGGCAAAAATCCGAATTTAAAAGACTTACAAATACTGGCAGAACAATATAATATAAGCAATTTGATGGAAATGATAGAACAAGTAAAACAAGCAGTGTCACAATGGCGACATTTAGCGCAACAGTATGAAATTAAAACTGTTATTATTGATAATGTAGAAGAATTAATACAAAAATGATCAATGTTTAAACTAAGCATATTAACAGCAAGTAGGCAAAACTACAGATACTAGACACCGGTTAGGTAAATTATTTTTCTTGTTTACAGACATAAATTTTTGGCATCAAAGATTTAAACAGCATTTATGGCGGACGAATAATAGAACATTTAGTTGGTCAAGAATTACTTGCTAACCAACATTCCACATTATTTAATGCCTAAGTAGATCATAATTATGCGGTACGCCTGTATGCTGGAGATTTAAAAGTTGATACTGCTACTACCATAGCAGGAAAAGAATATCGCTTATTAAATCTGCCATATTTTCTGGCAGGTAAGATGACAATGTATTTGGATTGGTTTGTAGAAAGTTGAATTATCAAGGTTCTAGTATTTTGAATTTGCGTTAATATAATAAAATGCGTATCACATCAAAACAACTACAAGCAATTAAACAAACGATTCATAATTTTGATCCACAGGCATTAATTTATTTATTTGGCTCAAGAGTTGATGATAATAAAAAAGGTGGAGATATTGATTTATTAGTATTCTCGCAACATTTAGATTTTAGAATGCAAAGAAAAATCAAGATTAAACTTTATGAACTGATTGGTGAACAAAAAATTGATTTAATTATTGCTAAAGATAATTCTAAACCTTTTATTCAATTAGCTCTTCAACAAGCAGTATTATTATGAATTCAATAAGAATTAGAATTAATGAATAAGGCAACAGAATATTTATGTACAACATTATTGCCCATTAATTTTTAACTCTGTAGAACGTGTACATCAATATTGTGAAAGGTATTCAAGATAATCAGTAAAAAAATTGTCTGAATCAAAATTTACAGAATTTAAGAATTTTCAGAATATCAGGAATTCAAAGCGATACGCAGTCACGTAGCGAAGCGAAGTAAGCTTTGGTTGAACTCCAGTTTTTAACGACGAAAAACAGTATTATAAAATATTTTTGCACGTAAATTATATGTGTCAGCATGTTTTGCATGTCCAATCCAGCTTTGTACGCTCGGATTGAAGTCTTCCCAATCTATTTTACCTTGAGCGTAAGCTTTCGCAAAACCACGCAATTTACGGAAAAAACGATGCCCATTGTCATTTCGTAAGCAACGGTGATTAGGAAATACTAAGTAGCCTAATACATCTAAACCTCTACGAGTTGGTGCAATGTGGCGTTTACGAGGGTGAAGATGTAAGTGGTTATTCGCTAAGTATTCTTGTATTTGGATTCTTAGTTCGTGTAAGCGGTTTTTATCATCGTCAAGTATGATAAAATCATCGACATAGCGCAAATATGGATGAATTCTAAGTTGTTCTTTTATGTAATGATCAAAGTCATCTAGGTATAAATTCGCTAAAAATTGGCTGGTTAAATTGCCAATTGGTAGCCCAGTGTTTGGTGCTGTATCAATAATTTTATCTATTAATTTTAATACATTGCTATCTTTTATCCGTTGGCTAATTTTGTCTTTTAACAATATACGATCAATTGAAGGGAAATATTTGCTAATATCCATTTTTAGTGCGTAACGATAACGTTTTGCCCATGTTTGATAACGATCAATAGCTTTATGTACGCCTTTGTTTTTGCGACAGGCATAGGAATCATAGATAAATTGTTTATCTAGTGGTGGTTCAATGATGTTAATTAATGCGTGATGAACTACGCGATCTCGAAATGGTGCCGCTGCAATAATTCGTGGTTTACGTTCATAAATTGTGAATAGTCGATAGTCGCCCGGTTGATAGTTAGCTTCAATAAGTTGTCGTTGTAAGGTGAATAATTCGGATTCTAAATTTAAGCTAAATTGAGCCACTGATGTTTTTCATTAATTTCGCACCATGCTTATAACGTTGCTGAGAAATAACTTGAAGTTCAAAGGCTAATCTCCATAAATGACGGGTGATTTCTAATTGCCGGTTGGTGCGAATAAGAATATTCCTTCTTTGTTTAGTGTAACAGGCTTCTACTAAATTTTCTAGGATTGATAGTAGGTTATTTTCTAGTCGTTCCCCTAATGTAAACCGGCGTGTGCGTGGAAATTTATCAAGTAAAGGAATTAACCATAAAATTAAGTTGTGACAATCTTGTACTACTTTAGGCAGTTGAGTATCCATATATATATATTATAATGTTTGTCATTCCGACGATAGGAGGAATCTTAAGATCCCTCCTATCGTCGGGATGACAAGTCCTCTCGTCGGAATGATAAAAGTGATGAATTTTGAAGATTAGTGCGTATATTATGACAGTACCAAAAAAAATAATCGACCGATATTGTGAATTAAAGCAAGAAGCTCCTGATTGTATTTTGTTAATGCAAGTTGGTATCTTTATGAAAGTTATGAATGATGATGTAGAAATTGTTTCTAAATTAACTGGTTTGAAACGACAAGTCACTGGTGATCCTGATAATCCTACTATTACAGGTGGTTTTCCTGAATCTGGGATAAATAAATATGTAGGATGTTTAGTTCGTGCCGGTTATTCAGTTGCCATCGCTTTTCAAGATGGAACTACTAAGGAGCGATATATTAAAGAAATCATTCGATTGCAAAAATAGTTTGTGATATAATATTTTCCTTTAAGGGAATCCACCGATCCGTTTGTCCCTTCGCGGCGGCTCGTGGAACAACAACGCGAGGAACGTGCGCTCGGCTAACCGCAACAGGAACAAGCCGACGAACCGCAACAACAACGTGGGCTTCCGGGTCTCCAGTATACCTTTTTTCTCAGAGTGGTTATTTTTACGGAAATAATCAGCGTAGGTTTAGGTAGCCATGAGTGGATTTCCTAGTCTCGCAAGGATGGGATGGCTGAATAGTTTTGTCTTGGATGACAGATTTCGGGGCTAGTAAGGCAACTGAACGTCCTGAAATCACTTTTTTTGACCCTTCTTGCATACAATAACAACTGTTATATAATGGTTATTTATACCAAAAATTCGCGCCGTGCGACGCACGGCCAATCCCACCTCAAAATAAATTCAAATCAACATTCCACACATATCTGTATATATTATATTAAATAAAAAATAAAATTACAACATATATATATATGGAATATTAAATAAAAAATTAAAAATAAAAAAATATAAAAAGGGTAAAAGGGATAAAGTAAAAAGGGTTATAGCCTGGAGACCCGGAAGCCCACGATGCTGCCGCGGTTCGTCGGCTCGTCCCTGACGCGGGTAGCCGAGCGCACGTACCCCGCGAAGTCGTTCCACGAGCCGCCGCGAAGGGACAAACGTCTATCATTATTGGCATTATTTTTGCTTAAACAAACAGCTTCTTTACCGTTATATGGATTTGCCCATTCTGAGCAAGTCCACTCCCATAAATTACCTGAAGTATCATATAAACCAAATTGATTAGCAGCAAAAGACCCTACATCTGAAGTATATTCAAAACTATCTCCACAATGATCATTATCACAATTAGCCTTATTTGTACCAATCTCATTACCCCACCAATATTTAGTCTCCGTACCAGCCCTAGCTGCATATTCCCATTCTGCCTCAGTAGGTAAGCGATATTGTTTACCAGTTTGATCACTAAGCCATTCTGTATAAGCAGTAGCATCATTCCAAGAAACATTAATCACCGGACGATTAGCACGCCCCCAGCCTTTATCATCAGGCTTATCTCTACCAGTAGCATCAGCAAACTTATCATATTCAGCAAAGGTGACTTCAAATTTCCCCATAGCAAACTGCCCCACAAAAACAGAATGCACTGGCTGTTCATTACTATCACCACCACCTTGAATATCACCCATTCTAAAACTACCAGCAGGGATCATAACCATTTCTGGAGCAGAACTACCATCCTTTAAAGTATCACTAAAAGTAGAGCCAGCAGTTGGAATATAAGTACCAACCACACCAAAAATACTAACACCAGCGCGAATATTTTCAGGCTTTAAATTAGGATCAGTCTTAGCACTAGCAGTACCAGTTTGTAAACCCCAATTACCATCAGTTAAACCCCAATACTCCTTACCAGCAGCAACTTCATTTGGACTAACGCCCACTGCACTCTTAGCAGGGGCTTTATCCAGAATATCATTTAAAGAACAACCAGTTGGAGCTGGACCACTTGGAGGAGACTGAAAAGTTCTTTTTTCTCCAGCGGCACCAGAATCTAAACGTTTACAAATATCCCAAATGCTGTACATAGCACTGCCGATATTATCAGATGGAGCTGGTGGCTCTAATGGAGCTGCTAAGCTTATGCTTGGGATTAGTATTGTTAATAGTATGGTTTTTTTAATTTGCATATTGCACCTCTTGGTATTATAATTAAAATTGTCTGAATCAGGATTTGCAGGATTTAAGAATTTACAGAATATGCCAGAATAATAATTAATCCTGTAAATCCTAAAATTCTGTAAATTCTGATTCAAACAATTTGCATATTACACTTTTTAATTAATTACTTCAAGTTATTATGAAATATTATCAACAAGGTTTAGCATGAAGTGAAAATCTTGGCTCTGAACTAAATCTAAGCATTGATTGTAAAGAATTTCATTTGCGTTAAAAATTATCTGATTCATAGTATAATGAAAATTTAATTTTACTACCATTGATAATATGCAGACTATTACACTTACCCAACCAGATGATTGGCATTTGCATTTACGCGATGGTGTCAACATGGCATCAGTAGTTGCCGCCACGGCTCGTTGCTTTGCTCGCGCTATCATTATGCCTAATTTAAAACCACCAATTACAACCGTAAATCAAGCAATTGCTTATAAAAAACAAATAGTTAATATAGACAATAACTTTAAACCCTTAATGACACTTTATCTCACAGATAATACATCAGTAGATGAAATTGTCAAATTAAAAGATTTTCCTGATATAGTAGCTGTAAAATATTATCCTGCTGGTGCTACTACTAATTCTGATAGTGGTGTCACAGATTTAGCTAAAGTCTGGCAAGTACTTGAAGCTATGCAAAAATATGATATTCCATTATTAATACATGGCGAAGTTACAGCGGCAACTACTGATGTCTTTGATCGCGAAAAACTATTTATTGAATCTGTACTGGATCCATTAATAGAAAATTTTCCTGAACTTAGAATAGTATTAGAACATATTACCACACAAGAAGCAGTTGAATATGTAACTAGTAGAAACAACAAGCTAGCGGCAACAATTACTGCACATCATTTATTAATGAATCGCAATGATTTATTCACAGGCGGTATTCGCCCACATCATTACTGTTTACCAGTTTTAAAACGTGAAACTCATCGTCAAGCCTTATTAAAAGCCGCTACTAGCGGCAACCCTAAATTTTTCTTAGGCACTGATAGCGCACCTCATGCTATCTCAAGTAAAGAAACTAGCTGTGGTTGTGCAGGAATTTATAGTGCGCCTGCCGCTATAGAATTATATGCTGAAGCTTTTGAACAAGTACAAGCTTTAGATAAATTAGAAGCTTTTGCCAGCTTTTATGGTGCAGATTTTTATCATCTAACTCGTAATACGGAGAAAATTACCTTGAAAAAACACACTTGGAAAATGCCAAGTCATTTTGAATTTGGAACACAGAAAGTTGTACCAATACGAGCAGAACAAGAAATTTACTGGCAATTGGCAAAATAATGGCGAAGAAAAGACAATCACAAATAGCAAGACGCTTTCGAGGTTTTTTACCAGTAGTAGTTGACGTTGAAACAACAGGTTTAAATCCAGAACGTCATGCCATATTAGAAATTGCCGTGGTATTATTAAAAGTCAATTCACAAGGTATCTGGCAATCAGATAAAACCATTTTTTGTCATGTAACTCCATTTAAAGATGCTGAATTTGATGAAGAATCATTAAAATTTTTAGGAATTGATCCTTATCATCCTTTTAGATTCGCGTTGACAGAAGAAAGAGCTTTAAAAAAAATCTTCTCTCCAATACAACAAGCAGTAAAAGAACATGACTGTTCACGTGCAATTTTAGTTGGTCATAATCCTATGTTTGATTTAAGTTTTATTCAAGCGGCTAGTGATCGTCATGAGATAAAAATGCCTTTTCATAAATTTAGCACTTTTGATACAGCAACATTAGGAGGATTAGCTTATGGGCAAACAGTATTAGCAAAAGCGGTAAAAGCGGCAGGTTTTCGCTGGGAAGCTAAAGAAGCTCACTCCGCCATTTATGACGCTGAACGTACAGCCGATTTATTTTGTAATATAGTTAATATGTGGAATAACCGATAGCTTATAACTACAAGGATTGTTTATATGCAATCCTTGTAGTTTATCTATGATTAAGCAAATACATCACGTAAGACTTCTGGACGTTTTTTAGCCAAAATTAATAGAGAATGAGCAGCACCTGTCTGTTCTGAAACACCTAATAGCTCAGCAAACTTAACTTGAGAAAATCCAACTTTATGTCGAGCATCTACTACCAACGGGGCTTCAACTGTGAAACGTTTACCTCCCCCTGATTTAATCTCACGCACCCCATCTAACACTTCTTGCCAAATATCACGATTTTCTTCATTCATTTTCAAATGCCTTCTTTAATTTAAAGTTTGGATCAATTCAGGAATAATTTTTGCTCATAAGTAAAACCGATATCTATTTAAATCTCTTATTAGGAAAAATTATTAATATGAATAAAATATTAAAACTAACAGCAACCAGTGTATTACTAACTGGTATGAGCTTCACTCAACCATTATTGGCAGAGGATACTGTTAAACGTGCTGGCAGTTTAAAAGAAGAAGTTACACAATTTTTAACAAAACAATTCAGTTTTACTGTACAACATCGCATTAATCGCGATAAACCATTACCTGAAGAAACTCTGGTTTTTCCAATTAAAAAAATAAAAGATCAGCCCGGTATTATCTTAGATAAATTTAGAGAAAGCTTTTTAAAACATGTAGATAAATCTTCTAAAGAAGTTGTCAATATTACGTCTGCAATTGACATATATTTGCCAAATAGATTAAGTCGCGGTATTGGTCATTTACCTACCATATTTATGATAACTAAATTAAATAGCGATGGTAGTGCTAACAGCAGATTATTCATGCCTGAAAAGAAACGTGAAATGAAACATTCTTATCGCGATGACAGCAAAAAGGCAACTGTATATTGGAAAGGTTTAAATGGAAAACTTAGTTTCAGCAAAGGATTTGAATCTGTTACTACCCAATTAAATTTTCTAGGTATTACTCTGAATACCGAAAAAGGCTCATCTTTTTCATGGGCTGCAAGCACATTAAATGGTACTTTTAATCACAACTTAACTCCTAAAAATATGGAATGGAGTTTACCAGAATTGAAAGTTAATTATGCTGGTAAAGTTATTAATTTGATAGGAATGCTTGGTAAACTTAATCTAGTTGAAATTGAAAATGGCTTAAAAATTGGTAATTTAGATTTTAAAGTGAAACAAGCGAACTTCAAAGATGAAAAAACTGAAAGCAAATTTGATAATTTATCATTCAAACTAAATAGCGAACTAAAAGATGATGTAATCAATATTGCTATACAAGAACAAATTGAAAACTTGCTATTACCCGGTAAAGACACTCCAATCAACTATGCTGCTAATGTAAATATTAATAATATAGATGCAAAAACTATTTATGAAATACAAGAAACCATGCGTACATTACGCACAGTAGAAGATGATCATGCAAAATTAAGTATTTTACTAGGTAAATTGATCCAAGTTGTTCCACAATTTTTAGCCAGATCACCTGAAATTGTAGTAACTAACTTTAATATCACAACACCAAAAGGTAATATAAAAGCAAATGCCTCAATCAATATTGATGGTAAAAAAGCCTTAACCTTAACACCTTCAGTATTATTATCTTCTATAGGAGCGCAAATGAATTTTACTGAAATTAGTAAATATTTAGTCAAAAGAGCGTTAATGGATAAAGCTCTTCATGATTTAAGTGCAGAAAAATCAGCAGATGTAGAAAAATTAGCAACAGCTAACAGTGAAGCCGCTTTGAAAAAATATATGGCAGAAAATTGGTTAGTTGATCTTGATGACAAAAACTTTAAATTAACTATCCAATTTAAAGATAATAAACTTATTGTTAATGGTAAAGAAAAAGAAATTTCTTTATTTTAAATATCCGATTTTAAACCTGACAGGTTTTTAAAACCTGTCAGGTTTGTTGTTTCCATCTAAAAATCCCCTCGCTAACAATATCAATATATTATATATGTGATATAATTAGTAATTATTTACTAATTACCCAAAGGAGATTTTTCAAATGAATATTAGACTAGCTTGTTTAGCAATAGTATTATTCTATAATCATAATGTCGTAGCAGAAGAAGAACATAATTATATACAAGGATTTGCTCTTCAACATCGTATTAATCACGATAAATTTTTAGCTAAAAAAGAATTTGTAGGTGATTGGATGGTATTGTTGAAAAATTTTAAAGATGACATTATCTCAACTCATTTAAAACAGCCTAGCAAATCACAAACTATTGACACTGTTCTTGAGATTATCCTATCTGAAGATATTACCCAAAAAATCACTCCTATGGTTTTTATTAGAACCAAAATTAATGCTGCTGGAGAAGCAAGTAGTATTTTAGGATTCCCTCCTTTTAACTTTCAAGACAAAGAAAAGACGGTTTTAGATTGGAAAGGTTTTACCGGTAAATTAACTTTTGCTAAAAATCAAGACAATTTAACTGTTGATTTCAAAATTCCATATCTGTTACTTAATACTGAAAAACAATTTTTATTATTTGATAAATTGCATTTAAATGCTCTCTTTGATCCAGATTTAATTGTTGATAAGCTAGATTTAATTTGGAAACAATTCAGACATCGTGATGAAAATGGCGAATTGGATGTACATGATCTAAAATTTAATCTTCAAGTTGAGAAGCAAGAAGTTAATATAACTAATGCTACTTTAAATGTAAAAAAAATTTTAATTAATGATGGTTTCTTTAACTCCTCATTAACAGATTTAGGATTAACAGCTCAAGGTAAAATAGATAATGGAGTTGTGAATTATAAAATTAACACTCATATTGCGAAGTCATTCAGTAATACTAAATTTACACCAAATGAACCAGTTATAATTAATTATCAAGCTGATTTTGAATTTAACCGTATAAATATTGATGCTGTATTAGATTGGCAATCTATGGTACGCGATTTACAAAAACAACGCCAAACTGGTATTATTTCTAAGCAAATGCTAACAATGGGCAAAGTATTTCAATTGAATGAAGTGTTGCCAATGTTATTAGAAAAATCTCCTGAATTTGCAATCACAAAACTCCGTTTAAGCAGTAATAATGAGATATTGCAGGCAACAGCCTCAATTGGTTTTGATGAAGAAGTAATATTTTCTTTAGATGATACTAGTAATTTATTACCAGCATTACAAAGTCAAGTTGATTTAACTGTTAGCAAAAAGTTGTTGCAGCAATTAATAGAACCAAAAATATTAGAAAATCTAGTTCAAGAAGTAACTAAACCAAACATACAAAAATTAAGAAAACAAGCTAAAATAAAAACACAAGAACAAATTCAATCCTATATAAAGAATCGATGGTTATTAGAACTGGATAATGATATATATAAATTAACCGCTAATTTATATGATGGAGAATTACAAGTAAATGGGCAAGAAAAAGATTTATTTTTTTCTAGTATAGAACTTTTAGCTCCGCCATCTATAGATGAAGACTTAGAACTAGATGACGAAGACAAAATTTAATTTTCAATACTAATCAAAGTTTGAAGGCAATGCTCTTCGCCGGGAGCTAATATAATAGCGTCATCGCCTATATTAGTAGTTTCTACGCAGAGCATGTTTAAATAGCCTTCATAACCAAAATCACCGAAACGCGCTGCTGTTTCTACCCAAGGATTCCATACCACAGTAGATTTACTACCAGCTTTAGCAATACGAATCTTGCGGTTAAAACCGGGATCTTCAATTACACAATCAGCAGTAGTGTCAAGATAAACCCGGTTGGTTTCACCGCTTATTGTTATCTTTCCACTTTGTTGCTTGCGTTGCCAATTATCTGCTGCATCAAGATATTCACAATTTTCTAAACCATCTACTGTCACCTGCCTAACATCACTGACGTTAAAGTAGCTATGTAATCCTTGAGTTAAAGTAAAACTTTCATTGCCAGTATTACGAGTCATTAACTCAATTTTTAATTCAGAACCAATTGTAATTGTTAATAATGCTTGAAATTTATAGGGCCATAACTTTATTGTATTCTCATTAGCTTTTAAGCCAAAGTTAATCTGTGTTGCCCCATTTTCAAGTGCTTTAGTTCCTTTCACTATCCACGGAGTAATTCGTGCAAAACCATGTGCAGGTTTAGTTGAATCTGTCGGGTGAATTCCAAACCACGGCCAACAAATGGGAATACCACCGCGAATCGCCTTATTGGCATCCATTGGCATAAAATCACTTAACCAAAGTAATGGTTCTTGATTTTGCGGAACAAAATTCATAACATGCCCGCCTTCTAAGGAAATCATTGCTTCTGCGTGATCATTTGCAATTTCAGCTACAGTCATACTGTTACGACCAGCCGTAAAAGTTAAATGATTATCAATAGAAAAAATTTCTTTGATAGTTTGTAAAACCGTCAGACGATTTTTAAAGGCATGTAAACTGATTGTACTCATCTGATTTCCTAAATATTTAATGTCCTCTGTATTTTACTACAAATTATCCATGAACTTGTATATTTAGCAAAATATGTTCCATTTATTTTATATGTTCTATTTCCACTATCAGTGGCACTACCGTTCTTCCACGGCTATTGGCTTTGAAGCTAATAATATTAGATGAATATTTAATATTCCTAGCTCTTACTAGTTTGTGAGCTAGTACTTTTTGTACTTTTTGAGCAAAGTTACCAGATTGTTGTTCAATTTGTTGCTGTATTTTATTAATATCTAATTCGTCCTTAGAATATAATACTGCAATAAAATCATGTCCAACATTATTGTCCATAGCAATATAATGATCTTCATCTGGAATAGGTACTTCATTGCGTTTATAATTTAGGGCTGCGCTTATTCCTTGTTTATGTGGAAAGATAGGATATACTTTACCTGTTAAGTCTGAGCCAAAGGCATATACATATGCAGGTTGGTTGTTAGATATATAGAGACGAAATCTTGTTCCTGATCTATATGGGCGTTTTACTTTATATATATTATTTTGTCTTGTGACTTGCATTTGATTGCCATAAGATAATACTAATTTCAATCTGCCGGATAAATCTGTTTGCCAATAGTTAGATTTTTTTGGATGATCAATTAATTCTAAAGCATAGTATGTGAATTTGGCAAAGTCTGGATATTTAACCCAGATATATCCACCATTTCCCCAACGTGTTCCCCAGCTATTTTGAAGTTCAAAAGCTCCACCATATTTGCTGTCATCATAAGAAATCACTGTCATAGCATGTCCACCATGATTTATATTAGGATTTTCTGTAGCTTGCCATACTTTTTTACGGTGACTTTTTGAGAAGGAATCAGGTGTATTCATGGCTATAATAACTGGTTTTTTTTCAGAAATACTTTTGCGAACTGTATCTATTTTGATCTGAGCTGGATCATTTGTATTAAACAGTCTTACAAAATCTTTAATTTTATACGCTGTTGCTTCTTGATAAGAAGAATTAGGTATTGTAGCTGGGCATAATGTTGGTAAATCATTGTATTTTGGTACGCCAATATTCTTTAATTTGCTAAGTGCATTCTGAATGGATGTACCTTTAGTACATGTATAATCATAATTTGTTTTGATTAATTTATAAAGAAAACCGGGAGAAAATGCTTGTTTAGTGATAAAAGATTTATTTTTCCAGCCATGACGTATTGCTTCGCTAATAGTACGAGCTGAATAGGCTACTGCCCATGCCGTACATGTTCCTGTTTTTCCCTGACTTTTTGGAGTTGGACTATATTGTTTTAGAGAAAAACGTTTAGATGGAACTACATATAAGCCTCGTGTTAATGAAGCTTTTAATAAAATTTTTTGATATGCAAAATCATCAAAATTTAAGCCCTTTCCGGGTGCTGCAAGTGCATTCAAACTAATTAATAAGCTTAGTATAAATATAATTTTCATAAGTTTAATTCCTATATAGCCTCATTTTTTTTCTAAGAATATTATCTTCTCACAAATAAAGATTTTTTTCAATAATTTTCAGTAGGATCGTACATAAATTGCATGTTACTATTAAAATATTTGATTTTAGCCCTGAAGGGGCGATATAATATAGCCTAGGGCAACGCCCTAGGATAACGTATATTATATAACAAAGCCCTGAAGGGGCAACACAATATTTCTTATTTCGCCCCTTCAGGGCTAACATATAACATACATCAGACCTAGGGCGTTGCCCTAGGCTATAATATTTCGCCCCTTCAGGGCTTTAAAATCAAATAGGAAAATTTCAATGAAATTAAAATATTTATTACTAGCTATCAAGTTCATAGCAACTCTAAAGGTGTTAATGTCGTAGCTGCTGATGATCATAAGCCTTTGGCTTTGGTTATTGGTAATGCTTCTTATCAATATGGTCGTCTGAGAAATACGGTTAATGATGCTGTCGATATTGCCGCTGTTTTGCGACAAATTGGTTTTGAGGTTGTTTTAAGAAAAAATTTGAATAAAGTTCAAATGAATTATGCTATTCATCAGTTTGGTAAGCGGTTGTTGCAATATCAATCTGTTGGTTTGTTTTATTTTTCTGGGCATGGTGCTAATGTCAATGGTCGTAATTATTTGTTGCCTATTGATAATCGTAAAATTCGGCGTTCTAAGCATTTGCGAAAATATGCAATTGATAGTCAGAAAATATTACAGATTATGGAAAATGCTAGAGCTAATAGCGTTAATATTATGATTTTAGATGCTTGTCGTAATAATCCTTTTCCTAGTGTTGAGAAAAGTCTTAATCGTGGTTTGAGTAGAATGGATGCTGTTGGTTCTATTGTTAGTTTTGCTACCGCTCTTGGTGATACGGCTTCTGATGTTAGTCGTAATAGGCGTAATGGTTTATTTACTTCTTATCTGATTTCGGCTTTTAAGAAAGCTTATGAAACACATCAGCGTATTGATGATATGTTTAGTTATGTTGGTAAAGGTGTGAAAAGGGAAAGTCGTGGGCAACAGCAGCCTTGGTATAATTCGTCATTATTGGGTAAGTTTTGTATTGGTGGTTGTAAAACTGATGCTCATCAACAACGGTTTAGTAATGTATTTCAGGATCGTTTAAGATCTGGTGGTTTTGCTCCAAGAATGACATGGATACCAGCTGGTTCAGTTGTTATGGGTGTATGAACTTACTGTAGCTGAGTATTTACGCTTTGTTAAATTAACTGGTTCTAATTTGCCTGAATGGCAAAAACATGCTAATGTTAGTAGAGTAAAAAGATATTATTCTAAACTTGGTGCGGCTTTAAAAGGAGGTAATTATCCAATAGTTGGTATTTCTTGGCATGACGCGAAGGCATATACAAAATGGCTAAGCCAACAAACGGGCAAAACTTACACTTTACCAACGGAAGCCCAATGGCAATATGCCGCTGGTGCAGGTAATCAAATTATTAGATTTAACAATGCGAATTGTTTAAATTGTGGAGATAGCTTTAGATATACCGCCCCAGTAGGCTCATTTTCAGAAAATCCCTTTGGATTGTATGATATGATAGGTAATGTGCAAGAGTGGACATGTTCAGAATATCAATATAAATATAGAGGTAAAGAACAATATTGTGTAAATAAAAATCGTGTTAATAGAACTCGCTTAGTATTACGTGGAGGCTCATGGGGTAGTAGAACTAGAAAAATAAGAAACTCAAACCGTGCCAAATGGTCAGCATCAACTCGATATGCTACAGTTGGGTTTCGAGTTGTTAGGTTGATGAAATAATTTAATTGTCTGAATCAGGATTTTTAGGATTTTAGGATTTACAGGATTAAACTTTAATTTTGTAGAAAAAAATTCTGTTAATTCTGTCTATGAATAAATAAGGATTAAAAAAATGAAGATCAAACCATTAATTAGACCTGACAGGTTTTAAAAACCTGTCAGGTCTGTTTTTACAACAAGCTTAATTCTATTAATTTTAAGTGCTTGTGGAATAAAAGGTCCACAACCAATTAAAAACGACGTTCCTATCCTACAAATAGATTCGGGCGGGCATAAGTCTCTGATTAAAGATGTAACATTCACCAAGGATGGTCGTTATTTAGTCTCGGCGGGAGATGACAGGAGAAAGAGTATTAAGAACCCTAAAACTAATATTCAACACCATATTGAACTCTGGCAAATATGAACCAGCGGCAAAATACGATGCTAAATTAATATACAGAAGCAATGAAAGCGGAGCAGCTATGATAGAAAAAGTGATGTTAATAAAACGATAAATCAACCTGCATTAGACCTGACAGGTTTTTAAAACCTGTCAGGTCTGACTCAGCCTAACAGAAAGATATGAATATCCCAGAAATTGAAAATCAATATATTGAATTTAAAAGAGAAACAATTAGTTATAATGACTTAGCTGAAGAAATTGTTGCTTTTGCTAATGGAGAAGGTGGAGAAATTTGGCTGGGTGTTGAAGATGATCGGACAATTTCTGGATTATCTCGTTGTTATGAAGAAGATATTATGAATATTGCAAGAAACAATGTGATACCTCCAATCAATCTTAGTTATAATGAATATACCATTGATGAACATCAAGTTGCATCTATCACTATCCCTAAAGGAGTTGATAAACCATATTATACATCCAGAAATCGCTACTATATTCGAGTTGGTTCCACTAAGCGCATTGCTTCTAGGGAAGAATTAATTCGCTTATTTCAGGCTTCTGGCTTGTTTCATTATGATATTATTGAAATTAATTATAGTTCTGAAAGAGATTTAAATTATTCTGACATAATAGACTATTTTAATCGTTATCAATTTAATTTTTCTCAAGAAAGTGATGAAGAAAGGCAACGTTTATTACAAGCCAGTGATATTCTTGGAAAACAATCACATCCTACTGTTGGTGGATTGTTAATATTTGGTATTGCCCCTGAACGCTATTTATCACAAGCTGGTATTCGCTTTGCTCATTTTAAAGGTAGAGAAATAGATGAAGAGTTGTTAGATAATAAGAATTTCGGTGGTAATTTACCAAGGCAGATAGATAATGCTTTAGCTGCTATTAAGGCTAATATTCCAATTGCTTCTACTTTGCAAGGCGCGAAAAGAGTTGAAGCTCCGCATTATCCTGATAAGGTGTTTCGTGAATTATTAGTTAATGCCTGTGTGCATCGCAATTATAGTATTGTTGGATCACAAATTCGCGTGTTTTTATTTGAGGATAGAATTGAATTTATTAGCCCGGGCAGGCTGCCTAATTCTGTGACTATAGAGAAATTGATAGTAGGTACTAGTTATGCTCGTAACCCATTATTATTACGTTTTATGGAAAATTTATCATATGTTGAACGATTAGGTAGGGGATTACCGATGGTATATCGTGAGGCTAAAAAAATGAATTTAGATCTTCAATTTATTGATCAAGGAGAAGAATTTAGAGTGATTTTGCAATTGCCAAATAAATAGATATTTTAGTACAACGAAGTGAAGTAGATCCGTTGTACTTATATTACCAAGTTAAGCGGCAGCTTTCGCTTATTTTAGGTATTCAACAATTTTAGAATTTAAACAATCTAATTTTTCAGCAGAATATAAAGCATTGTTTTTATTATCAGTAATAAAGAAAATATCTTCAACTCTAGTACCAAAGGTTGCCATTTTGGCTTTTTTCAGCCGCACTTTGCATGACATAAATGCTTGAGCTATATTTGATAGTACACCCGGGCGATCATGAGTAATTATACTTACAATAGTATGATTATGAAATTGATCCTGATTGATTGTAATTTCAGTATCAATCGTAAAGTGTTTAGTTTTTCTGGGTATATGACGATTTATAGGATTGAAGGATGAAGGGTTAATGATGCTTTGTTTAATCCCTTCTACAATTTCTTCTATTCGTGCTGGTTCGGTAATTGCCAACACTGTATAAATACTAATCGCATATTCACTATCTGTCTGCATAATATCAGCATCTACAATATTCAAATTTTGCTGTTCTAAAAAATGACTTATTTTAGCAAATAATGTATTGTTATCTGGCGTGAAAATAATGAATTTGGTACCACCTTTACTATCTCCATGACGCTTTAATACAATTGGTGTATTAAAATCCATATGTTTTAACAGGATTGCTGTTTCATGAGCAATTGCTTCTGGTGAAGAAGATAGAAAATATTCATTGCCTAATTTTTTCCATAAATCTTTAGGATCATCATTTAATAATGGGCGTACTTTATTTTTAATTTCCTGAACATGTAATTTATGATCAAATACATCATCATTATTTTGATTTAAAAGTTTACGTGTTTTATTATATAAATCTTTTAATAAACTATCTTTCCAACTATTCCATAATGTTGGATTAGTTGCTCTAATATCTGATACTGTCAATAGATATAAATAATCAAGGTGTACAGCATCTTCAATTTGTATCGCAAAATTTTGAATAACTGTAGGATCAGAAAGATCTTGACGCTGCGCAAAGCTAGACATGATTAAATGATTACGCACTAACCATGCTACTAAGCGTGCATCTTCATTACTTAAATCATGTCGAAGACAAAAATTCCAAGCATCTGTTTCACCTAACTTAGCATGATCACCACCGCGCCCTTTGGCAATATCATGAAATAATCCTGCTATGTATAATAATTCTCGTTTAGGAATTGATTTCATTAATTCAGAGCAAAAGGGTAATTCCTGAGCATGTTCTGCTAAATTTAAGCGTCTTAAATTACGTATTAAAAATAATGTATGTTGATCAACAGTATAAGCATGAAATAAATCAAATTGCATTTGCCCTACAATTTTGGCAAATTCAGGAAGATATGCCGCCAAAATACCATAGCGATTCATACGCCTTAATACATGAGTTAAACCTTGTGGTTGGCGTAAAATTTCCATAAAAAGGCTACGCGCTCGTAAATCTTGTTGAAATATTTGATCAATTAAATATTTATAATGCAAAATTAAACGGATAGTAGCAGCGCGTATTCCTTTAATTTCTGAATGTTCTTGCATTAACAGAAAAATTTCTAATAATGCAAAGGGATAATGTAGAAATACTTTATCATGAGTGACTTCAATAAAATTATTTCTGATTCGGAAACGTTTGTTTAAAGGAGTGATTTTAGCCGAAATATCAGCAAATAAAATTGCTTCTTGAAACAGTTGTAATAACATGTCATTAAGAGTACTTATTTCTTTAGCAGTACGATAATAGTCTCTCATAAATTTTTCGACTGCTAAACCATTATCATCATCTTGAAAGTTCAAGATAGAAGCTATTTGTTTTTGATAATCAAATAATAATCTATCCTCAGCTCGTTCTGATATCAGATGTAATATACAACGAATTTTCCAAAGAAATTCTTGTGCTTTAAATAGAATATTAAATTCTTGTTCATTTAAAAAGCCATGTCGCACTAAATCATGTAAGGTGCTAACATCGAAATACCGCTTTGCTACCCAGCCAATCATTTGAAGATCTCTCAAACCGCCCTGACTTTCTTTTATATTTGGTTCTAAGTTATAAGCTGTATCGTGATATTTCAAATGACGTTGCTTTTGTTCCTTAATTTTAGTGGCAAAAAATTCTTCATGTTTCCAAATGTTTTCAGGTGATATAGCTAATTGCATAGCTTCAAATAATTTTTTATCACCTGTTAGCAAACGTGCTTCCATTAAATTAGTTGCTGTTGTAATATCAGCCGCTGCTTCATTGGCGCATTCTTCTAATGTTCGTACACTATGTCCGATTTTAAGCCTAATATCCCATAAAAATATTATGAAACGTTCAACACAATCTTGCATAGCGTCAGACATAGAAGAATCTAATAAGATTAACAGATCAATATCAGATTGAGGATGTAATTCTCCTCGCCCATAACCACCAACCGCAATTAATGTAATTTTTTCAGGAGAGAGAGAAAAAAAATCCTGTTGAGCTTGTAATAAGATGCTATCTATCAACCAAGTACGTTGAATAATATAATTACTAGCATTGTTTTGACTATCAAAACGTGTTTTTAATAGATTATAACCTTTAGCTAAGGCATCACGAAAAACTGTAAGTTTTGGCTTGCTATTTAAGTCAATTTTAAATTGTTCTGGATTAAAAAGTTCAGAATCTGTATAGTTTGTGTTATGTAACATTAGCTAGCTCATAATGATAGCCCTGAAGGGGCGAAATAATATAGCCTAGGGCAACGCCCTAGGAATGATGTATATTATATGTTTAGCCCTGAAGGGGCGAAATAATATAGCCTAGGGCAACGCCCTAGGAATGATGTATATTATATGTTTAGCCCTGAAGGGGCGAAATAATATAGCCTAGGGCAACGCCCTAGGTTGTGTAACGGTTTTGGTGATAGCCCTGAAGGGGCGTATTAAAACATAAACCTCATTATTTCGCCCCTTCAGGGCTTGGGTACATTATGCCATTTTCCTAGGGCGTTGCCCTAGGCTATATTATTTCGCCCCTTCAGGGCTTGGGTACATTATGCCATTTTCCTAGGGCGTTGCCCTAGGCTATATTATTTCGCCCCTTCAGGGCTTTCTTTATTCTGGATTAAAAAAATTTTCTTGGTTATCTATTCACATCTGCATTATAATACTTATTTAATCTTAATCAATTCTAAATTATTAAATGGAAGTCACAAAACGTACTCATTTGCAAACTCGTTTGCAAAATACAGTTTTTATGCTGTTATTACTCATTGTTATAGCCTTAATCGCTTGGCTAAGCACTCGTTATAAAATCGAAGCTGATTGGACTATTAATAATCGTCATACTTTGTCAGAAGCTAGCGTTAAATTATTAGTTCAACTTAAAGACCCTATTAAAATTACTGCCTATGCTAGTAATGATAAACAGTTACGCGCCCCTATTAAAGATTTAGTTGCGCGTTATCAAAATAATAAAGATGATATTAGTTTACGCTTTGTTGATCCTTTCACTTCTCCTAATGAGGTGCGTGAAAAAGAAATTAAATTTGATGGTGAAGTTATTATTGAGTATCAAAATAGAACTGAGCATATTAGACAAGTTTCTGAACAAACTTTAACTTCAGCTTTACAACGAGTCGTTCGCAATCAAGATAGTCTGATTGTATTTTTAGAAGGGCATGGTGAACGTAGCATTAGTCAAGCTGCTAATCATGATTTAAGCGCGTTTGCTAATACCTTGAAAAATAGTGGCTTTAAATTACAGTCGCTTAATTTAACTCAAGCTGACATTCCAAAAAATACAGCTTTATTAGTTATTGCCAGTTCAAGAGCTAAATTATTACCCGGTGAGGCTGATTTAATTACACAATATATAAAAAATAATGGTAATTTATTATGGTTAATAGATCCAAATAGTCCTTTAAATCCTATTGCTAGTCAATTTGGTTTAACATTACAACCCGGTATAATCATTGATCCTAATAGTGAATTAATGGGGCTTAATAATCCAGCAATGTTGGCAATTAATGATACTGGATATGCTGATCATAACATTACAGCTAATTTTAATTATGTAACTTTATTTCCACAGGCAAAAGGTTTAATTATTAACTCCACAGAGGAATGGGTAGATGCTGCTTTATTGACAAGCAGTCATGATACATGGTCTGAAATTGGTAGTTTGGAGGTGGAAAAAATTGAATACAATCAAGGCAAGGATATTGAGGGTCCATTTGAAATAGCTGTGGCTTTACAAAGAGATAAGCAACGGGTTGTAATCGTTGGAGAAGGTGATTTTTTATCTAATGCCTTTTTACAATTTGGTGGTAATCTCAATTTAGGATTGAAAATTATTAATTGGTTATCTCAAGATGATTCGTTTATTGATATTCCAGCAAAAGCTGCCGCTGATCTTAAATTAGAATTATCTTCAAATGCAGTTTTACTTTTAGGTTTGTTGTTTTTAGTTGTTTTGCCGCTAATTTTAATTAGTATTGGAATTAGTGTTTGGTTACGTCGGAGGAAAGCTTAATGGGTAAACGTTGGTTAATTAATATTGTTTTATTATGTATAATAGTGATTTTAGGTGGCTTGGTTTATTATACCACTGAACAAGAAAAAGCTAATAAGCAGCTAACAGAATTAACAAAGTTAGATGCAGATAAAGTGCAATTGATTAAAATTGAACGGGCTGATAAAGCTAAAATTTCTTTAATGAAAGATAAATCTGAGATTTGGCAAATGCTGACACCGTTTCAATTACCGGCTAATATGATCCATATAAATCGCTTATTGCAAATTTTATCAGAACGTCAATATAAGAAATTAGAGGCATCTAAACTAGCAGAACTAAAATTAGATCCACCATTAGCAAAAGTTACTTTTAATAAATTTACAATTGCTTTTGGCGATAGTTCTCCTATGAGAGATCAGAAGCGTTATATACTGATGGATGATAAAGTCTATTTAGTTACTGATAATTTTTATAATTCTTTAACTCAGAATGCCACCAGCTTTGTCAGCTTAGCTCCTTTGGGTTTGAATTCTAAAATAATGCAATTAAAGTTGCCTGATTATCATTTAATTTTTAAAGAAAAACAATGGACATTGATTTCATCAAAATTTTCTGATCAACAAGTAGAAACTAATCAAGATGCGCTAGCAGGTTTAATTGATCAATGGCAACGTCTGCAAGCTTTTAAAGTAGAAACTTATGATGTAAAAAGTGAATCACAAGGACAAATTGAAGTTCATCTTTTAGGTAAAGATCATCCTTTACGTTTTACTATCCTTGCATCTAAACCTGATTTAATATTAGCGCATCGTGATAAAAATGTGTTATATAAAATAGACAATAGTCAAATAGACAAATTATTGCAATTACCAACAGCAAATCATTTAGGAGATTAATTTTGGCAGCTAACGATTTTTTTGAAGCAGAATCACCTGAGAATTATGAACAAAAATGTTTATGTGTCTTAGCATTAGATGTATCTGGTTCAATGTCAAATCCAATGGGTGGAATGAAACCTATTGATGAATTAAATGATGGCTTAGAAGATTTTTATTTTGATATTCAAGAAGATGCGACTACTGCTAACCGTTTAGAAGTTGCGATTGTAACTTTTCATAGTGAAGTTCAAACTGAATTAGAACCTTCTCTAGTGGAAAATTTTGAAATGCCAGAATTAATACCAAAAGGCTCTACCAAAATGGTAGATGGTGTTAGAGAAGCAATTGAAAAAGTTGAAGCTAGAAAAAAATGGTATAAAGATACTGGACAACCTTACTATAGACCTTGGGTAATTTTAATTACTGATGGGGAACCTGATAGTGATCAAGATGTTAAAGGTTTGGCTAATGAAATTCATGATGCTACAAAAGCGAAAAAATTTGCATTTCTTGCAGTTGGAGTTGAAGGAGCTAATATGAAGATTTTAAGAGAAGTATCTAATCCTGACATGCCACCTCAGCAATTGCAAGGTTTAAAATTTAGTGCCTTTTTTAAATGGTTAAGTGCTAGTATGAGTACAGTTACTTCTTCAGAAACTGGGCAACAAGTTAATTTGCCTAAAGCTGATGATTGGACTCAAGGTTTTACAACCTAATTTATGCACCCTCGTTCCCACACGAGAGCGCACTCCTTTATACACAAGTTTTGTAGGGTGGGTAGTTTTGTAGCTGTCTCTTATACACATCT
>NZ_MCBX01000023.1 GCF_001723685.1 Candidatus Marithrix sp. Canyon 246
TACTTCATAAATCGACATTGGAATATGTTGCCAATCTAGTTGTTGACGCTTGTCTAGCCAAAGTTTATCATTCCATTTATAATCACTATTAGCGGTAACAATAGAAGCGGTATTTGGACGTAATTCAAATTGTTGACCATAAGGGTCTGATTTTAGTAAAATTTCACCATTACGGCTACGTATTTCAAATTTATATAAAGCACCGGGTTTTATATCAGCAATAAACAATTCCCAAATACCATTATCTTCATAGATGTGCATAGGATGAACAGTTCCATCCCAGCTATTAAAATCACCAACTACACTGACGGCATCAGCATTAGGTGCCCATACGGCAAATAATACACCCTGATCATTGCAATGCGCACCTAAAAAACGATAAGCGTGCCAATGTTTGCCTTGGCTAAATAAATGTTTATCAAAATTGGATAGTTTTGTGGTCATAAGGTTCCTTTTTTACTTATATATAATCAAAACATAATTATAATTACAATAACATCCTTGTTTATATGTAATCTATGTAATTTTTTGTTTTGGATTCTGAGTTTTAAATCAATTATTATTTATAATATTGCCTTGAAAAAGTGTAGCACCAGAACAACATATCAATTACATTGAAAGAAAAAAAGTAACAGTAATTTATGCTATAATCAAAATTAAAAGGTTTAGAAGATAATGCAATTACAAATTAGTAATCCTCAAATGCAAAAGATTTTTGAGACACAATTTCACTCTAATCAAGAGAAGTTTATGGAGTTTATTGTCTCTTTTATTAAAGATAATAGCAAGGCAATAGATAATTATTTTCATCAAACCACTACTCCCAAACAGCATAAATCGTTTAGTTATAATAAGTTGAATCCAATGGATAACTTTTATAAACTAGATACTGATGACAATGATATTGAAATGACAAATCCTTTTAAAAATGTTGAAGATTCTGTTGCTTTTGCAAAAGAATTACGAGAAGAGTCTTATAGATGATATTTCTTGATACCAATATTTTGATTGAATATTTAAAGGGAAATAAATCTCTTATTAAATCTTATTCGTTAAATGAGTTGTTTATTAGTGATATTGTGGTGATGGAACTATATCAAGGTGCAAAAAGCAAACAAGATTTAAAATTTATTATCAATGAAATTGCTGTTTTTAAGATTTTAAAGACCAACAATGAGATTATCAAACTTGCTACTCTATTGGTAAAAGAATATAATCTATCGCACAATTTGAAGATGATGGATGCAATTATTGCCTCTACTGCTATGGTTTATAATATTCCGTTAATGACCTTGAATTTGAAGGATTTTAGGTATATCTATGAGCTGGAGTTGGTCACTATAACTTGATTCCAAAAAATTAATCCTTAACTATATCTATAAGTAATTATAACAGATAAGGATTAATAAAAATGAATATTGAAAAATTCACCACTAAATTTCAACAAGCCGTGGCTGATGCGCAAAGTATCGCCGTTGGGCGCGATCATCGGTTTATTGAACCGGTTCATGTATTGTTGGCTATGTTGGATCAACAGGATGCTAGTACTAATCAATTATTGACTCGTGCTGGAGCTAATGTTGACCAAATCCGTTCCGGTTTAATGGAAGTCTTGGAAACTATTGATAAAGTTACCGCCAATGAAGGTCAAGTACATATTTCTAATGATTTAAACCGTTTATTCAATATCACTGATAAATTAGCTCAACAACGTAAAGATCAGTATATTCCTAGTGAATTATTTATCTTAGCGGCACTTAAAGATAAGGGTAGTATTGGTAAATTATTAGCTAAAGCCGGTGTCAAAAAAGACGTATTAGAGCAGGCTATTGATCAAATGCGTGGTGGACAAAAGGTCAATGATCCTAATGCAGAGGAACAGCGTCAATCACTTGAAAAATATACAATAAACTTAACTGAACGAGCATTACAAGGTAAATTAGATCCAGTAATTGGGCGCGATGATGAAATTCGTCGCCTTGTGCAAGTCTTACAACGACGTACTAAAAATAATCCAGTATTAATTGGTGAACCGGGTACAGGTAAAACCGCAATAGTTGAAGGCTTAGCTCAACGCATCATCAACCATGAAGTGCCTGAAGGCTTAAAAAATAAAAGCTTATTATCACTAGATATGGGTTCCTTAATTGCCGGTGCTAAATTTAGAGGTGAATTTGAGGAACGCTTAAAAGCTGTATTAAATGATTTAGCCAAACAAGAAGGGCAAGTCATTTTATTTATAGATGAATTGCATACAATGGTTGGTGCCGGTAAAGGCGAAGGCGCAATGGATGCAGGTAATATGCTTAAACCTGCACTTGCGCGTGGCGAATTACACTGCGTTGGTGCGACAACTTTAGATGAATATCGTCAATACATTGAAAAAGATGCCGCTTTAGAACGCCGTTTTCAAAAAGTTTTGGTAAATGAACCCAATGTTGAAGACACTATTGCGATTTTACGCGGCTTAAAAGAACGTTATGAAGTTCATCATGGTGTAGATATTACCGATCCTGCAATTGTAGCAGCGGCAACATTGTCTAATCGTTATATTACTGATAGACAATTACCTGATAAAGCTATAGATTTAGTTGATGAAGCTGCTAGTCGCATTAGAATGGAAATTGATTCGAAACCAGAAAGCATAGATCGCCTAGATCGTCGTCTAATTCAACTCAAAATTGAACATCAAGCTCTAAAAAAAGAAAAAGACAAAGCATCTAAACAGCGTTTAGCAAAATTAAATGAGGAAATTGGTCAATTAGAAAAACAATTAGCCGATTTAAATGAAATCTGGCGAGCTGAAAAGGCAAGCGTTCAAGATAGCAGCAAAATTAAAGAAGAATTAGAACAAAGCCGTTTAGCTATGGAAGCAGCCCATAGAGCTGGTGATTTGGAACGTATGGCTAAATTGCAATATGAAAAAATTCCGAAATTAGAACAACAGCTTGCTGCTGCTAATTCAGCTGAACAACCACAAAAAATGCAATTATTACGTAACTCTGTTACCGAAGAAGAAATTGCAGAAGTGGTATCTAAATGGACAGGTATTCCAATTACCAAAATGCTAGAAGGCGAACGCGACAAACTACTACGTATGGAAACTGCAATTCATAAGCGCGTAGTTGGACAAGATGAGGCAGTAGAAACAGTTGCTAATGCAATCCGCCGCTCTCGCGCTGGATTATCAGATCCGAGTCGTCCTAATGGATCATTTCTATTTTTGGGACCAACAGGGGTAGGTAAAACTGAACTATCTAAAGCCTTAGCAAGTTTCCTATTTGATTCTGATGAAGCGATGATACGTATCGACATGTCAGAATTTATGGAAAAACACTCAGTAGCTCGTCTAATTGGTGCCCCTCCGGGCTATGTAGGTTATGAAGCAGGAGGTTATTTAACCGAAGCAGTACGTCGTCGCCCATACTCAGTAATTCTACTCGACGAAGTAGAAAAAGCTCATCCTGATGTATTTGGAGTTTTATTACAAGTCTTAGACGATGGACGATTAACCGATGGGCAAGGGCGAACCGTAGATTTTCGCAATACTGTAATAGTAATGACATCAAATCTGGGTTCGCAACTGATTCAAGAAATGGCGGGCGCAGACCAATATGATGCTATGAAAGCAGCAGTGATGGAGATAGTTGGACAACAATTTCGTCCAGAATTTGTAAATAGAATTGACGACGTAGTAGTATTCCACCCATTAGGTAAAGATCATATCCGCGATATTACAGATATTCAAATCGACTATCTACGTCAAAGATTACAGGCACAAAATATGAAATTGAATATCAGTGAAGTTGCCTTAGACAAATTAGGAGAAGCTGGATTTGATCCAGTATATGGCGCACGCCCATTAAAACGCGCCATTCAACAAAATTTAGAAAACCCCTTAGCCCAAGAAATATTAGCGGCTAAATTTGTAACTGGGGATACAATTAATATTGATTGGCAGGATGAGGCTATGATGTTTAGTAAGACTTAATAAGTATTATATCTGTCATCATAATAATGTCTTCTATCATGACGACGGTATCTTCTATGACCATAGCGATTGTGTTTTCTATGATGACCATAGCGATTGTGTTTTCTATGATGACCATAGCGATTGTGTTTTCTATGATGACCATAGCGATTGTGTCTTCTATGATGACGACGATGATGATGACGATGTCTTCTACTATGAGTATATATTAGATTGTCATTGCTGAATAGTGAATATATATCTAGCTCAGTTTCAGCTACGGTAGCAGGAGATATAGCAAATATCATCATAGCAACGATAGATGAAATACTCAAATGAATGTAACGGTGTTTCATAATTTAAATCCTCTTAGGTCATATTACTAGCTAAGAAATATGCAATTCACTTGCCAGTAATATTGTTATTATGGTTTTTTCTATGATTATGACGAATCTGTTTTTTGTAATGAGGATGGCGATGATATCTTCTGCGATGACCAAAGCGAGTGTATCTTCTATGATAATGACGACGGTACCTTCTATGATGAACAGATATTATATCTTGATCGCTAAATAGTGAATTATTAGCACTGGAGTCTAACATATATAGCTGAGTATCAGCTATAGTAGCAGGAGATATAACAAATACCATAATAGCAATGATAAATGAAATACTCAAATTTATGTAACGGTGTTTCATAATTAAAATCCTCTTGGTTATGTTAAAAAAATGCAATAACCTTTCCAATTAAACTGATAATTAATGATAATGAACAATAATGAATGGGAACAGCGTTACCAACAGGGAAAAACCGGTTGGGATCGGGGTGATGTTAGCCCAAATTTACATTATTGGATCGAAAATCAGCAGCTAGAAGCTTGTCGATTATCAAATAATTGGGGTCAGAGTAAAATTAATTGATTGTCCTTCTTTGGTCGTCCTTTCGACGTTAGGAGAAATCTTCCTTGCTGTAACTCGTCTCTTGGTTAAATTTTCTATCTGTGTTGTAAATTGTTTATTACCAAGAGCAAGGCCCTTGGCTCTTCAACCATGCCAGATCTAACTGGATTTAATTCAATATAACGATAAAGTTCAAACAAATATAGTTCGTTTTGTACCAAGCTAGACTTAAAACGACCCTCCCAAAGTGTTCCACTACGTCGATAGTTACGATTATAGTATCGAACATACATACGTCCGACAGATTGCATCATTCGACTTATTGTGCCTTCTTTTTGGGGTGTACAAAGTAAATGCACATGGTTAGTCATTAATATCCAAACATGAATACTTACTTGGTATTTTTTTGAAAATAACTTTAGCCAATGTAGATAAGCCTTCATATCTATTTCATTTCCGAAACACACTTGACGGTTGTTTCCTCTTTGAATGATGTGTTGTGGAATATCTACTGGCGAAACTCTAACTAACCTTGCCATGACTCATCTTTTTAATTTGTGACAGACATTATTCTATCACATTAATTTTACTCTGATCCCAATTATTTGAAATTTGACAGCCGAGGCGGAGCTACAGAAATTAAGAAAAATATTCAGCAAATTCAGGATGAAACTATTGGTCCCTTGCGTGCTTTAATTTAGTGAAATAAATAACATGAATACAAATACATCTGTTGTAAAACCAGAAGTAACTCATCTAGATGATATTTTTGAAGATATTTCTTCAGGTAAATTACGCATACCCGGATTTCAGCGTCCTTTTGTATGGGAACCTTCAGATATGCTTGATTTATTTGATAGTTTATATAATGGTTATCCCATTGGTAGTCTACTATTCTGGGAAACCGATGAAAAAATCAAAAGTGGTCAACAGGTGGGTGTAATTGAAGTTCCTAAAGCCAAGAAAGGTTCAGTCACTTATGTATTAGATGGACAACAACGTTTAGCAACTTTATATTCATGCTTAAAGTTGGATAAAGATTTTCCCTTAACTAAAAAACAGGAAGATTGGCGTTGGTGGATTTGGTTTGACTTAAGAAATGATCATTTCATTCATGTGAAAACTGAAAAACCTGAACCTTGGTTATTTCCAGTACGTGCAATTTATCAAACCATGGATTTTATAAATCAAGCACGCCATATTCAAGATAAATGTAAAGAAGATGCCCCGGTTCTCATAGAAAAGGCTGAACGGCTTTCCCAAAAAATTAGAAATTATAAAATAGCCATTATTAGAGTCAAAGGAAGTAGTTTAGCTCATGCGGTTGATATATTTTCTCGCTTAAATAGAAAAGGTAAAAAAATAACACCTGATCAAATGGTTTCCGCTTTATCTTATCATAATAAAGAAAATGGAAAATCACTAGAAGAATATATTGATGAAATTTTAGAAAGTTTAACCGACTATCATTTTAACAAAATCAATCGTATGACCATATTTCGTGCTATCATGGCAGCTGCTGATACCAAAATTCACCGAAGTGATTGGGAAAATATTGCGAAAAAAATTAGTCAAGACAAATTATCTGTAGCAGCACAAAAAGCAGGAAATGCTTTGCAAGCTGCGGCTAGTTTTCTTAATAAAGAAATAGGTTTACCCGGAGATAAATTGCTTCCTTATACTAATCAACTTTTATTGTTAAGTGAATTTTTTCGTAATTGCCCTAAACCTAAGTTACAGCAAAAGAAGATACTAAAAAAATGGTTTTGGCTGTCATCCTTATCTGATTGGCTAACTTCTATCAATACCACTCAACTTAATCAAGCACTTGAGGAGATGCAACAATTTGCTGAGGATGCTTCATTTCAGCTAAAGTTAATGTCAGGAAAACCAGTGCTACAAGCCTTTCCTCAACAATTTTCTTCATTAAACTCGTCACGTCTTCGTGCATTCTTTATTTTTATGTTGACAAAAACACCACTGGACCTAAGCACTGGCGAACCCATTGATTCTTATAAAATATTGAGTGAAAATGGCAAAAATGCTTTTGCTTATATTTTTACCATGTTAAAAACACCACTTAGCTCTAGCCCTGCAAATAGGATCTTATTAGAAAGAATTCCTCGTCAATCAATAAGAGAACGATTACTTTCTATACCAGAACCTAAACAAAAGCAAATATTGAATAGTCATGGTATTCCAACTAAAGCTTATGAAGCATTAAAAGATAATGATGCTGAAACTTTTATTCAACTTCGTACTCAACACCTGATGGAACTTGAGAAAAATTTTCTACAAAAAATCGGAATCATTTTATCTTGAAGGGGATGAAAATGAGCCTAAACAATTAAGCACCCCACCCCATTATTTATAATATAATAAACTATAACAATAGTTTGCAGTATATCATGCAGTTGAACAACCACAAAAAATGCAATTATTACGTAACTCTGTTACCGAAGAAGAAATTGCAGAAGTGGTATCAAAATATTATCAGATCCTAGTCGTCCTAATGGATCATTTCTATTTTTGGGACCAACAGGGGTAGGTAAAACTGAACTATCTAAAGCCTTAGCAAGTTTCCTATTTGATTCTGATGAAGCTATGATACGCATCGACATGTCAGAATTTATGGAAAAACACTCAGTAGCGCGTCTAATTGGTGCGCCTCCGGGTTGTGTAGCTTATAAAGCAGGAGGTTATTTAACCCAAGCAGTACTCGACGAAGTAGAAAAAGCTCATCCTGATAAGAAATGGCGGGCGCAGACCAATATGATGCTATGAAAGCAGCAGTGATGGAGATAGTTGGACAACAATTTCGTCCAGAATTTGTAAATAAATAATTAAAACGCGCCATTCAACAAAATTTAGAAAAATATTGATTGGCGCGATCTTTAGTAAGATTTAATAAGTATTATATCTGTCATCATAATAATGTCTTCTGTGATGACCATGGCGATGTCGATGTCTTCTACTATGAACAGATATTATATCTTGATCGCTAAATAAAGCATTATAATTTGCGTCTAATATATCTAGCTCTGTTTCAGCTAAAGTGGCAGGATATATTGCAAATACCATCATAGCAATGATAGATGAAATACTCAAATTTATATAATCGTGTTTCATAAATGAAATTCTCTTGGGTCATATTAAAGTTAAAGCGAATTTAATTCGTTTTAACTAAAAAGCAAATAACTTTCCAATTATATGAAAAATAAGAGTTGACGACTGAAATTCCGTAGTGTAGTATTTAGGAATCAAAATATTAGGTATAAGCTAGAGGATGTAAAATGAGCAAAAACAAAATCATAGATGTAATTATTTTATTTTCAATTTTATGGTATCCATACTACAGTGTGGCAAACTCTTTAGATCTTCAAACAGTTTGGCCATTATGCGGAAGAATTAGTGAGGAATCACCTGAAAAATCAGAATGGAAGGCTGGTGAAAATTGTCCAGAAGAACGCTTAGGTTCAGCCAAGCACAATGACTTTCCTTTATCAAGTACGTTTGGTCCTCGGCAATTAGTGTCAGGAGGGTATCGCTATGATTTTCATCGAGGATTGGACATTCCGACTTATACAGGAACTCCTATTTTTGCAATTGCAGATGGTATTGTTCGTAAAGCTGGTGAAGATAGTGCCTATAGTGACCCGATGATTATGTTATTGCATTTCCAACAAGGTTATACAGGTACTAGCTGTAGTATAAGTGGCGGGTGTTTTCACAGTTTGTATTTGCATTTATATGGATGGACAGTAAAGAAAGGCGACTCTGTTTCTAAAGGTGATTTGATAGGTTATACAGGAGCAAGCCAAAGCGGTTTTTCTCACCTTCATTTTGAAATACGTAAAGCTCCTAGTGAGGATCCATATAGTGCATGGCAACGAGATGCAATTCACCCTTTGTCAATATTGCCATATGAGTATCAATCAGATAGCAACATAGATATTTTAATCGAAAATGTAAATGAAAATGGAAATCTACTCAATGTAACTGCTAAAGCTACTGTACCAATGGATAGATTGGATTTGGTGCGTATTGAAGTAAAAGTATTTAATAAATGTAGTAAATCCCTAGTTCCTCAGCGAGGAAAGTCTGCCAATGAAAAGGGTTATCATGTAAGACCTGCTTGGTTTGATTTAGAAGTTTGGAATCGTGAATATACTCATAAAAATTCAAGAAAATACCCTTGGGAATCTTTTGGTAAAGGCGGTACTAGGGAATGTCCTTATCATAATAATCATTCAGATACTTATTCTGCAAATATACATATGGATCAAGCGTATGATAGTGATTATCAAGTAGGTTATTTTAATGGGGTATCAATTGCTCCGAATCATTATAACGCCAACAGCAGCGAATATGTAACACGCTATACATTTCATAACTTGCTTGCAGCAGACGGCGGTTTAAGCAACAGTTGTATTGTTGTTGAAGCAACTGATATCAAAGGTGCTGTGAAAACAACAGAATATAATTGTAGTGACTAATAACCATTAAGCAAATAAAACTAACATAGACGAAAATTGGATAAGTCAATAACAATGAACAATAACGAATGGGAACAGCGTTACCAACAGGGAAAAACCGGTTGGGATCGGGGCGATGTTAGCCCAAATTTACATTATTGGATCGAAAATCAGCAGCTAGAAGCTTGTCGATTATTGATTCCCGGTTGTGGTAATGGCTATGAAGTATTGCATCTGGCTGAAAAAGGTTTTGATGTGGTGGCAATTGATATTGCACCAACTGCGATAGAAAATCTAAATAAGGCACTGGCATCAAACCAGCTTCAAGCAGAGGCAATACAGGCAGATTTTTTCAAATGGCAGCCTAAACAAGCTTTTGATGCGATCTATGAACAAACAAGTTTATGTGCTTTGCCGCCTGCTCAGTGGCAAGCATACGAGCAATGTTTATATAAGTGGCTAAAACCCAAGGGCAAATTACTAGTTCAATTTATGCAAACCGAAGATAAAGGTGGTCCTCCTTTTCATTGTGATATTTCTGCGATGTTGGATTTGCTTGCTTCTAAACGTTGGAAGTGGAGCGAGGAACATATGACTCAAGTTGCTCACTCAGGCGGAAAGCATGAGAAGGTTTATTTGCTGGAGAAGCTGTAGGGTTTATATTTAGTTTCAACTGAGACTCTGTGTTTCCAAAAAGACATTTATAAGCTTCATACTGCCCTAGTTTTTTTGCTATATTTTTTATATTTATGCGATTTAGTATTGAGACAGTTATTGGACGTTTATTATCAAGAAAAACCAACGATTCTATAAATTTTCGACATAGTGATGATGTAAGTATATTGAGAACAAAATCAGCTTGTTCCTCATATTCAAAACCAAGCATGTAACAAGTATCATCAACTACAATGGGTTTATCTTGATAACAACCAATTTTTGAAAAAATTATATTTTTATACAATCCTGATATGACAATCTTCCAAGGTAAAAATGTATAATCACCGACTCCAAATACCGAAAATCGCGGATTGTTTTTGTATATTGAACTCTTTCTAGCATCCAATTTGGATGAATGTTGAACAAGATACTCCCACGTTTTAGGGGAATAAATTTCAATATTTTTTGTTTTATTCCCAATCTTTTTTTGAGTGATCAGCATATATTTATTTGGCGTACTAATAGTTTTTCTGGAAATTTGAGAACTCTTATACATTGGATATAAATAATCTAGCGGTAAATCAACTATTTCTCCAAGACCATTAACTATTGAGCCTTGATTAATTGTAAACTCCATTATTTTTGAGGCATCATGTTTTACTCCAGAACGCCATTTAAACTCTGATGGGCTATCAAATGATGAGAAGTTACTATATATATCAATATCTGCAATTAACTTATTATTTATGATCCCCATTTTTTTATAAGGATAAGAGCTATCTATCTTTTTATATAAAGGGCATGTATAGTCAGCTGGATGTAATGTGATTCCATTTGCTAGGAAAAGGCAGGCATCAACATTAACATTAAAGTACTTTTTTGAATCAATTGCTTTGATGGAAAAATTTGATACCAATAGCTTATGTTTAGCTACATATTGAAATAATTTTCTTGCAACTGAGGTTTTGATAAGAAAAGCTATGGATGAATTTGTTCCAGATATAAAATCAAGCAACTTTATTAACATCCATTCAGATATATCAAAATTGCTTTTTCCTGTCATTGCTTCCAAGCCTTTTAAGTTTTTAAAATTGTATTTATTGGGTAAATTATTACTTAATAATATGCTTAATTCTGAGTTTGTGACCCAAGGTGGATTACCAACAAATAAAATAGAATTTTTGTATTTATTTTTAACATCTTTCCAGTTAATTTTAAAAAAGTCTTTTTTCTTTACAATGCTATTATGTTCTCCTGTTATATTTTGTAGTGTCTTATTTGCATGTTCTACATAATTTGGGTTGATTTCCCAACCGATAAGTTTTGAACTCTCAACATTATCTTCTATAAAAGCTTCCAGAAAACTTCCTAAACCACATGTGGGTTCAATAATTTTAGCATAAGAATTTTTAAACCTTAAAAGTGACACAATCTTTTTTGCTAAGTCTTTGGGCGTTTGAAATAGTTAGATAACCTTTTTTTGGTTTATGTAAAAGTAACTCCTCAGCAATGCTATTCGCTTCAATTTCATCTACAGGTAGTCTTCTTTCTTCAAAAAATGCTAATAAATCATCTTTATTAGCATGATTTTCAAGAATATTAATTATTCCAAATGTAGTTTGAAAATCTGCTGTTCGAGAAGTATCTACATAAATAGTATGTTTGATATTGAGTTTACCAGTGTTATTTGACTGATCATCCGATTTTTCGTACACAAATATCAGTAATGAATATCCAAGACCAAATATCTTTTGTCTTGCCGACTTAAATGGACAGGATGACTGTGGTTGTCGAATGCTTGTGACCTTCATATCAACCATCAGTTCTGGGAAATCAATACCTTTCGCCGAATTTCCTTCTCGGTAATCATATTTTTCATGTAGATAAGCCTGAAATTTATGTTCAAGGTATGTACCTATTGCTTTCCCATCGGTAACACCATACAAAGTTGGTTCATTATGATGAGATTCAAGTTCAGAAAATTTTTTTGCCTCTTCTTGTAGAAGCCAATTAGTTAATTTTATTTTCACAAGTGTTCTCAATTTTCAGTATTAACATTTGGTTATATATAGTTCAAACCCTTAATTTTTATTATAAATTATACCATAACATAGGGTGCTTGGTTCTGGTATAATTTACTAAGTGACAATATTTTTAATAAAAAACATTATGACTTTACAAAAAGTAAGAGACAATTTGATTCATCAATTTAATTAAAATGCAAATTAAAATTTGTGATAGCATTACTGAAATTGCTAAACTTGATTGGAATAGTTTGGTACTAGATAATAATCCTTTTTTAAAGCATGAATTTCTATACGCTTTAGAAAAGCATGATTGTGTTGGTGAACGCTTTGGTTGGTTGTCACGACATATTGCTATATATGATGATGATCAACAATTAATAGCGGCAATGCCGCTATATGAAAAACATAATTCTTATGGTGAATTTGTGTTTGATAATGCGTGGGCTGATGCTTATCAGCGACATGGTTTGCGTTATTTTCCTAAATTAGTTGCCGCTATTCCTTATACGCCAATAATTGGACAGCGTATGTTGGCGCGTAAACCAGATCAAGCTCATGTTTTTCCTATCTTATTAGAAACCATAAAACAATTAGCTGAAACTATTCAAGCTAGTAGTTTTCACTGTTTATTTCCTAGCAATACTGAACATCAGTGGCTACAATCTCAAAATTTATTGACTCGTCATGATTGCCAATTTCATTGGCATAATCAAAATTATAGTTGCTTTGACGATTTTCTCAGTAAACTCACCGCTGCAAAACGTAAAAATATTCGTCAAGAGCGTCGCCGTGTAGAACAAGCAGGAATTTCATTTCGCAGACTCTCAGGTAATACTGCCACTGATAAAGATTGGCAAATTTTTACTCAATTCTACCAAAAAACATTTGATGAAAAATGGGGTGTTGCAACTTTAAACTATGAATTTTTTCGTGAAGTTGCTCAGCAATTACCTGATAATGTGTTGTTGGTTTTAGCTGATAAAGATGATATTTGCATTGCTGGAGCCTTAATGTATCATAGTGATGATAGACTTTATGGCAGACACTGGGGTTGTAGCGAATATATAAATAGCCTGCATTTTGAAGCTTGCTATTATCAAGGAATAGAATATTGCATTGAACATGGCTTAAAGAGCTTTGAGCCGGGCGCACAAGGTGAACATAAATTAGCGCGTGGATTTCTACCAACATTAACCCGCTCCAATCATTGGTTAGCAACAAATCATTTTGTAACAGCTATCACTAATTTTGTTCAACATGAACAGCAAGCTATATCAGAATACATAGAAGATTTGAATCAACATTTGCCTTATAAAAAATAATATGAAACCATACTCAGAATCTTGTGATCAAAATCGCGATCCTATTTTAAATATTATTCAACCACTATTTGCGAATGCCAAAAATATTCTTGAAATTGGCAGCGGCACTGGGCAACATGCAGTTTATTTTGCTGAAAAAATGCCAGATTTAATCTGGCATCCTAGTGATCAAGCACAATATATTGATGGAATCAAAATGTGGATAAATGAATCAGAATTAAGCAATCTAGCTTCTCCATTGACTTTAAATGTCACACAAACTGAATGGCCAAATCTTAAAGTTGATGCTGTATTTTCAGCTAATACAACTCATATAATGCACTGGAATGACGTTGAAGCTCTATTTAGTAAAATAACTAATATATTGAATAATAAAGGTTTATTTTTGCTATATGGTCCATTTAATTACCAAAATCAATATAGCAGTGAAAGTAACGCGCGTTTTGATAGCTGGCTAAAAAACCGTGATCCTGAAAGTGGAATAAGAAATTTTGAAGATTTAGATCAATTAGCACAACAGGCTGGCTTATTATTACAAGAAGATTATGCCATGCCGGCTAATAATAGGATTTTATGTTGGAGTCTATGAACTATAGACCTGTCAGGTTTTAAAAACCTGACAGGTCTTTGAAAAATATAGATTAAGTATTACCAGCAATTTTTTTGGTAATTACCCATTGTTGGCTAATAGATAAAATATTATTAACTGTCCAATATAATACTAAGCCTGCTGGGAAAAATGCAAAAAATACTGTAAATACAATTGGTAACATTAACATTACTTTTTGTTGAACTGGATCCACTGGAGCTGGGTTTAGATGATGTTGTATTAACATTGTTGCTCCCATTACTAGAGGTAGTACAAAGAATGGATCCGGCTCTGATAAGTTGTTCAACCATAATATAAATGGTGCTTGACGTAATTCTACGCTTTCTAATAGTACCCAATATAGAGCAATAAATACTGGTATTTGTACTAATATTGGTAAACAGCCTCCTAATGGATTTATTTTTTCCTTTTTATATAAATCCATCATCGCTTTATTTAAGCGGGTTTTATCATCAGCATAACGTTCCTTCAGTGACACCAAGCGCGGTTGTAAGCGGCGCATATTTGCCATTGATTTGTAACTAGTGGCTGATAAATGGAAAAATGCTAATTTTATTAGTATGGTTAAAAGGATAATTGACCAGCCCCAGTTACCAACTAAATCATGTATATGATCTAATAACCAAAATAAAGGTTGAGCAATAAACCATAAGAAACCATAATCAACAGTTAATTCTAAGCCCGGTGCTAATTCTGCTAGGTTCTTTTGATCCTTGGGTCCTGTGTAGAATTGCATTTTAAATGTATGTTGTTGATTAGCTGCAACAGTTTGTTCTGGTCCATATAAGCCTAATACATGACGATTACCAGTTGGTAATACTTTGGTATAGTAATTATAGACAGTATCACGTTCTGGTATCCACGCGCTCACAAAATAATGCTGTAACATCGCTACCCAACCATTTGCCCAACCTTCACGATTTTCTTGAGTAAAGCTACCATCTTTTATGTCATCAAAAGAAATTTTTTCATAAAGTGTTTCAGGGCTAGAAATCGCGCCGCCCATATAGGTGTATAGAAAACGTGATCCACCTAAATCAGCAGGGCTACGTTGAATTTGTCCATATAAACGTCCTTGCCAAGCTTTATCGCTATTGTTTTTAACCACATAATCTACGTTAATAGCATAACTATCACGTTTAAAGGTATAAATTTTATTTACTTCAATACCTTGATCATTTTGCCATTTTAATATAACTTCTAATTGATTGGAACCATCATGAAGACGATAATTTTTTTGTGTACTAGTATAAATAGCTTGATGAGTTGGAGCATTCTCTTTTGGTAATAAGCCTGATTGTGCAACGAATAAGTTAGGTAATTTATCATTCATCAAACGAAAAGGATTTTCTGGTTTATTAACATCAATTGGATATTTAACTAAATCTACTGCTCTGACATCACCACCTTTAGTGTCAAGTTCAACTTTTAAAGTATCAGTTTCTATATAAATACGTGAATCACTAGTTAATACTCGTTGTTGTGCACTTGGTAAATCAACTGAACTCATTTTTACTGAGTTTGGTGTCTGAGGTAATTCAAGATCTAATGAAGAGTTTCCTACTGTTGCTTCTTTTCCTGCCGAATCTATAGTCGGTGAATTTTGTTTACTAGTGACTGTTGATCCATAGTCTTGTTGCCACTCTTGATACATCATCAGTGATACCATCGCTAAACCGATGATCAAAATAAGTCTAAAATTATCCATGTTTATGTTTATGTTTTGATTTAGGTACAGGATCTAATCCGCCCGGGTGCCACGGATTACATCGTAAGATTCGTTTAATGCTTAAGACAAGACCATATAAAACACCATGTGTTTTAATTGAAATTAACGCATATTCAGAACAACTTGGGTAGAATCGACAATGCTGACCCATCCAAGGGCTAATGAATAATTGATAAGCTCGTATTAATAATATTAATAGTTTTGACAAAATTTAATTATAATTTCTGAGTTTAATTAAACGTAGCATTTATAGTGACAGAATATGAATTATCAAGATAGAATATATACTGATAGTAGAACAAAAACATTTTTACATGCTCAAACACCGCCTAGGAATAAATTCCAAGGCTCAAAGCTAAAGTAGGCTAAAGCCTGCTAATAAATAAAATTTATAGATACTTACGATACAAAACAACATCTACAAAATTCCCTGTTTCTTTTATATCTGGTTCCTGCAAGCCATATAGTATGCACGATGAATTTTGTTGAAATTCATTGAATGGCCCATATGTTATAGCAAGGGCCATATGGGCACTAAGATTTTTTTTTAAACTATAAAAGGAAATATTATGCTGAAAGCTCGTAAATTTATTACGACAATTGCCTTATCAAGTGTATTAGGCTGCAATGTTTTGGCTGGTGATACATTTTCTTCACAAGCCATTTATGATTCAAAAACTAAAACACTATCTTTAGAAGGTATTTTGGTTCCATTTATAGATGATTTTACTGGTAAAGAAACTGATAATAAAGGAATCTTTGACGCTCAATTGCAAGAAAAAACTAAACTAGTCTTTGAATTGATTCCTTGGAGTATCAATTTCAAAGACAAGTTTAATGGAGATGATACCAGCGGCTATATTTTGTATGATTACAAAACCAGATCAGTAAATATTCCTTGTTTTGAAGTTACTACTATTGCCAAATTAGGAGATGGAATTGAAGGAGAAAAGATATATTATAAAGATGTAAGCATGAAACAGCGGCATGTAGCTTATCCAATATTTCATGTTGAAGACATGACAAAAACTGATAGTTGTGAAAGTTCAGTAGAAGCAACTGAAAAACCAACTTTAACAACAACTCCAACAACAACGATAGACGACACTGTAGAAGTTGAAGTTAATGGCAAAGTAGGAACTACTGTTTTTGTAAATGGTGTTGATAGTGGTAAAACTATTGATTCAACTGGGAAAGTTAAGGTTGTACTTGATACTAGTGGTGATGATGGGGATAAGAGTTTTGCTATTAAGCTTGTTAATATTGCTGGTGTTGAAAGTGATGAACTAAATGTTACTATTTTGAAAAATAGTATACTCCCACAATACAAAATACAATTACAAACTTCAGAAACAAATTTTAAGGGTCCAATAGGACATGCAGAGTTTAATATAACAATTGAAGAATATCAATCTGGAAGCAATACTGGACCAGTAAATATTACTTTTGTAAAAAATAATATAGACACATATGATTTTCAGAAAGTAAAATCTAATGTCTGGGATATTAATATATTTAACGATACCATATATATCTTTACTTATATAGATAATAATGGAAGCTTTAAACCAAATAGTAAAGAAACAATAACATTTGATGTTACATATAACTTTCATAATGCAAGTAAAGGAGAATCTAGCAGAAGCGCAGCACTTCAAGCTGGTTCAGGTTCTAAAGAATCACCATTAGAATCTGATTTTGTACAGATTTCATATAATAATTTATAATTAACTCATAACTCCTATAGAGAGTGTGACCAATATTTACTGATGTGACTGTGTATGATGTAAGCTCATAGCTCCTAGTTCGTAGGGTGTATCCCGCGATAGCATCATACACCAAAACCTAATCGTTGTATGACGCTTTGCACGTGAAGAGAGCAAACCTGACAGGTTTTTAAAACCTGTCAGGTTTAGTTGCACATTTCTTAGTAGTTATTTATCATTTAAATCTTCAATTACAATTGGTAAATCCGTTTATTCCGTCATACGAAGTCAGCGAAGATAATCCGTTGTACTTAATATAAAAAATCAATAGTACAACGGATTTTTAACTTGTAGGGTGCCCCTGAAAGGGGCTGACATACTAGCCTAGGGCAACGCCCTAGGATTGTTTGGTTTCAAATTAAAGCCCTGAAAGGGCGAAATATAAGCAAAGATATTTTAATCATATTAAATATGGTATTTTTGGAGAATTTTCAGTTGTCATTCTCAAAAGTCACGTATTATGTATCGCTCTTTCAGAGCTAAAATGCTAAACAACACATCCTAGGGCGTTGCCCTAGGCTGGTATGGTAGCCCCTTTCAGGGGCATTTGTTATTTTCAAGACAAAATCTTTTGCAACTCATCAAAACGAGTAATAGGCGCACTACATTGATAGCCCTTACAAATATAAGCCACTATTTCCCTAGGTTTTTTCTCAGCTAAACTAGCAGGTAAGTCTTGTGCATCATTTGGAATTGCAAAGCATAGGCGTTGTGGTGCATAGTCTTTTTGACAGGCTGTTTGCCATGTCTTTAATGTTTCAGTTTCTCCTCGTAAAATGATTATTTCTGGTGGGAATAAGTAATCTTCTACTGCTAATAACATAGTTGAATGAGGAGCAGCCATTTGAGTTAAATATGACCAAGCTGCTTTTATGGTTTTTTCTGCCGCTTGTAGGTAACGAGTTTCTCCTAATAAATGCCCTAAATGTCCTAATGCTACTGCCGCTACCGCATTGCCACTAGGTATTGCTTCATCTGCAAATGATTTTGAACGGGTAATTAAGGTTTCATGTTGATTGCCAGTGAAATAAAAACCACCTTGGCTATCATCAGCAAATTCTTCTAATAATACTTCTGCTAATGATATAGCAAATTTCATATCTTCAGCATTCCATCGCGCTTGTAATAAATTTAAAACAGCGTCTAATAAAAAAGCATAGTCATCTAAGTAGGCGTTTAAATGGGCTTTACCATCTTTGTATGTTGCTAATAAGCGTCCATTTACCCATAAGTTTTCTTTAATAAACTGAAGGGATTTTTCTGCCGCTGTAATATAATCGCTTTGTTCAAATATTCGCCCCGCTGTTACCATGCCTTTTATCATTAGGGCATTCCATGAAGTTAATATTTTTTCATCACGCCCCGGATGAATGCGCTTTTTGCGTTCATTGAATAAAATTGCACGCGCTGTTTCTAAACTTGAATCAACTTGTTCTATAGTTAAACCATATTTGTTAGTCAATTCCTGACGTTCATGATAAGCATGTAAATGCCAATTGCCTTCAAAATTAGCTTTTTTATCTAAGCCAAAATGGTAGGCAAACATTGGATAATCATCAGCTAATAATTCTTGTACTTGTTTTGGGTTCCAAATATAGAATTTACCTTCTTCTCCTTCAGAATCAGCATCTAATGTAGAATAAAAGCCACCTTCTGGAGATTGCATTTCGCGCATTACCCAAGCCGCAGTTTCTAACACCACGCGCTTAAATAAGCTTTGATTATCTAATTGCCAAGCTTGACTATAAATAGTTAAAAATGGTCCATTGTCATACAACATTTTTTCAAAATGAGGAATCATCCATAAATCATCTACAGAATAACGACAAAATCCACCACCGACATGATCATAAATACCGCCTAAAGCCATTTTTTTCAGACTTTTCAATGCCATATTTAAACCATCAGTATCATCATTAGTCCTGACATAATGATTTAATAGACGTTCAATATTAGTCAAATGAGGAAACTTAGGTGCGCCGCCAAAACCACCCATATGTTGATCAAATTGTTGAGCTAATTCATCACGAGCGGCATTTAATGGCTGAGCATTTATCTTAGTTTCAACATCATAATAAGATTTAGGCTGTAAGGCTTGAGCAAGGGAACTGTTTTGTTCAATAATTTTAGTTTTATTTTCCTTATAAAAACCCGCTATTTTTTGCAATAAATCTGGAAAAGCAGGCATACCATAACGTGGCTCAGGTGGAAAATAAGTACCGCCGAAGAATGGATATTGATCATAAGGACTTAAAAACATGGTCAAGGGCCAACCGCCATGACGTTGAGTAAGTAAATGATGCGCCATTTGATAGATTTTATCTAAATCTGGGCGTTCCTCACGATCAACTTTAATATTGATAAATAAATCATTCATTAAAGCAGCGGTTTTCTCATCCTCAAAAGACTCATGCGCCATCACATGACACCAATGACAGGCAGAATAGCCAATAGATAATAAAATCGGTTTATCTAACTGTTTAGCTAAATTCAGAGCCTCTTCACCCCAAGGATACCAATTTACTGGGTTATTGACATGTTGCAATAAATAGGGGCTAGTTTCATTAATGAGCGCGTTAATATTTTCCATAAAGTGTTATAGTTGATTAAAATTCTCAACTATAACATGAATTAATCAATTAAAGGATATATATAGACATGAATATATTAGCAACAGAAATTCTTGATTTTTGGTTTTCTGAAAAAATAAATCAATATTGGTTTAATTCTACGTCTGAAATTGATCAGGAAATTAGTCAAAAATTTGAATCTGTTTGGGAATTAGCCGCTGAAGCTAAATTAGATCAATGGCGTAATACTGCTGAGAGTTGTTTGGCTTTAATTATTGTACTTGATCAATTTCCGCTTAATATGTTTCGTAATCAAGCTAAAAGTTTTTCTACTGAGGCAAAAGCAATTGAAATGGCAGAATATGCTGTTACACATGAATTTGATCGGCAATTATCTAATGATAAATTAACTTTTTTATATATGCCATTTATGCACAGTGAAAAGTTAGCAGATCAAGATCGTTCAGTGACTTTATTTGAAGCGGCTAAACTAGAAACAAATCTACAATTTGCTCGCCATCATCGAGATATTATTCAACGCTTTGGTCGTTTTCCACATCGTAATGCCATTTTAGTTAGAGACAATACCGAGGCTGAAATTGAATATTTAAATTCTAAAGAAGCATTTTTAGGATAAGTTAGTTAAAATACCGCTATGAATATACATGAATATCAAGCTAAAAAATTATTTGCTGACTACAATATCCCTGTTCCAAAGGGTTTTTCTTGTTCTAATGCTGAAGAGGCTAAACAAATAGCTCAAGATTTAGGTGGTGATACTTGGATGATAAAAGCTCAAGTTCATGCCGGTGGGCGTGGTAAGGCTGGCGGAGTTAAACGCGCTGCTAGTTTAGATGATGTTATGGCTATTACTCAGAATTTGATCGGTACTAATTTAGTTACACATCAAACTGCTGCTAATGGTCAGCCTATAAACAGTGTTCTGGTTGAAACTACTAGCACTATCAAGAATGAGCTTTATTTAAGCTTAATCATTGATCGTGTTACTGCGCGTATTACTATTATAGCATCGCGTGCTGGTGGAATGGATATTGAGGAAGTTGCCGCTAAAACTCCTGAAAAAATTTTTAATCAGGCTATTGATCCAGTTGTTGGGATTCAGGCTTATCAATGTCGTGAGCTAGCTTTTGCTTTGCAATTAGAAGGCAATCAAATTAAGCAATTAACCACTATATTGTTTAGTTTATATCGTCTATTTGTACATAAAGACTTGAGTTTAGTAGAAATTAATCCGCTTATCATTACAGATAGTGGCAATTTATTAGCATTAGATTCCAAAATCAATATTGATGATAATGCCTTATATAAGCACAAAGATTTAGCGGCTTTATATGATCCTACTCAAGAAGATGAAAAAGAATATAAAGCTCGTCAGTTTGATCTTAATTATATTGCTTTAGATGGAGATATTGCTTGTATGGTTAATGGTGCCGGTTTAGCAATGGCTACTATGGATATGATCAAAACACACGGCGGTGAACCTGCTAATTTTCTTGATGTTGGAGGAGGTACCACGGCTGAAAAAGTCACTGAAGCTTTTAAAATTATTTTATCAGATCAAAAAGTCAAGGCAATATTGATTAATATTTTTGGTGGTATTGTCAAATGTGACTTAATTGCTGAAGGCGTTATTCATGCAATTAAACAAACTGCAACTCAATTACCAGTAATTGTACGCTTAGAAGGTACTAATGTTGAAGCAGGAAAAACATTGTTAGAACAAAGCGGATTATCCGTTATTACTGCTGATAATTTAAATACAGCGGCGAAAAAAGTAGTTGAAGCGGCAAAAGGAGCATTGTAATATGAGTATATTAGTTGATATAGATACTAAAGTAATTTGTCAAGGTTTTACAGGTAAGCAAGGAACTTTTCATTCTGAACAATGTTTGGCTTATGGAACTCAATTAGTTGGTGGAGTTACCCCCGGACGTGGTGGTCAAACCCATTTAGGTTTGCCAGTGTTTAATACTGTACGTGATGCGGTAGCAGAAACTGCTGCCACTGCTACTATGATTTATGTACCAGCACCTTTTGCAGCAGATGCAATCTTAGAAGCCGCTGATGCTGGTATTGAAATTATAGCTTGTATTACTGAAGGTATTCCGGTTTTAGACATGCTAAAAATTAAAACCGCATTAAAAAATAATCATCCAGATGTACATTTAATTGGTCCAAATTGCCCCGGAATTATTACTCCGGGAGCTTGTAAAATGGGTATTATGCCCGGTTTTATTCATAAACCGGGGCGTATTGGTATTATTTCACGTTCTGGCACCTTAACTTATGAAGCAGTAGCACAAACCACTGAAAATGGTTTAGGACAAAGTACTTGTATTGGTATTGGTGGTGATCCAATTCAGGGTATGAATTTTGTCGATTGCCTAAAATTATTTCAACAGGATCCAGATACTGACGGTATAGTTTTAGTCGGAGAAATTGGTGGTACAGCGGAAGAAGAAGCAGCGGCATATATAAAAGCGGAAGTCACCAAACCAGTAGTTGCATATATCGCTGGAGTCACCGCACCTAAAGGCAAAACAATGGGTCATGCTGGCGCAATTATCTCCGGCGGCAAAGGTACAGCTGCTGATAAATTTGCCGCTTTAGAAGCTGCTGGTGTTACTTTAGCCCGAAATCCAACTGACATTGGTAGTCGTATGTTAGATTGTATCAATAAAGTGTCTTAGTAATGTCCTCCTATATATTGTTAATAGAAGACGAGGCTTCTATTCATGAAATGTTAGATCTGGCTTTAACAAAAGCTGGTTTTACATTGGAACATGCAATCAATGTTACTGAAGCGAAAAATATAATTTTTAATCGTCTTCCTGAATTGATTTTACTTGATTGGATGTTACCGGGCATGAGTGGAATTGAGTTTGCTAAACAATTAAAAAAAGATCAGTCAACACAAGAAATACCTTTTATTATGTTGACTGCTCGTGGCGAAGAGGCAGATAAAATTCGTGGCTTAGAAATTGGCGCAGATGATTATGTTACTAAACCATTTTCACCACGTGAGCTTATCGCTAGGATTAAAGCCGTGTTACGACGCGCTTCTTCTACCCACGAACGTTTGCAAATCAAGAACTTAATTCTTGATTTAGTCGAACATCGTATTATGGTAGATGATAAAGAACTGAAAATGGGAACCACCGAATTCCGTTTATTACAATTCTTTATGCAACATCCTGAAAGGGTATATAGTCGTTCCCAAGTCTTAGATCATGTCTGGGGAACTAATGTTTATATTGATGAACGCACAGTTGATGTGCATATTCTACGTTTACGTAAAGCACTTGCTCCTTATAAATATGATAAATTAGTACAAACAGTACGCGGAGTAGGCTATCGCTTTAGTGAAAAAACGGAGCTTTAATATGTCTCCCATATGGTTGCAAGAATTTTGGCGTTTGTTCATGTTAATGCTTAGCATGGGTTTTATTGGACTTTTATTTGGACAAACTTTATTATTTTTATTAATTACAACTTTAAGTTATATAGCTTGGCATTTATATAATATATATCGTTTAGAAAACTGGTTTCTCAATAATAAATTACCTGAATCGAGAGGTATTTGGGGAGAAGTATTTTATCAATTATATCGCCGACAACAACGTCACCGCAAACGTAAGCGCAGACTAAGTATAATATTAAAGCGTTTTAAACGTTCTACTGCTGCTATGCCAGATGCTGCTGTAGTATTAAATAAGAAGTTTCAAATAGAATGGTTTAATAAAGCAGCCAAAAAATTACTTGGTCTAAAAGCTCCTCAAGATCGTAATAAATTAATCACCAATTTAATTCGTAATCCGGCTTTTGCTACATATCTAAAGACAATTGATGATGATAAAAAAGGCATAAAATTAGTTGCACCTAATAAACCTGAAATTATGCTAAATATCTGCGTTACACCTTATGCAGGTAATCAATATTTATTAATGGCTAATGATATTAGCCCACTTCATCGTTTAGAACAAAGTCGCCGTGACTTTATTGCTAATATTTCCCATGAACTGCGTACACCATTGACAGTAATTCAAGGTTTTATTGAGACAATGCGTGATAATGAAGAGATTGCAATGAAACAATGGCAACGTCCATTATTACTGATGGATCAACAAAGTGCCAGAATGCGAAATATTATTGATGATTTATTATTTTTGTCGCGTCTGGAATGTTGTGAAACTCTTGAAAACACTCATAATAAAGCGGTTAATGTAGCCGAAATAATAACCAGCATTTATGAACAAGCACAATTATTAAGCACGGAACATAATTTGACTTTGGAAATAGATCAAAATGTAACTTTAAATGGAGATGCTAAAGAGTTACGTAGTGCATTTTCTAATTTAGTGTTTAATGCGATTCGTTATACGCCGGCTGGTGGTGATATTAAGATGCGATGGTACCAAGATGCAGAAGGTAAACACTTTGCGGTACATGATACAGGAGACGGAATAGCTCCAGAACATTTACCACGTATAACAGAACGTTTTTATAGAATAGATGTAGGGCGTTCACGTGATAAAGGTGGAACAGGTTTAGGTTTGGCGATAGTTAAACATGTGATAAATCATCATGATGGCAAATTAAGAATAGAAAGTATTGTTGGAAAAGGCAGTGTATTTTATTGTGATTTTAGCAGGTGATGTTGGTGGTACTCTATTTTATAGTATATTGTTAGGTATTTCGACTATTATAAATACCTGTAACGCAGAAAATCGTGCTTTATTGGTTGGTATTGATAAGTATCAGTATATTAATCCACTCATTGGTAGCAAAAATGATGCTGACGCTATGGCTAAATTTATTCAGTCTGAGTGGGGATTACAAAAACTACCAATATGGGTACAGAAAAAATTTGCTTTTCTGGTGAAAGACTTACAGGAAAAAGGTCCTGAACAGCCCACTTGGCAAAATTACAGTAAGCTCGATTGAAATTGAAGTATATTATGTTGGCAGTCGTGAAAAAGCCCCATACTAATACGATGCTATTTGAAATTAAGGGTAATATTCCAAACCAAGTTTTAGGTTATCTTAAACAATAATTTTGGCAAGATGTTGAAATTGTTGAAACAAGTTGGTATGAGCAGATAAATGCTACAATTACTGTGGGTGATGCCATGAAGGTTTATCGAGAAAATCATGGTTTAACCACGGCAGAATTAGCTACAGAACTTGGCGGCTTAACCGCCGAAGAAGTTTCAGAAATGGAATCTAATAAGCGTAATATTAATTTTGATATTGCGGAAAAACTAAGTCAGTTGTTTCAGGTACCAATTGAAAGATTTTTTGATCAATAGGTGCCAACCCACTTTCATTGGAGAATGTAATTATGAAAAAACCTATTAGTTTTACTATGGGTTTATTTATCATTAGTGCTTGTAATACAGCACCAAAAATATCTAATTCTGTAGTAGAGGAAAATAAACCTAAAGTTAGTCGATCTAAGTCTTGTGATGATTATCAGGTTTATGTTGGTGAAATGTATGCAAAGCAGAAGAATTGGAAACAAGCAGCTTTATTTTATAATCAATCTTTGGATTTAATTGCTGGCTTAAAAAATAAACCTCCTAAATTTGAGGTTGAAAGAGTGTATCGTTTGGCATCTGAAACTCAGTTATTGGCTGGTACTATAAATACTGCTTTTAAAAATAATAAAACTGTATTGACTACAGATGGTCAGCAATCTGCTAAACAATTAGCTGAGCATTTAATTAATACATATCCAGCTAAAATTACATTAATTGGTCATACTGATCCTAGAGGATATGCAAGTTATAATTGTCGGTTGTCAAGAGGGCGTGCGATTGGTAAAGGCGAAACAGAACCTTACGAGGTTTATGATGTTAGTGAATATACTGAAACTGAGATTAATCAAATTCATCGACGGGTTGAGTTTAGTGTTGATGATGATGTTTCGCGAAATAATGCTTGTTAGTTAATAGTTTAAAGACCTGTCAGGTTTTTAAAACCTGACAGGTCTAATAATTTTTACTCAATATTTTCTAAGCGAGATATCCATTGATCAAAATGTGGAGATTCTTGCCTTAATTTTTTTAAACCAATAGTTTCACTAATTAAACTTCCGTGTAATACCTTATCATAATATGGATATAAACTGCCTAAACTGATGTAATCTTTTCCAGATTTGCGCCCTGTTTTGACTCTACGCGCATAAATATAAATACCTTTCGGTGCTAGATATTCACCGAGAATATCACGTACAAATTGTTCCTCACTATGCCCTTCAACCACTATATTAATACGAATCACCGGGTTGGTCTCCCACCGATGACATTTTTTTCCCAGAGTTCGCCTAAACTATATTCCTCTAGCCAAGAGGTCAATTTTTCTTCTTCAAGACGGCGAAAAACTGATTGTCCATTTTCTGCTACTTTATTTGTGAGCAAATGTGATCACTCACGGTTAAATTTGCGATTCATCCAAGCTGGTTGTTTCCAAAAATACATCAAGAAACAGAGCCGTCTTATCCCCGCACGTAAGTTCCCGGTTAGCCCCCGGTACTAACTAATTAATCACTAAGCTAAAAGACGTATGCCTTCACGCTCAATATTAATCGCTGCATTTAAATCACGATCTATTTTAAAACCACATTTACCACAATGGTAAACACGTTCAGAAAGCTTTAATTCCTCTTTC
>NZ_MCBX01000001.1:0-167500 GCF_001723685.1 Candidatus Marithrix sp. Canyon 246
AATTTGTTTATCCACGTAATTCGCTGTACTTAATATTATGTAAATATGTTAAAATTTTAATTGAAACAACAACAAATCATTTTCATTGATAAGATCAATAATAACACAAGTATCACACATCAAAAGTTTACTCATTATGACCTCTTTCCCATAATTGTTCTCTTAATTCTCGACCAAATTCTGCACTGTTTTTTACCTGAGAAAAAGGTTTTGCTTCATTTAAATCTTCCTCTACTTCATATTGAATTGAGTGCAGTTTCTAAGTTTTGATCATTGATATTTAAAATTAATTGCCTTGCTTGATTCATTAACTCTTCCAACTTTAATAGAGTCTTCTTGATTTTCACCAAAAGGAGTTAGCGAAGCAATACTAATAATTTTATTATATTTATTGCTTATAATAATGATTATTATTTGCATTATCAACACTTGCAGTAAATATTTTTTATAAGTATAAATAAATTGTTTGCTTGTAATATAAGTTAGAATAATCCATTATAGTTTATTTTTATAACTAACTATTTAAGGAGTATTGTTTGGTGATCACAATCAATCCATTCATCGAGCTTTCAGCTCTCATACCCCCTATTGCAATGCAGGTTTATATCATTGCAATGTTTCTTTTGGTTTTGGGAGGTACATTACTAGATACCTATCATAAAAAAAGTGCCAAGTATTTTTTTGAAAATTCCAAAAAGGCGAAAAAGGTAGCAACTCGCCAAGTTGGCGGTGGAGAAAAAGCATCTATTGCAATTAAAACTGCTACCAATGAAGTATTGACTTCTGCTGAATTTAGCAATCCTAAGCGTAGAATTTCGCATCTATTTACTATGTACGGTTTTATTACATTTGTAGTTACTACCGCACTTATGGTGTTTAATTACCCAACAGCAGAAATTGCTACACCAGTTATTTTACCAATACTATGGCATATTGGCGCATTAATGCTTTGTTTTGGTGGATATTGGTTCTGGTTCTTTATTCGTGTTGACGTTTCAGCAGAAGCTAATCCTTGGTATCGCCTAGTACGTGCAGATATGTTTATTGTCTCACTTCTTACAACCGCAACCTTTGCATTGATCTGGTCTTTATTACAGTCAATTGGTACAGGATGGTCAATGTTAGCTCTTGTCTTATTCATTAGTTCTAGCACATTCCTATTTAGTACTATTTTATGGTCTAAGTTTTCTCATATGTTCTTCAAGCCAGCTGCTGCTTTCCAGAAGCGAGTCACTAAAGCAGATGGTTCCAGAGAAAATTTACCAGAAATTACTGATAAAACTAGAGATTCTCTAATTGAATTGAAAGACGCACCATTAGATATGGGGTTAGGTATCAAGCGTGAAGCTCCACACCACTACTAACATTTATTTAATAAACAATTAATATAGGTCAAAGAGAAAAAATAATACTATGCCAACTTTTGTATATATGACACGTTGTGATGGTTGTGGACATTGCGTCGATATTTGTCCATCTGACATCATGCACATTGATAAAACCACTCGCCGTGCTTACAACATTGAACCTAACATGTGTTGGGAATGTTACTCCTGCGTAAAAGCCTGTCCACATAATGCGATTGATGTCCGTGGCTATGCCGACTTCGCACCACTAGGTCACTCAGTACGTGTAAACCGTGATGAAGAGAAAGGTGTTATTGCTTGGAGAATCATCTTCCGTAATGGTAAAAAAGACTTCGAGCTATTTGCTCCTATTACTACTAAGCCTTGGGGTACAGCTATCCCTGATATGAAAGAAGCTTCTCAGCCAGATGATTCAATGCGTAACAGTCATCTGCTCTACAATGAACCAAAATATATTCGTCTGGATGATGGTGGTTTACACACACTGGAATCTAATAGTCTTAAAATGAAAGAAGGAGTGTACTACTAATGGGTTACGATACTATTATTGAAGACAATATTGATGTCTTGGTTGTTGGTGCTGGTCTAGGTGGTACAGGTGCCGCTTTTGAAGCTAGATACTGGGGTAAGGACAAGAAGATTGTTATTGCTGAAAAAGCAAACATTGACCGTTCTGGTGCAGTAGCGCAGGGTCTTTACGCAATCAACTGTTACATGGGTACTCGCTTCGGTGAGAACCAGCCTGAAGATCATGTACGTTATGCACGTATGGACTTGATGGGTATGGTTCGTGAAGATTTATTATTTGATATGGCTCGCCACGTAGATTCAGCTGTTCACCAGTTTGAAGAGTGGGGATTACCATTGATGAGAGACCCAAAGACTGGTACTTATCAGCGTGAAGGCCGTTGGCAGATTATGATTCACGGTGAATCTTATAAACCAATCGTTGCTGAAGCTGCTAAGAAAGCTGCGGATAAAGTATTTAACCGTATCTGTGTTACTCATCTTCTAATGGATGACAACAAGGAAAACCGTGTTGCAGGTGCAGTTGGTTTTAACGTGCGTACTGGTAATTACCACGTATTCAAATCAAAGACTGTTGTTGTTGGTGCTGGTGGTGCTTCAAACATCTATAAGCCACGTTCAGTTGGTGAAGGTGCAGGACGTGTTTGGTATGCTCCTTGGTCATCAGGTTCTGCTTATGGTCTAATGATCGAAGCGGGTGCAAAAATGACTCAGATGGAGAACAAAATCGTTCTTTGTCGTTTCAAAGATGGTTATGGTCCAGTTGGTGCGTACTTCTTACATCTTAAGACTTATACACAAAATGCTGCTGGTGAAGAGTATGAATCAAAGTGGTTCCCTGCATTATCTGAAATGGTAGGTAAGGAATATCTTGATACAGAGAATCAGCATCTTTCACACAAGCCAATCCCAACTTGTTTGCGTAACCATGCATTCATTAATGAGGTAAATGCTGGTCGTGGTCCTATCTACATGGTAACTAAAGAAGCGTTCCAAGATCCACATCTTGAAGAGATTGGATGGCACAACTTCTTGGGTATGACTGTAGGTCAGGCGGTACTTTGGGCTGCAACAGACGTTGATCCTAAATATGAAAATCCTGAATTAACAACATCAGAGCCTTATGTAATGGGTTCTCATGCTACAGGTTGTGGTGCATGGTGTTCAGGTCCTAAAGATCTTTCACCTAAAGAGTACTTCTGGGGTTATAACCGTATGACTTCAGTACAAGGTCTATTTGGTTGTGGTGACGCAGTTGGTGGTACACCTCACGCATTCTCTTCTGGTTCTTTCACAGAAGGTCGTTTAGCAGCAAAAGCCGCTGTTGAATACGTCAATGATGGTAAAGCAGACGGTATTTCAATTTCTAATGAGCAGATCGAGAAGCGTAAAGAGCAGATCTACAAGCCAATGGAAATCTACAACGTTTACCGTAATGCAATTACTGCGGGTACAGTGAACCCTCATTACATTAACCCAAGACAAGGTCTTGATCGTTTGCAAAAACTGATGGACGAGTATTGTGGTGGTGTAACAGTTAGCTATATGACTAACGGTAACCTTCTTAAAATCGGTCTTAAGAAACTTGGTCTTCTTGTTGAAGATTGGGAAGACGGTATGGCAGCTGAAAATATCCATGAGCTACTTCGTGCATGGGAACTTAGACACCGTATCTTGACTTCTGAGTCTGTAATACAGCACACAATGTTCCGTGAAGAAACTCGTTGGCCGGGTTACTACTACCGTGGTGACTTCATGAAACTTGATGATAAGAACTGGCATGTATTAACAGTTTCTCATCGTGATCCTAAGACTGGTGAGTACACAATGGAAAAAGCTCCACTTTACCATCTGATTGAAAATGAGGATAAAGAAGAAGCGGCATAAGTCATTTCTTCTAGTTCACAGTCTATACGACTGTGGTTGTAATCATTAAATAGTATAAAAAAGGCCAATAATTTTTTATTGGCCTTTTTTATCTATACTTTAAAAGTAAAACGCTATGGACATTGCTGGAAAAACTGACGAAGAATTATATGAAATTGCTAAACCTTGGTGGGAAGGGTTGATTAAATACTCTAACAACAAAAACTACCTAATGTTTATCAAGAATTTTTCTCGCTCTTTACGTGATGGTGCCAATGAAATGGAAATTGGTAAACAGTTTGCACGTAGTGATTTGGCACATAATCTATCTAAAGAATATGAAGTCATCGGTACGATTAGACGTGGTGAGCATGTTACTGTGCTGTTTAAACAAGGTCATAAGAAGAGGGAAGGTGAATGGCTTGGAAGAATGGTTCTAGGTATTGAAGATGATGATGAAGTGAAAATTTTTGGTGTATCACTTTTCTAAGAGTCATTATGAAAGACGTTATTGCAGAAAATAAGTTCGTTGAACTGAAATATCAGGTTCTTGATAAAAAAACAGGCGAGCCACTCATTACTATTGAGTACCCCATACCCTATGTTCATGGTGGAAATGATATATTGTCACCTGAAATAAGTAGTGTATTGGAAGGTCATGCTGCTGGTGAAGTGATAGAGGTACCAATTGACTGTAATGATCTCTATGGCTCTAGAGATGAGTCACTTGTGTTTACCGATCATATTGAAAATGTTCCTGAAGAATATTGTGAAGTAGGTACAACCATCACCATGGAAAATGAAAAAGGTGAGACCAAAAACTTCATTGTGACACGTGTTGATGATAAAACCATTACAGTGGATGGTAATAACCCGCTTAGTGGTAGAAAAGTTATTTTCAAGCTTGAAATATTGCAAGTACGTGATGCGACAGATGAAGAAATAGAAAGTGGTGGTAAGCCCGATACCGGACCAGACATTGAAGAAATTTTAAAAAAAAGTGAATGAAAACTACACTCAAAGAAAATTTCAAAAATACAGCACTAGGCAAAGAAGCTGATAGTATTTTACGATCTTGTGTACATTGTGGCTTTTGTAATGCCACTTGCCCTACTTATCAACTTTTAGGTGATGAATTAGATGGTCCTCGTGGACGTATATATCTAATAAAACAAGCACTTGAAGATAATGAAGTGACTAAAAAAACTCAACTTCATCTTGATCGTTGCTTATATTGTTTAGCTTGTGAAACCACTTGCCCATCAGGGGTTCGTTATAGCCACTTATTAGAAATTGGCAAGAAATGGGTAGAACAGCGCGTTGATCGTTCATGGCATGACAAATTAAAACGTTATAGTCTGCGTGCTATTTTACCTAACATACCAAGCATTTCCTCCTCACAACCCCGCCATTCTCGCACCATGTTAATACTAGATGGCTGCGTTCAACCATTATTAAAACCCAATATTAATACCGCTGCTACTAAAGTATTTGATCAATTAGGTATAAGCTTACACAAAATAAAAGGATGTTGTGGCGCGATCAATCAACATATGACAGCAACTGAAACAGCGGCTGAACAAATGCGTCGTAATATTGATAATTGGTTGCCATTAATAGAACAAATGAATGCCGAAGCTATAATGATAACAGCCAGTGGCTGTGGCACCATGCTTAAAGAATATGGCTATTATTTACGCGACGATCCTGATTATGCTGAAAAAGCGCAAAAAATTACTAATATGACACGCGACATCAGCGAAATCATAGCAGAATGTGATTTATCATCCTATTCAAACATAGGAAAACAAAGAAACATCACTTTTCACGCGCCATGCTCACTACAACATGCTCAAAAAATAACTGGAGTAGTAGAAAAAGTACTAGAATCAATAGGATTTAAACTAAACCCAGTAGAAGATGCCCACCTATGTTGTGGCTCAGCAGGCACCTATTCGATATTACAAAAAACCATATCAAAATCACTATTAGACAACAAGATAAAAGCACTAGAAAATGCTAAACCAGAACTGATAGCGACAGCAAATATTGGTTGTTTAAAACACTTAGCCGGTGGAAGCTCAGTGCCAGTGGTGCATTGGATTGAATTGTTGACAGAGCATGAATAAAACACAACTAAGACAACTATACCTATCTAAAAGAAAAAATTTAACCCCTACACAAGTAGATAAATACAGTCAAACCATTAGTAATAGATTTTTTAGTAATTTTAATTTAAGCAAAATTACAAATCTGCATATTTTTTTACCGATTTTAAAACACAATGAAATCAATACATGGTTCATTATAAAAGAATTACGCCAGAATTACCCACATATAAGCTTAATTACATCCAAATCTGATTTTCAATTTCATACAATGGAAAGTTATATCTTTGAGGATGATACTCAGATCATAGAAACTTCTTTGGGTATCCCTGAACCATATAATGCAGTCAAATTCGATAATATAATTGATATGATCTTAATACCATTACTATGTTTTGATCAATCAGGTTTTAGAGTTGGTTATGGTAAAGGGTTTTATGATAGGTTTTTGCTGAATTGTAATCAAAACATCATTAAAATAGGCTTATCATTATTTGAACCTATAGATAAAATTGATGATGTTGATAAATTTGATCTGAAAATGGACTTTTGCGTAACAACCTGTCAGGTTTTAAAAACCTGACAGGTTTTATTTAATTATTTCTTCTTCAATCCAACCAACAAACCAGCCGTTGCTAAACCAGCGGAAGGTAAATTACTTTTCACAAATTCCTGCAATGTACTTGCATGAGGCTTCAACCAAACAAAGAACCCATCATAATATCCATTTATAATTATCCAATCAACCTTAACAACTGAGGCATATTCAAGACCAAATAATAATAAAAATACAACCCCACAAACAATAAAAATTATTTTTAAAAATATTCTAAAAACATAGCCTAAACAAAAGCCTACAAAAAAACTAAAACCTACTTTAGTTAATAATATAGACCAATCACTCATATCAACTCCTAATAAATTAAATTTATCACTTTCTGTTGAGCTTGCCGCTTCTGTTGAACGTGATTCTAAAGTCATTGCATTTCCGTCAGAACCAGCAGCTGTATTTTCTCCCTGAAAAAAGGCTACTGCTTGTAAACTTAATCCAATCGCACTTAATACTAATGCTATTATTAATAAATATTTTTGCCAAGTTGGCACCGTATAATCTACTGGCTCAGAATGATCTGGCTTTGTTACTGGTGTTAATTTTTCGTTTGTCATTCTTAATGATCCTACATATAAAAGGTAAATTAGAACATAGTTGCTGCTTGTTTGCAATTATTTTAGGATAGATTTTTTGGAAAATCCACAATAAATGTAGATCCTTCACCTAATTCACTTTCACACACAATTAAAGAGTTCATCGCTTGAACTAATTTATTTACAATAAATAAACCTAAACCGACAGAAAGTTCACCACCAGTAGGTTGTGCGCTTAAAGTGCTAAATTTAGTAAATAACTTTTGTTGATCATCTTTACTAATGCCCGGACCCTCGTCTTGTATTTCACAACGTACACGCCAATCATCTTGAGTTAGCTTAACAGTTAGTGTTTTCCCATAAAGAGAATATTTGATCGCATTTGAAACTAAATGACCCAAGACTTTATAAATTGCTTCTTCATCTGCTAAACAAACATATTCTGAATCCAGACTCTCAAATTCTATAGTGATTTCTTTTAATTTTGCCTTATTTTGATAGTCATCAACTAATGACTGTAAACAAGGTAAAATATTAATATTATCTAACTTCAGACTAATATTATTAGATTCTATATTAGAAATACAGAGCATTTGACTAATTAAATCAAAGGCTTGGTGTGTAGTGTCTTTGATCACGGTGATTAATTCAATTACTCGTTCTTTTGGTAAATTATCAAAACGATTTACAAGCAATTCAGCCAAATCCTGAATACCAACTAATGGATTTTTTAAATCTTCTGTAACAATTTTTACAAATGACTTGTGTTCTTGATTCTTTTCATCTAATTGATGTTGCTGGCGTTCTGTTAAAGTGACTAATAATTTCGTTTGTTTTAATAATTTGTCATAATCAGTTATAAGGTTTTCATATTCATTTAATTGATCGGTACTTTGTCGTTTAAATTCATCTAGTCGCTTATTTGTTTTTTCTAAGATTTGTTCTTCGTTATAAAAAAGTGTTGAATTTTGCATTGGCTGGAATTATGTCATTTTTTTGTCAGAATGATATTCTTATGTCTCGTATTCTCCATATTGGAAAATATTTTCCACCATTTGCAGGCGGTATCGAGAATTTTCTCGCTGATATCATGCCAATTCAAACTAGTCAAGGTGAAGTTGTTGCAGCTATTGTTCATAATCATCGTTTTTCATTAAAAATGAAAGTTCAGGCAGAAATATGGCAACAACAAACTATTTATCGTGTTCCTAGTTGTGGTCGATTATTGTATGCGCCAGTAAGCCCACAGTTCCCATTTTGGCTGAATCGGGTTTTGCATGAATTTCAACCAGAGTTGTTACATTTACATTTGCCTAATACTTCTGCATTTTGGGCTTTGTGGCAGTCTGAGGCGCGATACATACCTTGGGTTATTCATTGGCACGCTGATGTATTTTCAGTTTTAAATAAAAAATTGGCAATTGCTTATAAGGCTTATCGCCCGTTTGAACAAAAATTATTAGCACATGCTAAAAATATAATAGTTACTTCACCACCATATTTAACCGCTAGCACTGCATTAGATAAATGGCAATATAAGTGCCAAGTCATACCTTTAGGTGTAAACTTAGAGCATATGCCTACAATTGAAACCACAAATCAATGGAATTCTAAAGGTGTAAGATTTCTAAGCGTAGGGCGTTTAAGTTATTATAAGGGTCATGAATTTTTAATACGCGCTATGGCTAATATAGACAAAGATAAAGCACAACTTATTATTGTAGGAAAGGGTGAACAGTATTCTGATTTGAATAAATTGATAAAACAATTAAATCTTAACGATAATGTAAAGTTATTAGGATATTGTAGCGATACAGAATTAAATGCTTTATTTGCAAGTTGTGATTGTTTTTGTTTAGCTTCTTTGGAACGTACAGAGGCGTTTGGAGTAGTGTTTTTAGAGGCAATGCGTCATAATAAACCTATAATAGCAACTGATATTCCGGGTTCAGGTGTTGGTTGGGTGGTGAATGATGGAGGTTTATTAGTAAAACCACAAGATGTAACTGCGCTTGCAAATGCCTTACAAAAAATCATCAATCAGCCATTATTAGCCGCGAATTTAGCAAAAAGAGGGCAACTACGTTTGAATCAACTATTTGATATTAAAAATGTATCCGCTAAAATATCTGATTTATATCAACAGGTGTTAAATTATGGATGAAGATGAATATCAACAAACTCGTAAGCAACTGAACCAATGCCCATGCCCATTTGAAAAGGCGATTTTAAGTAGTCGTTGTGGATGTGAAAAGTTTCAACGTTTAAATATTGCTGAACGCGAAGCAGCAGCTTGTGTATCTGTTTCTGCGCAAAAGCAATGTGTTGAACTATTGGAACAACTTTATCAAAATGCTCGTTTTGCTTTACAACAATCTGATATAAATTCTCCATTAGCTCATGCTCAAATGATGAAATTGCAATGCGGTGGATTACAAGGTTTACAATCAATATTAAAACAAACAGGAAATATAAATAACATTAATGGATTAGTAAAATATATATTTACTAATTTTGATGATCTCAACAAAATACCCTATCAAGAAGTAGTACAATTCATTAGTCATTACCAAGTTCGTAAAAAACGGAGTAAAAAATTATGATAGCACCAATAATATTAATGGCAGTTGCTGCCAACATAGAATGTTTAGCAACTTATGACAATGGCAATTTACAAATACCATGTGTTTCAGTAACAGGTGGAGAACAGATTTATTCTGCGGAATTATCAGAACAAAAAGCTGCTAATAATTTTGCAATAACAGTGATACAACAATGGGCACCAATTGAAACAGTTCAGATTCAAATTCTCGAATCTTTGCCGGTACAAATAATAGTAATAGCTAAAGGTACTTTCCTCAATGGTTGCGGACAATTAGGTAAAATAAATACCGTTCAAGCTGGCAATAAATTCACAATAACCATTGGTAAAAAACCTATAGAAAAACAAATGATGTGTACTCAAGCCTTAGTACCATTTGAACAAAAAATACCATTAAATATAAAAGGCTTAAAGGCAGGAACTTATAGTGTGAATGTTAATGGTATTAGTAAAAGTTTTAAGTTGGATGTTGATTCCTAACTATTCAGACCTGACAGGTTTTTAAAACCTGTCAGGTCTTTCGTCTTGTAGTTGCTTAGTATCTAGTAATGTATTCCATCTTCTCTGGATAAAATATACTTTCATCTAATGCTGATTTTATCAGTGTCATGTTATAGACTTTTATCATGCCTGTATTTATAATTTGATCATTTGGTAGCTTGGCTGCATGGGGTATATCTACATATGGAATGTTTAGTGTCTTGTTTTCGTAGTTATAGAAGGCGTAGCATTTTTCTTGGGGAAATTTGTTTCTATGAATTTCCTTAATATATTTCAGTTTGTCATTGTCTAAGGTTATTTTTAAGTCTTCTGTGCCTGCTTGTAGCTCTACTTTCATATTGGTACTAAATATACCTATGTAAATATATCTTCCTGTAATTGGATCAATTAATGGTAATGCTAATTTTGGTACTTCTATTGTACCAAATTTTTGGTTTTTATAGGGGCTATGGTAAATTGCGTGTTTGCATGTGTCTGTGCATGAGTTGAGGCTGTTATTTACGTTTAGTCTGCCTCCTGTTAGGATTTTGTCTGATAGTTGTTCTATTTTATCTACGTTTTTTAGTATTGCTTGTTTTATATTACATTTTTTTGATAGTAGTAAGCTTGCTGCTCCTGTGACATAGGGGGCTGCCATTGAGGTTCCACTTAGTGATTTATGGCTTTTATTTGGGTAGCTGCTATATATATTTACTCCGGGTGCGGCTAAATCTACTGATTTTTTGCCGTAATTAGAAAACCATGCTAGTTTGTCATCATTGTCTGTTGCGGCTACCGATATTATGTTGTCTAAGTCGTAGCTTGATGGGTAGTTTGGTAGGTAATGATCATTGTCATATTGGCTATTACCTGCCGCTGCTATAAATAATACATCTTTGGCTTTTTTGATTGCATCATAAAGTGCTTGTGATTTACAGCCCATACATCCCCAACTTAAATTGGCAATTTTGGCTCCCATTTTGGTGGCATATTGTATGGCTGCGATGGCATCAGCTAGTGTTGCATAGCCTTTGTCTTGAAAAAATTTTATTGCCATTATTTTGCCTGAGCCTATTATGCCGCTGACGTGTGTGCCATGCCCATGATTGTCAAATGGATCACCATCAGCATCAGCTACGTCACAGCCATAAATGTCATCTATACAGCCATTATTGTCATCGTCAATTCCATTGTCTGGAATTTCAGCTTCATTTTTCCACATGTTAGCGGCTAAATCTGGGTGGGTGTAATCAACGCCGGTATCAATTACTGCTATTATTTGATTACTAGATTGTTTCCATGCTTTAGCTGCCTGAATCTGCTTTAAGCCCCATTGATTTGGTGCTTGTTCTATGTTGATTATGTAATTAGGCTCAATATATTCAACGCGAGGATCACCTCTTAGTTGTCTTAATATATTGGTTCTGGTGTTTGAATTAAGTTGCCATAATTCATGAAATTGCCATAATTCAGCGTCAATTTCTAAAAATGTTTCTACAGTTGACAGCCCTAAATTTTTCTGGATTGCTGGAACATTTAGGCTTTTACCGTATTCTGTTAGTTTGATTATGAATTGATTTGGTACTGCTGGTGGAGGGGGTTGGGTGGGTTCTGTTGCCCATGTATTAATAGATGTTAATATTAATAGTAGGGAAATTGTTGTGTGGTTCATGATTGATCCTCAATTAATTCCCCTGAAAGGGGCTAACATACTAGCCTAGGGCAACGCCCTAGGATTGATTTATTTATAATTTTAGCCCTGAAGGGGCGAGACATACATGATGTATCGCCCTTTCAGGGCTAAATATGTCATTAATTTAAATCCTAGGGCGTTGCCCTAGGCTGATATGTTAACCCCTTTCAGGGGCTTTAAATAAATCCGTTTATTCCGTAAATCCGTTGTACTAATAAAAAAAAAGCCTAGAACAGACGCTTACTATTCTAGGCTATACATTGAGTCTATTAATTACAGAGAACGTGCATGTTTTTTGTAATTAAGTTACTTTATTTGCAAAAGTTTACCTTATCTGATTGTGGAAGTTCATCTTTACAACATCCTGCATCATTATCATAATTTCCACAAATCAATTCACTACTTGGGCTTAGATGGAAAACATCTGTTTTTTCTGGATCATAATAGTCATTAGTTAATGGTAGTTTATATAAAGTCATGTCAAATAATTGCATTCTTTTATTTAATTTCAATTTACCACTTGGTAATTTATATACTCTACCTAATCCCACTTTGGGTAGATGAATGGTTTCATCTTCATAAGTGTAGAAGGCATAACAATTATAATACTCTGGTTTGTCAAAAAAATCTTTTTTATAGACAGATTTTACATATTCCAGATTATCTTCCTCAAGTTTAATTTCAAAATCTTCTGTACCTTCATTTAATTCAACGGTTAATTCTGCTTTCAGAATATCAATATCTGTGTAACGTTCTGTAATAGGATCAATTGCAGGTAAAGCTAAATAAGGAACATCTACTGTACCGCGCTTATAATTTTTGTCACTATTACTTTGATAAACAGCTACTACACACTCATTAGGATTAGGTTTAGCTTTACTTGCTCCACAAACAGATTGTTTTAACATGGCTTGCTGTGCTTTATCCATATTAAGTCTTCCACCAGTCACAGTTTTACCTGATAAGGCTGATACTTCGTCAACTGAATCAAATATGATCTTTTTAAGTTTTTTACGATCTAACTTAGAACATTGTGACCATAATGAACTAACTACACCAGCTACATGAGGTGCTGCCATTGAAGTACCACTGAGATTACGATAGCTATCATTTGGACTAGTACTATAAATATTCACACCGGGGGCACCTAAATCTACTGAAGTAACACCATAGTTAGAAAACCATGCTAAACCATCATTATGATTTGTAGCAGCTACTGCTATTATATTATCTAAATCATAACTTGATGGATAATTTGCTGGTTCTTGTTCATTGTCATGTGAACTATTACCAGCAGCTGCTATAAACAAATGTCCTTTTGATTGAGTAGCTTTAATTGCATTCTTCAGTGCTTGAGAATTACAACCATGACAACCCCAACTGTTGTTACTTATTTTAGCTCCCATTTTCACTGCATATTGAATCGCATTGATCGCACCAGCTATAGTACCACCATTAGTACCTAAAAATTTAACAGCCATGATTTTGGTTTTAGTTTTCCAACTAACACCAACTATACCTTCACTATTATTACCAGCAGCAGCAATAGTTCCAGCTACATGAGTACCATGATAGTGATCGTCAAAGGGATCGCTATCGTTATTAGCAAAGTCATAACCATAAACATCATCTACATAACCATTGCCATCATCATCAATACCATTATCAGCTATTTCATCCTGATTTTTCCACATGTTTTCTATTAAGTCAGGATGATTATAATCAACACCAGTATCAATTACTGCGATAATCATATCATTTGCTGTTTTGATATTTCCCCAAGCTTCAATGGCATCAATATCAGCATCTGTTGTACCACCAGTTTGTCCAGTATTATTTAATCCCCATAAACTGGAAAAATTTGGATCATTTGGTGCAGTTTGATTTAACTTAATTACATAGTTAGGTTCAGCATATTCTACACGAGGATCAGCTTTTAATTGTTCAATTACTGTCTGTGTATCGCTTGTAATTTCCCAAAGTTGGGCACCAATACCGCTAAATGGCATTACATTTGATACACCAAACTCTGCTTGCAGTGAATCAATAGATTCTGAATCTACAGCATCAGTTTTGAATTTCACAATTATTTGATTTGGAACAAATTGTGGTTCACTGATTTCTTGATATTCAGTATTTGAATTATCTTTTACTGGAGCTTCTTCTATACCCCATACAACTGATGCTGATAACAACATCGGTAAAACTGTATATTTATATGGAAATTTCATTATTATCATCCTCACCCTTTATTTACCATCATAGTCATCATAAGTATATAGATATTTGTAGTAGGTATATTGATTTTGATCAACATCTACTTTAACTCCTGCATCTATATCTTCATCATTTGCTTGTTCTGCTTTTACACTTGCTTCTGCATCCATAGTGTGGCTAGCATCATAGAAAGGTTCACCTTCAACATGGAAAATATAATTTCCTACGCCATTTTCTCCAGATAAAGGCATTTGTTGCATTTTAGCTTCAAATACTTGTGTGGGACCTTTTCTGAATTTACCTAATGGTAAGATAACTACTGAAGGTACATCTATATAAGGCATCTTAAAGGTTTTCTCATTCCAAAAATAGGTAGCATGACATTTAATTTTTTTCTCTTGTTTACCAAGATCCTTAATGTCAATATTATTATTATCAATGCCTTTGATCATTTCTTTGTAATTCAGATCCTGATCAATATTAATAATAAAGTCTTCTGTACCATTTAGTAATTTAAAGGTTCCATCATATACTAATACATCTCTGCTAGGTTGTTGAGTTATAGGATCAACATTTCTAACATCAATCAAAGGATGGTGAAGTTGTGTTGGTTCTAGTTTAATTCCATTAATTGTTTGTGGAGTAAGAGCATAAACACCATGACATTCATCATCAGCAATTCTAATTTTAACTTTTTTAAGTGAACCTAATGTAGCACCGCCAGTAACATCTGTTAATTCAAGAAAAAAGGTTTCATCACCTTCTTCTTTTTCATCGTTAATAAGGGGTATTCTGATGAATTTATCTTCAGCGTCGCCATGTTCCCAAGTTAGTATATCTTGTTGTTTAATTGAATAATCTTTACCAGCCTTTGCGGATTTTTCAGTTAAGGTATAACTTATAGAGACTGCACCATTATCACCACCAGTACGTTTTAGTTTGATCTTTGTTGTACCATTATCTTCTCTGACATAATGATATTTACTAGTAAGTTCCAATGAACCATGTTGTAGGCGGAAGTAATAACGACCTTGTACATTTGAATTTAGATTGCTTGCTATTAAGGCATTAGCAGCATTATTGTGAAGTTGTCCACTACCAGAACCGGGTAATTCAAAATGTACGTTAGTACCATTAGAGTAACCTATGCGTGCTGGATTTCCAACATGATCTTCACTAACTTGCCATTGAATGTTGTCATAATTAAATTCAATATCAAATTGACCAGAACCAAGATCAGAACGTTCAATAATAATTACTTGAAAGGTATTGACTTTATTAGTATTTCTATAACATCTATAATGACGCACATTTTCCCAAGTTACCCCAAAGGCACGAAAGCCATTCACGTTACTAATACCATATTTTACAGTACCAGAACCGTTACAACGAGTATCAGCATCAGCCCAAAATGGCGCAATAATTTTTCTACCTGTTGATTTTAATGGACTAGGCCAATATTGATAATTGGAATTATTAAATGTCAAATTACCATTATTATTAATGTAAAGCTTATCATAGTCTTTTCCGAAGAAATTAATACTAAAACCAATATCAGTAGAATATGAACCATCAAGAGTTCTTGGTATTGTATTTGTATCAAAACCAACTCTGACAGCACCATTTCCAATGCTTTGAGTTTCTATAGAATCTACTTCAGCTTCTGGGAGAGAATCTAAAACTGCTGATGCTTCGCTACCAGTTGAAACAAAATCATCTGCTTTTAAAACAGCTTCTTGATCTTCTCCAACCCTTACAACTACATCATAATTACCATCTAATATTGGAGTGTCGTCACTAGAAGACCATACATTCTGATTAAAGCTAGTTGCATCAGGTGCCAATTGAAAGACATCAACATCTGGCTCAGTTTCTGAACCAGTAACATCCCTAAAATCATCACCAAGAACCCATTCAGATCTATGTTTTACAACATAAACTTGTATTGTAGCTCCAGCAGGGAAATCCTGACCATTGACGAACATATTTACTTGATCTTGTTCATCAGTAGAATTGAATATCACACCATTTTTGGATGCAGAACTAACAACTTCATTACTTTTATTGTAAAAATCTGCTTGAATGCTAGCGGCAAAACTAGTGGTAGGTAAAATACCACCAATAACAAGAACACTAATTGAAGCTCTGACCAAAGAGCCGAGACGTTTCTTTATTTCGGGCGTAGTTATACTGACAACCGGATCAACCGGCGGAGAATTGTGAAATTTTTCCACAGTTATTTCCTCAAATTTTTTCTCGAAAAATAAGCTTGTTTAATGTAAACAAACCACTTTTTATGGCAAATAAACGCTACTTTATAGTAGCAGCGACGCACCATCAAGACCTTGCCAAAAGCTAGGGCGCGATTTTAGACAACAAACAACACTATAAGGAATATTTATATGAAATTTATGAACTTGATTTTAATTGATTAAACTAAACGCCTCCTGCACTATTTGATAACCGGCAGAGAGATTTATCTCGAAGGTAGATTGATATTTTCATGATTATTTCCTCAAATAATTTTATTTAATTTTACTAAGATAACTAGTTTTATGTAACTAGTTATTTAGGTTGAGTACATACTAACATCGTTAATATTTTTTTGCAACATGTTTTTGTAACTGTTTTTTAAAAAAGTATTACTATCAAGTAATTAGACAGTTTTTTTCCTAAATAACTTTAATTTTTAGGGACAAGTCTATTCTATAAAAGAATTCTATAAAAGTACAACGAATTAAGAAATAAACTAATTTACTCTAAGAAACTAATTAGTTTATTTCTTAATTCGTTGTACTAAATAAATAGTACAACGAAAAAGCCCTGATTAGGAGCTTTCAGATATAACGGCAAATTTATATCATAAGTGGATTAACTGCATATAATAATACCACATAATTATTTCCTCAACACATAATTCTGTAATTAAATATACTAAAATTAATAGTGGGATGTCACTAATTAATTTAGCTAGTGTGCATTATAACACAGTTATTTGTTTTTGCAACAACTTTAAACTCAAATACAAGGAATTCACTCTAAATATTTAGAAAAGAGCCATCCTGTGAATCTTCGCTTGGTAATACAACTACTGATGGTAGATAAACATAAGGTATTTTAAAACTGTCAGTTTTCCAATCATATTCAGCATAACAATCAGCTTTTCGCTTATCAATATATTGAATTTGTGTAACAAAATTAAATTGTTCTTTATTTGTCACATTAATTATAAAATATTTTTCTGCATTAATTAAGGTAAATCTACCTTTAAAGACACTAACATCCTCAGTAACTTGAAATATGATAGGATCAAAAACAGGAATTGTCATTACAATATCAGAAACTCTATTTCCTGCACCATGACATTTTGAACTTAAAGACTTTTCAGCAGCAAAAGCCGTAGCCATACTACCAATAACAATAGTACTTATTAAATTTTGAATTTTATTCACAGTTATTTCCTCAAATCTTTTATTCCAACTATCGTTGGTTTATCTGCTTGAGACAATCTCAAGTCTATTTCATACCAATTCTGACTTTCTAGTATCACAATATCATCATTAGCCGTCACATATTGTGGAAATCCTAATATTGGTAAATGCAATGTGTGCTTCTTATCATTATAGACAGCATAACATTTATAATTTTGGTCATCTAAATCTGGTTTAGACAGAGTTTTGATTAAACTTTTAGGATTGAAATCCAAAAAAATATTGAAATCCCCAGAATCCTCATTTAACTGTACATCCAACTTAGCATTTTCAAACAGACCAATCCCAGTATTCCTACCAATTAAAGCTTGAACTAGGAATGGAAGTTCTACTTCTCCAAAACTACCATTATTTGTATATCTAAATTCAGGAATACCTCCTTTTCCACAAACCTCAAAACTCGGTGGCGGAGTAATATCTCTGTTTTCGCAGATTCTCATAGCTTCATGTTGTAAAGCTTGATCTATATTTACACGACCACCTGTTACAGTTTTACCATCTAGCGATGCTCTTGGATCAACAGTCTTCATCATAACTTGCTTCAGAACATTACCTTCTAAATCAGGGCATTTAGATAACATCAAGCTAACTGCACCAGCTACATATGAACTTGCCATAGAAGTGCCATCTAAAGACTTATAACTATCACCGGGAACAGTGCTATCAATATTCACACCCGGTGCCGCTAAATCTACAGTCATAGCACCATAACCAGAAAAGTAAGCTAAATCATCATTTTGATCAGTTGCTGCTACAGTAATTATATTATCTAAATCATCATAACGAATGGGATAATATCCAATATCAGTATCATTATCCAATGACATATTACCAACCGCAACTACAAACAAATGTCTCTTTTCTCCAGCCGCTTTAATTGAATCATAAAGTGCTTGAGATTTACAATCAGCACATGCTCAACTATTATTGCTAACTTTAGCTCCCATATTAGCAGCATAATTTATAGCATTAATAACATTAGATAATGTTCCAACACCATCAGCATCTAAAAATTTTAATGCCATTACTTTAGCATTGGGATTTACAGAAGTAATGGTACCAGCGATATGTGTTCCATGATAATTATCATCAAATGGATCACCATCATTATTATGGAAATCATAACCATAAACATCATCTATATAACCGTTACCATCATCATCTTTACTGTTATTTGGAATTTCCCCTTCATTTTTCCACATATTAGCAGCTAAATCAGTATGAGTATAATCTACACCAGTATCTATGACTGCTATGACAGTATCCTTAGAATTTTCTATGTTTTGCCAAGATTCAATTGCATTAACTTTAGCACCATTATAATTTTGGCTAGTTTCAAGCTTAATTAAAAAATTAGGTTCAGCATATTCAATGCTATTATTTTTATTTAATTGCTCAATAACATTTTTTGTAGTATCACCGCTGACTTTCCAAAGCTGCATCCCAATACCGGATAATCTTCTTGCGCTGGCAACACTAAATTGATTTTGTAGAGCAGAAATATCTTGCGATCGCACACTTTTTTCTGCTTTAAATTTGACAATGACTTCACCTTCAACATATTTAGATGTTTCGGCTGATACAACCGAAGCAGAAAATAGCATATGTAAAAGTATAGATAGTTTCATAATTATTTCCTCAAATAATAATTTAAAACAAAAAAATCCCGACACCACAAAAGATTCTTAAATTAACCAAATTAATTAATTTAAGAATCTTTTGTACTAAGTACAAGAGATTCTATGGTTATATTTCCTCACAGAAAACCATAAAAAAGTAATTAGTTTGGATGCAAACTAAGAACTTCGTTTTATTGGCACTAATAATAGCACCATTGTTCATGAAAGTCAAGCATTATTTTAACTTTTATTGAAAAAAATAAAATTGCTTTAATAGTATAGAATGCAATCTTGAACAAAAAGGTCAGGGTATTTTTGCACAAAATATTTTTATATATATATATAAAGAGTAAAATCTCAAAGTTACTACTATAGAATGCAGCTCAGGAATTAAAGGTCAGGGCATTTTGCAAAAAAAAATTAAATTAATGGATATGCTTTTGCATAATTAAGCTTTATTTGAAAGGAGAGCAACTGATGTACCGTAATATAATTGTACTAATAATAAGCATAATGATTGCTTATGCAAATTTAAGAGCTGTTCACGCTCAAGTATATTCAGCACAAATATTAGGCGGAGTACCTTGTGATGAAGATGAAGCAGAGGATTATGATGAATGTATAATCGAATTCAGACGATGAATAATTGTAGGGGCAATCTCAAACACCGCCTTGGAATAAATTCCAAGGCTCAAAGCTAAAGTCTGCTTAAGCAGACTATGGAATATTAAATTTATTTAATTTTACATAAAAACATTAGGTTACTATATAAATAAGATTTATTGTTATATTAGTCACCTTTAGGTGACTTTAGCTTTGAGCCTTGGAATTTATTCCAAGGCGGTGTTTGAGCATGTCAAAATATTAATAAATAGATCCCAACTTATAAGACACTAATCTTCCTTCCAATAGCGGCACTAGCATCCAACAATTCCTCTGCTTATCACAACGGAAATCAAAATCCCAGATCGCCTTATTACTAGGTAAATTCAGAGTAAATAAATGCGGTTCAATTGAATTTTTTGATAAATTCCAGACGCGCACTGTGCTATCTTGACTCGCAGTTATTACTTGTTGATTATCAGGGCTAAATATCACGCGAGTTATACTATCTGTATGACCCATCAATTGTTTAACTTTTTCAAATTTATCAGCATGATAAAGATTAATCAAATGCCCTTTACCAACATTAGCTATCAATTTATCATTTGGACTAAAATTAACATCTATAATCCACTGCTTCTCATTTACTGATTTCAGCGGCTTATCATCATAAAGCTTCCAAAGTCGCATATGATTATCATCACCACCACTTAATAATTCTGTGCTTTTATTATTAAAAGCAATCGCAAATATTCTGCCCTTATGAGCCGCTTTATAAAAATAAGCCTCACCTTCCAGATCAAATAAACCAATTTGACCATCAGCACCCGCTGTAGCTACATACTTATCATTAGCTGATATAGAAACACTATAAATTGATTTTTTATGCCCCAAAAAAACTTTTTGTTCTATCAAACTATCCTTTTTCATTTGCCATAATTTAGCTGTTTTATCAAAACTAGCTGATACTAGTAAGTTACCTTTTGAATTAAAAGCTAAGCGCGTTATCCTTTTTTGGTGAGCCTGTTGTTGCCATAATAATTTCAATGAACCAAGTTCATATAATTGCAACATTCCTGAATTAAATCCTACAGCAACATATTGGTTTTCTGGAGTAACAGCTACTGATACCGGTTTCCCAGTCAAGTTATTAATGATTTTTTGCTTAGCAGATAAATTAGCATCCCAGCGTCTAATTCTTTTATTAGTGCTTGCTGTATAAATTTTATTGTTATAAGTGGCAATATCATTAATAGTACCTACAGGTTCTTGTAAAATTCTTAAAATCACCCCCGATTCGGTATCCCAAATACGCAAAGTTTTATCTTTACCAGCTGAAACTAGCCGTTTACCATTGGCAATAAAACTTAAAGCATAAACCTTATCCTTATGATCTTGCAGACTATATTTAATTTTAAACTGTTCCCATAATCGCACTGTGGAATCACTACTAGCAGTAGCTAATAAACTACCATCCGGGCTAAAAGCCAGCTTTTCAACTGTATCCATATGAGCTGTTAAATGCTCAACAACATTACCAGTTTTTATATCCCATATATAAACAGAATTATCATGAGAACCGCTAGCCAGCCACTTTCCTGTAGGATCAAAAACTAAACCACCATCTGAAATCGCCTTCTTATGCCCAACCAAAGTACGCACTTTCTCAGCAGTATCAAAATCCCATAAAGTAATATCATTACCCTTTCCACCAGTAGCTAAATATTCACCTCTAGGGCTAATAGCCAATGCGTGAACAGCATCATCTGCAATCCATGTCTTTAATTTTTCGCCAGTGCTAGCTGACCAAAATATAATACGTTTATCAGCTCCAGCACTGATTAACCACAATCCATTTGGATGAAATCCAATACTAAATACATGTTCTGTATGCCCCTCTAAAAGCTTAAATAATTTTCTTTGATTGTTGTGCTTAAACAAAGCCAAATAACCATCATATCCTGCGACAGCTATACGACTAGCATCTGAATTAACTGCTATGGCAAGCAAAGATTTCTCTGTTTCTGCATATTCCCACTCAGAGCCGCTACCCATTAACTTACTAAACCATTTTAATAAATTTTTTATATGATTATCATCATCATCAATATTAGATAATACCGTTCTAGCTTTAGCGTAATTTTCAAATTTGGCTAACCAAGCCGCATTATTAAGTTGTAAATTGATTACTGCTTGTTCTGCTCGTTGCGTTTGTTTCTGAGTTTGAGTTAGACTAATAATAGAAATAAATGCCGCTAATACAGCAACAACTGCAAACAAGCGCATAACCACCAAACGATCATGTAATTTTTTAGCAACTTTAGCTTGTTGCTCAGCACGTTTAGCTTGTTCTCGTGCGCTTTCATCTAAAAAGCGCATTACTAAATCAAATTTTTGACCATAACGTTTAGCCCATTGTGAAGTTGGCTTAAATTTATCGCGCCATGCCAAAGCATTATCTAATTCTGGAAATCGCAATAAAGAACATTCATGTTGCTGCCAACTACAAGCATCTTCTTCTAAACGTTTATATAATTTAGCTGATTCAGCTTCTTCTTTGCTCCATTTTTTTAAACGTTGCCAGTTACGAATTAAACTTTCATGAGTAATATCAATTATAGATTCTGAATTTAAAGCTTTCTCAATCGGCGGAGTTAAAAAACTGCGTGGTTCTTCACGAAAAACATCAATTACTTCAGCAACTTGTTGCCATGACACTTCAGCTTGTTGAGCAATTTTTTCTAATTTAATTGGGCGACGTGTATCACGACGATAATTACCATGTTGACTCAGATTATGAAATAATATTTCAGCAATTTTTTGCTGTTTTGGTTCTAATTCATTAAATGCTTCATCAGCATGATGAGATAAAGCATGAGCTAAACCACCAACTTGTTCATAATCATTCAATGTTAAAACAATTTTGTCATCATTTTGCCGTAAATTCCACATGCGCATTAAGGCATGTTGTAACAACGGCAATTGATCAAAATCATTACCAGCATCATTCAATAGTTGATTAACTAAAACTGGATCAATATCACCACCAAATACTCGCGCTGGCGTAACAATCGCCTCACGCAACTGTTCACGAGTTAAGCGTGGAGTAAGAAATTGCCCCTCATTAATAGCCTCTGGCAAACCATGAAATAAAGCACAATTACCAATAAAGTCTGAGCGCATAGTAATAACAACATATACATTACTAGCCAATAATAAAGCCACAAAAGCTTCAGCTTCATCTTCTTCACCTAAATCATAATAGCGAAAAATTTCTTCAAATTGATCAACAAACAACAACAAATTAGTACCATCTGGCAATGGAGATTGTTGTAAAATAGTATTTAAACTCAAACTACCACGCCGTAATTGCGCCTGTAAAAATATCTTCGCTTGTTCACGCTCAGTGAGTTCAGGCAAATAAGCCTTACTAAATTCAGTATCTAATAAAGCATCGACTAAATTAGTAAAAGGATGATTACCCGGGCGCATTTCAGCGACTTGCCACTTAACACCAGCCTTGCTTAAAAAACCATTTTCCAAATCCGCCAATAAACCAGTGCGCACCAATGAAGATTTACCACAACCAGAACGCCCTACAACGGCTAAAAAAGGGTTTTTTGCTAAACGTGTAATAAGTTGATCAATATGTTTTTCACGCCCAAAAAATAAGTCAATTTCATTACGTTGAAAGGAACGTAAACCGGGATAGGGAAATTTATTCATAACTAACTCAAACTCTTAATTATATGTTTAGCAAGATATTCATTGATTTCACGATGCCTTGGTATTGGTTGAGAAACTTGTGTTTCTGGATTCTGATACCAATCATGCTTTCCCCCATGACGAATAAAAATACATCCCATTTTTTCAAGTCTTGAAATCAAATCTCTTCTCTTCATGCTGCTATTAACTCCGCTTGATGTCTTACAGCAGGAATATAACTACTGTCAAGTTCCTTATAAACATCTATGAGATTTTCTTTCAATTCATCTAACGTTTCTCCTTGAGTCATGTAATCAGGATATTCATTAAGATATCCTAACCACATATCTTTATCTTGCCAGTATGTATATTTCATTTGCTTTTCTCCATTTCAAATTTAGACTTCAGTTCTTTTATTCTTTGCTCATAAACTTGCAAACATAATGGCACTGATTGTTCACATTGAGGATTTCGTATGTTATGTAACCAAGGTATTAAATACTGATGTTTAAATTTATCTTGTGCTTGCTTGGTAAAATCCTTTATTAATCCATGATATAAATTATAATTTTGATTCTCAATTTCCCATAATAATGGATTGTGACAAATAAAAGCTTCGGCTTTTTCTTCAATATTATTACAGAAATGAGGTTTATTTGTATTGCTATCCCTACTAGTTTGTCTTTGTCGTATAAATTCCACTTCTTTTTTTACGATTACTTTTTTATAATCTAAAAAGAAGTCTTTACGTTGTTCATTAGTAAGATGGCGTGGAACAATCTTATTAGCATAATTAATTAATTCTTGAGTATTTGGAAATAAGTGCCATATGTTTGCTGTATTATCTTTGGAGGCAGTAATAATACTCTTGCTATCTGGACTAAATTCGGCATAAGCAACAATATCTTTATGTTCATCAAGTAAATATAACATTTTACCAGTTTCAACATCCCAAACACGAGCTGTCTGATCTTTTGAAGCAGTAATTACTTGATTTCCATCGGGGCTAAAACTGACATGATAAACATCAGATTTATGTCCAGTTAATATATGAAGTACTTTACCAGTTTTTACCTCCCATAAGCGTGCTGTATCATCCCAAGAACTGGTTGCAATCATTGATCCATCGGGACTAAATTCAGTATTATAAACAGTTTTTTTATGCCCATTCAATATTTTTAATAAATCACCAGTTTCAACATTCCATATACGCGCAGTATGATCTTTTGAACTAGTAACTATCATTGAACTATCAGAATTAAAAGCTACATTTTTGATGACTTTGTCATGTCCAATAAAATCTTTAATAAAAATACCACTATCAGCATTCCATAATTTAGCAGTGGTATCAGAAATAGTAATAATATATTTACCATTTTTACTAAATTTTGCTTTAACTACTTTCTCTTTATGTCCTGACAATACCTTAATTAATTTTCCAGTTTTCACATCCCATAAACGAGCCTTTTTATCCCAAGATGCTGTTATTACACGTAAATTATTATAATTAATAGCTACATCATAAATTACATTTCCATGTCCCTTTAGCACATGTAATAAATTTCCATTTTTGGCATTCCATAAGCGAGCAGTATTATCAAATGATCCTGTTACAATTAATTTGCCATTAGGGCTAAAAGCTGATTGATATACACGTTCTTTATGCCCAGCCAATACCTTTAGCGTTTTACCAGTTTTCACATCCCATAAACTCGCAGTTTTATCCCATGAACTAGTTAATGCTAATTTGCCATTAGGGCTAAATATTGCTCTTCTAACCCCTTCTTTATGTCCAATTAAAGTTTTAAAATAATCTTGATTATTAATATCCCAAAGACGAGCAGTATTATCCATTGAAGCAGTTGCTATATGTTTACCATCTGGGCTTAGAACAACTTGAGAAATAAACTTATTATGTCCAGCCAATAGATTTAAGTGATTACCAGTTTCAGCATCCCATATACGAACTGTTGTATCTTTAGAAACACTTATAAGTTTGGAACCATCAAGATTAAATATTGCTTGAGATACCCAATCTTTATGCCCAGAAAATGTTTTCTTAAGTTGACCTGTTTCCACTGACCATAAACGTATAGTATTATCCATAGAACTAGTAACTACACTTAAACCATCAGGGCTAAAAGCAGCATGAAAAATTCCTGCTGTATGTCCTTTTAAAATATGAATTAATTCACCGCTATCGCTCCATAAACGCGCAGTATTATCCATTGAAGCAGTAACAATTTTATTACCATCAGGGCTAAAAGCGGCATAATATATACCATATTCATGTCCCATCAGAGTCTTTAATGGTTTACCTATTTTAAAATCCCATAAACGAACTGTTTTATCTAAAGATGTTGTAAGAATTGTATTAGCATTAAAGCTTATATGAAATATTGCCTTGTTATGCCCTTTTAAAACTCTTACTAATTTACCATCAGATACTGACCATATTCTCACATTACCACCACCTCCAGCAGTAACTACATAATCTCCATCTGGGCTAAAAGCTGCATGTAAAATACCCTTTTTATGCCCTAATAACCTTTTAAGACGCTTACCGCTTTTAATATCCCATAAAGATGCGATATTATCCATTGAAGCAGTAATAATCATTGATCCATCTGGGCTGAAACCAGCATAAGACACTGCTTGATTATGTTTATTAAAATTTTTAATTGGAATACGACGTTTAATATCCCAAAGTACAGCTGTTTTATCAGCTGAAGCTGTTAGTAAATATTTACCATTTGGGCTAAAAGCTACATGATTAACTGCATCAGTATGAGCATCCATCACTAAACGTTCACGTTGCTTAATCACAGCTCTATACAGTTTTTCTTTAGCTTCAGGTAAATAAGGTTTATCTTGTGCAGACATATCTTTAGGTAAGGCTTCTAAAGCTAATAAAATACCATTGGTAGTATTACCTTTTTCAGTTTCCTGTCTTGACAAATCAGATAAAAATAAACCCTTAGATACTTTCGCAGCTTGTTCAGCTTTTTGTGCTTGAACGCCAAACCATCCTGCTAAGATAGCAAAACTTAAACTAACTAAAAAACCTATACCAATAAAAGTGACTTTTTGACGTACTTTTTTTAACTGTTCTTGTTGTTCTCGTACATGTTCTTGTTCACTAGCCTCTAAAAAACGCATTACTAAATCAAAATGTTTGCCATAACGCGCTGCCCATTGAGCCGTAGGTTTTCTATCAGAATTATCACGCCATGCAATCGCCATTTCTAAATTTGGAGAATGTAAAAGAGCTTCTTCTTTTTTTTCCCAAAACTCAGCTTTTTCTTGTAAGCGCAGATACATTTTGGCAGCGTCAGCTTCTTCTTCACACCATTGTGTTAAACGTTGCCATTGACGAATTAAAGCTTCATGACTAATATCTAAGATATTATCATCAACTGGAGGCATTAAAAAATTACGTCCATTTCTACGAAAGACTTCAACCACTGCCATCACTTCATCAAATGAAACCTCAGCCAGTTTTGCCACTTCATCTACAGATACTAAACGACGAGTATCACGATTCTCATGACTACGCTCACTAAGATTTTTAAATAAAATCTCAGCAATATGCTGTTGTTCAGCAGTTAATTCTGCATAAGCTTCATCAGCATGTTTAGATAAGGCATGGTTAAATCCACCAATACGATCATAATCATCTAAAGTTAAATGTTTTTTGTCAGATAAATGCCACATGCGCATTAAAGCATGTTGTAACAATGGTAATTGATCAAAATCATTACCAGCATCATTCAATAATTGATTAACTAAAATCGGATCAATATCGCCATCAAATACTCTAGCAGGAGTAACAATAGCCTCACGTAATTGATCACGAGATAAGCGCGGGGTTAAAAATTGACTCTCATTAATAGCTTCCGGTAAATTCTGAAATAAAGCACAATTACCAAGAAACTCAGAACGCATGGTAATTACGACATAAATATGATTAGCTTTACTACTAGCTAATAATAAAGACACAAAAGCTTCAGCTTCTTCAGAATAACCACGATCATAATAACGAAAAATTTCTTCAAATTGATCAACAAACACCAACAGATTAGTATCTTTAGACTGCCATAACTTATCTAAAGCTAAAGAACCACGTTGTAATTGTGCTTGTAAAAATAACTCAGCTTCATCACGATTAGTCAATTCTGGTAAATAACCATCATTAAAACTAGTCTCTAATAAAGCCTTGCTTAAACGAACAAATGGACGATTACCCGGGCGCATTTGGGCAATCTGCCAACGCACGCCGGCACTAGCTAAAAAACCAGTTTTTAAATCAGCTAATAAACCGGTGTTTACTAAGGAAGATTTACCGCTACCAGACAAGCCTACAACTGCTAAAAAATGGCTTTGCCCAAGACGGGTAATTAATTGATCTACATGTTGTTCACGCCCAAAGAAGATGTCGATTTCATCACTTTGAAAAGGGCGCAAACCGGGATAAGGAAAATTACTCATTGCTGTAAAACCTGTATAAAAGTTGGCACACAAGTATCAGGATATGGCACCGAACCATCTAATATATGTAAATTAGGTAAATTAATATTTATTGGTGACTTTTCTCTATCAGGGTGGTTATATACTGCAATTGCTTTTAAAGCCTCTCTACCGTCACGTTTACCTTCAGCACGACGACACTGTAACACTTGCTGTCGTACCCAAACTAAATCTGTATTTATATTATTTAATATAATTACAGCATCACAAAACTGTAAATTATTATCTAAATCTTCGCGTATTTTAGCAGGCGGTGTGTTATGATCAATTGCCATAGGTAAACTACATGCAAACCCTGATTTCACTAATTCTCTTTCAACTACTTTTGCTAAGTCTAATTCTTGAGGAGCAGCATTAATAAAAATAAACTCACCATTTGTTGTCAATGGTTCCTCATCATTTCTTTTTTCTAAAGCCTGCATGATTTGTTGTTGAAATTCCACCATACTGACAGCCATAACTGTGCTACCAGTTAATAACTTACGATGATTTAAATCTGTAATTTCATTTAATTTTAATTTACGATTGCGCCATTGTAAAATTGGTAATCCTAACTCTTTAGCGCAATCATATTGTAATTGTGGTGTACTCATACCCGGTGGGCGTTGAGGTGCAATTGCACTTAATAATTGCACAAATAATACCGATTTTTGTAGATCAGAGTCAATAGCATTTTTTAATTCTTGTTTAGTATTAAAAGCATAGAATTTATTGGGTAATACGCGCAAACCTTGTAATTCTAAATTACGCTTTAATTCATCGCGTTGAAAAAATAAATCATCACTGACTTCTGCTAAAAAAATAGTATATTCTGATGAAACAGGAACAATATCAGTTTTTAATACATCCAACTTTTCTACTATATCAATAGCTAAATCTTCAGTTTTCCAATGATATTGTTTAGAATCAAAACTTAAAGAACGTGGGCGAGCATTGATTGGATCAGCTTCCCAAAAAGTATAACCTCGTAAATCACTCAAGGATTCTATGCGTTCAGCGGCTTGATATTCAATAATAAACACCCTACCCGAGTCAACACCAACTTGAGCTAAAAAAGCGTTTAATTCTAAACGACACTGTTCTGATTTCAAATAAGCTGGAGATAAAACCAACAAAAATACTGCGGAATTTTCTAAGTATTGAATGGAGTTATATGTTGGGGCTAAATGACCGGGTAAAATTTGATCTAACCACAATGAATAAGCATTTGCACTACCGATTTTTTGAGCTAAAAAAATTTTTAATGTGTCAACCAGTGTTGTTACCCAGCCTTTATTTACACCGGCAAATATTTCATTATCAACATGAGCATAACTAACAAAGATGTCATATTGATATTGAGGTACATAAACGGACATAATGATGATACTCTATTATTATATTTTAAAAATGGTTATCTTTAAATAATTCCTAATTAACTTTAATTGTGAGATATTAATATGAAAAAAACAAGTTATATATTGATTTTAATTTTATTCTTAACTGGTTGCAATAAATCATTACATCAAGCACAGTTATATGTGTTTGGAACATTAGTTGGAATCACGGTTTGGGGCGTATCTGAACGCGAAGCCAATGAAACCTTTGATATTATTTCTAAAGATTTGCAATCTATGCACAATCAATGGCATTCTTGGCATAAAAGTCCATTAAATGAGTTAAATCAAAGTATTGCAAAAGGACAAACTTATACTGTAAGCGATGATTCATTGTTATCTATTTTAATCGCTGCTAAAGAGTTATCACTTAAAAGTGATGGATTATTTAATCCAGCGATTGGACAATTAATCAAATTATGGGGCTTTCATGAAGATGAATTAAAACAAGATCGTCTTCCACCAAGCAAGGAAAAAATATTTCAATTACTAGCATTAGCTCCAACTATGAATGATTTAAACATTCAAGATAACAAGATTTCATCAAATAATCCAGCATTACAATTAGATTTTGGTGCTTTTGCTAAAGGTTATGCAGTTGATATACTAATAAAAAAAATGCGTGAATTAGGTATAAAGAACGCGATTATAAATCTAGGCGGTGATTTAAAAGCCATAGGCAAAAAAGGCAAACAAAATTGGTTTGTCGGCATTCGCCACCCAAGCGGCACTGGAGTATTAGCCGCTGTAGTTGTTAATGATGGTGAAACTGTTATGACATCCGGTAATTATGAACGCTATTATAAAAATAAAGGTAAACACTATTCACACATTATTGATCCGCGTAATGGCAAACCGGCTACAGATTTTACTTCTGTGACTGTAATAGATACTAATGGCGCACTTGCCGATGCCGCTGCCACTGCTTTAACGGTAGCTGGCAAACAAGACTGGCATCGAATAGCTACGGAAATGGGAGTGAAATATGTTATGTTAGTAGATGAGGCAGGTACAGTATATTTTACACCAGCAATGGCAAAAAGAGTGCAATTTCAACCTAATAAATTGCCTAAAATTGTTATTTCAAACCTGTCAGGTTTAATTCTAGGCACAGATCATCTGCACTTCAGGTTCTAAATGAATACCAAATTTTTGTTCCACATCATTTTGAACTTGAGTTGCTAAATTTTTCACTTCAGCTCCAGTGGCATTTCCTAAGTTAATTATTACTAAGGCGTGATTTTCTGAAATAGCCGCTCTACCAACTTGTTTGCCTTTCCAACCTGTTTGTTCAATCAACCAAGCCGCTGGTATTTTATAATGTTGATTCGAGATTTTGTAATGAGGAATATCAGTATATTGCTCAGATAAGCTATTAAAATGCTTGATATCAATAACAGGATTCTTAAAAAAACTGCCAGCATTACCGTATTTATTAGGATCAGGTAGTTTGCTTTGTCTGATTTTAATAACGGTGTTATAGACTTCTAAGGGAGTTAATTTATTTTTATCTAAAGCATCTTTAAGATGCTTATAAGATAAATTAGCGGTTCCAGCATCAAATTTCTTTAATTTAAAACCTACCTTATGTACCAGCATTTGATTTAAATATTGCTCTTTAAAAATACTAGTACGATATCCAAACATACAATCAGTGTTACTAAATACATGAGATTGCCCATCAAATAAATTAAATGTGTGAACATCAGTAATAATATCTTTCGCCTCAGTGCCATAAGCACCAATATTTTGTACCGGTGCGGCTCCAACCGTACTTGGAATCAGGGCAAGATTTTCTAAACCCCAGAAATTATTTTCAACGCTATAAGTAACAAGATCATGCCATTCAACACCAGCACCTACTGATAAATAAACATTATCATCATCTTCATTCACAATATTGATTTCATTATAATTACAACGAATAACAACACCATCAATATCTTCAGTAAACAATAAATTACTACCATCACCAATAATATGATATTGCAGAGAAGTGAGACGAGGATCAGCTTTTAAAGCTAAAATATCGCTATGACTTTGAATTTCAACATAAAAGCGAGTATTTGCATCAATATGAAAAGTATTATGAGGGAGTAGGGAATAATTTTGTAGAATTTTCAAGAGGAAAGAGAGTTTGGGAATTTGGGAAATGTGGCGTCCCCAAGGGGATTCGAACCCCTGTTGCCGCCGTGAAAGGGCGATGTCCTAGGCCTCTAGACGATGGGGACATACAATTTGGAGCTAGGCGGGATCGAACCGCCGACCTCTTGCATGCCATGCAAGCGCTCTCCCAGCTGAGCTATAGCCCCTCTACGAGATAGACGCACATTCTAAAGACTTGCTTGGATTTTGTCAAGCATTTTTTTAATTTTTTTTACAAATTACTCAAACCTTGTTGTAATCGTTGACGATTCACAATTTCCAATTGTCTATCCTGTTCAGGATGCCATAAATGCAATACTGGCACTGCAAAACGCCCTTCTTTGCGAATCACCCCATGTTGTAATAAACGTACAACAAATTCAGCATCTTCATGTCCCCAACCTTGAAAATCTTCGTCAAAGCCCTTGACTTGAAAAAAATCATCTCGCCAAACAGCTAAGTTGCAAGTCTTTGCTCCTTGCCATTTTTTATGTTTATATTTGCGCCATTTATGATCTGGCAGACGTATTAAAGGCAAAATACGATTGATATCGCGCCGTAAATAAGCGGCTAAATATTGTTTAATATTCCATTGCCAAATTGGGGTATTAGGCAATATTTGATCAGTGAATTTCTGGCTTAATAAAATACGATTACCAGCGACAAAGCAATTTTTTTCAGCTAATAGTTGATGCCTAAAAATAAAATCAGTAGTAGGCACACAATCGCCATCTAAAAAAATAAAATAATCACCTTGAGCAGCGGCAGCGGCGCGATTTCTTGCCATAGCTGCACGAAAACCTTGATCTGGTTGCCAAATATGCTGTATAGAATAAGGTAATTCTAATTGTTGAATTAAGTCAAAAGTAGGTTGGCTGGAACCATCATCAGCAATAATAACCTCAAAATTCTGACAAGATTGCGCCGCTAAAGCATTTAATACTAAGGCTAAAGCATCTGGGCGATTATATGTGGTTATTATTATGCTGTTCATTGTTTTCTTGTAAATACATCAATTTCAGATAACGATAATAAGTACCTTCAGCATTTGATACTGCCAACATAAAACCCTCTCTGCCATCTAAAAAACCCAGACGTAAAAAATAAGTTCTGATAAAAGCCCATAAGCCATGAAAAATGGCTTTTTTTAAACTCGATTTTTTGGTTGGATTTTTTAAGGCATTTGCTGAGGAGTAGCGATTTACTTTATCCAGAACTTCTTCTAGTGAATCAAAAGAATAATGTAGTAAAGGAGTGTTTAAAGTGGCGAGTTTGCCTTGTAAAATTTCTACTTTTTCATGAACAATATCATCACTAAAACGAGCCGCATCACGTCGAAATAAACGTATTACATAATCTGGATACCAGCCACTATGTTTTATCCAACGCCCACAATAACGCGAACGACGCGGCATACGAAAAGCTGTCTCTGTCGTCGCATTAGCGATAGCATCTTTAATTTGTTGTTGTAAAACTGGTGTAACGCATTCATCTGCATCAATGGATAATATCCATTCACCACTAGCCTTAGCTAAAGCCCGATTTTTTTGCCTTCCAAATCCAAGCCAATTATCATTAATAAAGATTTTATCAGTAAATGCGCGACATAAAGACAAAGTATTATCAGTGCTACCAGAATCTAAAATGATAATTTCATCAGCCCATGCAACCGAATTGAGACAAGTATCAATATGAGCGGCGGCATTTTTAGTAATTATAATAATAGAAAGTTTTATCAAAATTTGTATAAATAAGCTGAACTACCGGGCTGTAAATTCTCATCTAAACGAGTTCCAATACTGTCAAGATAATTGAGAAAAAGTGGTCTTTCATGTTCTCCAAGATGAGAAAAAATAAACCAAACTCTACCCTGCCCTTTTAATTGTTCTAAATCTTTCAGAGATGGATGAAAAAATTCAGAATTACCTAATATACATTGAGTATCATTTACAGCAACTGGTTTTAAGTCGCGTTGCATACGAGAAAAATCAACTTCTTTAATATGTTCTGTTTTAGCTATTGGATTAATAATATGGCAATTTTCATAATTAAAACCATAATGATTAGCATAATATCTAAATGCTGGTTCAGCCCAATAATATATATAAACCTTATCCGTGTTCAGGCGATGCCCTTGTACAGTTTCTAAAACTGGTTTTATTTCTTCAATAACATGATTATCTTTAATGATAAAATTTTGATAGATTGGAAACAATATGAGAATAAGCACTATAAGTATTTGGGCTACTATTGTAGGTATTTTTGCAATACCTTCAGCAATCATTAAGTATAATACAGGTAAAATAAACAGTAACAATCTATCTGAAAACACATACATTTGAAAAAATGATAAACACAATGCAATCACTATTGGCATAGTAAATAAGAACCAAGCTGGTTTTTTATTTAGCAATAAAGTCATAAAACCAATGATCATCAGCACAGCCGCAACTTTAATAGCCCCTAAACTGGCTAGATTATTTAATATAAGAGCAAATTTCGTATAAAGCCATTGAATACCTTCCATTGAGAATGGTGCAGGCATAAACCCACCATTAATGATCCAAAATTCATGCAACCATTTATCATAAACAGTTTCTACACTCAGAAGAAAAAAGAAGATAATCGCAAAATTTACTAACCATAGCATATAAACCAGCGTCAACTTTGCTACTTGTTTCCATTGCTGATTTAACAAATAAGGAAACGCTAAATAAATACCTATTGTTGCTAAAATAAAAACAGAAGGATGAGAAAACCAAACCGCAATACTACCTACAATCGTCAACAGCAATAGTCTACTAAAGTTTAGGCTATGTCTGCGAATATAATCTGCTAATAAATATAAAACTATAGCTATTAGAACATCACTAGAATATTGCTTAAAATCAGAAGAATAGATAATTAATTGGCTACAAATAGCAAACAACAATAAGGCAAAAGGAACAGCGTGTTCAGAAACATAACGCTTTGCCATTGGATAATAGAGTATTAAGGCAAGAATACCACTAATAAAAGGAAATAACCTCAGAATAAAATCGCTATTACCAAACACAGTAATAGACAATTTTGCCATTAACAGAAAACCCGGAGGAGTAATATAACCAGTATATTCAAGCGGTGCCTGAAATAGTTCTAACCAACTACGGTTAATAACATTAATAACCACAAAAGATTCATCTAACCAAAGAGAACGATTAAATAAATATTGATCAAGGCGTAAAATAATACCTAAAGCTATTATCAGCCACGGTAGCCAGATGAGTAGTGTGGTTTTTAAGTTTTTTGTCATAATGTTCTAACCATCAATACACCGTCTTTAGAACTAATATCATCCACAACTGTTTGTGGTATTGGATTATCAACATCAACTAAAGTGCAGGCGATATCATTGCGTGAACGATTTAGCATGTCAATAATATTTAAATTTGCCTTTGATATTGAGCTAGAAATATGCTCAATCATACTAGGTACATTAGAATTAATCACCAATAAGCGATGCCCACCATTACGTGGCATTTCTAATTCTGGAAAATTAACTGAATTATGTATAGTTCCATCTTCTAAATAGTTACGTATTTCATCAGCAACCATCATCGCACAGTTTTCTTCTGCTTCTTTGGTAGATGCTCCAAGATGAGGAAAAGTTATCGCCTTTTTATTATTTTTCAACACATTACTTGGAAAATCACATAAATAGCCATTGATGCTTCCGGCTTCCAATGCTTCACAAATTGCCACATCATCAACAATGCCATCGCGAGAGAAATTAATAATTATTAATCCTTCACGAGCATTTTTTAATCGTTCAGCATTAATAATATTGCGAGTGGCATCAATTAATGGCACATGTAAAGACACAAAATCTACTTGTGATAATAAGTCTTCTACACTTAAAGCTTGTTTTACGTGTGCTGACAGTTGCCACGCATTTTTAACTGTTATATGAGGATCATAACCAACTACTTTCATTCCTAATGCTTGAGCTGAATTTGCTACTTTTACTCCAATCGCACCCAAGCCAATTACGCCTAATGTACGATTTTCTAATTCAAAGCCAACATATTTTTTCTTACCAGCTTCAACTTGTTTAGAAATTTCAGCATCAGTTCCTTCTAATTGATCAGAATATTGCCATGCTGGAATCAGGTTACGAGCTGATAGCAACATACTGGATAAGACTAATTCTTTTACAGCATTAGCATTTGCACCGGGGGCATTAAAAACCGGAATACCACGAGCACTCATTTTATCAATTGGAATATTATTCACGCCCGCGCCTGCACGCCCAACTGCTTTTAAGCTATCAGGTATTTGCCAATCGTGCATTTTAAATGAGCGTAATAATACTGCATCAGGATTTGGAATTTCTGAGGCAATTTCATAAGCTTCACGCGGTAATAATTCCAGCCCTTTTACTGAAATATTATTTAAAGTTAGTATTTTATACATTAGCCATTCCGTTTTGCAAAATCGTTCATAAAATCAATTAATGCTTGTACACCTTGTTGCGGCATCGCGTTATAAATACTAGCTCGAATTCCACCAATTGAGCGATGCCCAGCTAAAGTAACTAAACCATGAGTTTTAGCTTCAGCTAAAAAGTCTTTATTTAAATCAGCATTATTTAAGGTAAAAGGTACATTCATCCAAGAACGATAGGCGGGATTGATTGGATTATTATAAAAATCAGACTTATCTATGGCGGCATATAAATTTTCTGCTTTAGCTTGATTATGTTTAGCCATTGCAGTTAAACCGCCTAAGTCTTTAATCCATTTAAATACTAATCCAGCCAGATACCATCCATATGTTGGTGGGGTATGGTACATAGAATCAGCATCAGCATGGGTTTTATAACTAAATATACTGGGAGGAGTATTGATTTTATTAACTAAATCCTCACGAATAATCACAATAGTTAAGCCGGCTGGTCCAATATTTTTTTGTGCGCCGGCATAAATAACTCCAAATTTTGATACATCTATAGGGCGAGATAAAATAGTTGAAGACATATCTGCAACTAATGGCTTATCACCAACATCAGGAATAGATTGAAATTCTAAACCATTAATAGTTTCATTAGGAGTGTAATGAACATAAGCGGCATTTGGATTCAAATTCCAAGTATTGGGATTAGCAATATCAGTAAAGCTATTAGCTTCAGAATCTGTAACTATATTGACATCACAATAACGCTTTGCTTCAGCAATAGCCTTTTTGGACCAAATACCAGTTTTAAAATAATCTGCCTGCTTTAAATCACCCAGTAAATTCATTGGAACCATAGCAAATTGACTAGAAGCACCACCTTGTAAAAATAAGACCTTATAATTATCAGGGATTGCTAATATTTCTCGTAAATCAGCTTCAGCTTGTTCAGCAATTGAAATATATTCTTTACTACGATGACTCATTTCCATCACCGACATGCCACTGCCATTCCAATCAAGCATTTCGGCTTGTGCTTGTTCTAATACTGCTTGAGGTAAAGTCGCGGGTCCTGCGCTGAAATTAAAAATTCTTGACATTGTTGATTGCTTTAATAAGTTATTAAAGTGGCTTATTATAACAAATTTATTATATATATATGAGTACAGCGAATTACGTGGATAAACTAATAAGATTGACTTTAACTCTCCTTTAATTTAAATATTATTAATTATTAGCAAGATAATCGCAAACTTACTATAATATGATAGAATATCTAGGTGAAGCATTGCCAATGCACCCTACAAAACAATTTTGACAGTATATGATCATTCAATCTTTTAGCTTAAAAAATTATCGTTCGTATGTTGAACACACCCGTATTGAATTACGCCCCTTAACGCTTTTGTTTGGGTATAACAATTCTGGTAAAAGTGGATTATTGCGTGCTTTGCCATTGATTGCGGATTCAGTTAATGGGCAATCATCTCGTACCGCATTAGCATTAGATAGTGCCGCTGTGCGGGGGAGCCATTTTAGTGATTTATTATCTCGTCTCGGTGGGAGACAAGAATTTGATTTAGAATTATCTTTGGGTGATACTGACATTCATACTCTAAAATGGACATTTCGTGAATTGCCAAGCTTGAGAACCCATATTATTTCAAATTTCAGTATATTAGACTCAGATAAAACAATACTTATGTCTGCTGAATGGAATCTTGATTCTTCAACAAATCAAAAACTAAGTAACGAGTATGATGTTCAAAAGCCGGTTATTTATAAAAAAATACTTAAATTTGAAGGACTATTACCATCATTTTTGCATGATAACTCAGAGTTGCCCACTAAACTGCGCTCTTTGATTGAACAATGTCAGCAATTGAAAAATATCAATATACAATGGTTAGGTGCTGTTCGGCATCTACCAATTAGAAATAATCCATTTCAAGGTGCTGCGCCTCAACAGTTAGAAGCAGATGGGCGCGGCGCAGCTGATATTTTGGCTTATGATCAGATTTTTGAAGACTTATTAATTTTACCAAAAGTCTCTGCTTGGTATGAAAAAAATGTGCAACAAAAAATTGTGATCGAAAAAATGCCGGATCATTTCCAGATTAAGTTACAAGCTTTAACTAATTTGCCTTTTCAGGTAAATCTTGTTGATGTAGGAGAAGGATTGATACAGCTCTTACCAGTGCTGGTTGCTGCTACTATGGCAAGCGAGGGTAGTATTTTAGCTATAGAAGAACCGGAATCACATCTTCACCCACGATATCATGCCGCACTAGCAGAATATTTTTTTGATCTTGCTAGGCAAGATAATCCTCCTCAACTTTTACTTGAAACCCATTCTGAAAATTTTCTATTGCGAACTCAACTTGAGATTGCACGAGGAAAACTGGATCCAAAATCGGTGATGGTTTATTGGGTACGTCAATTTGATGATGGTCGGAGTATTGCTGAGCCGGTCACTTTTGACCAGCAAGGACGACCACAAGGTGAATGGCCAAGAAATGTTTTTTATACTGATATAGAATTATCTAAACAATTGGTCCAAGAACGGCGTAAACATCTATGAGAGTGATTTTAAAAGCTGAGATGTTTGCTTGCCAACACATCAATCAACTTGATCTTATTTCATTAATAAAATTAGGCTTTGATTGTCGTCATTTGATACAGGTAGAGCCACTAGATGCTAATGAAGTGTCTAATTGGCTTGATAAACAAAGTGATGATATTCGTGATGAATGTGAATGGGTATTTGAATCAGGCTATAGTTTAGATAGAGACGAATATGGTCAATTTTCACCACTTACAATACAAGTTGCTGATGTTGATAAACCTCAATGGCTCTTAAAAGTTCCGGTATTACCATTAAAAATCGCCTTAAAATTTTTGGCTCAAGATTTCATTATATTTGTTGAAAATAGACGTAATGATTCTGCTTTTTTGAGAGCCACGGCTACTGGGTGGCGAAAAGATAAATTAGAAGAACTTTTAAAAAATGGTGGAATAAAATTTGAGGGAGGCGGTGGAATTGGTGAAATTTTGAAATGGATTGAAGAAATTGCCAATTTTCCAGAAAAATGTCAGCGTAGTTTTGCATTGTTTGACAGTGATGCTCTTAAACCTAATAAACCAAGTAAACAATCTACTAAAATTGTAACAGCTTGCAAGGAAATAATTCCTTATCATCAATTAAAACGAAGGGCGATTGAGAATTATTTGCCTTATGGAGTGTTGTCAGCATGGATGGGCATGAATGTGCATCAAAAAATTCAAGATGTTTCTAAGAAAAATATTGTTAATGCTTTCAAACAACTAAGCTATGAGCAACGTCATCATTTTAATATGAAAAAAGGTTTTAAAGCTGATGAAAATAAAGATGTTGGTGACTTTTATGATAATATTTCTAATGAAGTGAAAAAAACCTTAGAACATGGCTTTGGAGATGATATTGCTGAATTATTTAAAGAGCAACAATTCAAAATACAAGAAGATTGGTTGTTAAAAGATAATTTAACAGAAGAGCTTAACCCAATGTTGGAAAAACTGTTGTCATTAGTATAAAATGAGCATTCAAAATTCTATCTCTGATCCACAAATTAAATATCTCTACCAATTACTTGATCAAATTGAAAGCGGTAAATTGTTTGTGCCTAAATTTCAACGTGGTTTCATTTGGAAAGATGAACAACGTTTAGATCTTTTGCGGAGTATTAAATCTGGCATACCAATAGGCAGTCTTCTCGTTTGGGAAACGACCAAATATCGTCTGGCAACATTTGATAAAATTGGGGGACTTTCTGTACCCAAACCGCCAGAATCCGGTATAACGCGCACCTATTTGTTAGACGGACATCAAAGACTTTCAACACTTTTTGGGGCACTGAAATGTCCTGTGAATAAATCGAATATCGTCGATGATATTGATTGGAGAGTGTATTATGACTTAGAAGAACAAGATTTTCTGTTGCAATTACGCAAAGACGCTAAATCCACATGGATGCCGGTTAATGTTTTATTGGATAATTTGGCATTGTTGAAGTTTTTGCGTAAGTTGACGGATGATGAACTCATTGAGCGAGCTGATCAAGTTTCCAAAATGTTTTTAAGTTATAAAATACCACTGGTGGTGGTTGAAACAAACGACTTAGAACATGCAACTACCACCTTTCAACGCATTAATAGCAGCGGCACTCGTATGAGTGATCTTGATATGGTTGCTGCTTTAGTTTGGAGTAAACAATTTGATTTAAGAGAAAAAATATTAGAGGTACAAGAAAGACTAGCCGAGGTGGGCTGGGAAAAGTTGGATGAAAAATTCATTTTGTCAGCTTGTAGAGGGATTTTAAATTTAGCACTTTATAAACCGAATGCTGAGCAAACAAGTAATGAACTCAAGAAAAATCCAAAAATACTTGATCAGGCGGCAGGCTATTTGATTCAAGTGGCGAAATTTCTTAAAGAGTGTGGTATTTTTTCTCCAAAAGTCTTGCCTTACAATTATCAGAGTGTCCTATTAGCTGAGGCTATGAGAACTAACCTACTCCCGAATGATGCTGTTTTTCAGGAACTGAAAAATTGGCTGTGGCGATCCGCTTACACTGAAGCGTTTATTGGTATAAACGACACTAGTATGGCAAATGCGGTTAAAGATATTATCTCGTTAGCCAAGGGAAATGTTTATAAAATTGGAATCAAGGAAAAAATTGCGCCTTTACCAAAAGGGTTTCATTTTAAATCCTCGCGTGCCAAATTATTGGCATTAAGATTAGCTGAACTGACACCGCAAACAGTCGATGGAAAAACTTTAAATGTGGGTGAATTGCTTGGCTTACATGGGAGTTATGCCATACTACGCCTTATTTCTACTTCGTCAGCACCCGAAAACTGTTTTATTATTGAACCGCAAGCATTTTCTCAATTTAGAAATTATTTGTTGAATTCCGAAACAATTTGGACAAATGATTTTCTACGCAGTCATGCCATTTCTGAGACAGCCACACAAGCACTTAAAAAAGGTGACTATAAAAGTTTTCTGTCAGAACGCAGAAAAACGCTCATTGAATTGGAAAAAGAGTTTATACAACCATTGGGGCTTGACTATGATGTTGAATAGAATATCGCCATGCTGGAATTAGATTCCTGAAATTAAAAATATTTGATTAATATACGTGAGTACAGCGAATTACGTGGATAAACTATTGAAGCCTAATCCATTGCCACAGATGCGGTTAGCTTATGATAGGGTTCAAGAGAATGTTAGCTCAATATGATGTAAAAAAATATATGTCTATAGAGATTGGGTAGCACATGGTAAAAACCAAAAAAAACCACCATCATCAGATATGAAACCTTTAGAATTTATAAAATTAGTTTATCCACGTAATTCGTTGTACTAATTATAATTATATGGAGTCGAGATAATCCTTTTGTACTAGACAAACAAATTTTGTCTGCAATAATGGCAATTATTAGTACCTTATTTAAAATGATAGAATATTTGAGTCTTTTTATTGTTAGTTTTTTAGCAGCAACATTACTTCCGCTTGGTTCGGAAATTTTTGTTGCGACTATGACTATTTCTGGCTATAACGCTTGGTTGATTTTTGCAATCGCAACTACAGGTAACACTCTTGGTTCTATCACAAATTACTATATTGGTAAGTTAGGAGCTAACTTCATATTATCACGATACATTAAAGTAAATTCTGATAAACCACAAAAAACCGAACAAATTTATCAAAAATGGGGATCGCCAATTTTATTCTTTGCATGGATTCCGATAATAGGAGATCCATTGACAGTAGTGGCAGGAATTTTTAAGCTTAATTTGTATATTTTTATTTTTTGGGTAGCTTTAGGAAAAGCCTTTCGTTATTTTGTTGTTATTATCTCATGTTAGGCATTGTTAATCAATCAAGATAAACACCATAACTAGCAAACCAAGATTTATCTATCTGCCAATTTACTCGATTAACATCAGCCTGCATTAAAATGAATTTTTTAGCTTTAGATTGAAGATTAGCTAATTCTTTTTGAGCGGCTATTACTTCAGGGCTATCAGAATCCTTATGACGTAATTCTGGTTTTACAATTGATAAGAATTTTAACACCGATACTTGAGCTGATCTAGGGCTTGACATAATAGCATTTCCATCTTTTAATTCTATTACTGTAAATTGATAAGGATAGTTAGCTAACTCAACATCTTCTGATAATAAATCATTTAATTCACCCACACGAGGATTATAATTCCAAATCCAATTGCCTATAAAAGCGACAACTATAGTTATTAAAAATAAATTGTATTTACTCATAAATTTCCTTGTTATGATAATATTAGAATATAAATTATAATATAATAAGCTTATTTTTCAGGAATCTATTATGAATATATTTAATAAGATAATAATTTTTATTATTTGTTACCCATTAGCAGCAAATAGTCTTACTATAAATCCTCAATCTATTTCTTTAAAACCCGGAGCTACTCAAATTTTTTCGGTTACTGGAAATGTTGGAAAATTACATTGGTTATCTGCAAAAGGTAAGTTCAATATTCTAGGCACTAGTGTCGAATATACCGCTCCACAAGAAGCTGGATTTTATAGTATTGCTGTTGCAGATAGTAACAGTGTAGCTGTTGCTGAAATTGAAGTTTATAAAAATGTGGTTTTGGCAATCGAAATTTTAGGTGGCAATCAAGTTTTAGCTGTTGGTGCTAAACAAAGTTTATTATTGCAAGCATGGTTATCTGATAAGACTAAACGCAATTATACTCAAGCGGCTGTTTGGAAAAGTAGTGATGCTTCAATAGTTGAAGTTAATAATGGTGTTATTACTGGGCATGTTGTCGGTAAAGCTATAATTTCTGCTACTTTAGAAGGCAAAACAACACAGATAGAAGTAGAAATTAAGGATACACAAAGCGTTGGTTTGGCAGTACAACCATCCCCTCTCTATATTAATACCGCTAGTAAACAACAACTGAAAATATTTAAAATCTTAAAATCTGGTGCTTTAAAAGCACAAGATTCTGCCGCTTGTAATTTCACATCTAATAATAAGTTGATTAAAGTAAATAAGGCATTGATAGAGGCTGTTAGTCAAGGATATGCCGTTATTGAATGTGTGTGTGATAATTTACATGCCAGTGTGCCAGTTTTTATTAGTTCAGATTTAGCCTTAGAAGCTTTTCCAATACAATTTAATGTTGGTGTAGGAACATCTAAAGCTTTTAATATTAGTGGCGGTTCACCACCTTATATTGTTACTGCTGAAACTGGTAGAGTTAATGGTAATGGTGAAAATTGGTATTATCATGCAGCACGAAGTACAGGTAATGATATTATCAATGTGATTGATCAAGCAGGAACAGAAATTTCTTTAAGTGTGACAATTACTAAAGGCTTAACTTTATCACCACAAGCAGTGAATTTATTAGCTAATAGTCAAGCAGAATTTAATGTTAGTGGTGGTATTGCGCCATATAGATGGCAAATATCAAGTGGTCAATTTGATAATTCGCAAGCTGCAACAGTTACTTATACTGCATCCCAAGCAACTGGAGTTTATGAAGTCAGTGTATTTGATCAAACAGGGCAAGTTAAAAGAGCAATTATTAATGTTGGTAATACATTAATTGCTACTCCTAATGAATTTATTCTTAATTATAATGAAGAAAAACGCTTTTATATTATAGCTGGAGAAGCTCCTTATAAAATATCAACAACTGCTGGCACATATCAACAAGAAAATGATATTTATTATTATCAAGCACCATCAGTAGCTGGTAATTATACTATTAACATCACAGATAGTGAAGCGCGTAATACTGAAATTAAAGTCACTGTTCAATCTAAATTGCTAGTCACACCTAATGAGTTATTTTTAAAGCTAGGGCAAAAAGCCAAGTTAAATATTAGTGGTGGTTATGGCAAATATAAAGTTACTGCCAAAACTGGTGATGTTTCAGAAACCAGTTATACAGCCGCTAACACAGCCGGGCGCGATGTTATTACTATTTCTGATCAAGCTGGTACAGTAGTACAAGTTGAAGTCTTAGTAAGTATAAACGGTTTTTATTCTTCTCCGGGTGAAAGTTATATTTTACCCGGCAAACAAGTCAAACTACGTGGTTTAGGTGGCACACCACCTTATAGTTGGTCAGTGAAAGGTGAAGGTGATTTATCTAAAAATGATGGTGAACGTGTTACTTTTACTGCTCCAAAAGTAGCAGGTAATTACACAATTGTAGTTAAAGATAATAGTGGAGAAACCACAGAAAGTCGTGTGGTTGTTTATCAAGGTGAATTGCAATTTACTCCAGAATCTTTAATTTTAGCAGCGGGTAAACAGGCTGATTTACAAGCTTTATTAGGAGTAGCTGATTATACTTGGAGTGCTAAATTTGGACAACTATCTAATACTGAAGGTAAAATAGTAACTTATACAGCTCCTAGTTCAAAAACTGAAGATATAATTCTACTTGAAGATGCTACCGGCACCGTTAAAAACTTACGTGTCTTTATTAACAATAAAACTATAGCTAGTATTCCTGATATATATGCAGGTAGTGATGGCAAATTAGATGATAATGAAATGAATAAAGCTTTAAATGACTTTTTCCAACGACAAGGCTGGATTAGTCGTACAGAATTATTTGTGATTACAGAAATGTTTTTAGGAGAATAAATCATGGCAAAATATTTAATATTAGTAGTTTTGTTACTACAAAGCGCGTTTGTTAAGGCTGATGATAATGTGGATCTAAAAGCAGATGTAAATATAAAAATTACACAAACAGATAGCCCTGATCCTATTGAACCAGATAGTGAACTTAGTTATACATTAACTATAGAAAATATAGGCGATAATAATGTAGGTTTTATAGAAGTTGAAGATACATTACCAGCAGGAGTTGCATTTATAAGTGCTGATGGCATTGATTGGAAATGTTCTGAAAATAACAATAAAATTAAATGTGATTTTCAAAAAGGCTTTTTAAAACCCGGAGATACTACATCAGACATTGTTATTAAAGTTAAGCTTCCATCAGATGCTAACAATATTTTAACTAATATTGCAACTGTAAGTTCTAGTGGTGTAGAAACAGATAGTTCTGATAATACCAGCACTGAAGAAACTAAAATTGCTACCGAGGCAGAAGTAAATCTTAAAATTACTCAGACTGATAGCCCTGATCCTATTGAACAAGGTAAGGAATTGACTTATACACTAAGCATAGAAAATATAGGTAAAGACGATGTTAAACTTATACAAGTTGAAGATACTTTACCAAAGGATGTTGAATTTATAAGTGCCAGTGGCTGCTCTGAAAAAGACAATAAAGTTGTATGTGATATTCAGTCTGTAAAAGCTGGAGAAACTGCATCAGACATTATTATTAAAGTTAAGGTTTCATTGAATGCCAAGGATAGTTTAACTAATACTGTAACAGTAAGTGCTGATGGTAAAGAAATAGATACTGCCACTGAAGAAACTAAAGTTAAAATTCGTGCTTTTGAGTTAAAAACTAGTGTCTCACCAAAAAATAGTGGTGAAATAAAAACTGAGTCTGATAAAGACAAAGTTAATCTAATCGCTATCCCTAAATCAGAATGTTATGACTTTTCTCATTGGGAAGGTGCTTGTAAAGACAGTCTTAAAGAATGCAATTTAACTTTGGATAGCGATAAAGAAACCGTTGCGCATTTTAAAATCAAAACTGTCAAATTAAATGCCACTGCGGAAAATGGACAAATAGATATTCAACCTCAACAAGCAGAATATCGTTGTGATGATAAGGTGACATTAATTCCAATTGCAGATGAAAATTATGAATTTTTAGTTTGGAGTGGAGATATATTTGGTAAACAAAATCCGCTTAACTTAGTTTTAAAACAACCAAAAATAGACATCAGCGCGATATTTCAAAAATTTAGTGATTTAGAAATTAAGCCTAGTAATGTTCAGGCAGTTGCTAAACAAAAGTTAAAATTTACTGCTAGTGGTGGTGCTGGTAATTTCTTTTGGGCAGTGACACGTGGTAATATTCAAGCTAGTGCTGATGGTAAAACTGCTATATATACAGTGCCTGAAGAAACTGGTAGCTTTGATGTTTGGATAAGCGATGGAATTAATTTAACTTTTGCATCAGTAAATAATGATTCAGGTGAAAAACCGATTGTATTTATTCGTATTATACCTAATAGTTTGAATTTATTCGTAGGAGATAAGCAAGCTATCACTGTAAAAGGATATCAAGCTGATGGTAAATCAAAAGATTTAATAGCTAATGTCAATTTTTCTATTGAAAATCCTGATATTATAGAGATTAATTCTAACAATGCTCAAATTATTGCTAAAGCAATTGGTGCTACTAAACTCATAGCAAAATATCAAGATTTTACCGCTGAAAGCAGCATTCAAGTACAAGCTCAAAGCAGTATTTTACAAGTAGAACCAAACATATTATCTTTAGAACAAGGTTCGTCTAAAACAATAAATATTTCTTTAGTCAATCAAAGCGGCGTTAAAACCATTATTGATAATGCTACTTTAACTATTGATTCTAATATCGCTTCCATTGAGAAATATACTATTACTGGTACTAATAAAGGAGTCAGTTCCTTAAAAATTACTGTTAATGATCAAAGTTTATCTATTCCAATCTTAGTGCGTTCTAATCCTAAATTAGAAATTACACCACATCGTGCATCAATAGTAGTCAATGAAACTACAATATTTAAAGTAACTGGTGGCAAACCGCCCTATCAAATTCAAACAGATAAAGGTGATTTACAACAACAATCTAAAAATAGTTATATATTTCAATCTAAAGTTAGCGGCACTGCTGTATTGAATGTCATTGATAATGCACAGAACCAAGTTCAAGCCACTATTAATATAGTAGCTCCATTAAGCGTCACACCAGAAAAAGTAGTAACTGCTAGCAATAAAACAGTTAGTCTTACAGCTAGTGGAGGTGATGGTAATTATACTTGGAATATGAACCAAGGTAAGTTGGACAAACAAAACGGCAAGACTGTTAATTATAATGCGCCTGCAAAAACTGGATTATATGTTGTTACAGTTATTGATGGTTTAGGTAATAATAAGGAAGTTTTAGTTTCAGTTGGTGAAAAATTATTATTAAGTCAACAACAATTATTTATGAAACCTGAAGAAACAACTAAATTACGTGTTTTAGGTGGTATTCAGCCTTACAGTTTAAATATCAGTGCAGGCAAAGCTACTTTAGAAAATGGAGTAATTAATTATACAGCACCTAAAGTAGCAGGTACTCATACATTGAGTGTCATTGATGCTAAAGAAAATCAAGTAAGTGCTGAAATTACAGTTGCTTTAGATCTATTAATAACACCTAAATCTGGTCGTTTAGATGCAGAAGATAAATTAACTTTACATGCTAGTGGTGGCTTTGGTAAAAAACGTTGGGTTGCTAGTAAAGGTGAGTTAGATAAAATTGAAGGGCAAACTGTAATATGGACAACTCCCAAAAATTTTGGACCAGCCTTTATTCATGTAATTGATGCAAAAGGAAATAAAGCAACCGCTTCCTTAGAAGTATCCTCAAGTGGCTTTGTAATAACTCCATCAATGCGACATGTTTATCCAGAAGATAGTGCTAATTTAACTAGTATTGGAGGTGCCGCGCCTTATAAGTGGATAGTTGAGGCTGGTGATTATGTACAAAAAGATGATAACATTACTTATACAGCTCCAAAAGTAAGAGGTAGTTATCAAGTAAAAGTGCAAGACAATAGTGGCAAAACTGCACAAGCTCAAATCAATGTATATTCTACTAGATTATTTGCCTCACCTAAAACTCTATATATTAATCGTAATGAAACACAAGAGATTTCAATAGGTGGTGGCACAGGAAGTTATACCATAACAGCTAATTTAGGTAAAATAGCAGACAATGAGCTTAAATTAGCAGAACAAAAAAACATTATAAAAACTACCTATACAGCCCCTAAAAATTATGAAGGGCATGATGCAATTAATATTTTAGATAGTGCTGGAAATTTAGCTAATATTGAAGTACAAATTGACAAAAAGACTGATATTATAAGTATTTACGCTGGTCCAGATGGGATAATTAATGATGCAGAAATGCAAAAAGCAATAGATGACTTTTTTGATGGGCAGGTTTGGTTAGATAGAATTATTTTATTTGAAATCATTGAAAAATATAAACAATAAAAAAAACCTGACAGGTTTTAAAAACCTGTCAGGTTTATATGCTACTATTCAGTAGCTACTGCTGGTGGTAAAGCAAATAGTTTTTGCTTGTCACCTTGAGGATAGGTAATCAAAAAGTCTTTTACGCCATCTCCATTGATATCTTCAATGTCGGTAACCTCATAACTTTCTGTTGCTTCTCCTGTTTCTATTCCATAATCCAATCTACCTGTATAAGCTTTTTCACCAAATTTAAAGGATAAAATTCCTTCTTCGCTTAATGAAGCTCCTCCAGATTGTTGAATTATCCCATTTGATGCTGGTGCTGGATATAGCACTTGTTGACGTTTTTCGCCATTGCTATTTTCAAAGACTAATACTACTAAATCGCCTTTAAATTTGAAGCCAGTTTGTTCTTGAGCTTCAGCCGGTTCACTGGATAATGCCGCTCTGCCGCTAATCCAAAGTCTATCATCAAGAGTTGGCACTTTCAGATTACCGTCTTCTGTGATAGTGAATTTGGTGATGTTAAGTGCAGCTAATAGGGCTTTTAGCGTTGTTATGCTTTGCACTACTGGGTAAGCTTCAATTTCCAGACCATCTTTAGTTGTAAAGATAACTGTATTTCCAAAGCCTAATCGTACTGACTCAGTACCATCACCTGTTTTAGAAGCACGTTTTACTTTAATTGGAGCAACTTCAAAAATTAAGCCTTCAATTTCAAGTTGTAGATTACCAGTTTTATTGCTTTGATCCATTTGTAAATCATTACCTGCAAACTCAGGTTGTTCATTAATTTTTTGTAATAAACCTTTACCATTTACAACTGGATCAGCAGATAAATCAATTGCTGCTGGTTGTTGTACTTCTGCTACTGGAGCTGTAAAGCCGGGTAGAGTTGCAGTTATGTCAAGACCAATCGGTATATCATTTGCTGCGGTAAATTTAACACCAGTACCTAATTTAATATCAAGAGGTATAGTTACACCCTCAGCAAATATAACATTTTTTAGACTGACACCTGCGCCAAAAGTAACATCTTTACCAATAGTTACATTACTTACTTCGCTATTAGCAGAAATTTTTAAATTATCTAATTTAACAAACCCATTCTCTGGTCCAACAATTTTGCCTTCTAGAATACCACCTTCTATCACAGTATCTTTTAATAAAGTAATATCTGTCAGTGTTGTTCCTGTATTGTCAATTTTGCCCTCTATTGGTTTAAGAGGCTCAGTAGGTTCAGTAGGCTCGGTAGGATCAACAGGATCAGGATCAGTAGGAGTTGTTGGCTGCTGTTGAACAGGAGGGCTACTACTATTGTCTGCAACTTTAAATAGTTTTTGCTTTGTACCATCAGTATAAGTAATTAAGAAATGATCTGAATTATCAGTAACTGCAAATGCTGTTGACGTTCCTGTTTCTACATAATAATCTAATGTTCCTTCATAAGTTGTACCATCAAACTCAAACTTCAGTTTACCATCTTCTGGATAAGAATCATTCATTTGATTATTCTGAGTAAGCATAGTAACAGATGTTTCAGTCATGTTATCAAGTGATACAGGTGCTGGATATAGAACTTGTTCACGTTTTTTTCCGCTTTCATCATCTTCAAAGATGAATGTCACTAAACCACCGTCTTTAAATGATTTATTATTTTGAAATCCAAGCGTTCCGTTCTGATCTTCCAAGCTTGTTATAGAGGGTCTGAAAATAATAGTCTTACCATCTTTCTCTACAGATATATTACCATCATCTTTAACTGTTAAATTTGTGAATCCTTCATCTGTTAAATATGAAGTTAAACTTTCTAAGTTTTGTACTGATGGTTGACTTTTTATTTCTACACCATTAGTTGTAAGATATAATGCATTTCCAAATCCATATTCATTTCCAGTAGAAATGCGAAGACTTCTTCTGTTTCCACCACCTGAATTTGCACTAGATGGTCTAAATCCACACATTCCACCGTCACTCAGTTTAATTTTTAGTCTTCCACTTACTAAGTTAATTTCTGCACCAGATCCAAAAACTGAAACCGTGCTTGCCGGAGTTATTTCAGATAACAAGGTTGGACCATTTACTATAATACTAATATTTAAATCTATTATTGCTGGTAAAGTTACGCCACTTATAGGAAATGTAAGAATTGGTAGAATTGAAGTTAAGTCAAAACCTGCTGGTAGAATTGATAAACTTTGAAATTGAATTCCTAAACCAAAAGTAATTGTAGTAAGTGGAGAAGGTAAAACGACAGTACTACTCAAAATTACATAACTTAATGTGGCACCAGAGGCAATTGTCACACCATCCAATGTAGGTGGATTTGTCGCATCACCTGTTATTGTACCAGCTAGTGTGCCACCTGTGATTGTTGCGCCTGCTTCAATAGTAATATTAGTAAGAGTTTTACCTGTATTATTGTAATTACCACTAATATTAGTTAAAGGAGCAAGTGTAGTGAACGAGAATGTTTCAGCAGTTGCAACATTACCTTCAGCATCTTCTGCTATTATGTAAAGATCATAACTAGTTGATGAAGTTAAACCAGATATAGAAGCAACAGCCCCTGTATTAGCAGTTAAGTCTAAATTTCCTTTTTTATTCTCAGCTACATCCTCGTTAGCATTATCTTGTCCATTCTTAACTTGTGCCTCTGTTGGTGCTGTGGCATTATCATCTAAAACTACATAATAAGCTGTACCATCTTCATTGATTTTCACTTCAAAATCAATTGTAGTTGCTCCAACAGTTTTGGAATTACCAAGACTATCAAACACAGGCGGAGTAGTATCACTAGGTGCTGCCGCTGTGGTAACATTCACTACCACTTGAGCATTTAGAGTTTCAGCAGAATCTTCAGCAACTACATAAATATCATAATCAGTTGCTGCTGTTAAACGGATGATATAACTATTAGCTTCAGTATCAGCAGTTAAAGTTAAAACACCTTTTTTATCAGCGTCAACAGCAGTACCTTGATCATCTTGCCCAGCTTTGATTTGAGCATCACTAGGTGCGGCTGCTCCATCTGCTAATACAACATAATAAGCTTTACCAATTTCATTGGTTTGAACTTTTAGCTCTAAGGAACTATGTTTGGTATCAGCAGCATCTACTTTAGGATAACCAGATGTAAAGGTTGGTGCCGCTGCATAAGCAGACACTTGTGACAGGAATATTAAAGCAAATAACCACCACCTAAAAATCGGTGGTGCTGCTTTTTTAAATGAATCAGGTTTCATATTAAAAATACTCTCAAATTAATTAGAGAAAATATAATAACACTATTAATATGTATAAACAACAATAAGGAATGAAATAAGATTATGTCATCAAACGACCGTTATATCGCAATACGCAACGTTACCCTTGTCGGGGTATTAGTTAATATTTTATTAACTATCATAAAATTTATATTTGGAATTATTGGACATTCTCAAGCCTTAATTGCTGATGCCTTACATTCTTTGTCTGATTTAATCAGTGATAGCTTAGTGTTAGTTGCTGCTAAGTTTAGTAGTGCAGATGCTGATAATGAACATCCATATGGTCATGCTCGGTTTGAAACCGTTGCTACTGTTGCTGTTGGTTTATTATTAAGCTTGGTAGCAATCGGCATATTTATAGATGCTATACGACGCTTATTAGTTCCGGAATTATTATTAGAACCCACAGCAATTACCTTGGTAATAACCGCCATCGTATTGGTTGCAAAGGAAATTTTATATCAATATACAATTTATATTGCTAAACAAGTGCGTTCGCCAATGTTACGCGCTAATGCTTGGCATCATCGTAGTGACGCTATATCTTCATTTATTGTATTAATTGGTATTGCTGGAACTTTAGCTGGTTTTTCTTGGCTAGATGCGGTGGCTACAATTGGAGTTAGTTTCATGATTGCTCATATTGGATGGTCATTAATGATGAGTAGTTTCAAGGAATTAGTTGATACAGGATTAGATCAAAATAAACTCAATCAAATTACTGAAACTATTGAATCAGTAGAAGGAGTATGTGCTTTACATGAATTACGTACTCGCAAAATGGCACATAATGCTTTAGTTGATCTGCATATTTTAGTTGATCCTCATATCAGTGTTTCAGAGGGGCATTATATTGCTGAAATAGTTAAATCTACTTTGATTGAGAAATTTGAAGAAATCAGCGACGTAATGGTGCATATTGATCCTGAAAATGATGAAGAATTTAAATTGAATTTGAATTTACCTTTACGTAGCAAGATTGTTAATGATTTGCAAGCATGTTGGTATGGCTTAGCTGTTACCAAACATATTGAACAAATTACCTTACATTATATAGCAGGTAAATTAACAGTTGATGTTTATTTACCATTAAATATCGTAACAAGTCTTGATGAAGCGGCAGATTTATCTCAAGGTTTTAATGAATTAGCTGCTAATACAAAGGATATTAATACTATTAATATTTATTATCGCTAACTAGAAAATGATAAACTTCAGACCTGACAGGTTTTTAAAACCTGTCAGGTCTTTTGATATTAATATTTATTATCGCTAAATTAATTTATGTATGAGTTTCATGATTGATGAACTATGATAATATTAAAGCTGACTAATTTAATAAATTGCATTTATAGGAGTATATTTTGTCCATTGATAACGTACTAAACATAATCAAAGACGAAGAAGTTAAGTTTGTTGATCTACGTTTTACAGATACTAAAGGTAAAGAGCAGCATGTAACTATACCTACACATCAAGTTGATGAAGATTTTTTTACTGAAGGTAAAATGTTTGATGGTTCATCCATTGAAGGTTGGAAAGGTATTAATGAATCTGATATGATTTTAATGCCTGATCCATCAACTGTTGTTATGGATCCATTCTTTGACGATGCAACCTTAAATATTCGTTGTTCTGTAGTAGAACCTAATACTATGCAAGGTTATGAACGTGATCCACGTTCATTGGCAGAACGCGCAGAAAATTATTTAAAATCAACTGGTATTGCTGATACTGCCTATTTTGGTCCAGAAAATGAATTTTTCATTTTTGATGATGTACGTTGGGGTTCAGATATTAGCGGTTCATTTTGTGAAATTGATTCAAAAGAAGCTGGTTGGAATTCTGAAAAAGTCTATGATGATGGTAATATGGGGCATCGTCCATCTACTAAAGGCGGTTATTTCCCAGTTCCACCAGTTGATTCCTTACATGACATTCGTGCAGCAATGTGCTTAACGATTGAAGAAATGGGAATCAAAACTGAAGTTCATCATCATGAAGTAGCCACAGCTGGACAATGTGAACTTGGTGTAGATTTTAATACCTTAGTAAAAAAAGCTGATGAAGTTCAAATACTTAAATATGCCATATTTAATGTTGCTCATGGCTATGGAAAAACTGCTACTTTTATGCCTAAACCAATAGTAGGTGATAATGGTAATGGTATGCATGTGCATCAATCTTTAAGTAAAGATGGTAATAACATATTTGCTGGTGATAAGTATGGTGACTTATCAGAAGATGCTCTCTATTACATTGGTGGAATTCTAAAACATGCTCGTGCTATCAACGCCTTTGCTAATGCAAGTACAAATAGCTATAAACGTCTAGTTCCCGGCTTTGAAGCTCCAACATTTTTAGCTTATTCTGCACGTAATCGTTCAGCATCAATACGTATTCCTTATGTAAGTAATCCTAAAGGACGTCGTATTGAAATCCGTTTCCCAGATTCAACAGCAAATCCATATTTTGCTTTTAGCGCAATGTTAATGGCAGGTATAGATGGAATTAAAAACAAGATTGATCCCGGCGAAGCTATGGATAAAGATTTATATGATCTTCCAGCCGAAGAAGCCAAACAAATACCAACCATCTGTTCTTCATTAGATCAAGCTTTAGAAGCATTAGATCAAGATCGTGAATTCTTATTAGAAGGTGGCGTATTTACTAATGATGTAATTGATGCTTATATTGAACTAAAAATGGAAGAAGTCACACGCTTACGTATGACAACTCATCCAGTTGAATTTGATATGTATTATAGTTTATAAACTATCAGACCTGACAGGTCTAAACTTGGTAGGTGTAAATAGATGTTAAATAAATATACAGATAAAGTAACTGAAGGATATGAGGGTTTTAATAACACCGTATTGCGGCTATCTGATGATATAGGCAAAATGGCAGATAGAATTGGTGAAATGTCAGAGCGTATTCTGGAAACTCAGAGAATTCAAGCTGAAAACATTGCATTAACGCAAAAATCCATGATGGAAATTATGAAAATGGTGAGTAAACAAATGGAAACAAGTAATCAATTCATGGAATTGATGGCGAATAAGGCTGCTTAGTAATTTTTTTTGTAGGGTGGGTAGAGCGAAGCGATACGAAGTCAGCGAAGCTAAACCCACCATTTGACGTGATTGGTGGGTTTCGCTTCGCTCTACCCACCCTACGAAAACTATGAAAACCTGTCAGGTCTAAACTTTAATATTAATTCATCCCTAATTTATTCTCTAAGTAATGAATATTAATTCCACCAGCCTGAAATCCTGAATCATTTAATAATCTTTGGTGTAATGGTATATTGGTTTTAATCCCATCAATAATTATTTCACTTAATGCAATTCTCATGCGTGCCATCGCAGATTCACGACTGTCACTATGTGTTATTAATTTTCCTATCATCGAATCATAATAAGGTGGTACTTTATACCCATTATAAATATGGGTATCTAAACGTACACCCGGTCCACCAGCAGCATGATAAAGTTCAATTAAACCCGGGGATGGCATAAAATTATCAGGGTTTTCTGCATTTAAACGACATTCTATAGCATGACCCTTTATCTCAATATCTTCTTGCTTATAAGATAAAGCCTCATTATCAGCAATACGTAATTGTTCACATACAATATCAATTCCTGTAATCTCTTCAGTAACAGTATGTTCAACCTGAAGACGAGTATTCATTTCAATGAAATAAAATTCTCCATTTTCATACAAAAATTCAAAAGTACCAGCTCCATGATAACCAATATCTCGACAAGCTTGGGCGCAGCGTTCGCCAATTTTATTACGTATTTCTTCACTTAAACCCGGGGCTGGAGCTTCTTCTATAACTTTTTGATGACGACGCTGCATTGAACAATCGCGTTCACCTAAATGAATTGCATTACCATGCTTATCTGCTAATACCTGAAATTCTATATGACGTGGATTTTCCAGATATTTTTCCATATAAACTTCATCATTACTAAAAGCAGCAGCGGCTTCACTTTTAGTTAAAGTAATAGCATTAAGTAATGCAGCCTCACTACGCACTACTCGCATACCACGCCCACCGCCACCACCAGAAGCTTTAATAATAACTGGATAACCAATTTCACGTGCTAATTTAAGATTAAGATTACCATCTTCACCAAGAATTCCATCTGATCCCGGAACACAAGGCACACCAGCTTTTTTCATAGCGGCAATTGCTGATACCTTATCACCCATTAAACGAATGGTTTCAGATTTTGGACCAATAAAAATAAATCCACTTTTTTCAACTTGTTCCGCAAAATCAGCATTTTCTGATAAAAAACCATAACCCGGATGAATAGCAACCGCATCTGTAACTTCAGCGGCACTAATAACAGCAGGAATATTTAAATAACTTTCAGCAGAGGGATTTGGACCAATACAAACAGATTCATCTGCTAATCGTACATGTTTCAAATCACGATCAGCGGCTGAATGTACTGCAACTGTTTGAATCCCCATTTCCCTGCAAGCTCTTAAAATTCTTAAAGCAATTTCTCCGCGATTTGCTATAACGACTTTAGATAACATGACCTTTTCACCCTATTCAATCACAAATAAATTTTCATCATATTCAACAGGGGCACCGTTATCTACTAAAATCTTAGTAACAACACCAGATTTATCAGCAGTGATTTGATTAAGTATTTTCATTGCCTCAATAATACATAAAGTCTCACCTTCCTTAACAGTTTGCCCTTCTTTAACAAAAGGCTTACTGGTAGGAGAAGCAGCCTCATAAAAAGTACCTACCATTGGAGACTTAATAATATGTCCAGTTAATTCATTTGACTTAGGTGGTGCTGGAATGCTTACTTCTTGTTGAACTGGGGCTGCAACGGGTGCAACGGGTGCAACTGGTGCAACCACATTTGAATAACGGCTGATACGTATAGAATCTTCACCCTCATTAATTTCGATTTCAGATATTTCTGAAGCCTCAACTAATTCTATAAGCTGTTTAATATGATTTATGTCCACTAAATACTCCTTGAATCCGATAAAATAGATAATGCAGCTTTTAAAGCTAAAGTATATCCTTGTGCTCCCAATCCACTAATGACACCTACGGCAATATCTGAAAAATAAGAATGATGTCGAAAAGGCTCACGAGCATGTACATTAGATAAATGTACCTCAATAAATGGGATATTGATTGCCAATAAGGCATCACGCAAAGCGATACTTGTATGCGTAAAAGCTGCGGGATTAATAATAATAAAATTTATATTGTTATGACGTGCCGTATGTATTTGTTCTAATAATTTATATTCGGCATTGCTTTGAAAGGTGATTAAATTATGATCAGCCGCTTGTGCAATTAATTGTTGATTAATTGCATCTAAGCTCATTTGACCATAGTGACTTGGTTCACGTTCACCCAACAAATTCAAATTCGGCCCGTGTAACACGAGTATGTTATACATTTATGATAATATTAAAGCAAGTATATGTAAATATCAATGACATTGTGGTAAAAAAATAATAACTCAATACATAAATAATAAAATGCACAAAAAACTAAAAGTTGTACTATGTTGGCATATGCACCAACCTATTTATTACGATGGTAGCACTCAACAATACCAATTACCTTGGACTTATTTACATGGCATCAAAGATTATGTAGATATGGCTGCACATTTAGAAGCAATACCTGAAGCTCGTGCAGTTGTGAATTTTACACCCACTTTATTGGAACAATTGGATGATTATGTTCAACAAGTTCAAGCATTTTTACACGATGCCACTCCAATCCGCGATCCATTACTAGCAGCATTAAATGATAATAATTTCACAACAGGGCGATTAAATCTAATTCAACAATGTCTGCGTATTAATAAAGAACATGTTACTGAACGCTTCGCACCTTTTAAAGAATTAGTCGAATTAGCACATTCTATCACTACCACACCTAAATTAATAGACTATATCCATGATCAATATTTTATTGACTTATTAATGTGGTATCACTTAGGATGGTTAGGTGAAACTGTACGTCTTAATGATCAGAGGGTTCAAGCTCTAATAGAAAAAGGTGAAGCGTTCACTGATGCTGATCGACGACAATTATTAGAAATCATAGGCGAATTATTGAGTGGAATTATACCTCGTTATAAAGCTTTAGCTGAGGCAGGAAAAGTAGAATTATCTTTTACTCCTTATGCTCATCCTATTATGCCTTTAATGCTAAATATGTTTTCAGCTCGTGAAGCTTTACCAGAGATTGATCTATCAGGTATTAGTTGCTATCCAGATGGTAAAGATAGAATACGTTGGCATATACGTGAAGGCATTAAAGTTTTTGAACACTATTTTGGCTTTAAGCCGCATGGCTGTTGGCCTTCTGAAGGCAGTATTAGCAATGCAACTATACGATTAATGGATGAATTTAATATTTCTTGGTTAGCTACTGGCGAAACTGTACTACATAATAGTTTGAATGAAGCTTCAATACATCGCCCTTATTCATTAATAAATAATTCTGTGGCTTGCTTCTTTAGAGATGACAAATTATCCGATGATATTGGTTTTGAATTTGCTAAATGGCATGGTGATGATGCTGTTAATAACTTTGTACAAAATTTAGAAAATATTGCTAAAACAGATGCAGAAGTAGTTTCTATAATTCTTGATGGTGAAAATGCGTGGGAATATTATCCTAAAAATGCTTATTATTTTCTCAGTGCTTTATATAAACAACTATCTGAACATCCTGATTTAGAACTTACAACATTCTCAGAATGCTTAAATAACGAGAGAATTACTTTACCTTCTTTGGTTGCAGGAAGCTGGGTTTATGGTAACTTTACTACATGGATAGGCAGTAAAGATAAAAATCGCGGTTGGCAAATGTTAATAGATGCAAAACATGTGTTTGATCGAGTTCATCCCTGTTTAGATGCTGCACAACAAGCAGCAGCATCCCGTCAATTAGCTATTTGTGAAGGCTCTGATTGGTGTTGGTGGTTTGGAGATTATAATTCTACATCGACAGTAGCAGATTTTGATAAATTATACCGTTCGCATTTACTACATTTATATCAACTTCTAGCTGAATCGCCTCCTGATTATTTAAATCAAGAATTTACTCATGGTGGTGGTGATCCAGCGGCTGGTGGTACAATGCGCAAGGGTCAGGAGAATATATAATGAAACGTCGCACTGGTATTTTATTACATCCAACTTCTTTACCAGAAATTAAAGATACATATAGGTTTATAGATTTTCTAGCAGATAGCGGTATATCGATTTGGCAAATCCTGCCATTAGGACCACCGCATCATGATTTATCACCTTATAATTGTCAATCAGTACATGCAGCTAATCCTGCGTTAATTAATTTAACTAGCAAAGTCAATAAAGTTGCTTTTGAGCAATTTATAGAAACACAACAATATTGGTTAGAAGACTATGCACTATTTGCTGCTTTACATAAAAAATTGCAAACTGGCTGGTGGCAATGGGAACCTGCCTTACGTGATCGCCAACAACAAGCATTACAGAATGCACGACAAAATTTAGCAGAACAAATTCAACACCATCGTTTGGAACAATTTCTATTCTTTAGTCAATGGCAACAACTAAAACAATATGCTAATCAACGTGGTATCTTAATATTTGGCGATATTCCAATTTTTGTAGCTCAAGATAGTGTTGATGTATGGGCAAATCGCGAAAATTTTTTACTAGATGTACAAGGGCAACCCACCGTTGTTGCTGGAGTTCCGCCAGATTACTTCTCTGCCACTGGGCAACGCTGGGGTAATCCACTATATGATTGGCATTATATGCAAAGTAATGATTTTAGTTGGTGGAAACAGCGTTTAAAAACCGCCTCAATACTATATGATGTAGCGCGAATTGATCATTTTCGTGGTTTTGAAGCTTGTTGGACAATACCAGCCGCTAGTAAAACCGCTATAGATGGTGAATGGATAAAAGCACCCGGAGCAGCTTTATTTAAAAGTTTAGAACAAAGCAACATTAAATTACCACTAGTCGCAGAAGACTTAGGAATTATAACAGACGAAGTAAAAGCTTTACGTGATCAATTCGCCTTACCCGGAATGAAAATCCTACAATTTGCTTTTGATGGCAATCCAGATAATCCGTATTTACCGCATAATCATATTGAAAAATGCGTAGTTTATACCGGCACGCATGATAACAACACCACTTTAGGCTGGTTTCAAGAACAAGCAAATCAACAGTATATTTGTGAATACTTAAATACCACACCAGACAAAATGCCTTGGGCTTTAATTGAAGCAGCTTTTAAATCAAAAGCCAATTGGGCGATTATTCCAATGCAAGACATACTATCACTAGACGCTAATCATCGTATGAATACCCCGGGTATCGCTACAGGCAATTGGAATTGGCGTTTTAATTGGTCACAATTATCACCAGAAATAAATAATAAATTACGAGATCTTTCATATGAACACTCTAATTAGTCACACACCAATTTGGGCAAAATTAAAAACGCATCAGCAATATATTGCGCAACAGCACCTACGTGATTTATTCGCCCTTGATCCTAAACGCTTTGAGAAGTTCTCTATTGAAACAGAAGGTTTTTTATTAGATTACTCAAAAAATTACATTACTGATGAAACAGTAAATTTATTACTAAAACTAGCAAAAAAAGTTCAATTAGAAGAAGCGATTAATCGTCTATTTTCAGGAGCAAAAGTTAATAATACCGAACAACGCGCCGCTTTACATACTGCGCTTCGTAATCGAAGTAATACACCTATTAAAGTAGATGGCAAAGATATTATGCCTGATATTAATAAGGTATTGGTAAAAATGCAACAGTTTACTGACAAGGTAAGAAATAGAGAATGGCGTGGTTATACTGGTAAACCTATTGAATCTATTGTTAATATAGGCATTGGAGGCTCAGATTTGGGTCCAGCAATGGTGACAAAAGCCTTAAAAAGCTATCATCACCCTCGCTTAAAGGCTTATTTTGTCTCTAATGTAGATGCAACTCACCTAAACAATACTTTAGCAACACTTGATCCAGAAACTACTTTATTTATAATTGCATCAAAGACTTTTACCACTCAAGAAACCTTACTCAATGCACATAGTGCGAGACGTTGGTTAATCAAGCATTTAGGCGATCAACAAGCAGTAGCTAAACATTTCGTTGCTATTAGTACCGCCAAGCAAAAAGTGATAGAATTTGGCATTGATCCAATCAATATGTTTGAATTTTGGGATTGGGTTGGTGGACGTTATTCTTTATGGTCTGCAATTGGTTTGCCTATTGCAGTGATGATAGGTATGGATAAGTTTGAGGAACTATTGGATGGCGCACATAAGTTAGATCAACACTTTAAAAATACCGAATTGGCAAATAATTTGCCTGTATTATTAGCCCTGCTAGAAGTATGGTATAGTAGTTTTTTTGGTGTTAAAACCCAAGCAATATTACCATATGATTATAGTTTAGAGCTATTTCCAGCTTATTTACAACAATTAGCAATGGAAAGTTTGGGTAAACGAGTAACTCGTGAAGGAAAAAATATTGATTATCCAACTTGTCCAATTATTTGGGGATCAGCGGGTAATAATGGTCAACATGCCTTTTATCAACTTTTACATCAGGGTACTCAACTAATACCAGCAGATTTTATCATTGCAATTGATAGTCAAAACGATTTAAATGGACATCAAGATGCAGTATTATCTAATGCATTAGCACAAACTCATGCCTTAATGATGGGTAGATCAGCGAATCAAACACAACTTCAGATATTAAAACAGGAGGATAAAAATTTAGAGCAGTTGATCAACCAAGTTCCACATAGAGTTTTTATGGGTGATCAACCAAGTAATAGCTTAGTTTACCAAAAACTCACACCATCAATATTAGGAAAACTTATTGCTCTATATGAACATAAAGTTTTTGTAGAAAGTGTATGCTGGAATCTAAACCCTTTTGACCAATGGGGAGTTGAACTAGGTAAGCAGGTAGCAAATATGCTATTACCCGCTCTCAGCAGCCAAAGGGATACAAATATTAATCTTGGAGTTGATTCATCGACGATAGGTTTATTGAAATATATATTTAAGGGTTCTTTAAGCTAAGTAAAAAGCGTTGGCGGCACATTCAGGTACGCATAGTGTACAATCAATACAGTTATCAGTCACAATAAAAGACATAAATTAAATCCTTAGATATTATAATAATTATAATTAATAAAACGCTGAAAAATAAGCGTTTTATCATTAAGGGGATCACAAAGTAATGCGATTGTTGTTGTCTTTCGTATTAATGTTCAGATAGATTATTTTTAATGGTAGCAAAATTGAAAATAACTATTTTTATAAAAAAATGAAAGATTTGTTATTATGTTTAAAGCAATAATTAAAATATTTGTTTTATTTACTTTAATAGTATTTAATGTAGCCTTATTAATATGGGGTATTAATCAATTAGATCTAAATAAAACAGTAGAAACAGAAATGCCTGCTTTTAATAAGCAAGTGCAAGTAATCCATAACACTCTAAGAATTGTTCAACAAATTGAGGTTGTAGCTCATAACTCAATTAAAAATGATTCTTTTAGTGTTAATTCTAAAATTAAAATGGGAAATGATTCTAAAAAACATTTAGTTCTACAATTTCAACCAGTTAAAATAGAATTAGATAATACTGAAACCGTGAAACTAGAAAATTTATTAGCTAATTTGGATGTTAATCCTTCTTATTCTGCAAAAATATTTTTTGGTGTAGCACTATCTGAAAAGAATGTACCATATCCCCAAATGGCAAAGATACGCGCCCAAACTATTGCACGGATGATCTATCCTTATACACAAACTGTTAAGATGTACTATAGACCATCTATGGCGAATAATCAAGTTATTGTGGAAGTATCAGAGCCAAAAAAATAAGAATAAGGCGGGATTTATTCCGTCTTTTTAAAAAATGAGATTTAATCATGCCTATTTATGAATACGCTTGCAACTCATGTGGTCATGAGTTGGAAATTATACAAAAAATGAGTGATGACGCTGTGGAAGAATGTCCAAGTTGTCACAAAAACACTTTAAAAAAACAAATATCTGCTGGTGGCTTTCAATTGAAAGGTACTGGTTGGTATGAAACTGATTTTAAAAACCCTCCTAAATCCAACCCTGCTCCTTGTAGCGGTGGTTCTTGCCCTAGTTAAGTCAGCTTAAGGAATATCATGCGTAGCCACTACTGTGGACAAATTAATGAATCTTTATTAGATCAACAAGTTTTTTTATGCGGTTGGGTACATCGTCGTCGCGATCATGGTGGATTAATTTTTATTGATCTACGTGATCGTGAAGGTTTGGTTCAAGTTGTATTTGATCCAGAAACTGCTGATGCCTTCGCTATGGCTGAAAAAGTACGTAGTGAATACGTTTTACGAATCACTGGAATTGTACGTTATCGCCCTGAAGGTACTGAAAATTCAAACTTATCTAGTGGTAAAGTAGAGGTTTTAACTCAAAAAGTTGAAATCTTTAATAGTGCTGACACTCCGCCTTTTCAGTTAGATGAAGAACATATGAATGTAAGTGAAGAAATTCGCTTACGTCATAGGTATATTGATTTACGTCGCCCTAAGATGCAACAACGATTGCAATTACGCGCTAAAGTCAATAGTTTTTTACGTAATTTCTTAGATCAAGACGGCTTTTTAGAAATAGAAACGCCGATGCTGACTAAGGCTACACCTGAAGGCGCACGCGATTATTTAGTACCTAGTCGCACACATGACGGACAATTTTTTGCCTTACCACAATCACCACAATTGTTTAAACAATTATTGATGATGTCTGGCATGGAACGCTATTATCAAATAGTACGCTGTTTCCGTGATGAAGATTTACGAGCAGATAGGCAACCAGAATTTACTCAATTAGATATTGAGATGTCGTTTATTGATGAAACAGCCATCAAACAATTGATGGAATCAATGATACGACAATTATTTAAAGAAATTTTAAATCAAGAATTGCCCGATCCATTTCCAAGCATGACTTATGAAGAAGCTATGCGTCGTTATGGAAGCGATAAGCCAGATTTACGTGTGCCTTTAGAATTAGTTGATGTTGGTGACTTACTGACTGATGTAGAATTTAAGGTATTTGCTAAACCAGCTCAAGATTCAGAAGGGCGGGTTGCTGCATTATGTATTCCTAATGGCAATAGTCTATCACGTAAAAAAATTGACGAATATACTAAATTCGTTGGTATTTATGGTGCTAAAGGTTTAGCCTATATTAAAGTTAATCAAGATGGGCTGCAATCACCGATTTTAAAATTCTTACCCGAAGAAGCAATAAAAGAAATTTTAGAACGTACTAAAGCTGAAACTGGTAGCCTAATTTTCTTTGGCGCAGATAAAGCTAAAGTTGTCAATGAAGCTTTGGGTGCTTTACGTGTAAAAGTTGCAGAAGACATGGAACTAGTCGAAGCGGGATGGAAACCGCTATGGGTAGTTGACTTTCCGATGTTTGAAAAGGATGGTAAAAATTGGACATCTTTACACCATCCATTCACCGCACCAGATGTTGATGATATAGAAACACAACCGGGCGCATGTTTATCAAGAGCTTATGATATGATCTTAAATGGATCAGAAATTGGCGGTGGCTCAATTCGTATTCATGATCCAGAAATGCAAGCGGCAGTTTTTCGTGTATTAGGTATTGAAGAACAAGAAGCCCAAGAAAAATTTGGCTTTTTATTAGACGCTCTAAATTATGGTTGCCCACCACATGGTGGTTTAGCATTTGGATTAGATCGTTTAGTGATGTTAATGGCAGGAGCCGATTCAATTCGTGACGTAATAGCATTTCCGAAAACGCAAACAGCTAGTTGTTTATTGACATCAGCACCATCCGCTGTCAGTCAAGAACAATTACGTGAATTGCATATTCGTTTACGACAATAATGTGGTTTTAGACCTGACAGGTTTTAAAAACCTGTCAGGTCTTTTAGCTTGTAACTAGCAGACTTCTCTTTCTTATTTATATCATTTTATGCAACATAGCCATATCAACATATTTAGCATCTCCAGCATCCCCAGCCAATACTGTAAAAGCTTGATCTGGTTCACCTAAATTATTTAAGACTAATTTTGCACCTGTAAAATCTTCATGAGCTGTATAATCATTAATAGTTATAATAGTCGGTATATTTGCACCTAATGCAGAACGAATACCATTACCAGAATCTTCAAATGCAAGGCATTCTTCTGGTTTCAGTTTTAATTCTTTTAGTGCATAATCATAAATATCAGAAGCCGGTTTTTTTGCTTCGACAATATCACCTGCCGCTACCACTTCAAACCATGACATTGCATCAGGTGCCAGACTATTTTCTAATAAACTAGAAACATTTTTGGGGCTAGTTGTAGTAGAAATCGCTAAACGTATTCCTTCAGCGCGAGCTTCTTCTATTATACGGCGTACACCCGGGCGTAATGGAATTGGATTCTTTATTATTATCTCTTGATAACGCGCTGTTTTTTCTTTATGTAATTCAGCGATATACTGATCAGTAAGTGGTGGATCAGATGGATGGTATTGTTTTGCATAAAACTTCATACGCTCTTTACCACCAGTAACTGCTAGCAAATCTCCATAAAGTTTCACAGACCAATCCCAACCCAACTCATGTGCAGCAAAAGTTTCATTAAAGGCTACAAGATGAGCATCACGTTCTGTTTCTGCCAATGTTCCGTCAACATCAAAAATTAAAGCTTTCAGTTTTGTCATTAAATAAATAATTTGTTAAACATGATATTATATATTATATGAAAAATAAATACTCAAAAATACCCTTATTATTTAGCTTAATCTCATTTACAGCCAATGCCGAAATCATTAAGCCACTGGATGTCAAAGCCTATCGCAGCGGTTTACTAATTTCAGGCTTAGCCTTAGCAACTACAGCCTATGGTGCAGCTTCTTGGTGGGGAGATAGTTCCTCACAATTTCGGGTTAGACATGAAGGTTGGTTTGGTGAAGATAGTCCAAATGGCGGGGCTGATAAACTAGGACATGGCTTTTCCTTTTATCTAAGTACACGTTTATTAACAAAAGGTTTTCAATGGGCTGGACATGATAATCGCAAATCAGCTCAATTAGCTGGATTAACTTCAGCCGCTTTATCAATCGGAGTTGAAATCATGGATGGTTTTACCCAAGAATATGGTTTTAGTCCAGAAGATATAGCAATGAATTTATTAGGTATTGGAGCTGGCGTATTTCTTGAATCATACCCAAAATTGGATCAACTATTTGATATTAGACTCCAATATTGGCCATCTGACGATGCCAGACGCTTAAATGATTACGATCCAGTCGCTGATTATTCAGGACAAACCTATTTATTAGTTACTAAGGCTACAGGCATACCTATATTAAATAAAAACAAATATTTACGCTACTTAGAATTTGCAGTTGGATATGGAACTAGAGGTTATCAACCTACAGATGGTACAGGTACCCAAGCAAAAGAACGTAACATTTATTACGGTATATCTGTAAACTTATCACAACTATTAAATGATACAATACTCAAATCCAACACTATTACAAGAAAAATAACAAATTCTGTATTAGAATATGTACAAGTACCCGGTACGACATTATTATTTAAACATAACTTATAACATTGGAGACATAAATTCATGCCTTGGATAATCATTATTGTTTTAATTCTTACAAATTTTGGAACAGGCTATCTGCTGTTTCGAGGTGATGCTACTTCAGATGACATTAGAATTGGCAAAACCGCAATTGTTAAAGGTGGTATGCTAACAGGCTCGATGCCTATAGAAAAAATTTCAGATGGAACTAGTACTATTTATGAAGGTTATTATAAAGAAACTAAACTAGAAAAAATTGATTCAGATTTAAATCGAAACAATATAAAAAACGGAGTTACAATTTTCGGAATTAGCGGCAATGCTAATGTTATTGATAGCAGTTCTGGTAATGTTGATGCTAATGCTGATGATTTAAGAATTGGCAAAAAAGCTTGGGTATCTGGGCAATTAATAGTAGGCACTGGCAAAGCATTTCAACGCTATATTGATAATGGAGATGGTACCATTACAGATAATCGTATAGGCTTAACTTGGCTAAAAGCTGCAAATTGCTTTGATGCTCAAAATTGGCAAGCAGCACTACAATTTACTCAAAAATTGCAAAATGGTGATTGTGGGCTAACAGACAAGTCACAATCAGGCGAATGGCGATTACCTACTAAATATGAATGGCAAATTATGAGCAATCAAGTTTATAAAAATTCTACACATAGCAATTGGCGCGATCAATTTGTAGATATTCAATCAGCAAAATACTGGGTATCATCACCATTCACACTAAATGAAACCAATGGGTTGGCTGTTGCAACAAATAATGGGCTAGTATCAGTTAAAAACAAAAGCTCAAAGCAATATATATTGCCTGTACGTAGGAACCATTAAAATATGTTAATAGATTTTCGTCTGGAATATTGGATAGAAGATGATTGGTATATAGGGCATCTGAAAGATGTACCCGGTGTTTTTAGTCAAGGTGAAAACCTTAAAGAATTACAAGAAAATATCAAAGATGCTTACTATATGATGATAAGCAGTGATGAAGCTGATTCTGCTATCAATTCACAGATAACCAATATTAGTATTAATGTGTGAAGCGAGGAAACTTTATCCGAGAATTGATAAATGCAGGTTGTTATCTCAAGCGACACGGAAGTAAACATGACATATATATTAATCCAAATAATGGTAAACAAGCTCCAGTGCCTCGTCATCCAGAAATTAAAGAGATATTGGTAAAAAAGATCAAAAGGCAATTAGGTATTTAGAAACTTAAAGCATTAGATGATCGATAAAATTAAATATAGAAGATAGTTTATATACTCATTTTATATATCTGTAAACATTCAGAATATTCAATAAATTGTAAAAAATCCGTTTATTCCGTAAACGGATTTTTTTTTTGAATAAACTCAAGGTAGTCACGTTCATTGCCTAATGTAATAAATTACAATACATCCATACAGAATATGACTAACAATAACAGATTAAAAATTAAAAATTTTGGTCCAATTAAACAAATTGATATTGAATTAAAAGAAATAAATATATTTATTGGACCACAAGCAAGTGGTAAATCAACAATTGCGAAGTTAATACATTTCTTTGAATATATTATTTCAGATTTTCCATTTTCAAATACTGATTCTAAATCTTTATTATCAATATTTAATAAATTATTTGGAGAACTTTACTTACTAAATAGTCCAAATACGGAAATTGAATATATTTATAATAATGGTGAAAAAATAACTATAAAAAATAATAAATTAGAATTTAATCAGTTACCAAAACGCGATCATAAAACCATCTTAATTCAGAATTAGAAACCATGTTTGAAAACATTTTGAATGGAAAATTCAAATATATTAATGGTGAAAATAGAATTTATTTTAACACAGATAAATATATTACACTAGATAGAGCATCTTCAGGGCAACAAGAAGTATTACCTTTAATTTTAATATTAAGAGATGTTTTATCTTCTCAAGAACTTACAGAAATAACCCTAGAAGAACCAGAAGCACATTTATATCCTTACTCCCAATATAAATTAATAGAACTAATTAGTTGGATATATAATAGCCATCACAAGAAAAATAGATTTATTATTACAACTCACAGCCCGTATATTTTAAGTTCTTTTAATAACTTATTATTTGCATATAAAGTAGCAAACCTTACAGAAACTAGTAAATTAAAAGTAAAACAACTAATATCAGAAACTTGTTGGATAGCACCAGATAAAATAGCAGCCTATTCAGTAAATGAAGGAACTACAAATTCCATAATAAACTCATCAACTGGCTTGATTGCTGATAATGAAATTGATGATGCCAGTGAAGATATAGCTGGTTATTTTGATCAACTGTTAGTGATTTATCGGGAATTTAAGCATGGATAAGAAACTAGAATCTACCTTTGAATTAATCAATGAAAATAAATGTTTAGAAGTTATTTCAGATAATGAATTTGAGATTTATGATAGTAATGATAAACAAAGATGTTTTATCTTACTAAAAAATTATAATTTCAGTATAATAACAAAAATCACAGCTAAAATGATTTAAAAAAATGCAAATAGACTTAGCCCCTATAACAAACCCTCGCGCTCGTTTTCATGGTGGAACCATTGTTATTGATAATCTATCGCAAGATGTTGAAACACCAAAACAATTTCACTGGTTACAAAAAAAATGGCGTTGTCGCGCCGTTGATTATCGCCTAATACGCCCTTGGCTTTATCAGCAAAAAATTTGGAATCAAATTCCGCGTTGGGAGTCTCTATCCTTAACTTTACAAGAAAATTGGGTACCTCATGCCTATCAAACTGAGGCACTTGATGCTTGGATAGCCGCTGAATGTTGGGGTAGCGTCGTATTACCAACTGGAGCTGGTAAAACAGTTTTAGCCCTAAAAGCCATATTAGAAACAGAAGTTAGCACCTTAATCGTAGTACCAACTATTGACTTATTGCATCAATGGTATGCGCGTTTAGAAAATGCCTTTGGAATTACAATCGGCACTTGGTATGGCTTAGAAAAACAATTACAACCAATAACTGTCACCACATATCCAAGCGCATGGGCACATGCCGAAACATTAGGCAGCCAATTCAAACTATTGATTTTTGATGAAATCCATCATTTAGCCGCACCCTCTTGGCACGAAATAGCCCTAATATGTGCCGCACCATATCGGCTTGGCTTAACTGCAACCTATCCAAATCAAAAAAACAACTTTCGCCCATTTACCCCCAAACCAAAAACTGACACTAATCAACAATTACAACTACTTGCAAATCCATCAGATCCAGTAGCACTACTAAATGAACTAGTAGGAACAATAGTTTATTTTAAAAAAATTGACGATTTAACAGGCGCACAACTAGCACAATACCGCACACAACGTATTCTAGTAGAATTATATGATCAAGAAAAAACAGAATATGATACTGCATACGCAAATTATGTTGGCTACGTACAAGAACATCGTTTACGAGAAACTCATGGCTCCTCATGGTGGCATGAACTAACACGTCGCAGTGCCTATCAAGCAGAAGCGCGTCGTGCCAAAATCGCAGAATTAAAATGGAAACATATTATATATCAAGCACAAGCAAAAGTAGATATACTAGAAAAACTATTACATGAACATAAAAAACAACACATTATAATTTTCACAGCACATAACAGCTTTGCCTATCGCATATCACGACACTACCTAATACCAGTAATAACCCACCAAACCAAAGCGGCAGAACGTAAAGCAATATTAGACCATTACCGCAACGGCAATTACCAAGCAATAGTTACAACCAAAGTATTAAATGAAGGAATAGACATACCGAAAGCAAAAATAGCAATAATACTAGGAGGCAGTGCCAGTGACAGAGAATACATACAACGTCTAGGGCGAATATTACGTAAACAAGGTAATACCCAAGCCATATTATACGAAGTAGTAGTAAAAAATACCGCCGATGAAAGAATATCACAGCGGCGACAACCATCAACAAGCCCTGAAGGGGCGAAATAATATAGCCTAGGGCAACGCCCTAGGTGAGAATGTGATTTTATGTTAGCCCTGAAGGGGCGAAATAATGAGGATAAGGATAAATTATGTCGCCCCTTCAGGGCTTGGTTGGGATAATATACGTGAACCTAGGGCGTTGCCCTAGGCTATATTATGTCGCCCCTTCAGGGCTAAAACAAAAAATTTGGAATCAAAGTAAAGCATACCCCATAGCCGCTTTAGTATCATTTTTAACCAACAGCGGCACATGTTGCTTTAAAATCTCAGCCACTTCATATAACTTCTCTACTGAACCAGCTTTCAATTCTAATTCTACTTCACTCAAAGGAACACTTGCATTGTTAGCCTTAACCTCACCTTGATCAAGCACCAATTCAATTTCACTACCATCATCAAACACTAAATCCCACTTCATACGTTGAAAATTAGTAGTAAACAATGGTAAAACTGGAAATTTATCATATTCTGGAACCTCACTATTAATTTCCTTTTCCCATTCTTGCCGCTGATGTAAACCACCTACAGCTTTATTGGCAGTTTTCATAGTTTGTATCCACTTATTACCAATACGGCGTACACGCAAACCCACACCACTCCGTAACAAATCATGCTCAGAAGTATCATAATAAATATTATACAGATCTTGAGTAACACAAATTGTAGATTTTAATAAAGGATGGTCTAAAAATTGCTTTATATATTTGGAATCAATCTCTAATTTCAGTTCAGTTTCAATCGACATATCATAAAACTTTATGCTAGAATATTATTTTTTATTACAAAAAAAGATTATACCATGAAAAATTTTACAATTATTACCTTAATATCAATATCGATGTTATTAGGGGCATGTGCCCCAGATCGTTCCACTAAAATATATACATCAGCTCAAGCCTTACAAGCAGAAGATGTAGAAGAAGGCGTTGTAGAAAGCGTACAAGAAGCAAAAATTAGAAAAGAAGATACACCTGTTGGCTCAATTGCTGGTGCTGCTATTGGTGGAATAGCTGCTAGTGGAATTGGTGGCGGCAAAGGTAGTGCCATTGCCTCAATTGCTGGTGCTGTTGTAGGTGGTTTTCTAGGAGATAAAGCCGAAAAACTAGTCACTGACAAAAAAGCCTACAAAATAGTAGTGAAACTTGACAGTGGTCAAAAAATAGTAGTTGTACAACAAGCAGACGTTCCATTTCAACCCGGTGAACGAGTAAATGTATTTAGTAGTCGCGTAGATAATACCAAAAGAGTATCAAAGCTTTAAAGACAGCCAATGTTTAGCTAGAGATTGTAACAATACGCTATTATCAACCTTATTAGCGCGATATTTAGCTAACACAACAATATCTAAACCCGCTAAACATTGCTGGTTATTACGAAAACTTTCACGCACCAAACGTTTCACTCGATTTCTATCCACAGAATTTCTAATCCGCTTCTTAGAAATAACCAAACCTAAACGAGCTAAATCCAGCCCATTTTTTCTTGCCAAAACAGTTAGACAACTATCAGAAGACTTCAAAGCATCCTCAAAAACATACTTATATTCTTGAGAATTTAACAAACGTTGTTTTCGCGTGAATCGCATTAAGCAGTTAGTTTTTTACGCCCTTTAGCGCGTCTTGCATTAATAATTTGTCTGCCACTTTTAGTAGCCATACGACTACGAAACCCATGACGACGCTTACGTTTTAAAGTACTTGGTTGGAATGTTCTTTTCATGATTTGCCTTTAAATAAACTCAAAAAACTTTACATTATAGTGTTATTTTATATAAATTGTCAAACCTTTTCATACTCACATAAATCAGCAACTACACATTGATCACACTTTGGCTTACGCGCAGTACAAGTATAACGCCCATGCAAAATTAACCAATGATGCGCATTTTGCTGATATTTTTTCGCAATATTCGCCAATAAATTTTTTTCAACCTCAACCACATTTTTTCCAGCAGCCAAACCACTTCTATTAGATAATCTAAAAATATGAGTATCAACCGCAATAGTAGCCTCACCAAAAGCAGTATTTAAAATCACATTAGCAGTTTTACGCCCAACACCCGGCAAAGCCTCTAATTGCACCCGCTGATTTGGCACCTTACCATCATATTTTTCAACTAATATGGCACAAGTCTTAATAATATTACGCGCTTTATTATTATATAAACCAATAGTTTTAATATAAGCACGTAAACCATCTTCACCTAAAGATAAAAAATCAGCAGCAGACTTAGCCACTTTAAATAACGGCATAGTAGCCTTATTAACACTTTTATCAGTAGCTTGAGCAGACAATATAACCGATACCAATAACTCAAAATTACTAGAATAATTTAATTCTGTTTGAGGGTTTGGATTCTGTGCCTGTAAACGAGCAAAAAATTTATTAATTTGTTTACTATTCATAATTGGAGACAACATGTTTTTGTGGATTAAAGCCATTCATATTATTTTTATAGTTACATGGTTTGCAGCTTTATTTTACCTACCGCGTTTATTTGTATATCACGCAATGAGCGATGACACTACCAGTAAAGAACGATTTAAAATAATGGAACGTAAGCTATATTACGGCATAATGACACCAAGTGCAATAATAACAATTATACTAGGATTTTGGTTACTAGGAATGGCAAATTATTGGTGGCAAGCAGGATGGTTACATGCAAAATTAACATTAGTAGCAGTATTGATAATATATCATATATACTGTGGCAAACTAATGAAAGACTTCAAACAAGATAACAATAAACACAGCCATGTATTTTACCGTTGGTTTAATGAATTTCCGGTATTAATTTTAATTGCAGTAATTATTTTGGTAATCGTTAAACCATTTTAAATCACATAATTTTTTTAAGAATCTAAATATGCGCCCATCCCAATTAAATCTAATATTAGAACGTGAATTTTTAAGTACAAGTACTGGACATCATACCCCTGTTATGTTGTGGGGTCCTCCGGGAGTTGGTAAATCACAACTGATTGCACAAGTTGCTGCACGACATAATGCACCAATGGTTGATATTCGCTTATCACAAATGGAGCCTAGTGATTTACGAGGTATTCCATTTCGAGTTGGTGAAAATGTCGAATGGGCAACTCCTGCCTTATTACCTAATGCTGAACGTCATGGTCAAAATGGTATTTTATTTTTAGATGAAATTACTTCAGCACCTCCAAGCGTCTCAGCTTCTGCTTATCAATTAATATTAGATCGTCGTTTAGGAGAATATAAAGTTCCAGATGGATGGGCAATTATTGCCGCTGGAAATCGACAAGGTGATCGTGGTGTAACTTACACTATGCCTGCCCCGTTAGCCAATCGCTTTTCTCATTTTGAACTGGAAGTTTATTTAGATGACTGGGTAGCATGGGCTTATAAAAATGGGATTGATGAAAAAATCATCGGATTTTTAAGATTTCGCCCAGAATTATTATTTGATTTTGATCCAGCTCACAATCCAGTGGCATTTCCAACACCGCGTTCATGGGAATTTGCTCATAGAGCCATACAAAAATTTGCTGATAATTCCGAGTTGTTGTTAGGGACATTACAAGCCTGTGTAGGTCCAGCGGCGGGAATTGAATTAAATGCTTTTATTTCCAACTTGGATCAAATGCCTGATTTAGATGCAATTTTAAAAGGTGAAACTGTAGAAATCCCCAAAGAAATTGACCTACAATATGCAATTGCCGCTGCTCTAGTTGGACGAGCAATTAGTGCCGAAACCCCAGAAGTTTATGGACATATATTAAATTTTGCAACACAATTTCATCCTCGTGAAATGGGAGTAATGTTAGTATCAGACATGCACCGGGCTATAGGGTCAAAATTATTTAGTGTTCCAGAATTTTCACAATGGGCGCAGGCAATTGGTGATATTATGCTTTATGATTGAGCTGAGCTAATGGAAACCCGATCTACTATTTTATTTTAATAGCCCTGAAGGGGCGAAATATTATAGCCTAGGGCAACGCCCTAGGATAACATATATTATATAACCAAGCCCTGAAGGGGCGACATAATACCTAGGGTGTTGCCCTAGGCTATAATATTTCGCCCCTTCAGGGCTTTAAAATCAAATAGTTAGATATTTATGTATAAGAATCTGAGTAAATATGTTAAAAGATTTATACATACCGTCTAATATTGGTGATACGTAATACTAAGGATTTTGACAGATGTGGTATTCAATTACTTAATCCTTTTGAAGAATTACAAAAATGGAAACATACCTAAAAAACATCCTAAACCAACAAAAACAAGCAAATTTATATCGCACTCCTAAAATTCATGAAAAAACTTTTCTGAATTTTTCTAATAATGACTATCTAGGATTAGCCAATCATCCGAGTTTAAAAGCCACTTGGCAACAAGCCGCTGATAAATATGGAATTGGTAGCGGCGGTTCTCATTTAATTTCTGGGCATACAGCGGCTCATCATGAGCTGGAAACTACATTAGCAGCTTACACTAACCGTAAAAGGGCTTTACTTTTTTCTAATGGTTATATGGCAAATTTAGGAGTTATTACTAGTCTGGTTGGCAGACATGATGCTATTTTTTTAGATAAATTGAATCATGCCTCTTTAATTGATGCCGCTTTATTATCACGAGCAAAAATTCACCGTTATCCACATAATGATATATCACATTTAGCCAAATTATTAGCAAAATCATCAGCTAAGCATAAATTAATAATTACTGATGGAGTCTTTAGTATGGATGGTGATATAGCCTTATTGGCTGATATTGTTGAAATTGCTAATAAATATCAAGCTTGGCTAATGGTAGATGACGCTCATGGCTTAGGAGTAATTGGTAATAATGGAGGTGGTAGCTTAGAAATGTATAATTTAGACGCTGAAAATGTACCAATATTAATGGGAACTTTAGGCAAAGCCTTTGGAGTATTTGGAGCCTTTGTAGCAGGAAGCGAATTATTAATTGAAACCTTAATCCAATCAGCACGTAGTTATATTTATACCACAGCCTTACCGCCAGCCCTAGCAGCAACAATTAAAACCAGTATAACAATTGCCAAACAAGAGCAATGGCGACGACAACATTTACATGAATTAATTAAATACTTTCGCAGCAATGCTGCCAAACTAAAAATACCATTAATGAATTCAATAACACCAATACAAGGTATAATAATAGGAGATTCCAAATCAGCAACAGCGGCAAGCGAAGCATTATATGAACAAGGTATTATAGTAACAGCGATTCGCCCACCGACTGTACCTCAAGGCACAGCGCGTTTAAGAATTACCTTTTCAGCATTACATGATAAAAAACAAGTGGATGAATTGTTGGCGGCTTTGGTAAAGATTATTTAGACAAACTTGTAGGAAATTAAACATATGAAACAAGTAGCACCATTACGTTATGATGTAATTTTTAAAAAGGCTTTTTCTGTGCCAGAAATTTTTAATGCCTTTGTTCGTGATTTTTTAAATATAGAATTTGAGACTTTTACTGTAGAAACTGATAAAACTTATACGCCAACTATTGGTAATGTTGCAGCAAAATTTGATCTTTATGCCGAAGATAAAAAAAATCGTATAATTGTTGATATGCAGCATGTTCGTTATCCTGATCATTATCATAGATTTTTACATTATCATTGTGCAGCTTTATTAGAACAAACCGTGAAATCAAGAGATTATCGCCCTAAGTTAAAAGTCTTTACGCTAGTGATTTTAACTTCTGGTGATAAGCATAAAAAGGATATTTGTGTCATAGATTTTGATCCAAAGGATTTGCAAGGTAATTCTATTGGTGAAATTGATCATAAAATCATTTACATTTGTCCAAAATATCTCAATAAAGAACTAACACCGAAAAAATATCATCAATGGATGGAAGCGATTGAAGATACATTAGATGAAGAAGTAGAAGAATCAAAATATACCCTGCCTGCAATTCAACGTATATTCAAAACAATAGAAAAAGATCAAGTTACTCCAGAAGAACGTGCCATAATGTTTGATGAATATGGAGAAGAACAAATTAAAAAACAAGGATTTAAAGACGGTTTAAAGGAAGGGATAGAAAAAGGTATTACTCAAAATATACATGACACAGTATTACGTATGCATAAAGAGGGATTAGAGATAAAAATTATTGCTAAAATTGCTGGAATAACCGAACAGGAAGTAGTTAAAATAAATGGCAATTATTATGACAGATATTGAAAATAAACTAGCAACCGCTCGTACCAAATTAATTTTAGATAAACCATTTTTAGGTGCCTTAGTATTGCGTCTGCCAATGCGAGCCGCTGAACCTAAATGGTGCGCTACCAGTGCTACTGACGCTAAGCATTTTTATTATAACCCTGAATATATTGAAGCTTTAAATGTTGATCAAGTACAATTTGTATTAGCTCATGAAGCTTTACATTGTGCATTATCACACTTGACTCGCCGTCAACATCGAAATAAGTTTCGTTGGGATTTGGCATGTGATTATGCCATTAATCCTTTATTATTAGAAGAAGGTTTAACTCCACCGCCCAATGTCTGGATACCAGAAGGCACTGAAGGCATGACGGCTGAAGAAATTTATCCTACCATTGAAGAAAATGATTCTGATGAACCAATGGATAAACATATTTATGGCGATAATCAACAAGAACAACAAAATTTAGAAACACAATGGCAACAACGCTTAGCAGGAGCAGCACAACAAGCACAACAAGCTGGTAAACTAAATGGCGCGATGGCGCGAATGGTTGATCATTTCTTACAACCACAACTGCCGTGGCGTATGTTATTAGCCCGTTATATGACCATGATGGCACGAGATGATTATACCTATATGCGCCCATCACGACGCGAAGGATCAGCAATTTTTCCAAGTTTACGTAGTTCCCAGCTTGAAATTATAGTCGCCTTAGATATCAGCGGCTCAGTAACTGATAAAGAAATATCTCAATGTATAGCAGAAATAAATTCCCTAAAAGGACAAATGCGAGCGCGTATTACTTTATTAGCATGTGACTACAAGCTAGCAGAAGGCACGCCTTGGATTTATGAACCTTGGGAAGACTTTTCTGCACCGGGTAAATTTCAAGGAGGTGGAGGCACATCATTTAAACCAGTATTTGAATGTGTCGAACAAATGCAAACACCAGATTTACTCGTATATTTTACAGACGCTAAAGGTGAATTTCCTGAACAAGAACCGAATTATCCAGTGATTTGGTTAGTAAAAGGCAAAGCCAAAGTAGCTTGGGGGCAGAGGATTCAATTGAATTAATCCTTGCTTATATGCAATCCCTGTAGTTAAGGCAAATGATTTGAAGCTCCTTCCTGTAATTAGTACAACATATTTTCGGAATAAACGGATTTTTTTAACTGATTCCCACGCTGGCACGTGAGAAAAATATTATTTAAAAACATCCAGAGTCAAATTATTATACCAGCCATAAGCATATTGAACATCCAATTTACGCTGTTCTGCGGTGGCATCTATACTAGATGTTCCGCCACTTCCGGGTACTTTTATTATGCTTTTACCATCTTCTGCTAATCGGTATATGGCTACAATTGATATTGCATAGTCTGTACCTACAATACTATAGCAACCATTACTAAATGATGGGCTTGTAATTGCCTGCCCATTTAATAATGCCGCTATTGCAGTGGCACATGCTTTGGCTTCTGAATTTGCGGCAAAACCAGATTTTGGTAAGGGGCTAGCTGTACAAGCGTCGCCAATTACATGAATATCTTGATGTCGAGTTGATTCAAATGTTTGTACATCTACTGGACACCAACCACTATCATCAGTTAAGTCAGCAGCAAAGGCAATTGCACCAGCTTTTTGTGCTGGTATGATGTTCAAAACATCAGATTGATAACTATTGCCGCTGCTGGTAATTACTGTTCTATTATTGGCATCAACACTAGTGACTCCTTCGCCGCTTTGCCATTCAATCATATTTGGATATAAATCGCGCCAAGCTTGCATAAATAAATCTTGTTTCGCAAAGCTAGTTTTTGAATCTAAAATGATCACTTTAGAGCTTGGTTTATGTTGTTTCAAATAGTGAGCAATCAGACTCGCGCGTTCATAAGGAGCTGGTGGGCAACGATATGGATTAGGTGGTGCAGCTATTACCACGGTGCCACCATCACTCATAGACTCTAACTGAGCGCGTAGAGTTAGTGTCTGTTCTCCAGCTTTCCAAGCATGAGGTATATTCTCAGCAACATTAGCGTCATAACCTTCTATAGTGTCATAACGAAAATCAATTCCCGGAGATACTACACAACGATCATAATTATAACTGCCACCATTCTTAGTAGTAACAGTATGAGTTACTGGATCAATAGCTATTACTTCATCTTCTACTACATTGACTCCATATACAGATTGCAAAGTATTATAATTAAAACGCAGAGATTCTAAATCGCGATCACCACCTAACACCTCATTACTCATATAACAAGTCAGATATGAAGCATTTTTTTCAATTAAAGTAACTTCTATGCTCGAATCAGCGCGACGTAAATATTTAGCCACAGTTGCGCCACCAGTGCCGCCACCAACTATAACCACTTTCTTGCCAGCAGCTAATGCCATATTCGGCAAGCTGATTGTGCCAGCGGCTGCAACCAATTTTAAAAATGTTCGACGTGTTGACATTATATTAAACCCCCTAATGATCCACTACCATTACTAGTATCTCCAAAACTATCAATAGACAAACCCATTAATTTCGCAATTGACACTAATAATTTACTATGACTTTCATCAGAATAACTCAAAGCACGCCCCCCAACTAAACCAGTTTTAGAGCCGCCTATCAAAACAAATGGCATATTATTATGACTATGATTATGAGAAATTTCAGACATATTGAAAATTAAGGTGTTATCCATTAAATTACCATTGCCTTCAGGAGTATTTGTTAAAGTATCTATTAAAGATACTAACTGTTGGTTATACCAACTTTTCAATTTAATAAAACTGTCTGAATTGCCACCATCAGAATCATGTGAAGCATTGTGATTATCTCGTTGAGTTCCAGATTCTGGAATAATTATTTCTCCAGATACAGGATGACCAATTTTAATAGTTATAACACGAGTCATATCACAACTAAAGGCTTTAGCAGCTAAATCCATTTGTAATTGTAAAACTGTAGCAAAATTAGCTACATCTTTATAAGCACCATTATCAGGATTAAAGCCACCTTGATTAAAATCATCAACATCACAACTGCCGCCGACACTATCACGCAGACGACGCTCAATATCACGCAAAGAACTGAGATGCATATCTACTTTCCTTTGTTCCAAAGTGCCAAGACGCTGACTAATTTGATTAACTTCATCCAATACAAAGTCAATAATACTTAATTCACGCGCTACATCTCCGTCGGGATTTGGGCTAGTCATATTACCAAAAACTCGATTAAAAGCCGCTATTGGATTATCCTCTGATAAAATTTCGATTCCACCCGGGCTATAAGTAAGCATCGGTTTACTCCACTCATTACCACGAACACCTAAGTTTAAGTATGGAAATGCAGTCTCCATCTTAAAATATTGCCCTAAATAGTAATCGAGAGACACACGTCTTTGAGCATTTTCAGAACCAAAGCCAGTTAATACCTTAGCAGCACCACCTTCATGTGTTCCACCACCACCATACATTTTTAAACCAGTTAAAAACACACACTTATCACGAATTGCCTCAAAAGGAGCAGTCATTGCTGGCAAAGTAAAATTAGTATCAGAAGATCTATTTGGATGCCATAAACCATTAGTTGCCCCATCTGGAGTATAGAAAAAAATGATTCTTTTTGGTGACTCAGCCGCAATTGCTGGGCGAATAAAGGGCAATATACTGGCAGCTCCAAGCCCCTTTAGAAAATGACGGCGATTAATTAAAAACTTATTATTCATCTGATTTTTCCTATTGGGCGCGTCTATGAGTAAAATGACGAGAATTTACAATATCTAAGAATAATGATTGTAAATCATAGTTCTGATCAGTATAGCGTTGATGCAATTCTTCTAAGGCACAATTTCCTTGTTTCTCTACAGAACCGCTAGCAAAACGATAATATTGTGTAGCTAGACATTTAGCAGCATTATCACTATTAGATAAGATTTGTGACATTTCATTGAGATTATTAAAAGCTATAGGATTAGTAGGTTTATAATCTTCTATTCCCAATAAGTTACCTGTAGTATCAATAGTTTGACCATTTTCAGTAGTATGAAATTTGGAAGCTCCATCATAAGCACCAAAACCAAATCCCGGTTCATCAATATATTTATGACAAGAAGCACAGACTGGATCAGCAGTATGTTGAGCAAAACGTTCGCGTGTGGTTTGATTTGGATTAGGAGCAGGCGGAGTACCATCAACATCTGGTCCGGGTAATGGAATATCTTGACACATGATACGTCCACGTAAAAATACCCCACGTTTAATCGGTGAAGAATCTACACTAGAAGCATAACGAGCTAATACGCTACCTAAAGTTAGTATGCCGAAGCGAGTGCCATCATTTACAGGAACTACTTCAAAATCATTTCCAGCAGGAGCATTTAAATTATAGTAATCTGCTAATAAACGATTTATGATTACATAATCAGCAGTCAACAAATCTTTAAATTTACCATTAATATTAAATACTACATAATTAAAGAACTGTTTTAATTCCTCAGCCATAGCATCTTTAATTTCAGGAGTAAATTCTGGATAAATATTAGGATTTTTACTATCTAAAGATAAAGCGTCAATACCTAATAACCATTGTTCTGCAAAATGCCCTAAATGTTTACGACTACATTGATCAGCTAACAAACGAGTGGCTTGATTAACAATATCTAAGTTACCATTATCAGCAGCGGCAAATAAAGTTTCATCTGGCATAGTACCACAAAACAGATAAGATAAACTACTAGCTATTTCATAAGCAGTTAATTTATAAGTTTTATCAGCTTGTTCTACACCTAATTCAGAACGATATAAGAAATAAGGTGAAACTAACATAGTTGTCAACATCAACTCAGCATTTTCTTCAAAAGTAGAACTACTACTAAATAATCCAGCATATTGATTAACCTCATTCTCAGTAAGAGGGCGACGATAAGCGCGTTTACCAAGATAACGAATTAAATCTTCAGTACAATTGTCCGCATTACTACAAACAGCTAATAAATCACTATTATCTCTAATTGCTTGAGCAGTTAATTCTTTGGCTTTAGTTAAATAAGTATCCATGCGAGTATCGGTAATCAGATTTTGATCACTATTATTATCAAAACCAGCTACACGATTATCAATTGGTAATTCCGCAGCAATACTAGTATTTATACCTAATAAATCATTAACAGTATTTTGATACTCGTAACGAGTTAATAAGCGTAATCTTCTAGGTAAGGTAGGGATATTATTATCTTGACATTCAGCATTGCCACCAGAAAAAGTATTTAAAATATAATAACTAATACTTTCAGCACATTGACTATCACAAGCAGCAGGATTATCAAATGGCATACTATTAGTAATGGTTGAAACTAAATAATCATAATCATCTTGACCAAATGTATTTAAAGCTTTACCAGAAGTACCACCTTGACCCTCAGTTCCATGACATTCTAAACATTTATGTTGAAAATATAATTCACTTCCCGGCGGAGTATCACTACCATCATCAAGATCATCATCATCCATATTAGCAGCATAATATGTAGCTAAAGCTGTAATAGAACTATTATCTAAACCCTCAAATTGTTTAGCCATATCAGCAGGAATATTACTACTACGCCCAGCTCGATAATCCATCATAGTAGCCTGTAAATATGTTTGCCATTGCCCAGCTAATATAGTTCCGGTAAGAGTTTTATTACGTCCACCTTCAGAATGACAATCTACACAACGATCTTTATGAATATGCCAACCGCGTCTAACCACATTAATATCAAACTGTTGCTCCGCAGCAACAAAAGACTTTTTAGAAAAATGATCTGCTAATAAATTAATTTGATCCTCAGTATAACCAGTAGCTATTAAACCCATCATATTTGAAGCCCGTGCATCAGTTTGATAGGCAGTGACGGTACGAATAAAATAATCTTTACCAAAACCAGTAATAGTAGGCATACTTGGTCCAGCACTAACTCCATCGGTGCCATGACAAATAGCACAGTTATTAGCTAAAGCGATTGCTGATGGAGGAGATAATGGAGGTGGACCAGCTTGTCCGCCACATCTGGAACCATTAACTTTGAGATCATTAGGCTTATTATTATTACCTTGATATGAAGCATTAAAACCAAATTTAATTTTTCCACCAGTAGGAATAATTTTATTCCAATCTAAATTTTTGACAGAAACACTATCAGCATTTTGATTAAGACTACCATTCCAAAGATTAGTAATTTGTTGAGCATCAGGCATGGTCCAAGTAACATCCCAGCCATTCAGAGACGTACCAGTATTTTCAATTTCAATTCTAGCAGTAAAACCAGTATTCCATTGATCACTAATATTATAATCGACTATACAGCTAGTATTGGTAGGAGGAGGTGGAGGAGGAGCGACTTGACCATCACAAACAACACCATTAACAGTAATATCGGCAGGGATGTCATTAGTACCTTGATGCGAAGCATTAAAACCAAAGTCAAGTACAGAGCCAGTTGCAATATTCTTATTCCAATCATAATGTCTAACTTCAACACTATCACCTTGCTGAGTATGCTGACCCTTCCATAAACCAGTAATAGTTTGTCCATTCAGCATATTCCAACGAACAAGCCAACCATCTAAATTATCACCTAAATTAGTGATTTTAACTTCAGCAGTAAAACCATTATTCCATTGATTAAGGATTTTATAATCAACAGTACAAGAGACTTCAGCAAAAACGGTCTTATGCCATAATAAGATAAAGATGCCTAAATATAGAAAAACTCTATGTGGTCGTTTCATAAAATATCCTTTAATTTAAAATATACAAGTAATATTATTATCTATTAATAATAAAAAGTCAAATAAGTATATTCTTGACTTTTCCTAATAAAACGCCATTATAATTGGTTTAGTACTTTTGATTCTATAATTAAACCTTAAACAAAGACAAAAAATATCATGTTTATAAGTGCTTTAGAGCTATTTAAAATAGGAATTGGTCCCTCAAGTTCTCATACTATGGGTCCCATGGTTGCTGCAAAGGATTTTATTGATCGTATTTGTAACTCTAATTTAAAGGGTTCTATACGGTGTATTTTGAAAGGTTCTTTGGCTTTTACTGGTAAGGGTCATAATACTGATCGCGCTGTGGTTTTGGGGCTTTATGGTTATTCTCCTGAGAGTTTGATTGATCAGAATATAGATGCTTTGCTTGAGCGTCTTTTGCAAAATAATTTTTTAGATGATAATCATACTATTATTTTTGATTTCGGTGAGCCTTTGCCGGAACATCCTAATGGTATGATCTTAGAATTGCTTGATCAATCTGGAAAAGTTTTGATGTCAGAAACTTATTTTTCTATTGGTGGTGGTTTTATTACTACGCTTGCTGAAATAAGTCAGGTGGTTGCACCATTGAAGATGGAGTCTGATATTTCTTGTCCATATTCATTTGAATCTGCAAGTTCTATGTTGCAAATGTCTGTTGATAATGGATTATCCATTGCAGAGATGAAGCGAATAAATGAACTTGAGTATTTGTCTGAGCAGGAATTGAATGATGGATTGGATAAAATATGGCAAAGTATGCGGACTTGTGTTGAAAAGGGTTTGATGGCTGAAGGTTCTCTGCCCGGAGGGCTTGAAGTGTCAAGACGTGCCAAAACTTTATACGATCAACTTGATTCTGAAAATGCTAATCTTAATGATTGGTTGTGTGCTTATGCTATGGCAGTGAATGAAGAAAATGCAGCTGGGCATATGGTGGTAACAGCACCTACTAATGGTGCGGCTGGAGTGATTCCTGCTGTTTTATATTATTTTATTACTCATGAATCGGGAACTATAGAACAGATTAGAACTTTTCTGCTTACTGCTAGTGCTATCGGTGGATTAATAAAATATCGCAGCTCAATTTCTGGAGCTGAAGTAGGATGTCAAGGTGAAGTTGGTTCTGCTGCTTCTATGGCTGCCGCTGGTTTGTGTGCAGTTAGGGGAGGTTCTGCTTTACAAGTAGAAAATGCAGCAGAAATTGCTCTTGAACATCATCTAGGTATGACTTGTGATCCAGTAAAGGGATTGGTACAAGTTCCATGTATTGAGCGAAATGGTTTTGGTGCTATCAAGGCTTACACTGCTGCATCTCTGGCAATGCGAGGAAATGGGCAACATTTTATGCCTTTAGATAATTGCATTGCTGCTATGAAACAAACTGGTTTGGATATGTCAGAGAAATATAAAGAAACATCTTTGGGTGGACTTGCGGTTAGCATTACTGAGTGTTAAGAAAAATTATCTAAACCCTCAAATTGTAAAGCCATATCAGCAGGAATATTACGACTACGCCCAGCTAATATAGTTCCGGTAAGAGTTTTATTACGTCCACCTTCAGAATGACAATTTACACAACGATCTTTATGAATATGCCAACCACGTTTCACAACATTAATATCAAACTGTTGTTCAGCGGCAACACTTTTTAGAAAAATGATCTGCTAATAAATTAATTTGATCCTCAGTATAACCAGTAGCTATTAATTAAAGAAAGTCAAATATTGATACCAATGTTGAAATTATCACTTAAAATGAAACATTCCACAATTCCCGAATAGCAGCAATCCCATGTGCGCCATATTCATATGCAGTTGTAATATCTTGCCTTTTCATGCCTCCCAAAGCAAACACAGGACAATTTGAATATTGTGTCAAATCAGAAAATTCCATCCAACCCAAAGTTTTAGCATCTGGATGAGAAACGGTAGTTTTGACTGGGCTTAATACAATAAAATCAAGCCCAATTTTATTTGCTTGTTGAATATCGGCTAAATTATGACAAGAAGCAGCAACCGATATTTTTAATGGATGTATGTTATAACAATATAAGCGACTACTATTTAAATGTACTCCATGCGCACCAACAGATAAAGCCACTTCTAAGCTAGTATTAACAAACAACTGAGCATTATAATTTTCACAAAGTTTCAAACATTGCTCAGCATAAGAATAATATTCTGACTCAGAAATAGTTTTAGCGCGTAATTGAACTAAACGAATACCTTGTTCTAAACAAGACTCAAGTTTATATAAAAACCTATCACAAGGTTCAGGAGTAATTAAATATAAATTAGGAAAATGTTTCATTGCTTATCTAATGTAGCAAGATGCCAAGAAAGTACACACAAAGCCTCAAAATAAGCCTCTGAAATTTTATTAAGATCAATTTTTTCAGCCAAAGGCTTGAGACTACATTTATTTAAAATCAATAGCCCTTTTATGGGTAAAGCCATGAGTTTTTCAATTGTTTGTAGTAAGTTACTTTCATGTAATATGCCTAATTTTAAAGTTAATTGTGTTTGAGAAATGTTTGCAAATGTCTTTATTTCTGAAACAGCATAATTAGCCGTAATAAGAGGAAGCTTCTTTAAACTAGTTTCGATTTTGGTAAAAAGCTTTAAACGTTGTTTTTGGATATTAATTGTTTTCTTTTGAATAAATCCAATATTTTTTAATTCATCAAGTTTATTCAAATAATCATTTTTTATTAAGTCTGAAATTTTTTTCAATTGCTGATATTCAGCGTCAACCGTGTTAAATTGATGAATTTGTCGCTGCTTTAAAGTATTAAGATGCTGCTCATACTGTTGAATTTCAAAAGCAACTAGTATCATGAATATGATACTAGTTGCTAATACTAGAATTGCTGGTAATATTGCTGCCCAATCAATTTGCATGATCACTTATTTCAATAACAAACGATGCCTGTCTAATTTTATCAGTTTTGATTCCAATTTGCCCTTGTAGAATATCATTAGGATAAGGATAAGTGATGATATTAACATCCCAATGTTGTTTACCTAAATCTTTAACAAACCTATTAAATTTTTTCAAAGCGCGTGAATAATTACCTTTAAATCGAGAAATTTTACCATTTAAACGTATCAATTCTTCTGAAGGATTATTGATCCATTCTAAATTTTCTAGCAATATTTTAGGATGATCATTTAATACATGGCTTAGCTTTTCCCATGCTGTGTGTGGCAATTTCTGTTGTTGCTTTAAACTCCAGCCAGTATCAACTATTTGACGTATGATCTCAATATCATATGGTAAATTTGGTGTAATTTTAGCTAATTGTATTAATTCATTGCGACGATTTAAGGTTTTTTCAGCAATTTGATTAATTTCTTGTTTCTGTATTGCAGTATTTTGCAAATATATAACATTAGTTATGATAGCAACTACTACCAATAAAACAGAAGTAAAATAAGATCGAATACGTAATTGCCTATAGAAAAAATATCGCATTTCTCTAGCAGTCGCATAGTGATTAATTATAGTTCGATGACGCACCAATTGATAAGCAATTAAATGTTGTAATTGTATATTGTTATTATATAAACCCAGTTTTTTTGCCAAATCATTAATATCTAAGATATAGATACTTTGTGAATCTTCAATGTTAAGTTCTTGATGTAAAGTATTTAACAATGATTTATCAGTTAATATGATGATTGATAATGAGTGAATATTAACTTTTATGACACTGATTAAATAATGTTTAATATTATTAAATTGTTGCAGAAGAAACTGTGATTTAGCTATGTTTGTATCAAAAGATACTAAACGACTTAATTGTAATTTTTGATTTACAAAAACACTTTGACGCAAACTATCATTATTATGAGTGATTAATAATGTAGCAGGATTTTTTGGAAGGGATTTTAATAATAGTTCACTTAATAATGGTAAAGAATAAATCCCAGTGAAAGGTATTTTATAACTAACAAGTAAATTCAACCAAGGTTGCAAAATTTCTGGATTATTTAAAGCCATTAATAAGACTTTATCATCTCGTCGCCCTTTCTGTTCACGCCCTTGTATTACACTATGTGTATAAGTATTATTATTAAATAGTTTTTTAATGTTATGTTTGATTAAATTCCTATGATCCCTAGCTGATACATGCGGCATTGTTAGATTTTGATAATTTTCTTTAATAATATCAACTAATACAAAAATGGGTTTTTTAAAATTTAAGCAACGAATGAAATCGGTTTCACCTTTTTCAGTATTTTGAAAAGTTTGAATTTCTATTCTATTTTTAGTAATCGTAAATAGTTGTGCATCAGCTTTTGATAAATAGAGAATGGTTTTCATTTTATTTCAAATCAAGCAGAGATTGGATAAAAATCTTCGTCCAAAATCTCTGAAATTAAATAAGAGCAGCTTCTAGGAAATGTGTCTTTAGACAATTGAGTTTCTTTTGCGGCTAAATAGACTGCATCATCATATGCCGCTTCTATGACTTGGGGTAATTGTGATTTAAGCCCCGGTGATTTACGTAATCGCCTATTTAGTCGTAAACGCTGCTCAATAATGGTATATCGCCAACTTCTACCATCAAATTCTTTCCATTTATCTGATAATTGTTGATATTGAAACTGCCATTTCAATAAATGTGCTAACAAAATAATTAATCTACTTTCCAATTCATTGAATTCGGCTTTGCCCATATCAGATAACTCGTCTATTAAATGAGGAATGTCTATTTGGGCAAAACTTCCAACTTTTAATAATTCGGCATTTCGCTTTGCCCATTCAGTATAATTTGTATCATATAAATGTGCTAATTCAATCATTAATCTACCTCCATAAACTTATTACATATTACCAAATTTTCCCCATCCCAATCAACCTTCAAATCAACCGAATGAATTTCAATATCTTGCAAGATAAAATCTGCCAATTTTGCTACCACTAAACGTTCAATAATACGCTGCAAAGGGCGGGCACCATATTCTGGATCAAAACCTACTTTTATTAAGTGTTTAACTAGTTTCGCTGTAAAGTTTAAGCTTAAATTACGTTCTTTAAAACCTTCTCGTTCATTTAGTGCCGCTAATTCTTTGTTAATAATGTTTTCCATTGTAGCGGCATCTAAGGCATTAAAAGTAATTACTTGATCAATACGATTATAAAATTCTGGGCGGAAAAAATTTTTTACTACATTAATAATGTCATTATTGTCACGATTATTGGTAAAAGTTATTGGTTTATTTTGTCTAGCACCTAGATTGCTAGTCATAATTAAAATCACATTTCTAAAATCTGTGACGCGCCCATTAGCATCAACCAGAATGCCTTCATCCATCACATTCAATAAAATATCAAAAAAAATCGGATGGGCTTTTTCAATTTCATCTAATAATACCACGCTAAAAGCTCGTTCTCTAACTTCACGAATTAATTTACCCGGTTTGGTATTATTACCTAATAAGCGTTCAACTTGCACTGGATGTTGAAATTCGCTCATATCTAGGCGAATTAGTGGATTTAAATTTTGCCCTTGCCCAAAAAAATAGTCTGCTAAAGCACGAGCGCAAGCGGTTTTTCCTACCCCCGTTGGTCCAGCGAATAATAAGCTGGCAATCGGTTTATTAGGATCATTTAGCCCAGCTTTAAAAATCATTACTAATTCTGCAACGCGCTCAATTGCTGGTTGTTGACCAATAATTTTTTGTGCAAAATAATCATGTAATGCCGCTTTGTCTAATAGTATATCGTCACGTAATAAAAATTTAGGCAAACCAGTTGTTTCAATAAATTTAGTTAAAACTTTTTCATTATCAATTAGTTGTTCATTATTAGTATATGCTTCATTAACACATAAAGTTAAAAATTTAATCAATTTACCCGGAAAGGCTTCATAACGAATATAGCGTTCCAATAAACGATAAACTAAATTAATCGCAGTCTTTTCTATAGATATATCTAATTGCTTTTCTACATAGTCTGCAAACAGTTCTGTAATTTTGAAAAGTTGCTTGTGTGATAATTTTGGAATTGATACGACATGAAAATGAGCCGCAAAATCTGGCAGGCGTTGACGTAATTGATCCCATTCCGCCTTTGTCAATTCAGCCACAATTTGAAATTGCCCTTGACGCAGATTAGGCAACATAAAAGCAGCAATAGAATCCTCTGCTCCATCACCACCAACCATAGTCATATGTACAAAATCATTAATCCATAAAATATGATTTGTAGCTTGCAATTCTTGCATTAACTCTTCGCAGTTTTCTTGCCATTCACCTAAATAACGCGCACCTGCAATAATACGTTGTGGAGTTGTACGCCATAGATAACGCTTTGAATTTGAACGATAGATTTCTCGTGCTACGTCTAATAAAATTGTGGTTTTACCAATTCCTTGATCACCTATTAAAACCACACTAACAGCTTCTTGATCTAATTTTTTTTGTAAACTATTTACTAATTCACGACGTTCCCACGCTACTTCTGGTGCAATGCTAGTTACTTTAGTCTTACGAGGAAATCTATCTGCAACTTGTTGTAATATTTTGGATGATACTTCTTTATTTTCAGCGCGATGTTGCTTATAGGGTTTAACACGTATAGTAATTTCTTCCAACCAAGGTTGACCTAACATTAAATAACGATGCAAAGCTTCAGGAGGCATATTATTAAAATAATCACGAGCAAAATATTGCATTAAATTGTGTAATTGCTCTTGTTTATAATAATAAAAATGTTGATCTAAAATTGGCAAATAACATTCATCACCATCTTCTGTAGTGCCATAAACGCCAGTTACTGGAATATTAAGAACTGTTTTGACTGGAAAAATAGCAGAATTTTCTTCATAAGAAGGATGAACACTAACATTAATGGTTTTGAGGCGTGGATTTAACAATGGATCAGGTAAATAATCATATTCAGCATATTCCTGTTGCAAAGAATCAGCTAAATGAGTTTGTAACTTCTTTAACTGTGTATCTATTGATCCATACTCTGTACCCACTACACGAGCGCAAATAGTATCATCTGTAAGTTTCCAGCATAGTAGTGGGTAACGATAAATTTTCATCTACGCCCAATATGAATGACTATATCAAGTCGTTTTAATTTACGTATAATATCTGCTAAATGCTTACGATCAAATACTGAGATAGTAAATATCATTACTGTTATATCTCCATGACTTTCCTTCTTAAGGAAATTTTCTATATTGCTATTCATATCAGCAAGAGTCTTAGCAATTTCCGCTAAAACTCCTTTGTTATCATATGCTTTTATTTCAATATCTACTGAAAATTGTTTTTCTATTTCAGATTTCCACTCCACTGGGAATAATTTATTATTATTATGATGCAGGTTTTTGCAGTTCATTCTATGAATTGTCAGCCCCTTGCCTTGATGAATAATTCCAGTAATATGATCTTCTGGAATTGGATGACAACAAGCGGCAAATTTGACTAAAGCACCTTCTGTGCCTTTAATTGGAAAAGTTTGTTGCTTATGAACTAGATCGTGTGATGATGCTGTTGCTGTAGAATCAAATTGACATGCAACTAACCATGCCATTTTATTACCTAAACCAATATCAGCTAGCAAGGAGTCTAAATTTTTAGCATGAAAAGTTTTTAATAAACAAACTTTTTGTTCGTCATTAAGTGTATTTATAGATAAAGAATATGCTGATAATTCTTTATCTAACATTTGTTTGCCTAAGTTAAGTGCATCCTTAGATTGGTGGGTTTTTATAAAATTACGAATTTCAGATCGAGCTTTATGAGTTTTAGCAAAATCCAACCAATTAGCTTTAGGGCATATATATGATTCGGTGAATATTTGTACTGTTTGTCCACTTTCCAATGGAGTATTCAGAGATACATATTCATTATTAATTTTTGCCTTATAACAATGATTACCTACCTTTGAATGTATTGCATAAGCAAAATCAATAGCTGTAGCACCTTTAGCCAATTTTTTAATATCGCCTTCTGGTGTAAATACATACACTTCTTCTGGATATAACCCTTCTTTTACGTGATGATAAAATTCTAGTGAATCTTCCGTATTTCGGTACATATCCAATAATTGCCGTACCCATTCATTCATTCCTGTATCAATTTCATCATCTGAACGTATATAGCTAGTAATACCCTTTTCGGCTCTTTCATCCATTTTTTTAGTACGGATTTGAATTTCAATCAAAACTTGATTTGAACCCTGTAAAGTTGTATGTATCGACTGATAACCATTAGTTTTTGGAATCGCAATATGATCTTTAAAATAGTCGTTACCTTTTGGTTTATAAAGATTTTGTACCACTCCAAAGACACGATAACAATCATCTTCACTGTTCACAATAATTCGCAAAGGGCAAGTATTATTGACTTGAGAAAAAGATTGTATTTTACTATTGGTATCGGTTTTCTTTTTATCTAACATTTTATAATAGATACCATAATAATGTTTATTACGTTTAATCAGCCGTGCTTGAATATTTTTTTTATCTAGTTGTTCTTTGATCCTGAATTCAATTTTATCAAAAGTATCAGCGCGTTGTTGAGAAATTGCATTTAGATGAAAATCTAAGATTTTGTAACGCAAAGGATAAAGCGTCTTAAAACATAGTTCTTCAAGTTCAATACGTATCTCATTCATGCCTAAACGGTTTGCAATTGGTATGTAAACATCTAAAGTTTCACGAGAAATACGTTTTTGTGATGCCAGTTTCATAGCTCCAATAGTTCGCATGTTATGCAAACGATCTGCTAGTTTAATGATAATAACACGAGGATTGCTCGTCATTGCCATTATCAATTTTTGAAAACTTTCAGCAGTTGCTTGTTCGCGAGTTTTAAATTGAATTGTTTCTAATTTACTCACGCCATCAACTAATTCGGCAACTAATTCACCAAATTCATTACTTAATTGTTGTTTAGTAATCTCAGTATCTTCAATTACATCATGTAACAGAGCAGCAGATATAGTTGCTGTATCCATGTGCATTTGCCCTAAAATATAGGCTACTCCTAAAGGATGATTGATGTAAGGTTCACCCGATTTACGCTTTTGATCTTCATGAGCATACGCACTATAAAAAAATGCACGATCAATTTCTTTAATATCTTCTGCTTCTAAGTAAGTTTCTAATAGATCAATCAAATCTGACCATAAAACTCGTGAGGGGAAGGGGGATAAGGGAACTGGCATAATGTCAATTATTCATCAGTTTTTTAGCAATTTTTTCAATATTATCCGGTGTGATTTTACCAGCTTCAATTTCTCTTAATGCAATTAGAGTTGGTTTATCATTTTCAGCAGCTATTAAAGGAATAGCGCCATTAGCAATTTGACGAGCGCGTTTACTCGCCAATAATACTAAATTAAAACGATTATCAACATGATTTAAACAATCTTCTACAGTAATACGTGCCATTATTGTTTCTCTCTTTTGGAAGTTGGTATATAATAGTATTAAATTTAAATTTAAATGAGGTACTTTATGTCTTACGAAGTTATTAATACTTCTAATGCACCACAAGCTATTGGAACATATTCTCAAGCTGTAAAAGTAGATAATACTGTGTATCTATCTGGGCAAATCCCTTTGGTGCCAGAAACTATGATTTTAAATAGCGGTGATATGGCAGCACAAATACATCAAGTTTTTACAAACTTACGAGCCGTAGCTCAAGCAGCAGGTGGTGATTTAATCAATATAGTTAAGCTGAATATATTTTTAACTGATTTAAATAATTTTACATTAGTTAATGAAATTATGGCTGAATATTGGCAACAGCCTTATCCAGCACGAGCTGCAATTGGTGTTGCTGCCTTACCCAAAGGTGCAGCAGTGGAAATGGATGCAATTTTAGTTTTAAATTAACTATCTACTATGACGACACCAGTAACAAACTTAGACGGTGTCAGCGAATTAGTAGCTGAACAATTAGCACGTCTGAATATTTATACAATTGAAGATCTGCTATTTCATCTACCATTACGCTATGAAGACCGTACTCAAATTAAGCCATTATCAGAACTAAAAGTTGGAGAACATGTATTAATTGAAGGTGTAATCCAAACTACTCAATTGAAGATTAGTCGTAAACGTTCACTTATTTGTATATTAAGTGACGGTAATAATACGATTACATTACGTTTTTTTAATGTTTACCCCGGATTACAAGATAAATTTAAGTCTGGTATCCGTCTTTGTTGTTTTGGTGAAGTGCGTCAAGCATATCATGGTTTGGAAATTGTACATCCGCAGTATGAACAAATTGATTCTAACTCAAATAGTTTACAAGAAAAACATTTAACTGCTATATATCCAAGTAATAGTCATTTAAATCAATCTTTATTTCATACACTGATTAATCAAATTTTTAATGCTGAAAAAATAGTTGATTATATTCCATCCAAACTATTAAATCAATTCAATTTGTTGCCATTAAAAGATGTATTACGTATTTTGCATCATCCAAGTTCTGATATTTGTATTCAAGATTTACAAAATGGTCAGCATCCAGCTATACAGCGTATAGCATTTGAAGAGTTATTAGCGCATCATCTGAGTTTGTATAGATTAAGAAAAGCTAATCGTAGTCATAAGGCACCACTATTAATAAATAGTGGTAAATTAGCTAAAACTTTTTTATCAAAATTAGCCTTTAAACTGACTGCCGCTCAAGAAAAAGTTTCGCAAGAAATTGCAACTGATTTGTGCGCTACTTATCCTATGCAACGTTTATTACAGGGTGATGTAGGTTCAGGCAAAACTGTTGTCGCAGCACACTGTGCTTTACAGGCAATTGAATCTGGTTATCAAGTAGCAATAATGGCACCGACAGAGTTGTTATCTGAACAACATAAACGCATATTTTCAGAATGGTTTCTGCCTTTAAATATTGAAGTAACTTGGCTAACTGGTAATTTAACTAAGAAAAAACGTGAACAGGCATTGGAACTAATTAGCAGTGGCACAGCATCATTAGTTGTTGGCACACATGCTTTATTTCAAAAACAAGTTGAATTTGCCAAATTAGGGTTAATTATTGTTGATGAACAACATCGTTTTGGTGTACATCAGCGTATGGCTTTACGTAATAAAGGCAGTGAAAAAGGTATTTATCCTCATCAATTGATTATGACTGCAACTCCAATTCCTCGTACTTTGGCAATGACTGCTTATGCGGATTTGGAAACTTCGGTGATTGATGAATTGCCACCGGGGCGTAATCCAATTAAAACTGTTATTATACCTAATACTCGCCGTGATGAAATCGTGGCACGTATTAAGCAAGTTTGTCAACATGAAGGTCGTCAAGCCTATTGGGTATGTACTTTAATTGAAGAATCTGAAAGCCGACAATGTCAAGCCGCTAGCGAAACCGCTGCACAATTAGAAGCCGCTTTACCTGATTTAAATATTGGTTTAGTGCATGGGCGCATGAAAGCGAAAGAAAAAGAACAAGTAATGGCTGCTTTTCAAGCACAAGAACTTCAATTATTAGTTGCAACAACAGTGATTGAGGTAGGTGTTGATGTTGTTAATGCTAGTTTAATGATAATTGAAAATCCAGAACGTTTAGGTTTAGCGCAATTACATCAATTAAGAGGGCGTGTAGGTAGGGGTATGTTACAAAGCTATTGTGTTTTATTGTATCAATTACCTTTATCTGAAGTTGCAAAATCACGCTTAGCAATTATACGTGATAATAATGATGGTTTTCTAATTGCACAACATGATTTAGATTTACGTGGTCCGGGGGATGTTTTAGGCACCCGTCAAAAAGGCTTGATGAATTTACGTGTTGCAGATTTACAACGTGATCAGGCTTTATTAGTTGATATTTTAGAATTAGGAAAACTGTTATTTCAAGAATATCCTGATAACTGTCAAGCTTTAATAGGACGTTGGATCAAAGAAAGTTTGCATTATGGTGAGGTATAAATACTATACTATGTGTGTTAATTTTATTTCAGGAATAAATAATGACAAATGAAGATATTAAGGATAATCCTTACCGAGGCTTATCTGCCTTTCGCGAACAAGATGCTGCTAATTTTTTTGGACGTGAAAAAGAAGTTGAAGAGTTATTAGTAGCAGTAGAAAAAAATAACTTTGTTAGTTTAGTTGCCGCTAGTGGTTGTGGCAAAACATCTCTAATTAATGCGGGTTTAATTCCGCGTTTACGTCAAAATGATTCATTAATAATTGTCCAATGTTCACCTCAACATAATCCCTTCAATGAACTAATATATGCCTTAGTTGATCAACTCAATCATAATGAAGCAGAAGAGAAACTTGAGGAATACAATAGTTTTGTTACGGGTATTCAAAATGGTAGTTTAAAACTTTCTCATTTGATACAACGTGTTATTACACCTAACAAACGTTTATTACTAATCATTGATCATTTTGAACAATTATATTATTTAAATTCAGATCAAAAATTACAACATCGTTTTATAGATAGTCTATTGGATATAGATAAGACTACTATTCCAGTAACTTTGCTAATTTCAATACGCACAGATTTTCTGAAAAAAGCTTTAGAATATGGACGATTATCCTTACTATTTGATAGTAATCCAAGCAAAATATTAACTTCTATAGCTGAATATGAACAACTAAGGCAGGTTATTGAAACTCCAGCACATAAATTAGGTGTCAAATTTACCTCAGAACTAACTGATAGACTGATAAAAGAAATTAAGGAAAATAAACTACGTTTATCGCAAATAGAATTTGCTTTAACCATGTTATGGAATCAGCAAAGCGATCATTTATTGACTCAGGCAAATTATGAGGTAATGAATTGTATTGATAAATGCTTATCTAAAAATGCCAATAACATTTATGACGGTTTTGAAACTTTAAGAGAACAAAAGAAAGTACGTCGTTTATTTATTCAATTAATAATTCCCGGTATAGCTACAGAAGATAGTTGTGAAATATTAACTCGCGATCAAGTCAGTGATGATGATTGGGAACAAGTAGTCAAACCATTAGCTGATGCTAATTTATTAGTTATAGAAGATAAAGAATCAATTGGTCAAGCAACAGTTACATTAGTACATGATAATCTTATTTATAATTGGGAAGTTTTAAAGCAGTGGGTAGATGAAGAACGTCAATTCTATTTATGGCGCGATAATTTAGCACAAGCAATAGAATCATGGCACAAATCACGTAAGAAAGATATTGGTTTATTGCGAGGTGCGCAGTTAGCAGCAGCAGAAGAATATTTGAAAAGAGAAGGTGATAGATTAACTTCCTCTGAAAGAGTTTTTATTAAAAAAGGTTTAAATGTACGCGCACAAGCTGAATTAAAGATTAAAGATGCAAAATTACGTAATGCCAAAAACGGAATGGCATTTTTATTTGTGTTATTAATCATAATTCTTGGTTTATGGTATGGATCATATCAAAAAGCATCAAAAATAGTAGCAGAAAAGCAAAAGTTTACTGAAGAAATAAAAGACTTAAGAAGTCGTTTAGCTGAAGCCGCACAACAAGAACAAGAAGCTGAAGAATTACGCGAACATGCACAAGCTATTCAATTAAGCTCACAAGCAGTATTAATTGCTAAATCTCAAACAGTTACAAAAGAAGAATTACAACGTGCAGTATTATTAGCAGTACAAGCCCAACGTATATTTGATACTTCTGAGACACAACAAAATCTAAATTATATTTTAAACAAATTAGTTCCAATGGAACATACTTTAAAAGGGCATAGAGGATCAGTTTTAAGTCTTGCATTTAGCCCTGATAACAATTTGCTTGCGAGTGCGAGTAAGGATGGAACAGTTAGAATTTGGAATTTAAATACTAATACAGAAATTGGAAGATTAACTCAGCATCGTGGAGATGTTCTAAGTGTAGCATTTAGCCCAAATGGTAAAATGATTGCGACTGGAGGTGAAGATAGTACTATTATTTTATGGGATGCAGCAACTTTTAAATCAATTGGTTCATCATTGAAAAATCATGATTTTAAAGTTTGGAGTGTAGCTTTTAGTCCAAATGGTAAGTATTTAGCTAGTGGTAGTTATGATACTAACATCATTATTTGGAATGTTGAAACGATGGTTGAACTTGGACGTTTTGAACAACATAAAAAAACTGTTTATAGCTTAGCTTTTAGCCCTGATAGTAAGAAGTTAGTTAGCGCAAGTTTTGATAAAACTTTAAGACTTTGGGATATAGAAAATCTACAGCCTATTGGAAAACCAATGCGTGAGCATTCAAATCTTGTGAATGGTGTAGCATTTAGCCCTGATGGTAAAATATTTGCTAGTGCTAGTGATGATAAGACTATTATATTATGGGATGCGGAAACTAGAAAACCAATAGGAAAACCAATAACATGGCATAAGTCTTGGATTAGAGCTGTAACTTTTAGCCCTGATGGTAAAACATTGGCTAGTGCTAGTTATGATAAGACTGTTAGATTCTTGGATGTTAAAACTAGATTACCTGCCGCTAAACCTTTAATTGGAAGAAGTGCTGCTCTTAGTGTTGCTTTTAGCCCTGATAATAATAAAATTGCTGTTGGTAGTAAGGATAATAAGGTTCGAGTTTGGAATATTAATCCAGAATCATGGATAAATACAGCATGTGAAAAGGTTGGTAGAAATCTAACACAAACTGAATGGAATCATTATTTTCCTAATGAAGCTTATCAGAAGACTTGTTCTCAATATTAATAACCAATAAAGTCAAAGACCTGACAGGTTTTTAAAACCTGTCAGGTCTAAACCCTCGCATTTTCACGATAACTATTAATTATATCTTTTCTTAATAGAATACCTACCAATTTACGTGATCCTTGTTCTTGCACTACTGGTAAACGACTAATATCACGTAGTGCGAGACGTTCTAATGCTAGTTTCATTGGTTCATATGGATAGGCTGTCAATACATCTGTAGTTGCAATTTCAGAGACTGCTCGCCCTTTTATATTTCCTGATGCTATTGCATTATCTAAGTCTTTGATACTAACTATTCCCATTAGTTCACCATCCTCAGTTACTACTGGGAATCCTCTATGATTACTTTGATTAAACTTATCTATTAAATCAATTAATGAGATTGTTAATGATACTGTTTCAACTTGTTTTGTCATTGCTTCACCAACAGTTATGGTTTCCATTAAATCCAATTCATGCCCGGGTTCGCTTCTTCTAACTTTAATCCCGCGTTGTGCTAATTTCATGGTGTACATTGAATGAGGATGAATGCTGCTTGTGACTAAGGTGCTGGTTACCGTTGCTAACATAATAGGTAAAATTAAAGTATAATTACCTGTTAATTCAATTGCTAAGATGATAGAAGTTAATGGTGCATGAGCAGCACCGGCAAAAAATGCTGCCATTCCAACTAAAGCATAAGCACCTGCTGGTGCAGTCAGCATTGGAAACCATGTATTGACAAGATGCCCAAAACTACCACCTAACATCGCGCCCATAAATAATGAGGGTGTGAAAGTTCCTCCTGAGCCGCCTGAACCTAAAGTTAAACTGGTGGTAAAAATTTTGATGACAAATAAGGCAATAATTAGTTCAATTACTAATTCGCCATTTAGCGCGTCGTTAATGCTTTGATAGCCAATTCCAAAAAAACGTGGAGTTCCATCAACTTGAAAAAATACTATCATTCCAATAATGCCTAATAAGGCTCCACCTAAAACTGGTTTTAAATAGTCAGAAATTGGCAATTTTTCCCAAAAGTTTTCCATGCTATGTAATACTTTAATAAAAGCCATCGCGCCCAAAGCTATGATTACACCTAAGATAGAATATAAAAATAGTTCCCAAACACTAACTAAGTTATATATAGGTACTGTTAGAAGGGATGTTTTATAGAATTGGGCGATAGTATCAGCAATTACCGCTGAAATTACCACTGCGCTGAAATAGCGAGCTTCAAGATGACCTAAAATTATTTCTATGGCAAAGATAGATCCTGTTATAGGTGCATGGAAAGTAGCGGCAATACCGGCACCTGCACCACAGGCAAGAAACAGACGAATTCTTTCTTCAGTTAGGTGAAAAAGCTGTCCAATATTGGAACCAATAGCGGCACCAATTTGCGCAATTGGACCCTCTAATCCTACTGATCCACCAGTACCAATACAAAAAGCAGAGGATATTGATTTAACCACGCCAACTTTTGGCGGGATGCGCCCACCACGTACTGCTACTGCTTCCAAGACTTCAGATACACCATGTCCTCTTGCATCACGAGCAAAATTGATTATAATTGTACCAAAAATGATACCACCAATAGCAGGGATAATTATAATGTAATAATCACCAGCCCAGTCTAATAAACCCCATAATTTTTGTTCAAAAAAACTATGATGGACTATTTCAACTAAATATTCTGTTAAAATCGCTCCAAATCCGGCTAAGATACCAATAATAGTAGTTAAAGCAGTAATGATAATTATATCGGGTAATTTTTTGATTTTGAAAGACATATTAGTAATTAGGATAGGAGTTAAATGGTAGGCAGATGAGGTCGTACCTACCCAACTACCCCTACCTAGTTAATCTTTGGGGATATGTTTGAAATCTTCATGAAACTTGTCAGGAAAAAAGGTTACATTAAAACATATAATTTTTAATTTTGCGCAATTAATATTTTTATAATACCATTAGTTTAATTGAATATCAAAATTAGCTGTCAATGCCATGACTTTAAATAATTCTCCCATTTCGTTAGGCAATGTCAGGGTTTTTATTTGTTGTGCTTGTTGTAAATATGCCTTGGTATCATTAGGATCAATAGTTGGTGCTAAGCCACTGGCTAGTAAAAAGTTGGCTTGGTTGGTATATCCTGCAACTTTTAAATTTGCCGCTATTGCTGCTTTGCCTACCGTGGTAAAGTTGACATGTGTTGTTATGTCTTGTAATCCAACATTTATTAGTGGGTTATCATGGGTTTGGTGTCGATAGTGGCACATTAAGGTGCCTTCATTACGTTGAGGATGGTAATATTCAGAACTAGGAAAGCCATAGTCTATTAATAATACTAAGCCTGTGGCTAATGGTAATGATTGAATCCAAGCTGGTAGGGCTAAGTTGATTTCTGATATATAGCCTATTGGTAGGTTTGGACGTAATTTTTCTACTTCTTCTCGTAATTCTTCATTTTCAGTCGGCAAAATTTGCCATTTAAATTCTGATTCTTCAACAGTTACATAAAATTCTGAAATTCCTTGCTCATCAAGGCGAAAACGGTGTACTGGCATTGCATCTAAAACTTCATTGGCTAAAATCACGCCTTGTAATGTCGTTGCTGGTAATTGTTGTAGCCATTCAATTCTATCTATTAAATGTGGTACTTGTTTTTCTAAGGTAGCGCGTTGCCGCTGTTGTAAGTCGGCACTTATTTCTAATATTAAGTATTTTTTTGGTAGTGAATCAAGTTGTTCTAATTCTTGTAAAATATCGGCTGCCATGATTCCTGAGCCAGCACCAAATTCTAAAATCACTCCATTTTCTATAGCAGCTAAGACTTGTTGACATTGTCTAGCAATACAATGCGAAAATAAAGGAGAAATTTCTGGTGCCGTGATAAAATCACCTTCTGCACCGAATTTACGACTACCTGCACTATAATAACCCAAGCTGGGTGCATATAGTGCATGGTGCATAAATTCGTAGAATGAAATACGACCTCCAGCCTGATTAATCGTTTGTTTTATATGGGAAAATAAGGTATTCATATGTTAGAAACTAAAGTAGCATTTATTACTGGTGGCGCGAAACGTATAGGAGCCGCTCTTGCACATAAATTACATGCTGTAGGTATGAACCTCGCAATAAATTATAATAAATCTGAAACAGCAGCACGTGCTTTACAAGCAGAATTAAATAATAAGCGTCCAAATTCCGTCATATTAGTGCAAGGCAACGTCTTGGATACCACAAAATTAAGTGATATGATACAACAAATCATAGATACTTATGAGCGTTTAGATGTATTAATTAATAATGCTTCAACTTTTTATCCTACTTCAGTGGGGCAAGTTACAGAATCAGAATGGGAAGATTTATTTGGTACTAATTTAAAAGCACCATTTTTTCTATCTCAAGCAGCAGCACCGTATCTAAAAACTAGCCAAGGTTGTATTATAAATTTAGTGGATATTCATGGTAAACGCCCTAAGCCATCATACCCTGTTTATTCTAGTGCTAAAGCTGGATTAATTATGCTTACCAAGGCATTAGCTTTAGAATTAGCACCAAATATACGTGTAAATGGAATCGCGCCCGGCACTATTCTATGGCCTGAAGAAAATATAGATGAAACTAGTAAACAAGAAATAATGGCAAAAGTTGCACTTGAGCGTCACGGTACACCTGAAGATATTGCTAAAATAGCCCTATTTTTAATACGTGATGCACAGTATATTACTGGACAAATTATACCTGTAGATGGTGGGCGTAGTTTGAATCAATAATGGATATTACTCTAATTGGAGCCGTTAAGGGCGAAATAACTTACAAAAAACAAGAGATAAGTGCTTTATTAAAAACACCAAGAGTTAAATTAAATCATGGTACAACTTTTACCGGTAAACCAAATACTCACATACATAGCAATGATAAAAATATCATTAAAATCAATTCTAAACTCAATTTAGATTTAAAAAACTCTATAGGCAGGGCAACAACTCATTTAGAACAAGAACAAAAATTACAAGTTCATCATCCTACTAAAACTTGGTTTGTTGCAACTATTAATGATAAAATTGTCATTGGCAATATTACACCGCATTTAACAGCGGTGCATATTGATACAAATTTACATCATTTAAAGGCGATATTTGAACTCTATTTTAGGGTAGCACAAGAGTTTAAATTACGTTTAGATGAAGGATTATCCAATTTTGCAGTTACTGAATCTGGTGAATTATATTATATAGACGATGATCTATATCGCTGGGATAGGTTTATTAGTTGTGGTCAAATCCTAGGTGTGTATATCCGCTCATTATCTTGGTTGACAGCAGAATTAGCAAGCAAACTTGGAAAAATAATTCGTCAATTAATTTTAAAACATTTTAATGATTCACAATATTTAACTGTATTAGCTGAACAATTACGTAATGTATTTTTATCTAAAACACAGCGAATCATAGCAAATTCATTAATTAATGTCTTAAATCCACAACAATTACTTTCAATCAATCTTGATAAAAGTCGTTATATTGCTCTGTTAGCTGATATTCATGCGAATTTACCAGCATTAGAAACTGTATTAGATTTTTTAGAATCCAAGCATATTAATCGAATTATAGTATTAGGTGATATAGTTGGTTATGGTAAACAACCAAATGCTTGTATTGAAACACTAAAAGCACAAACAAACATTTACATTATAAAGGGTAATCATGATCATGCACTAGCAACAGGAAAATTTGAACATGGTTTTTCACAAGTAGCACAAGCGGCATTGCAATGGAGTCAGGATAAGGTTAGTTCAGATAACAAAAAATGGTTATTAGAATTACCACCAATGATACGTCATAAAGATTGGTTAGCGGTACATGGCGCCCCAGTTGATCCAACATTTTTTAATGCTTATGTTTATGAAATGACTTATGAAGATAATTTAAATGAATTGCAAAACAAGAAAATTCCGATTTGTTTTCATGGTCATACACATATACCCGGAGTTTATGGTAGATTAGGATCGCATTATGATAAACATTATATTGAAGAAACGATGGAATTAAAACAGTTTACACACACTTTAATATGCCCGGGATCAGTGGGAATCCCGCGCGTTAAGCCTTTAGATGCTGCTCAATTTGCTATTTATGATAAAGAATTAAAACAAATTCAGTTTATTTCTTTGCTTTATGGGCAAAGAGATGCTAATTTAGGTAAAGACTGACGTACAGCAGCCCATCCCATTCCTAAATTGGCTTTTTTAGTTGTAATTAATACCACTAAAGAATTTGGTTTTTCTGGAATCACTGCCATAAAATGATAAGTACCTTTAGTTGTCATTTGTACTTCTTCAATTAAATTTGTTTGCTTTTCTGTTCCACGCATACTAGCCAGCATATCTTCAATGACTCGAATATTTTTACCTCGCATCATTTCAACAGCCGCTGCGGCAACTGCATCTAAATAAGAATTAGTAAAATAAGGAATAGTATGATTTATTCCTAATATTAACCCAGTAGTTAAATCAACTACCGCGCAAGCTACAGCAGAATCTACATCATGTACAATTTCAGCACAAATTTCATTAATATTAGCCATTTTAATTTCCTATTAATTTACTAAAGTTTTTAAATCTTGAGCGCATTTTTTGGAATGCGTCAATAACATGCCTAAAGCATTCTTTTGTGTTGTTAAACTAACTAGAACCACATCGTCGTTTATGTGCATAAATATAATAATTCCAAGTTCATTTTCAGAGATAATATTATTACAAATTCCCATTTTTAATTCAGAAGTAATAGTATCTCCTAAAGACATAATACTACACCCCATTGTCGCTAAACGCTCTAATAAATAATTTCCGCGCTGCTCCATAGTCACCATATGTCCATCTACTGTTGCAATTAAAGCAGCGTCAACTGGATCACAATTTTCTAGCAATTGCTTTAAACCATTAGATAATTGGGTAATTACTTGTTGAGAAAACATTAATTGATTACCTCTTAATTAAATTCTACCATAGCAGTTAATGCTTGTATCATCAAGATTATATTATCACGTTGTCGTGCATCTATTGAAAATATAGGTAATTTCAGACCCTCTTTGTGTAGATAATCATGATATTCTTGAATATTTGGACCCTGTTCAAGATCCCTTCTGGTAATACCTACTACTGTCGGAATTTTATTAATATGATCTCTAAAATAATTAATAAAAAGTGCTAAATCTTTTAATGGATGGGAATTAGCATCATCAACTAAAATAATTAAACCCAAAGCACCTTTTATGATAATCGGCCACATATATTGGAAACGTTCTTGCCCGGGGGTGCCATATAGTCTAAGTTTATTTCCATCATCTAAAGTTAATTCGCCATAATCCATAGCAGCCGTTGTGGTTTTTTTATATTGGGCATCTTCACCGATGGTACGTACATCAGTATTAATAACAGGTATTTCACTGATAGCAGATATGGCAGTAGTTTTGCCTGCACCCATGCTGCCTGTAAAAACTAATTTAATTTCTTTCATATGCTTTTATTCCAGTTTATTTAAAATACTTTTAAATATAGAATGCTGTTCAGATGAATAAATAGATTCATTTTCATCAGATATATTATTGTTAATTTCAATAAGTTGAGTGATAAAACAGGCATTAAAAAAATTTACTACAGTTTCTATAGGAATTTGTGTTCTATCAGCAAGACTTTTAAGAGTCAGACTTCGTCTTACCATAATAGCAGCAAGACGAATATGAGCAATGTCATGCACTAATATAGAAAAATCAGGCCATTGCTTTAATAGTATCTTAGTTTCATCAACAGAAATACCATTTAATAAACTACCTTTTGAAGAACATAAAGTTGTTGCCCATAAGAAACTTTCTATAGGATATTTATATAAATCCGATCTTGTCGCTATATCATCTGCTGTTAAACTTTCGGTTTCAATTTGTGAAATTTCTGCCTCAAAAAATTGTTTTTGTTCAGAATTTAAATGGCGAAAATTAATGTCAACTGTTGTAAGACAACTGTTTTGTTCAGGCAAAATATATAAAGGTGCAAAGTTTGCTGCCTTAATACATATAGCTTCATGCTTCAAGAATACACCTGTTAAAAACAAGGATGGATCAAAGCTATCATTTGGTTTAACAATTGGTGTTGATTCAACAATTGGTGTTGATTCAACAATTGGTGTTGGTTCAACAATTGGCTGCTTGTTACTTGTTTGAGAAAGCAATTTAAGCAAAGATTTTAGTTTTGCTAATTGAATAGGCTTTTCTAAAAACCAAGTAGCATCAACCATATTTTCATATGCAAATGCAATCAATTGTTTTTCAGTATGATATTTCAACCAAAATTTCTTACCTTCAGCTTGTTCAATATCGACTAAAATTAGATCTTTCTCAGAAAGTTCTAAACCATTTGCCGCCATAGTTAGCATCGCTATGAAAAAAAATTTATCATCATTTTCAAGTGCATAAGTTGAAATATTCATTTTTTAAACTCGCCATATAGCTTGTTCACTGGTATCAAAAGCTTGTGCTAAGTCACTATAAGATTGTTTGGTAATAGGATGTAAAGATTGTGGCGCGATTTCAGCTAATGGAATGATTACAAAAGCATATTTTAATATTTCATCTTTAACAATAAAATTATCATATAATAAAAGATCTAAATCTAAGGTACGTGCTGAAAAGCGTTCACTAGTTCGTTGACGATTATTATCGTTTTCGATTTGCTTTAGAGTTTCAACTACCTTATGTACTTCCATTTTAGTATCAAAACCGACAACTAAATTATAAAAATTATCACCTTCAAAACCTACCGCTTCAGTTTCATAAACTGAAGATAATATTAGTTTATCATAATATTGGCGTAAAGTTCTAATACTAGAACGTATATAACGTAATGGTTCGATATTACTACCGATACTAATATATACTCGTGCCATTATAAAGTTTTATTACCTCTTTCAATAATAATGCCGACATCTCGTGAGCTAGTGAGAGCACCGCGTTTGTTTACTTGTAAACGTAGCCAAGGCACTGAAAATTCATTTAGCACGATTTCTGCAATACGTTCAGCCATTGTTTCAACCAATAAAAATTCACTGCCATTGACAAAATCAATCAAACGTTTAGATACAGCTTTATAGTTAAGAGTGTCATCAATATTATCAGTAGCAGCAGCTTTACGAATATCAGTTGCCATTTCTAAATCAAACACTAAAGTTTGTTTGATTTTACGTTCCCAATCATAAATACCAATAATTGTTTCTATTTCTAATTCTCTTATAAAAATTATGTCCATAGTTTTAACCTTATTTAAATAAATGTTAGCATTTAGCCTTTAAAATATTATATATTATTATTTAATTCAAATTATTTAACATAAAAATCATGCCTAGATTTCGTATTCTAATCTTTTTTTCAATCATTGTAGCATTTATTATATGGCTATTATCTTCTGATAAGACAATAGAACCCATAACGTCGCAATCAAATACAGATAGTGAAAATATACCAAGTATATTTACAATTGATAATGGTGAACATAAGGCTGTAGTTCATGGATTAACATTTACACCAGATGGAAAGTATTTAGTGTCTGCTGGTAATGATAAAGTAGTTCGTGTTTGGGATACCTCAACCGGCAAGACTATTAGAACATTACGTGGGCAAATAAGTTTAGGGCAAGATGGACAAATTTATGCCTTAGCTTTATCTCCAGATGGTAAATGGTTAGCAACTGGCGGTTTATTTACCGGCACTAGTGAAGAAAAAATGGCTATTCGATTATATGATTTTGAGAGTGGCGAACTTATTACTTTATTAAAAGGGCATCAAAATACTATCAAATCTTTAGCCTTTTCGGCTAATAATAATTTTCTGATTTCAGGTAGCACTGATCAATCTGCAATTATATGGGATATTGAAGCAAAACAGAAACTACATGTTTTAAATGGACATACTGGCGATATCAGTGCTGTTGCTTTTACATCAGATTCTAAGCGCGTTATTACTGCTGGCAATGATAAAACCATGCGTTTCTGGCAAGTAGATACTGGAGAATTACTTAAGATATTAAAGGGGCATAAAGAAAAAATAACTACTGTGGTGATTTCTTCTAAATATATAGCTTCAGCTAGCTTGGATAAGACTATTCGTTTGTGGAGTGCTAAAGATGGTCATTTTATTAAAACTTTTGCTAAATTAGATGATGGTGTTAGTAGTTTGGCTTTTAGTAAAAAAGGAAATTATTTAGTATCAGGAGGAACAACTACGCCTGTACATTGTCATGTTTGGTCAATTTCTAATTTTCGGCATGTAGCAAGGTATAAAAGACATAGCAATAAAATTACAGCAATAGCTATCAGCCCTAATGGTGAACAAGTAGCTAGTGTTGGTGGTAATAAACATGCAATTAATTTATGGAGTTTAACTAAGGCAGAGCATATAACCAGTTTAGGTGGAAACAATGCTAATATTTGGAGTGTCGGTTTTTCTAATGAACATAATGCAATTGGCTGGGGTAAAAAACTTGATTATAAAAATATTAATCAACGTGGTGGCTTAGAATATAGTCTCAGCTTACCAAAATTTACTGCTGAAGCTAGAATCGGTATTCCTAGAAAAATTAACAACAAAGATAATTGGGATTTTATTCAAGCTCAAACTAAATACTTAGATTGGTCACTTTCTAGCCGCCCGGGCGGAAAATATGGTTATTTTGCTGTTCTTGATATTAATCATAAAAAGATTACTCAAGTCAGTATTAAACGAGGTATGACTAATGGTTATCGTCATCTAACTTATAGCTTTACACCAGATGGAAATAATATTATCAGTGCTGGAGCTAATGGTGTTATTGCGATTTATAATCGCGATGGTAAAAAATTAGGTAATTATGTTGGGCATACAAGCAATGTGTGGGCAATTGCAATTTCAGCAGATGGTCGTTTTTTAATATCAGGTGGCGAAGATGGCACTGTGCGACTTTGGAATTTAAAAACTTACAAGAATATTTTGACACTATATCATCAAAAACAACAATGGGTAGCTTGGTTAGCAACTGGTCATTATATTAGTTCAGCTACTGGAGATGAATTAATTGGTTGGCAGATTAATCATGATGTAGATAAAGCTGCTGATTATGTACAAGCAAGTCAATTATATAAACATCTATATCGCCCAGATATTGTTAGCAACACGGTTCGCACTCTGAATTTCCCTAAAACTGATGACTTTCAAATTAGCCAATTAATTGAATCGCAACCACCGCAATTTCAAATTATATCTAGTACAAATTCTGAAACAGAAGCTTCAGTAGAATTAGCTTTTGATGCTAGTGAAAGCCCAGTCAAGACATTGGATGTATATGTTAATGATCGTTTAGTGACATCATTCACTGATTTAGCTTTAGAGCAAGAAGACTATCAAAAAACTTTAACTATTCCTGTAGTTGATTCTGGTATTAATAATATGCAATTTATTGCAACTAATGATATTGGTAGTAGTTCGCAAAACCTGCAAATTAATTCATCACAAACATCGCAACAAGGAGATTTATATTTATTAGTTATTGGTGTGGGTAGTTATATTGATTATTTACATTATTTAAAATCAGCGGCTGCTGATGCGGTTGCTATTTACAAAGTTTTTATTGATCAACAAGCTAAATCTTATAATACTGTTCATAGTATTTTACTGACAAATGGTACACAAGATCCTACTAAGGAAAATATCATAGAGGGGCTAAAATTATTTAAACAAGCTGGTAGCAATGATACTGTTATATTGTTTTTTACTGGCTATGGTGTGAATCAGGATGGCAAATCTTATATTTTACCTAGTGATGCTAAAGCATTAAGTAAAAACTGGCAAGAATCTACACTATTAGAATGGAAAATTCTACACAAGGCTTTGGCAGCAGCGCGTGGTAGAAGAATATTGTTGATTGATAGTAATCACATTCAAAATGATTTTAATCCGCGTTTATTGAAGAATGTAGTAAATGCTAATATTGCAGTTATAAGTTCCAGTAATCGTGACACGATTACACACAAAGTAGATGGATTAAGTCATGGAATTTTTACACATAGCATACTTAGAACCTTAAATAAACACTATGCTGATAAAAATAAGGATAATTTAATTGAACTTCATGAGTTAAGTAATTATATAGCTAGTCGCACAGATGAGTTAAGCAATGGAAAGCAAACTCCGATGTTATACATACCCAAAGGAATGAACAATTTTGTAATACTAAAAAGGTAGGTAAATATATGACGGATCGTCACAGTATTCTTATAAAAGAAATAGATTTAATTCAATCAGTTATTAATAGAATGGCACATACATCGTTTTTAATAAAAGGCTGGGCTATTAGTGTAATGGGTTTTATTTTTGCCTTACAATCGAACAAGGATATAATGTTTGTTACGGTAATACCAATAATTTTATTTTGGGTTTTAGACACTTATTTTTTACAACAAGAACGATTATATAGAAAACTATATACATGGGTAATTAAAAATCGTATGACAGATGATAGTCATATCTACGTGTGACTCGTTTCTAACTAAATGAAATAAATTTTCATAAATTAGAGTACTGGACAGGAGTTCAGTATAACTGATAAAAATGGTAAGGTTAAAAACCTAGGGCATTAGTTGAAATATGTCCAAAAGCATTACCCGGCTGGCGCAATGACACGTTGCTGGTTGAGCAAGGGTAAAACGCCGTAAAAGGATGAAAGGCAAGCAAGATAGCATGGCTACGAGAGGAATTAGCGTTTGAAGCGTCGGTAGACTAAAAGGACACGACAGGTTAGTAAATCATAATTGTATTTGTGTGATTTAATCAACTCAAGAACCTCGGCGTATAGCTAAAGCCTAAACTATCAATGAAGATGGTCTATGACCATTGAAACATTTTATCGGAACGAGGAAAAACGGGTGTAGCAAAGCACTTTACCATAGAAGTGGTATGGAAAGAGGTCAGCAGTCAACTGATAGCGCAGCACCCGGGTAGGAACTAAAGGGCAATTATATGGATATAAGATTACTTTAGTGTCATGTGGAGCATAAATCGTTAATAACAATTCACTTAATAATAAAGCGTGAATAGACATAGAAATATGATAACAGTAGAAACGTTAGATCAAAATTATTTAGACAAAACAGGGCAGAAAGCCCCGGCATGGCTCACCTCAGAGTGGGAATGGCAGGATGTTGTCTGGAGAAAGGTTGAGAAAACGGTTTTCAAGTTGCAAAAGCGTATTTATAAAGCCACCAAAGCTGGTCAATTGAAACAAGCAAAAGCTTTAAGCAAGCTACTTTTAAGAAGTAGTTGCTCAATAATCTTAAATGTTCGTAGAATCACACAAGATAACTCAGGTAAAAAGACTGCTGGAATTGATAGGGTTAAATCATTAAGTCCTTTACAAAGGAAAGAATTAGTTAAAGAATTAATGAAACTTGCCCAATCATCTTTCAAAAGTTATCGTGCAAAACCAATAAGAAGAGTATGGATACCTAAGAAAAACGGTAAGTTAAGACCGCTTGGAATTCCAACCATCAAGGATCGCGTGGTTCAAGGAATAGTCAAAACTGCTATAGAACCACCTTTTGAAGCAATCTTTGAGCCTAATAGCTATGGCTTTAGACCCGCACAAAGTGCCCATGATGCTATGGAGGACATTTTCAAATGTGTATCCAAAAAGCAGAAATGGGTACTAGACGCTGACATCAAAGGTTGTTTCGATAACATAGACCATAAACATTTATTAAATTTAATAGATGGAAAGGTAGCCAAGGCTACTATTAAACAATGGTTAAAAGCAGGGGTTATGGAAAACCAAAAAATCCAAGCGTCAGATATTGGCACGCCACAAGGTGGTATTATCAGCCCACTTTTAGCTAATATAGCCTTAGATGGAATAGAAGGTTATTTATATGAAAAGCTAAGAGAAAAAGGATACAGAGTGATAGAACTACGTAATGGTCGAATCAGAATAGTAAGATATGCTGATGACTTTGTGGTAATGCACGAAAATAAAAAAGTTATTGAGGATTCTAAGCTAATTATAGCTGAATGGTTAAAAGAACGTGGTCTGGAATTATCAGAAGAAAAGACTCGAATTGTGCATAGCACAGAAGGTTTCGATTTTTTGGGTTTCAATTGCAGGCATTACGAGAATGAAACTACAGGTTATAGAGCTAGAAAGTTCGCGAACAAACAAGGTTTCAAGATACTCATAAAACCAAGTAAAAAATCCATAGAAACACATTCAAATAAGATTAAAGAAGTGCTGAGGCAGATGAAAGCAGCGACTCAAGAACAAGTAATTTGGCGTTTAAACCCAATAATTAGGGGGTGGGCAAACTATTACAGAACTTGTGTAGCTTCAGAAACATTTCAAAAGTTGGACTATTTGATGTGGCAGAAACTTTGGGCATGGGCTAAAAGAAGACATCCTACCAAAGGTAGAAAATGGATTGCTAATAAATATTTCCACACCATTGATACAAGAAGATGGTGCTTTGCCACGAAAAAAGACGGAATCGTAGATCAAATCTTGGTTAAATATACAGATACCAAGATAAAAAGACACGTCAAGGTAAAGGCAGGAAAATCATATTACGACGGTGATGAGTTATATTGGGCAGCAAGATTAAGTAAAGGCTATGGTGATATATCACCAAGTAAAGCCAAAATGCTTGTAAAACAAAATGGCAAATGTGCATACTGCAATAGTATATTTAAAAATGGAGACATGATGGAAAGCCATCATAAAACCTTCAAAGCAGAGGGCGGAAAGGATTCTTATAAAAATCTAGTACTAATGCACCTACACTGTCATGACCAGTACCACGCCGAATTCATGAAAACAATGAAGGCAACAGGCAAATTCAGAGGAGAAGCATGAACTTTGAATTTGAGGTGGCACTGATAAAGACCATATGGGGGGAGCCGTATGAGGTGAAAGTCTCACGTGCGGTTCTGAAGACGAGTTCTTTATGGCGACATAGAGGGCTTAGTTTAACAGTTTAAATGCTACTCGATTTGAAAAATCATCTTATAAAGAAGTAATGTTTTCTATAACACTTGGACCATTTTATGGTGGTGGTATTATTTTAGTGCTTTTAGCTTCTGTTATCGCACAAGGATTATAAGCGATTGGGCGTGGGTATTTTTACTACGCCGCTAGACAGTAATGATTATGCTAACAATATCTTTTTATCTAAAATTGAATGAAGATAAACTTTATTAGTTTATCCACGTAATTCGCTGTACTTAATATTATGTAAATATGTAACAATAAAGAATTGGAAATTGCGACAACAAGAATATCCAGAAGCTAAGATTGAAAAATTATAATGTATTGTATTGCTAATCAATGAGTAGGGGCAACCCCTTGTGGTTGCCCTTAACTTAATAGCAGTTTAAAAATTACGAGCTTCCACCATCAAGCGTTTCATTTCTCGAACCGCTTCCTTAAAGCCAGTAAATAATGCCCTAGCTACAATTGCATGTCCAATATTTAGTTCTTTAATTTCTGGAATTACTGCAATTTCTGCCACATTATGATAATGCAAACCATGCCCTGCATTGACTTGTAATCCTATTTCAGCACCATGTTTAGCTGCCGTTAATATTTGTTCATGAGTCTCACTAGCATCTGCAAAGTGCCCAGTATGAATCTCAATTACTGGCGCCCCTACTTGTTTAGCCGCATCAATTTGTGCAATATCAGCATCTATAAATAGAGAAACTCGTGTTCCAACAGCCGCTAATCTTTGACAAGCCTCAGTCATACGATCAATTTGCCCAACCACATCAAGCCCACCTTCAGTAGTTAATTCTTCACGTCGTTCAGGCACCAAACATACATCATGTGGCTGAATCTGTTCAGCAAAGGCTAACATTTCCTCAGTAACAGCCATTTCTAAATTCATGCGCGTTTGTAAAACATCCTTCAATAACAATACATCGCGATCTTGAATATGTCGTCGATCTTCGCGTAAATGTAAAGTGATTAAATCTGCACCTGCTGATTCTGCCTCAATAGCAGCCTGAATCGGATCAGGATAACGAGTACCTCTGGCTTGCCTAATAGTTGCAACATGATCAATATTTACACCTAAATATATCGGATTATTCATAATTTTTAATTATATTTAATAAAGCCTCTAAAGCTCCTTGATTTTTTTTGACAAATAAGCGTCCATTTTCTCCTGTCTGTGTTTTCAATTGATCATTACTGAAATACATTGTCACAGCTAAAATTAATTGGGCGCGATTATTAACTTGTGTCGCCGCTTCAGCTTCTAACAAACTCTTAAAAATTGCTTCACATTCAAATACATGTGGACCCATAATTACAGGCAAACCCAGAGCCGCTGCTTCTAAAGAATTATGCCCACCAACAGCAACCAAACTTCCACCAACAAAAGCAACATCACTAGCAGCATATAATAACGGTAATTCACCCATAGTATCGCCCAGATAAATATCAGTATTCAGATTGATTTTACCTTCTTCGCTACGTCTGCTAGTAATAAACTTAGTATTTTCACATTTAGCCGCTACCTTATTAAAGCGTTCCGGATGACGTGGAACTAAAATTAATAACAAATCCTTGAAATGTATCTTTAATTCAGCAAACGCCTCTAAAACAATATCCTCTTCGCCCTCATGAGTGCTAGCCGCAATCCAAACTCGCCGCTGTATATGGAATTGATCATCTACAGATAAATTATCAGCATCAAACTTAATACTACCAGTTATATGCACCTTCCTTGCAGCCATACCCAACTCAATAAACCGCGCTGCATCCAAAGATGTTTGAGCCGCAACTGCTGTGATTCCACTAAAAATTTGCCTTACCAAACCATTAATACGTTGATAACCAGCAGCCGAATTTGCTGACAATCTAGCATTTGCCAAAATCACAGGAATTTGCCGCTTCTTACAAGAGTATAATAAATTTGGCCACAACTCAGTCTCCATAATAATTAACAACCGTGGTTGTATCTTATTTAAAAATCGCCCCATAGCACCCGGCAAATCATAAGGCAAATAAACATGCGAAACTTGCTTACCAAAAACCTCCTGAACTCTCTGCGAGCCAGTAGGAGTCATAGTTGTAACCAAAATACAATACTGAGGAAACTTACTAATTAAAGCCTTAATCAGCGGTACAGCAGCTTGTACCTCGCCCATAGAAACCGCATGTATCCAAATCCCCCCTTGAGGGATATTAGATGAATGATAAGCAAAACGTTCTAACCAACGTTGCCGATAACCACGCCAAAATAAACGTATTATTATAAAAGGAACTAATAGATAAAATAACGCACTATAAATAAAACGCACTACATAGCCTGTTTATGCCAAGTATTTAACTGCTCATCACGTATCAAATTAGCGTTTTCTAACAAACGATGTAAAGGTTGTTTAACCTCATGCTTAACAATTTTTTCAACTTCAGATCTTAACTCCAACATATTCATCGGAACAGTAAGCTTTTCAGCTACTTTTTCTACAGCTTCTCTAATAGTAATTCTTTTACCATCTTTCCAAGTTGCCAAACCAAGTATTTGCCCACGACGCACCTTTAAACGAGAATCCGTTTGTGCAAGACTCATAGCCATATAATTAGTAAATACATCTGGTAACGAAATATTTTCTTTTAACAGAATATTTTTTAATTCTGAAATATGTAAACCTTGCTGACGTTTTTCTAAAAACTTTAAGAAACTACCAATCATTTGTTGACGCTCTACTTTAGTCAGCAAAAAATCTCTTTCTACTAAACCCCAAAGATTAGGCTTGATACGCGCAATTTCTGCAGTCGGTAATATCGTAAAATACTCATCTAAACCTCGTTGCTTTAAAATAAACTCTTTAATGTCATTGGTATAAATTGGATGTTTAGCGGTTCTAATAACATTAGTAACAGTTTGTTGCAAATCAACTCGTAACACTTCACCAGTTTTACGTTTTTTAATCCACATTAACCTACCAACTGATTTTAATTTCTTCGATTCGGATAGAATAATATTCAGAGTATATTTATTTAAATCATTGGTTTTATGCTTGTTTTTTAACTTTGAAAGTAATTCGCTACAACTCCATTGACGTTCTGGGGGACCTTGAGTGATAATTTTTTCTGTTGCGGATAAAATTTCTTTTTTATTAATTGCCGGAAAATGATCTAAAGTTCCATAAATTCCACGTCCATATAGATATGCTAAATCTTTTAAACTATTATGTACATAACCTTCAACGTGCCGCCCTAATACATCTGAACAACGTTTTGCTAATTCCGTGTAATGTAAAGGTTCTGTTGCCTCTACTAATAAACCAGTTAAAATATTTGATAATCCACGCCCGACGCTACATAAGATTTTTGCGCCTTTACCTTGTGGTGAAGCATAATGTAATTTCTCTTCAATAGAATCATAGAGTAATTGACTAAGTTCGCCGGCATTTTGATTACTAGCGAGATGACGAAGAAATTGTTTGACTTTGGCTGGAGAAAGTCTTTCTTTTTCTTTTTCTTTAAGAGCTACCAATGTTTCTGCTTTTAAATCAGTCCATTGATCGCGATTAATTTGTGTTATGACGAAATTATCATTAATTGCAAATACATGATAATTTGTTAATTTTTCTATTAATTGCCCTAAGAATACTGTTCTTTCTAAAAACCCTTGCAGCCATTCATCCTCTTGCTCTAAATCATTCATATAAAGTGGATTTTTACGTTTATTTAAGAGTTTTTTCAATCTCTTCGCTAAAACCACACCGCAAGATTTATTAATAGTATAAAGGCAAGAAGATTCAATTTGTCTAACACGTTCTCGTGTTACGGATAAATCTTGACCAATAGACTCTAAAGAATCAGAAACACCATTAAAACCTAAACGACGCTCCACGATCATACGTGAACGTTCAGGAAAAGTAGAAATAATATTATCTAATTCATTATAAAAATTTTTTGATTCCATATTACTATTTGCTAAATAAAAATTAATATTATATATTAATTACGATATTAATAGCAAGCATTATTATGGAATCATTGTCAATAGGTTTATAGATTTTTTATCTTTCAATTGTGCCGCTATTGCTTTTAAAGCATCATCCAAGCCTTCCATTATGGTTGGATGATAGAAAGGAGTTAGTAAAACATCTGCGACTGTCATTTGGTGTTCGATAGCAAGTGCTAAAAAATGACCCACATATTCTCCATCTGGTATCATCATTTCTGCACCTAATAAGCGTCCAAATTCAGGTTCTGCATATACACGTAAATGTCCATGTGTACGCGCCATGACTTTAGTACGCCCTTGCATTACAAAGCCGCGTTCGCCAATTATAATCTTTTCACCTGCTAATTCAGCAATAGATTTACCAACAATCACCACCTGTGGATCAGTAAAAGCTACCTGTAGTGGTACGCGACGTTTAAAAGCTTGAACTTGATCTTGAGTAGCATTATAACCAGCAATCATTCCATCATCAGCAGCTTCATGCAATATCGGGCGATGTGATGTTACATCTCCAGCAATAAATATTGGTAAATCCCCTAATTGCATAGTATTAGGATTAATAGCTAATCCTGATATATCAAGCCCAAGATTTTCAATATTAGGAGAACGCCCAATTGCTGATAAAACCATCTCAACAGTAGCTGATTTACCATTATCAGCATTGATTGTAATACCATCAGCGGTTTTTGATAATTCCGCCGTTGTATCTAACCACAGTTGATCAAAATCCTGGGATAATTCTTCAACAGCCACTTTATTAATAGCCAGATCAGAAATTCCACAGATTTTAGATGACTTTTCTATGCCTATAACTTTAACACCTAAACGCGCTAAAGCCTGCCCAATTTCACTACCAATAACACCCAATCCAATGACGGCAATCGAGTTGGGCAAAGTTTCTAACTCAAAAAAATCATCGCTAGTAATTACTTTATCTTGCCATTCAGATGGAATAATTGGTGTCGAACCAGTAGCAATAATTATTTTTTTAGCTTCAATACGTTCGCCATTTACCTCTAAAACATTAGGTTCTATAAAGCGAGCATAACCCTTAATATTGTGATCACCAATCTTATCAATACCTTGCATTACCCGCCCAACAAAAGCATCGCGTAAACTACGAACATAGTTCATCACTTGCTTACCATCAATGCTTAATTGATCACTACCTTTAATTCCAAAATTTTCAAAATGCTGCCTTCTGGAATATTCTTTTGCTACCTCTATTAAGACTTTTGATGGCATACATCCAACTCTGGCACAAGTAGTACCATAATGCCCACCATTTATCAGTACAACATCAGAAGTAGTTGGTCTAACTTGACTAAAAGCGTTTAATCCTGCGCTACCTGCACCCAGTATTGCTACATCAACATTTCTTGACATATTTTATCCCTAGCGTAAGTTTCTTTTATATGAAGGAATATTAGCGTTTTTTGCTTGAGAAAAATTAGTAAAATCCATGACAACTCCACCCAATTCAACTCCAGAAAAATCTGTGCCTGCAACATTAGCTCGTCGTAAATGCGCACCACCTAACATTGCTTTTGATAAATTAGCATCGCGTAAATCAGCGCGATAAAAATTTGCTTCTTTTAATACAGCATTACTAAAATTGGTATTAACTAATTTAGCTTGAGTTAAATTAGCTCCAACTAAAGTCACCTTGCTAGAGACATCTGGTACATTTGAAAATGCCTCAGTAAGATTGGCTTTCATCAAATTAGCTCGATTAAAGTGAGCATTACATAAATTAGTACTTCTTAAATCGCAATCAGTTAAATTAGCATCAACAAACATTGCGCTACATAATTTGGCTGATTTTAAATTAGCTTGTTGTAAATTAGCTTGTTGTAAAAAGGCATTAGAAAGATCAGCTTCAGCAAGATCAGCATCATGCAAATCTACATAACGTAAATCGGCACCGATAAATTTTACATGTAGTAATTCAGCATTTGATAAAATTGCCCCTGTTGCCTGAGTGCCTTCACTTAACTTGGCTCCAGTTAAATCAGCATGATTCATTTTAGCATGAGCAAGATGTGCCCCAACTAATTGAGCTGATTGTAATTGTGCATTTTCCAGATTCGCATAAGATAAATCAGCATAAGACAAATCAGTATTACGTAAATCGGCATTAGCTAAATCGGCATGACTTAAATCCGCTTCACGTAAATCAGCACCTGATAATGTATCAGCAGATACAGTTAATAATACTTCGTCACTATCTAATCGTTTAATTTCAATCATTTATATTTTCCTACGGTACTACTGTATTAATAATTATTTTAATTGGCTCTTTTGTATCCAAAGCAACTGGGCTAACTTCTCCTTGTAAGTCACCAGATTCTAATTTAGCCGAACCGCTATGTGATATACGTGCTAAAACCTTAACTTCTTTAAAATTAGATAACTTCATAGCTGGCATCATAGCAGTGCTGTCATCAAGAATGACTTCTGTTGGCAATTCACTAGCCTTTTTCCTTACAATTGCTAATGGCATAGCTGATCCAGTTACAGCTCGTGCATAAATAAATAAAGTATCATTAGCCTGTACTTTATCTTCTAAACTTGGATCTAAACTTACATGTACAACTAGTTGTTGTTTAACTGTAGGTTCACCTAATTGACGACGCGCTTCTGCAATATGTTGCTCTAACATTTGCCGCGATTGACTCTTATCAGCCGGTATTTGTTGTAAAAATTTTTGCCAATGAGCAATAGCGGCTTGATAACTTTTATTTTGTGCTGCTGCTAAACCTGATAACCATAATGCTTCTTGATAATTAGGATTAGCTTCTAAAGCTAATTTAAGTAAAATTCGAGGTTGCCCTACAAATTGACCATTATTACCTAAAGTTAATGCACGAGCTAACTCAGTTAAAACTTGCGGATCTTTATCACCAACCAGCCCTAATAATTTATTATAAGCTTGAGCCGCTTTATCATACTGTTTCATATAACTATATGAACGCGCTAACATATACCAACCCTTTTTATCATTTGGATCTTTTTCTAAACGGGCTAATAAACCTTCAAGCATTTGATTAACAGAATGTGGTGTTGTAGTTGTAGTAGCAGTCTTTGGTTTTTCGATTAAAAAGTTTTGAAAACCTACTTCCCAATAAACACCTATCGCTAATGATGGAATAGCTAAAATTACCATAATAGCAGCAGCCCAACGAGCACGAGCTTTAGGAACTAATGTAGTCTTATCATCTAAATCTTCCGCTAGACTTTTTTCTAATTCTTGTTTTGCTTGTGTGAATTGTTCAGAAGTTAAATTTTCTTGTTCTAATTCTGCAATCCGTTGTTTGTAAATCGCAAGATTTAAACTATTATTATCAACTTCAGAAGATTTTGGTGTTTTTTTCAATAGTGGCGGTATTACAAAGGCAAGAGCTAATAGAATTAATATAGCTGCACTTATCCAAAATATTAACATTTTTTATTTTCCTAGAGCTTGGTTTAATTTATCACGTTCGGCATCAGTCAATGCAACAGATTTTGCCTTTGTCTGACGACGAATAAAAAACATCAGTATAATGAATGCAAATAGCATTAAAATAAATGGTCCTAACCATAAAATATAAGTTTTTTCTGTAAGTGGTGGATTATACAAAACAAAATCACCATAACGCTGAACTAAAAACGCGCTAATTTGTTCATTCGTTTGCCCTTCACTAATTTGATTACGTACTAAATTGCGTACATCTTGTGCTAATTCAGCATTAGAATCAGCTACACTTTGGTTTTGACACACAACACAACGTAATTCATTAGTTAATTTCTGATAACGTGCTTCTTGTTCGGCATTATCAAGATTAATTGGATTTTTATCTATAGCATAGATAGGTATATTGAATATTAATAGTAAAAAAAATAAATTTAATTTATTCATATTTTGGAGAATATAAAAAATGTTAGACATGGTTAAAAGAATAGCACAAAATGCCGGTGAAGGTATCATGGAAGTTTATGCAACTGATTTTACAGTAAATCATAAATCTGATCACTCGCCTCTCACTGCTGCTGATATGGCAGCCCATGAAATCATTCAAAAAGGCTTAGCAGAAATCCAGCCTAAATTACCATTTTTATCTGAAGAATCAACTGCTATACCTTATGATGAACGCGCTAGTTGGAAACGTTACTGGCTAGTTGATCCATTAGATGGAACACGTGAATTTGTGAAACGTAATGGCGAATTTACTGTTAATATTGCCTTGATTGATGATCATAAACCTATTCTTGGAGTGATATATGTACCAGTAACAAAAGTTACTTATGTTGCTATAAAGGGTGAAGGTGCATTTAAATACTCAGCAAATGGTCTAAAAGAAAGAATTCATGTACGATCTTACCCAAATGATCATCTAGTAATTGCAACTAGCCGTTCACATATGAATTCAGCTACAAAAAAATTTATTGATAATTTAGATACTCAAGTGAAATTTTTGAGTGTAGGTAGTTCATTAAAATCTTGCTTAGTAGCAGAAGGAAAAGTGGATATTTATCCTCGCTTTGGTCCGACTTCAGAATGGGATACAGCAGCGGCACAATGTATTGTCGAAGAAGCAGGTGGTATTTTAACTGATTTGGATTTAAAACCACTACGCTATAATACTAAAGAATCGCTGTTAAACCCACATTTTATTGTGCATGGTGAAAAAAAATGAAAAATAAAATAATAACATTTATTGGCGGTGGCAACATGGCAACTAGTCTTATAGGTGGCTTGCTTGAAACTGGTGTTTCCGCTATCAGAGTGCTTGATTCTAACCCCAAGCCGCTTGCCGCTAAATTTCCTATACAATGTTATACTAATCATGCAGAGGCTCTGGTGGATGCTGATGTAGTAGTATTAGCAGTTAAACCACATATAATGCCAGAAGTAGCCAAGTCTATTTCTACCACATTATCTAAGCCATTACCTTTATTTATTAGTATTGCGGCTGGCATACGTTTGAATGATTTAAATCGTTGGTTGAATCTTGATTCGCCTTTAGCTTTAGTACGTGCTATGCCTAATACACCAGCTTTAGTGCAAAGTGGTGCTTCAGCTTTATTTGCAGATAAGCATGTTAATCAAGCTCAAAAGGAATTAGCTGAAAATATTTTAAGAGCAGTTGGATTAACCATATGGTTAGAAGATGAACAACAAATGGATGCAGTGACTGCGCTTTCAGGAAGTGGACCAGCTTATTTCTTTTTAATTATGGAAGCCATTGAAAATGCAGGCATTAAATTAGGTTTATCTAAAGATATTGCCAGATTATTGACTTTACAAACTGCCTTTGGTGCCGCTAAAATGGCTTTAGAAAGTCAAGATGATGCTGCGACTTTACGAGCGCGTGTAACTTCTAAAGGCGGTACAACTGAACAAGCAATTAATACTTTGCAAGCAGGTAATTTAGAATCTTTGTTTGATCAAGCCTTGCAAGCCGCACAACAACGCGCTGTTAAATTAGCCACACAATTCGGAGAACATTAAGGTGTTAAGCCCATTTATTATAGCTTTAGTATTTTTAATTAATACTTTATTTGGTATTTATATATTCTTAATAATGCTACGCTTGTTGTTACAATGGCAGCGAGTTGCTTTTCGTCGTGATCCTATTTTGAGAACATTATTAAAGATCACTGATCCACCTTTAAATTTATTATATAATTTTATACCCGGTTGGCGTAAGATTGATGTTGCTGCTATCGTTTTAATGATAGTATTAAAAATGTTAGAATTAAAACTATTATCATGGTTAGGCATGGATAATAACCTTGATTTATTTGGTTTATTTATATTTGCTTTTGCCCAATTATTATCTTTATTAATTTATATTTTTATATTTGCAATTATTATTCAAGTAATTTTAAGTTGGATTACACCTGCTAATAGTAATAATCATTTTGCTGATATTTTAGATGATTTAACCGAACCATTATTACGTGTAGTACGTAGAAAATTTAAACCAATGCAAGGTCTTGATTTTTCTGCTTTAATTATGATTGTAATTTTACAATTAGCAGATATTTTAGTAGTAGGCTTTATACAGCAATTGGCATTATAATGGTTGCCATTTTTGAATACGGTTATTTCCCAAATCAACTACAAATACGCTGCCATTTGGAGCAGTGGCTATGGCTACAGCTCGATCAAATTGCCCCGCACCATCGCCTTGCTCACCGAAAGAAGATAAAAATACACCATTAGCTGTAAATTTTTGTACGCGATTATTATAGAAGTCAGTAGTAAAAATATTACCTTGCGGACCAATTGCCACTGAGGTTACAGTGGCAAACCATCCATTAAAAAAACCGCTAATATTAAGTGCAAATGGACCACCCCATTTGCGTAAAAATGATTCAGAAGAAAAAACTTATATGCGATCATTATAACTATCTGCAACATATAAAATATTATCTTTAGTAACTGCAACGTCGGTTGGATAATTCATTTCACCTGCCCACATACCCTTTTTCTTAGTTGTACCCCATTTCATTTACAGCAACGCCGCTAATACCATTAAATTTTCCTTTGCCAGTGCCTGCATTACCAATTTATCTAAGAGATTTGCCATCAAAACTAAACACATGAATATTATCATTCCAATAATCAGCTACATAAAGTTCATTATTATGAATACTTAAATTCATTGGTCTTCCTAATTTTAAAGAAAATATGCGTTTAAAATTACCGTCATAATCAAAAACTTGAATCCTAGCATTACACAAGTCGCTAACAAAGACTTCGCTATCGCTGACGGCGATTCCAATCGGATCTCTAAATTGCCCCGGATTTTTGCCTTGTGTACCCCATGCAGTAACAAATATTAAAAAGACTTACAATAGTAAGTCGAATTGTATAACTCATTTGATAATATAAAAATCTTCTAACGCAAATCCAGCTTCATTGACAATTTTACGCACAAAAATATCATTTAAGCTTATGCCCTCATCAATAAATAAACGCACTTGTGCTTGTTTTACATTAATTTCAATATCTTCAATGCCATCTATGTTTCTTTGTAACTGCTTTTCGATACCAAAGCTGCAAAAGGGGCAGTCTAGGGTATCGACTTGAATTAGGTATTGTGTATTAGCTGCGAAAACATTATTAGTTAAGATAAATGTTATTAAAAAAATTATTGACTTCATAATTATGCCTTTGTTAATGGTACTGCTAATAACTTAGCTACTCGTGCCGCTACATTATCCCAATCACTACTAGATACAGTGGCTCGTCGTTTTTCAATTAGTGATGGATCATTTTCATCTAAAGCTTTATCAATATTATCCAAAAATTCTTGGTGTGAATTAGAACTGTAAATTAATGATTTGTATTCTTCAAATGCCGGTAATGCCATTACAACGCTAGGATAAGCTAAAGCTAAATATTCCTTTAACTTAATAGGATTACACATTTTATTAAAATCATTTTGTAAAAATGGAATTATACCAACATCAAAATTAGCCGCATATGTTGCTAACTCATCTGGGCTGATTTGATCAATATGCTTAACATTTTTTTCTGCTAATACTGATGACAAATCCATTTGTTTTGGACCAATTAATACTAAAGTACCCCGAATATGACGCGCTATTTTAATCATTAATTCGACATCCATGCGATAATCATCCATACCGCCAAAAAAACCAATAATTGGTTTTGGTAAATCAAGACAACCATTAGGTGAATTACGTGCCGCTACAAATTTATCGAAATCAACTCCATGACCAATTAATACAGATTCCTTAACTAAACCTAATTCACGTTCCATTAAACCTTCATGTACATAAATTGCAGTATCAGATATATCTAATAACCGTTTTTCTAAAGCCGCTATTCTATCTTTATCAGCTTCAGGCAAAGTAGTAAAATCATCACAACGTTCAAATAATACCTTATTCCATTTTAGTTTTTCTACCGCTGGAGTCATGGTAGGCATAGAAACTACAGCAGCAGGATGTTTCATATTTAAACGCCAACGCAGTATTTTCACCTGTAAAGCCAGTAGCCAACCGTTGAATTGCAGCATTTTTGCTGAATATAGCGGCACAAATAGTGGGCTATATATATACATGCCAGATTCAGGATCGCGTTTTAAACCACGAGTTAAACTCTTGATTTTACGCCAATATCTGGACCAAGCAATTTGAGTTTTTCCCGGTACTGGCATACGCATACCAATACTATTAATCCATAAAGTAGGAACATGTTTAGCGATGCGAGTAGCCATACGTACAGAAGAATGCCCCCTATTATGGTACCACCAATCGACATTACCAAAATGCACGACTCCATCAGATATATTGTGTGTTAATTCATCCATTTTTTGCAGCTTTTTTTCTGATTTTAATTTGATACATACGAAAATCAGCAATTTTGACTAACTCTTCAGGTGTAAGATTATCATTAGGATGATACTCAGAAAAGCCATAACTAAAATCAATCGGGATTCCTTGTATTTTCTTATGATTTAATTCTTGTCTCAGTCTTTTCACTAACTGATGAGAATTTTCTATTTTCGCCTTTGGCAACACAAATAAAAATTCATCTCCTCCAATACGAAATAGATAATCAGATAACCTAACAACCTTTTTAAAAGACTCTACTGCCGTCTTAATCAGAACATCACCTTCTGCATGACCATATGTATCATTAATAATTTTTAAATTATCTATATCTATATAACAAACAACAAAGCTTTGTTGATTTCTTTTAGAAATTTCGATATTTTTAGCTAAAGTTTCATATGCAAAGCGTCTATTAAATAAACCTGTCAATTCATCTGTCACTGCACGATTTTCCAACAGTTTCAAACCGTATAGAATTTCTATATGGACATTTATACGAGCTAATAATTCTAGCGGTATAAAAGGTTTAGTAACATAATCAACGCATCCTGCTTTAAAAGCTTGTAATTTATCTTGTATATTAGATATAGCACTTACAAATAAAATTGGAATTTCTTTACTCAATTCTTGTTGTTTTATTTGCCTACATAAAATAATGGAATCCATATCAGGTAATACTCGTTCCATTACAATCAAATCAGGTGGATTTGAATGAATAATTTCCAAAGCTTGTTCGCCATTTTTTGCTAGCGTTAAATCATAACTATGATCTAGGAATAATTTACTTAGTTCCTGAATTTGTTCAGGATTTTGATCCACAATTAAGATTACTAATTTTTTGTTCATCTATTACCTTGTTTTATGCAGGACTTGCTTTGCTATGTATTGCAAATTCTTTTCCATTCTATACTCTTAATATAGTATTAGTTATTGCATCACGAATTTCACTAGGACGAGAACGTCCACCTATTTTACCGGGTAAAATATAATCAATATTGTTTCTAAAATTATATCTTACTTTTAAAGCTGTTTTAGCAGGCGGACGACCAGCAAGATTAGCACTAGTAGATACTAGAGGACCACCCCAATATTCACATAAAGCCGCAGCTTGAGGATGTGCTGTCACTCGTACAGCCAGTTTCTTGGATTTACCACTTAAATATTGTGGTATATCTGGTCTTGCTGGTAATAACCATGTTACCGCCCCCGGCCATGTTGCAAATACTCGTTGTTCTAATATTGGTGTTAAAGGTTCAATTAAAGATAAAACTTGCTTATAGTTAGCTGCTATTAAAATTAATCCTTTTTTCCATGAGCGCTGTTTTAATTCTAATAAACGTGTGACAGCATCTTGATTAAATGGATTACAACCGATACCGATCACAGATTCAGTGGGATAAGCTATAATACCGCCGCTGTTTAAAGCGCGTACTGCTTGTTTGAAATGCCAATTATTCATAGTTTTTATATATATATTTTGATAGAATATATTTTTTAATATATTAATTAGGAAATTCAAGTATGAAGATCAAACTGATAAGCTTTTTAGCAGTTGTAAGTATGTTTTTAGTGGCTTGTAATGGTAGTATGCCTTCTAAACAAGTTATAGGTGGTGGTTTAGGTGGTGTTTTAGGTGGTGTTGCCGGATCTCAAATTGGTGGCGGTACAGGTAAAACTGTTGCCATAGTAGCAGGTACATTATTAGGTGCAGCACTTGGTGGTGCAATTGGTGGTTCTATGGATCAAACAGATTTATATAAAACCCAAGGTGCTTTAAATAATACTGCAACAGGTCAAACTGTAGCTTGGACCAACCCTGATAATAACAATGAATATAAAGTTACACCAACTGATACTTACAAAAGTAATAGTGGTCAAGATTGTCGTGATTATACAACAGTGGGTATAATTGGTGGGCAACGTGAAGTTATAAAAGGTAGCGCTTGCCGTCAAGCTGATGGTAGTTGGAAGTCACAATAACATTTAATCAAGTTTTGATAATGGTGTATAAATTGCTTACAATTACATATTGTATGTAAGTGAATAGGATATAAAACTATGAAAATGAAATTGATAAGCTTTTTAGCAGTTGTAGCTATGTTTTTAGTAGCTTGTGATGGTGGTCACATGCCTTCTAAACAAAGTATCGGTGGAGTTTTAGGCGGTGTTGCTGGCGGTGTTGCTGGTGGTGTTATTGGTGGTCACGGTAACACTATTGCTATAGTAGCTGGTACATTATTAGGTGCTGCTCTTGGTAGTTCAGTTGGTAGTTCTATGGATCAAGATGATTTATATAGAACCCAAACTGCTTTCGATACAGGCAGACCAGTGAGTTGGAAAAATCCTAATACTCAACATCAATATCAAGTCAACCCACTTAATAGCTACACAGATGCTAGAGGTCAACCTTGTCGTAATTATACTATTAATGGACAAAATGGCACTGCTTGCCGTCAGGCTAATGGTAGCTGGAGATCACGCTAACAATTTAAACAAACCTGACAGGTTTTAAAAACCTGTCAGGTTTAATCAACTTTTATAATCCGCTTTTTAAACTAGCCTCAATAAATTTATCTAAATCTCCATCAAGTACCGCTTGTGTATTACTAGTTTCTATTCCAGTTCGTAAATCCTTTATATGTGATTTATCTAATACATAAGAACGAATTTGACTTCCCCAACCAATATCCGCCTTAGTATCTTCAATTGATTGTTGTTCTGAACGACGTTGTTGTTGTTCTAATTCATATAATTTTGCCTTTAATTGCTTCATTGCAGTAGCTTTATTTTTATGCTGAGAACGATCATTTTGACATTGCACTACAGTATTGGTAGGTAAATGAGTAATACGTACTGCTGATTCAGTTCTATTCACATGTTGCCCACCAGCCCCACTTGCACGATAAACATCAATACGTAAATCACTAGGATCAATATCAATATCAATATCATCATCCACCTCTGGCGCTATAAAAACCGCAGCAAATGAAGTATGACGGCGATTACCAGAATCAAATGGTGACTTTCTGACTAAACGATGAACACCAATTTCAGTGCGTAACCAACCATAAGCATAATCACCAATGACACGAATGGTCGCACTTTTAATTCCCGCAACCTCACCAGCAGAATAATCAATAACCTCAGTAACAAAACCATGCTGTTCAGTCCAACGTAAATACATACGTAATAACATTTCTGCCCAATCTTGAGCTTCAGTGCCACCAGAACCAGATTGAATATCTAAAAACGCATTGTTAATATCCATTTCACCTGCAAACATACGGGAAAATTCTAATTTTGATAATTTTTGCTCTAAGCTTTCAATATCTTGACAGACTAAATTTGTGGTATCATGATCATTTTCTTCTTGTGCTAATTCTAATAACTCGCGTACCTCCTCAAGGGCAATATCAAGTTGTTTGATAGTATTTACTACTTGTTCTAAACTAGCGCGTTCACGCCCAAGGGCTTGTGCTTGCTCAGGATTATTCCAAATCGTTGGTACTTCAAGTTCGCATATGACTTCAATTAGACGTTCAGATTTGCTTGTATAGTCAAAGATACCCCCGAAGTGCATCGACTCGAATTTGCATATCGGTAATAGCTTGAAAAATAAGATTAAGTTCCATAATATGTTTTTTAAAAAGTGAAAAATAAACCTGTACTAGAATTAAAAGGTAGTTTATTAACCTTAATGGTTTTAAATCTATTTAATAGTGACAATGAAGTTATTGCTAAAGCCTTAGCAGAAAAAATTTCTAAAGCTCCAGATTTTTTCCAACAAGTGCCAATAGTCATTGATCTACAAGCACTAGAAGATAACCCAATAATTCTTGATTTATCTGAGTTAATAAAATTATTAAGAACTTATGGTTTAACTCCAGTGGCAGTGCGTGGTGGAAGTATAGAACAAAATGAAATCGCACTTAATATGAATTTGGGTATTTTAAACAATATAAAATCTCAAACATCAGCGTCACAATTAACGGAAGAAACTAAAATAGCAGTAACTCCAGAGATTCTACCGACTAAAATTATTAGAAATCCAATTCGTTCAGGGCAACAAGTTATAGCTGATAAAGGAGATTTAATTGTTTTATCAACAGTTAGTCATGGAGCAGAAATTTTAGCTGATCGGCATATTCATGTTTATGGTGCTTTACGTGGGCGTGCTTTAGCTGGAATTAATGGAGATAAAAAAGCACAAATTTTTTGTCAACAATTATATGCTGATTTACTCTCAATAGCAGGGCAATATCAAGTAAATGAAGATTTCCCTAATGATTTAATTGGTAAATCGGCGCAAGTTTATTTAGAACAAGATAATTTAATTATAAAAGAACTGTAATAGGCTGGAAAATATCTTGAGTAAAATTATTGTTATTACATCTGGTAAAGGCGGTGTAGGTAAAACTACTACTAGTGCAGCCTTTGCAACTGGTTTAGCATTACGTGACTATAAAACTATAGTTATAGATTTTGATGTAGGCTTGAGAAACCTTGATTTAGTAATGGGTTGCGAGCGACGTGTAGTTTATGATTTTATTAATGTAATAAATGGTGAAGCAAATATAAACCAAGCATTAATTAAAGATAAACGAGTTGAAAATTTATTTATTTTACCGGCATCACAAACACGTAATAAAGATGCTCTAACCTTAAAAGGTATAGCAAGAGTATTGGAAGAGTTGAAAAAAAACTTTGATTATATAATTTGTGATTCACCGGCTGGTATTGAGCATGGTGCCATTATGGCTATGTATTTTGCAGATGAAGCCTTAATTGTAACTAATCCTGAAGTATCTTCTGTACGTGATTCAGATAGAATTATTGGTATGTTATCAAGTAAAACTCGTCGAGCTATGCAAAAAATGCCTCCAATTAAAGAACATTTATTAATAACTCGTTATGAACAAAAAAGAGTAAATAAAGGCGAGATGCTGAGCATTAAAGATGTCGAAGAAATTTTGGCAATTCCTTTATTAGGAGTAATTCCAGAATCATTAGAAATATTAAAAGCATCTAATTCAGGTGTTCCTATAACATACAACAAAGAAACCGATGCAGGGCAAGCCTATCTTGATGTTGTGGCACGTTTTCTTGGGGAAGAACCACCAAAACGTAAGAAAAAAGGCTTTTTTCGCCGCTGGTTTGGAAGGAAATTATGAGATTTATAGAACATATATTTAGCCTTTTCTCATCACAGAAGAGTGCTAAACTGGCAAAAGAACGTCTGCAAATTATTGTAACTCATGATCGTCGTAAGCGACGTTATTTGCCATTATTACAACAAGAATTATTAGATGTAGTGAGAAAATACGCATCTATTGATGATGATGATATAAAAATTCATTTAGAAAAACAGGGTAATTATGAAGTTTTAGAAATGAATATAGCCTTACCTAAATAGTTTAGTTTTTCATTAAAAAAGAACCAAAAGGTGTCTTGACTAAATGATAACCATCTGGCACTTTTTCTTCTTCATCTATAAAAAAAATCTCTTCATTTTGAGGTGGTTTTGGCTGCTCTTTAACAGTAAATTGCCCAAAAGGTGTCTCAAGACGACGATAACCCGGTTGCACTTTGGGTGGCAATGGTGGAGGCGATAAAGATTGATAATCTTCAGTTTCTTCCTCAAGAAGCTCATGATTTAATCGCAATTCAGTAATGATACCAGACGTTGCTTTTAATTTTACCGAATTTGCATGTATGCTAATTACCCGCCAAACCTTAATAACTTCGTTAGTAGCAACAATAAACTTATCACCCTCACGAGCAGAAATAGTTTCACCATTAACAGCAAAGTAAGCTATTTTTTGATTACCTACAATCATAATTGATTGTAGATAATTATCTTCATCTTCAATGCCCCAAGTGTTAGGCACTATTAAGAATAATGTTATATATATAATGACTTTTAACATGTTCAACTACCTAATTAGAAAATATCAAAGCTAACATAGGTAATGATCATTGTCTAGGTGTTTTAATTTAGATTAAACTTATATAATAAAATTTAATGACATTATAAATACAGGCGAGACATAAATTATGATAAATAATATTAAACATTTAATAATACTCGTATTTAGTCTGTGTGTACTATGAATTACAGAAAGGAGTACAGCGAATTACGCGGATAAACGAATTGTGAAGTTTTATTAGTTTATCCACGTAATTCGCTCTTATATCTATGTTACTAGTTTCCAAAATAAATGGCTCATATTTCCATTCAAAGTTTTTTTTATATGTGTATATTTAATTTATATAATTATCAGCTAGATAATCGCAAACTAATTGTAATAATAAATACAAACATTAACTGAACCCAAGTAACAAAAGGCTAAAAAATATTTGACATACCCATAACATATTTTATAGACTAATAAAGGTAAACTAGCAACGAGACCTAAATTATGAAAGAAAGAAAAGCAGTCTATTATGGGCAAGTAGAATTAATACCGGGCATTATTTCTGATGGTTATGTGTTGGATGATGACACTGCCGTGATGGGTATAATTGGAACAGCAGAACTTTTATCTGTACACTATAAAGCTTTGCAGAACATTGCGACTAAAGGTATCCCAAAAGTCCTTGAACCCTTTATTGATAAGGGTTTGAACAATGCGACTAAAACGGTTACAGTGGTAGCACCAAATAGTCATCATAAAGGGCGAAAAATTAATGTTTATGATAGCCTTTTTATCGAATCTTTGATACGAGCTTATGCTTTCGCCCTTGCGAGTGATAAACTCCGCAAGGCACAACATCATATTGGAAAAAGATGTGTTTTTTTAATGGGATCTCTGGTACGAACCGCATTAGAGGTAGCCATAAAAGAAGCTTGTGGCTTATCCACCAACATCCAACAAACCGCCCAACAAAACTACATAGATGCCGTAAAACTAATCAAAGACTTTGGCTTTACCTGTTCCGCCCCAAATGACATTGCTACCAAAAAGGACATTACCCAATTCCTTAACATTCCGCAAAGCACTCTCAACAGCTTTCTCAGAAAACACAAAAACGAAATTCAACCCATTCAATTAGACTCAGCAACAATCCGCTCTTTTGGTAGTAAAGCATCACGCATGAACGGCTATCAACTTGATGATGTTACTAAAATTGCTTTAGGAATGGATTCCGTGATTGGAATTAAACTTAAAAAGCAAGTATTTGGTCAAATAGGCAGCTTTGCTAATCCTAATACATCAGTAGAAGTACAATGGCGAGAAGTATTATCCAATGTATTTCAAGGTTTTGATTTGCATTTTAACTATCCGATTGGACCATATAAAGTTGATTTCTTTGTCGCAAAATTAATGTTAGTTTTAGAATGTAACGGCTATTGTCACCGTTATTATGATGAAACAGAAGAAAAAGTGCGAGAAAAGCTTATTACTCAAAAATATAGCCTAGTTCGCTTTCATCACAAAATAAACCTAGAAACACTTTTTAATGGCATTTTACAAGCAAAACCCGGGAAAATGATTAAACTATATGATTTAGAAAAACTTGGACAACAAATGCCTTTTGATATTAATACATTGAATTTATAAACTTATTTCCCCCAAAACACCAGCAACTGTATAAAATGATCCAAAAGATAGTATTTGTTTATTTTGGTGTTAGCTGGTGCCAATTTAATATTGAGAGATAGAAATCTTACTTATAGACAAGCATTCCCAGACTGGTTAGCATTCTTTATATTAAATAGAAGAGAGCTAGAATTTTTTTGTTTTAACTTCACATTCCTATACCACACAGTATCTACTGATACTGTTATAGTACCTATACTCATACTGGTTTCTGCCTTAACACAAGGAATATCAATATATTTAGTAGTGGGATCATAAAACATATTATAAGTTGGATCATAAGACGATGATTTACTGATAAAACTTAAACTAGATGCTTCAAGTTCAAAAACTGAATTTCCTTTATGTGTCATAGAGGCTTCAAATTTACCATAACCTAAATCCTTGTTACCAAATTCATCTTTAAAAGGGATGAAAATCTCATTAAAAAAAAGATTTTTAGTTTCGGGATTAAAAATCGCAACACTATAAGGTTGAAGCTTGTAACCATAAGCTGCTAATGAAGTCATCCACTGAGGCATTAACATTGGTAATAAACCTGCTGCTATTGACACAAGCGTAATTAGAATTCTTCTAATTAAATTATATTTATGAGAATGTTTATTCACTATGAATATCCTATGAGTAATTTAAAATTATTAATCAATTATTTTTTCTGAAATGTGCTAAAACAGTTATTATAGCTAATAATGAAAAAAATATCATTATACACCAATAACGTATAAAAGTAATTTCATGTATAGAAGCAATACAAAAACCTACCATTGCCGCGAATGCACCAATACCAAGAATACGAATCTCTTCTTGTTTTGCTGTTTGATTTTGCCATGAAAGCCATAAACCATTAACAAAAATAGCTAGTAAACTTATAAAACCAACAATACCTTGTTCTGCTAGAGTTTCTATATATAAATTATGTACCCATGATGTCATACCGACAGTTATATTAGTCTTGTAACTATAAGTTTCTAACAGCAGCCAAAAAGTATGTATTCCATTACCCAAAAATGGCGCATCAAGAAACATATTCCACGCAATTAACCAATAATGCAATCGTCCAAATGAGTCATTAATAAATCTATTAAATAAGACAAAACCTTGTGTCATATCAAGTAATAGTATAATGCTAACTATTAAGCCACTAAAAAAAATAGCTTTCTTTATTAAACGTTTAGGCAATAATAATCCTACGGCAGACCCTAAAGATAAAAGTAAAATTAGCAATGAACCACGACTTTGAAAGAGTACCACTATAGAAATACTTAATAAAATTGATATTGCGGCTACGACCGCAATTAAACTACGTGGTTTTAGATAAATTAAAGAAAATGAAAATGGTGTAATAAGAGAAAGTAATATTAAATCATTAGGAACAACTAAAAGCGGATGTTTAGCGGCATCTATCCAATCAAATCGTGATTCAGCTGTACTATTCAAAAAAACAAATAATAAATAAATAGAAATTATAATTGATACTATAGAAAATGTCATATACAGCCATTTTATGTGATTCAGATTAAAATTATCAATTATTAAAAAATAAACCAATATTGCTGGTATTAGTGGCATGGTTAAAGATAAACTATTTTTAAAATCTATAGAAATAGAAATAGACAAAATACTTAATATTACAAAAATACTAACCGGTAATACTAACGGTAAATTGAAGCTGAATTGATTACGATTTCCTGAAATAGCAACTAACACGCCAGTAACACTGACAAAAAATACAGCAATATTAAGCCCTGCTGGAATAGCGATACTAATAATATAAAAAAATATTGTAAAAATTCCTATTTTAGGTATCATGCGATCTATGATCAAAATATCATCTTTTTTATTAAACATATATAGTCTCAAATAATAATAAAAATATTAGGTAGTGGTGCATCATACCACCTACATTGCACAATTACCAAACTGTCAAGCACGTATTGAGGCAGTAGAAAAGGCTTGTTCTATTTCTAAAACTTCTGCAACTGATAGTATTTCTTTATAGTTGCTCTGCTATAAATTCGCTGCTAGCGCCGCGTTCTGCTTTTAAGTCTGTTACTGCGTTTAATTAATTGCATGGAGCCAAAATATTTATTTGACTTAGAAAAGCTTGGGCAGGAAATGCCTTTTAATATTAACCAATTGAATTTGTAGTTTTTTTAATTGAATGTAATTGGGATTTATTCGTTGTACTTAATATTAAGCCTAGCTATTTGCGTTAAGTACAACGAATATATTGAGTTAGGTAAAAAATTATTGGAAATATTTGACATAGCCATAACAAATTTTATAGACTAATAAAGGTAAACTAACAACGAGACCTAAATTATGAAAGAAAGAAAAGCAGTCTATTATGGACAAGTAGAATTAATACCCGGCATTATTTCTGATGGCTACGTGTTAGATGATGACACCGCAGTTATGAGTGAACGTGGAACTGCCGACTTGTTAGGAGTCGATCACATGCTCTTAAATCGCATGGAGACAAACTGGCCTCCAAAAACGCTTAAACCATTTATTGATAAGGGCTGGAGCATGGAGACAAACTTGGTAAAAGTTGTAGCCAAAAATAGTCCTTATCAAGGTAGAAAAATTTCTATTTACGATTCCTTAGCTATTGAAAATTTGATTCGTGCTTACGTTTTAGGACTGGCTAATAATAAATTACGTAAAAACCAAAAACATATTGGTGAACGATGTGCAATTTTACAATCATCTCTAGTAAGAACTGCCCTCGAAACTGCTATAAAAGAAGCCGCTGGGCTTTCTCCAAACATCCAACAAACCGCCCAACAAAACTACATAGATGCCGTAAAACTAATCAAAGACTTTGGCTTTACCTGTTCCGCACCAAATGACATTGCTACAAAAAAGGACATTAGCCAATTCCTCAACATTCCACAAAGCACTCTAAATAGTTTCCTCAGAAAACACAAAAACGAAATTCAACCCATTCAATTAGACTCAGCAACCATCCGTTCCTTTGGTAGTAAAGCATCACGCATGAACGGCTATCAGCTTGATGATGTTACTAAAATTGCTTTAGGAATGGATTCAGTGATTGGAATCAAGCTTAAAAAGCAAGTATTTGGTCAAATAGGCAGCTTTGCGAATCCTAATACATCAGTCGAAGTACAATGGCGAGACGTATTATCCAATGTTTTTCAAGGTTTTGACTTACAATTTAATTATCCTATTGGACCATATAAAGTTGATTTCTTTGTCGCAAAGTTAATGTTAGTTTTGGAATGTAACGGCTATTGTCACCGCTATTATGATGAAACAGAAGAAAAAGTGCGGGAAAAACTAATTACCCAAAAATATAGCCTAGTTCGCTTCCATCACAAGATAAACCTAGAAACACTTTTTAATGGTATTTTACAGGTTAAACCCGGCAAAATGATTAAACTATATGATTTAGAAAAGCTTGGACAGGAAATGCCTTTTAATATTAAACCTTTGAATTTATAAAATAACCAAGAGCTTACAATAATGTTATCTTTCGATGTTATTATAATTGGTGCAGGAGCTGCTGGTATGATGTGCGCTATTGAAGCGGCTAAGCGTGGACGCAAAGTGCTGCTTTTAGAACACAGTCGCAAGCCCGGCAATAAAATTCTAATGGCTGGTGGTGGCCGTTGTAACTTCACCAATATGGATATTGATGCCAGCAATTTCATTTCTCATAATCCACATTTCTGCAAATCTGCATTAAGCCGTTATACCCAATGGGATTTTATTGCTATGGTCAATGACCACAATATTCCTTATCACGAACGTGACCATGGTCAACTTTTTTGCAAAAATAGCTCAAAAGATATTTTGGATATGCTGAAGTCTGAATGTAGTAATGAAGGAATTGAAATACATGTTAAGACATCAATAACAAAAGTAGCTACTATTACAGGCGGCTTCAATGTGCATGGGGAAAGCCAAATATGGAAGTGTGAATCCCTAGTAATTGCCACTGGTGGCTTGTCTATTCCTACCTCGGGTGCGACACCATTTGGCTACCATATTGCAGAGCAATTCGGTATAAAAGTATGGCCACCGTCAGCAGGCTTAGTGCCATTTACCTTAAAACCCGAAGACAAAAAACTCATGGCTCCATTATCAGGAATATCAGTGGAAGTCACAGTCAGCTGCAATGGGCAAAGTTTTCGTGAAAACATTCTTTTCACACACCGAGGATTAAGTGGACCTGCTATTTTGCAAATTTCTAATTATTGGAATTCAGGTCAAAACCTGTGTATTAACTGGCTACCCGACATAGAACTAGAACAAATACTTATTGCAACAGCTAAAAGAAAACCTAAACAACAGCTTAAAACAATTATGGCGACTCTATTGCCACAGAGATTAGTACCACTTTTAATAGATGAAAATATTGCAGAAAAACCATTAAACCAACTCACTAATTATCAGATAAATAATCTTACTCTAACGCTAAAATCATGGCAGATAACACCTGCTGGAACAGAAGGATATAGAACAGCGGAAGTAACACAAGGAGGTGTGGATTGTGACAGTCTTTCATCCAAAACAATGGAAACTAAAACACAAATAGGACTTTATTTTATTGGAGAAGTCATTGATGTAGCTGGTTGGTTAGGCGGTTATAATTTCCAGTGGGCTTGGTCATCTGGATGGTGCGCTGGTCAATATGTGTAAAGTTTATGATTGAAATTATGAAAATGAAAACACAAACTTATAACCAAAAATGGCAACAATTAATTACAAATGTTCTAACAGATTCTCAAAATTGTCAATTAGTAGCAGAACAATTTGCTATACAATTACAAAAAGATCACAATGCCTATGAGAATGAACAAACAGTAACTGATTGTGCTAATCATGTTCCCCATTTATATACAGTTGTCGATAAAAAAACTCAATTAGCACACCAGATTGCCACACTATTATATCCAACCAATGATTATCAGAAAACAATTCGTTATATGTTATATAAGCGACTGATTGCTAATTTACGTCGCACATATCGTCAGCAAACTGAAATCAAACCCAAACCTAAAGTATGCACACTTTATAAACAAGCACGCTTAACTGGTGATAGAAAAATTTATCATCAATTACAACAAATTGAACAAATCCATGATGTCATTGTAAATCCAGAACCAATGCCAGTTGATGTTGCACCATTGCCAGAATTACAGCCAATTTTTGACTTTCTGGGTGATAATAAAAATGAATCACTGAGTTTTATGCGTGGCACCATCTTTAATGATGGTCGTCTGGATTTATGTAAGCAAGTAGTTGCTCAAGATTGGATTCAGAATTTAATGGATTCATTAGTCAATAATCAGCATATCAAACACTTCTTACTCGGCAATAATATTGTTGATTTTGCGGGCGCAAATTCCATTGCCAACTTTATTAATAATCCTCATAAGAGCCAAATTGAGACATGGTATTTAGCCGGCAATCGTATTGATGCTAACGGTATTGAATTAATCTCCAAGGCACTGCAAACTGATCAGCACTGCAAAGCCTTATGGTTAAAACGTAACCCACTGAAAGCTATGGGAGCTAAGCATCTAGCTAGTTTATTAGAACAAAATCAGCGTTTAGAAATTATTGATTTGCATAATACAGGGCTGCTTGATGAAGGAATTTCTTATTTTTTTGATGGCTTAAAACATAACCGTTCCCTAGACTTGTTATATATTGAAGCTAATGGTATTTCAAGTCGTGGTGCCAAACATATTGCCGATTATTTCGCTCATTTGACTAAAATTAAACAAACAGGTATTTCATCATTATATTGTGGAATCAATCGCTTGGGTGATGAAGGTGTAGCTACAATTGCTGAAAGTTTGCATGATTATCATCACCTTAAACGCCTATCATTTGGAGCAAACCGTTTAAGCTATCAAGGATTAAAAGTTTTATTGCAACAACTGCTTAATCATCCCAACTTAATTTATTTAGACTTAGGATTATATAAAGCTACTAGTGACATGCAAGAATTGCCTAATAATTTAGGTGACGAATCAATTCCTTTATTAGCAGACTTTATACAAACCAATAATAGCGTGCAAATTATGAGTATCAAAGATGCCAATATAAGCTTGACTGGCTTAGAACAATTGGGCCAAGCTATTCAAGTTAATGATAACTTATTAATGTTTAATTATGAACAACTTGGTGTAAAAATACCAGAGACACTGACTCAACGATTTAACCACAAATTAGCTGAAAATATTCAGAATACTTACGGAGTTGATATGCACACCTTTCGGCACCAATATTTACGTTATCTGAAACATACTGATGCTGTGCGTCATATTGATAGCATCTATCGCAATAAAGATACTTAGCCAGCTTTATTGTTTATATGCCTAAGATAACTTCATAGAAAAAGCTGTTAAACGTATTGCGGAAATATCAGAGTGAAAAGCGATGGAAAATTTAAAAAAAAGAATATATCTTGGAGAAGATAGTTATACACAGTTTAAAGTCAATATTACCAATAGTGAGAAATTAGCTGAAGAATTGGTCGCATTTTCAAATGCAAAAGGTGGATTGTTGATTATTGGAGTAGATGATAAGGCTGAAATAGTTGGATTAAGCAGTGATGATATTAGAAGATTAAATCAACTCATAGGTAATGTAATCAATGCAAATCTTACTCCTCCAATCTATCCACTTGTATCAATAAAAGAAATAAATAATAAAAATATTTTGGTTATTGAAATTGATGAAGGTGTCAATAAGCCCTATTCAACCAATAAAGGTTTATATATTACCAAAGCAGGAAGCGACAAAAGAAAAATTTCCCCCGAAGAGTTAAAAAGACTGTTTGCAGAATCCAAAAAGCTTTATGCAGATGAAGAAATTATTAAAACTAGTGATATTACCGATCTTAATAGTCAACTGTTTTACCGATTTTTAAGAGTAGATAATAAAACAGTATATAACGAATTAAAAGCTGGTAAGCTCTCTTTTGAGTATGTTTTACAGAATCTTGAATTGCTAAGAAATGGGCATTTAACAATAGCTGGTAATCTTATTTTTGGATTAGAACCACAAAGATTTTGTCCATCTTTTTATGTAGATGCTGTATATTTTGATGGCAACGATATTACCACCAATAAGTTTATATCAAAAGCTACACTCAAGGGTACTTTTGAAAAGTTATATGATGATAGTTTAAGTTTTATAACGACTAAATTAAGAACAGTACAAAAAGATAAGAATTTTAACTCTAATGGTATATTAGAAATAGATGAAGAAGTACTTGGTGAATTGATTATTAATGCTTTAGTTCATCGAGATTATTATATAAATTCATCAATTAAAATCTTTATGTTTCATAACCGTGTAGAAATTATAAGCCCCGGAAAATTGACAAACTCTTTGACTATTGAAAAAATTAAAAGTGGTATATCTATTCATCGCAATCCCATATTAAACTCTATATGTAAAACAGTTTTGCCTTATAGTGGCTATGGTAGCGGTATTAAAAGGGTAATAAATATTAATCCTGATATCGAGTTTATTAATGATATTGAAAAAGAAGAGTTTAGGTGTATTATTCCTAGATTTTAGCTATGATCATAATAACACCTGATATGGAATTGCCAAATATAGGCTTAGGCACATATCAACTAGATCATCAACAAACCTATCGCAGTGTTCGCTGGGCATTAGAGATAGGTTATCGTCATATAGATACAGCAGCCCTATATAAAAATGAAAAACAAGTAGGGCAAGCCATACGAGATTCAGGAATATCTAGGCAACAAATTTTTGTAACAACTAAAATTTCAGCTAAAGCAATTCGACAACAACAACTTCAGCCAGCGATTGAAAGTAGCTTACACCAATTGGATTTAGATTATATAGACTTAATCTTATTACACTCTCCTGATGCCAAACTAACTCAAACTTGGAACCAACTTAGCCAGCTTTATGATTTATATGGAAACATACGCCATATAGGAGTAAGTAATTATCAACAAATACATTTAAAGCAACTAGAAGACGCTCCTATTAAACCCTACGCCAATCAAATTGAAATCACACCCTTTTTAACGCGACAAAAACTGAGACAATACTGTAAAAATCAAGATATTCAGATAATTGCCCACTCATCATTAACTAAAGGAAGACAACTAAATATAACAAGTGCAACAAGATTATTGAAATGGGCACTGCAAAAGAATCTAAAAATTATTCCGCGCTCAGCCAACCAGAAACATATTTTTGATAATTTTAATCTAGGCTCAGAATTATTATCTGAGCAGATTATGAAACGATTAGATCAACTTGATTGTGGATTTGCTACTCATCCTCAGCATATTTGACTTGCATTTATCCCGAGGTGGTGTTGGCTTAACATGAAGCTGATATTATACTGTAGGTTGGGCTGACGACAGGAAGCCCAACATCTTGCTAAAATCGTTGGGCTTCCTCTCGTCAGCCCAACCTACAATTGTTAAATTTTAACTAATAATGAATCAATTAGAAACAAACCGCCTAAAACTACGTCAATGGTTGCCCAGTGACTACGCACCTTTTGCAGAATTAAATGCAGATCCTAAAGTAATGGAATATTTCCCTAATACTCTAAGCGAAACAGAGAGTAACGCATATGCTAAAAAAATGGAAACCATTATTTCAAATCAAGATTGGGGATTTTGGGCAGTAGAGCTAAAAACTACAAACTCTTTTATAGGTTTTGTTGGCTTACATCAAGCAGATGTCGAATTACCATTCAGCCCTTGCGTAGAAATAGGTTGGCGATTATCAAAAAAATATTGGAATAATGGTTATGCGACAGAAGCAGCACGCGCTGCATTAAAATTTGCTTTTGAAATCTTAAATTTAAAAGAAGTAGTATCATTCACATCCCTAAAAAACCAAAGATCAGAAGCAGTAATGCAAAGACTGAATATGATTAATACCAACCAAAACTTTCAACATCCAAAACTACCAATTGGTCATCAATTACGTGAACATGTGCTTTATAAAATAACAAGTTAAGAAGATACAATATCTCGACGTGGTTCAAAATTGATGCGGATGCTGTTCAACAACCAAACAATCAGCCTTTTTGGTATTAGCGGAGTGGGTAAATTCAGGCAACGTTGAACCTGCGGATCAATTGTTGCAATAATCACTTGTTGCGCTAAATAGCGTAAACCTAAAGGAGCCGCTTGTTTAACTAATTTTTCGATAGAACGTATCGCCAATTCATGACCCTCATCACTATAGCCCATATGTTCAACTTCATAGTTTCGCTGGAATGTTTCCCAATCTTGCAATGTCGTGAAGAGATCGTAAATTGACATCTGCTGACCAACTTCACACCAGAAATCAATAACCTTCTGTTGATCTTCTGAAGTAATATCTTGTTTTTGAAACTGGCGATTCCAACGAAAAGGTTCTAAAAAAAAAGTGGACAACACATAGCGATAATCATCATTATTAGCTTTAACTGAACGGTGCGCATGATTAATGCTTGCAATCGCTTTTTGCCCCCTTTCGCTGTCCAAACCAAAATAAATCAGTGTACGAATCAATTTACGGGTACGCATCAAGCGATCATAAGTATGATGACTTAATTGCGAATACTGATACAATTCCGTGACTAAAGGTTTGATAGTGAGGCTACGTAAAATAGCCAGATAACTACCAAAACGAAAAGGATGAGGATAACGAAGATAATAGATAGTGTAAATTTCATTCAACATTAGTTTGGAGTCTTTTTATAGGATAGAAAGACCTGTCAACCTGACAGGTCTAAAACTCAAACATTAATCATACTTTTCTGATGATCAATATAATATTGAAATTCCTCACGAAAGTTCTCAACAAAACTCATCACAGGCATTGCAGCAGCATCTCCTAAAGCACAAATAGTTCTACCACATATTTTATCTGCAACATCAGACAAAAGATCTAAATCCTTTTGCTCACCTTCTCCGTGATAAATACGATGTACTACACGAGATAACCAACCAGTGCCTTCTCTACACGGAGTACATTGCCCACAAGATTCCTCATAATAAAAATGGGATAGACGCGCTAATACTTTCACCATATCAGTGCTATCATCCATAACTATTACTGCACCAGAACCTAACATTGACCCTGCTTCAGCTATTGAATCATAATCCATAGTTACGCCCATCATAACATCAGCTTTTAAAACAGGTGTAGAAGAACCTCCGGGAATCACAGCCTTTAATTTACGTCCATCCTTAACACCACCAGCCATTTTTAATAACTCAGAAAACGGTGTACCCATCGGAATTTCATAATTACCCGGCTTATTCACATGCCCAGATATAGAAAATAATTTTGGACCACCATTATTTGGTTTTCCTATCTTTAAAAACCAATCAGCACCATTATTTAATATTTCAGGCACTGAAGCCAAAGTTTCAGTATTATTAATCGTTGTCGGTTTACCATATAAACCATAAGCCGCAGGAAAAGGAGGTTTAAAACGAGGTTGACCCTTTTTGCCCTCAATAGACTCTAATAATGCAGTTTCTTCACCACATATATAAGCACCAGCACCATAATGGGTATAAATATCAATACCTTTACCCAAAAGTCCAGCAGCATAAGCCTCTTTTAAAGCCTCTTCAAAACGCTCAATTGGCTCATCAAATTCACCACGAATATAATTATAACCAACAGTGGCACCAATGGTATAACAAGCAATAGCCATACCCTCAATAAGAGCATGAGGATTATAACGTAAAATATCGCGATCCTTAAAAGTACCCGGTTCACCTTCATCCGAATTACAGACAATATACTTTTGCCCCGGCTTATCGCGTGCTGATAACATAAAACTCCACTTAACACCAGCAGAAAAACCAGCACCACCACGCCCACGTAAAGCAGACGCTTTTAATTGATCAATAATATCTTTAGGATCAGGTTTTTCTGCTAAAATTTTACGTAAAGCCTTATAACCACCGGTGCTTTCATAAACATCTAATGTCCATGATTTGTCTAAATGAATATTCTTGAAACAAAGTTCATTTGCCATAAAATAATCCTATTATGCTAACTTAGCTAAAATCTCATCAATCTTTTCAGAAGTAAGATTCTCATAATACGTCTTGCCAATTTGCATCATTGGTGCTCCACCACATGCCCCTAAACATTCCACTTCCTTCAAAGTGAATTTCTTATCAGCACTAGTTTCTCCAAAGCCTATATTCAATTTTTGCTTTAAATGAGCAACAATATCATCTGAGCCGCAAAGCATACAAGATACATTTGTACAAACACAGATTTTATGCTTTCCAACCGGTTTCAGCTCGTACATGGAATAAAAAGTAGCAACTTCATAAACAGCTATTGGAGCCATTTCTAAATATTCAGCCACTGCATCCATTAACTCTGTAGTTAAATAGCCGCCATTCGCCTCTTGAACAATCCCTAAAGCACCCATTACTGCTGATTGTTTTTGTTCAGGCGGATATTTTGCTATCCAAGTGTCAATTTCACTGCGGGATTGTTCTGATAATAGTGTTGACATTTTATCTATCTACCTCTCCAAAAACAATATCTTGAGTACCAATAATTGCAACAACATCTGCAATCATATGTCCCTTAACCATTTCATTCAGAGCTGCTAAATGAACAAACCCCGGCGCACGTATTTTCACACGATATGGCTTATTTGCACCATCAGATATTAAATATATACCAAATTCACCTTTAGGATGTTCAACAGCTTGATAAACCTGACCTTCTGGAACACAGTAACCTTCAGTAAAGAGTTTAAAATGATGAATTAGACCTTCCATATCGCCTTTCATAGTTTCACGATTTGGCGGAGCTACCTTATGATCATCTACCATCACCGAACCCGGATTGTTACGCAACCAATCTATACACTGCTTAACAATCCTATTAGACTGACGCATTTCTTCCATACGAACAAGGTAACGATCATAACTATCACCATTAAGCCCAATCGGAATATCAAAATCTAACTTATCATAAACCTCATAAGGCTGCTTTTTACGTAAATCCCACGCTATACCCGATCCCCGTAACATCGGACCAGAAAAACCTAAATTTAAAGCGCGTTCAGGAGAAACAATTCCAATATCTACAGTACGTTGCTTCCAAATACGATTATCAGTCAACAAAGTTTCATACTCATCAACCAACTTAGGAAAACGCTGAATAAAATCTTCAAGAAAGTCTAATAATGAACCTTGGCGAGATTCATTTAATTCCTTGACCTCTTTATCATTATGCCATTGAGAAGCCTTATAATGTGGCATTCTATCAGGCAAATCTCGATAAACCCCACCCGGGCGATAATAAGCCGCGTGCATTCGCGAACCTGACACCGCCTCATAACAATCTACTAAATCTTCGCGTTCTCTAAAGGCATACAAAAACACAGACATCGCACCAATATCTAAAGCATGTGCGCCTAACCACATCAAATGATTAAGTATTCTAGTAACCTCATCAAACATAACCCGAATATATTGAGCGCGAATTGGTACATCTATACCCATTAAACGCTCAATTGCCATCACATAAGCATGTTCATTACACATCATCGAAACATAATCGAGTCGATCCATGTATGGCAAACTTTGATTAAAAGGCTTACTTTCAGCTAATTTTTCAGTACCACGATGTAATAATCCAATATGTGGATCTGCTCTTTCAATTACCTCACCGTCTAATTCTAAAATTAAACGTAACACCCCATGAGCAGCAGGATGTTGTGGACCAAAATTCAGAGTATAATTGCGAATTTCTGGCATAATACTATTCCTTAATCTGCATAACGGTTATCATGACGTATCACTTTAGGTACTAAAGTACGAGGTTCTATGCTCACTGGCTCATAAACTACCCGTTTCTTCTCAGCATCATAGCGCATTTCAACATTACCACTAAGTGGAAAATCTTTACGGAATGGATGTCCAATAAATCCATAATCAGTTAAAAGACGACGTAAATCAGGATGACCATTAAATAAAATGCCATACAAATCAAACGCTTCACGTTCAAACCAATCTGCGGAATTCCAAATATTAATAACAGAATCTATATACGGTGAATCACCTTCTGCAAAGCAGACAACACGTAAACGTTGATTACGTTTAATAGATAAAAGATGATAAACCACAGCAAAACGTGGTCTTTCTATTACTTCATCTTCATATGCAGCTTTACTAACACCACGACTAAAACCGCTACTACTTGCAGTTTCAGTATCCCAATCTGCCTGCCCATATTGCAAATAATCGACTCCACAACAATCCATTAATTGAGAAAAATCAAAACGATTACGCAGAGCTTCACAAACATATAACAACTGTGCTGCTGGAATTTCTATCGTTAGTTCATCATAACTAATTTCAGTCTGAAATGGAATGTCCGAAAATCTATCTTCAAGTTCAGATCGAAGAGTCTCAAGAGAATTAGCCATATATTATCCCTTAACTCCGTATTGTATTAGTACGTTTGATTTTTTGTTGTAATTGCATGATCCCATACACCAAAGCTTCTGGAGTAGGAGGACAGCCCGGCACATAAATATCAACTGGAACAATCCTATCGCAACCACGAACAACCGAATATGAATAATGATAGTAGCCACCACCATTAGCACATGAACCCATAGAAATAACCCAACGAGGATTAGGCATTTGATCATAAACCTTACGTAAAGCTGGAGCCATTTTATTAACTAAAGTTCCAGCAACAATCATAACATCAGATTGACGAGGACTAGGTCTAAATACCATACCAAATCTATCAAGATCATAACGCGAAGCACCAGCGTGCATCATTTCAACTGCACAACAAGCCAAACCAAATGTCATCGGCCACATAGAACCAGTTCGCGCCCAATTGATTAAATCATCAGCAGTCGTTGTAGCAAAACCTTCTGGTAAAATTTGCTCTATTCCCATTCAAGTGCCCCTTTTTTCCATTCATAAATAAAACCAATGATTAATATAGTTAAAAATATCATCATTGATACAAAACCAAATAAACCAATATCTTTAAATACTATAGCCCACGGAAATAAAAATGCAATTTCAAGATCAAAAATAATAAATAAAATAGCAACTAAATAATAACGTACATCAAACTTCATACGCGCATCATCAAATGCCTCAAAACCACACTCATAAGGTGAATTTTTTTCAGGATCAGGTTCACGCTTACCTAAAAAAAACCCTAGAATAGGTAGTACAATCCCCATACCTAATCCAATCAGGATAAACAACAAAATTGGTAAATATTGTTCTAACATTTATTACCCTCAGTTGATATAAAATTTTTCATTATACAATATTTTGACAAGCTCTGAATATTCAGATACCAATCGAATATTAATACCTCTGCGCACATAATCAGGTAATTCATCAAAATCACGTTTATTCGCTTCAGGCATGATTAAATCATAAATTTTAATCCGTCGCGCCGCAATAATTTTCTCACGAATACCGCCCACTGGTAATATCTGCCCTGTTAAAGTTAATTCACCAGTCATAGCAAGACTATGTTTTATTTCCCGCCCTGTAGCTAAGGATAATAATGCAGTTGCCATTGTAATACCGGCACTTGGACCATCTTTTGGTGTTGCACCAGCAGGAACATGCAAATGAATAAAGGCATTTTTAAAAAAATCTTTATCTATACCAAGCTCTTCAGCCTTAGAAATTATATAATGATAAGCAATTTCTGCTGATTCCTTCATTACATCACCTAACTGCCCAGTTAATTTAATACCCCGATTATAATTATGAATACATGTAGCCTCAATACTTAAAGTGGCACCACCCATAGAAGTCCAAGCTAAACCTGTTACAACACCTACACCCCTGATATTTTTTTCATTATCAAATACAGGTTTACCTAAATAATCTGAAATTTCATCAGGTTTAATTTTAATCGGTAAATATGCACCAGCAAGTACTTTTAGAGCAACCTTTCTAGCAATAGTTGCTAGACGCTTTTCTAAATTACGTACCCCTGCTTCTCTAGCATAATCTTCAATTATTAGACGCAAAGTTTTATCTGAAAATTTCAATTGTTTTGACTTTAAACCAGCCTTGTCTAATTGTTTTTTTACTAAATGTTTTTTAGCAATTTGAACTTTTTCACTAGTAATATAACCAGATAAATGAATAGTTTCCATCCGATCTAACAAAGGTGCTGGAATTGTATCCACTTGATTAGCAGTACAAATAAATAAAACTTTAGACAAATCAAAACGAACATCAAGATAATGATCCAAAAATTCAACATTTTGTTCTGGATCAAGAACTTCCAATAATGCAGACGCAGGATCACCTCGATAGGAATTGCCAATTTTATCAATTTCATCCAACATAATTACTGGATTGGCATATTCAACTTCCTTCATCGCCATGATCAATTTACCCGGCATAGCCCCAATATAAGTACGTCTATGGCCTTTAATTTCTGCATCATCATGTACACCACCAACAGAAAAACGAAAAAATGAGCGTCCAATTGCATCAGCAATAGATCGACCAATTGAAGTTTTACCCACTCCCGGTGGTCCAACCAATAACAGAATAGTGCCGCTAATACAACCTTTTAATGTACCAACCGCTAAAAATTCCATAATGCGATCTTTCACATCTTCCAAACCCTCATGATCACGATCTAAGACTTGTCGCGCATGTTTAATATCCAACTTATCTTCAGAATATTTACCCCAAGGCATTAAAGTTAGCCAATCAAGATAATTACGACTAATTGAATATTCCGCTGAACCGATTTCCAAAACTGACATTTTTTCAATTTCTTCATCAATACATTTTTGCACAGGTTCTGGTACAATTAGTGTTTCAAGACGCTCTATATATTTTTCAATTTCAGTAGTGCGATCATCTTTTTCTATTCCCAATTCCTTTTGAATAGTTTTAAGTTGTTCGCGCAAGAAAAACTCTCGTTGTTGATCTTGCATTTTTTCTTCAACTTGCTCACGAATCTCAGCTTGTGCCTTAGCAAGTTTAACTTCCTTATTTAGCAATAACAATACTTTTTCTAATCGCTCTAAAATAGGAAGTGTTTCTAAAACCTCCTGCAATTCTGTAGAATTAGCAGTAGTTAAACTAACAGCAAAATCAGCTAATGGTGAAGCTTCTTCAGAACTAAAACGTTGAAGAAATATTTTTAATTCCTCATTATAAAGAGGATTTAAAGGTAATAACTCCTTAATCGTATTAATAACAGCTAAAACATAAGGTTTTAGCTTATCATCTTCCTCATAGCGAGTTTCAGGATGATAAATAGGTTTAGTAGCAAAAGGTCGTTTTTCAGCAACCCATTCACCAAGCTCGAAACGCTCTAAGCCTTCAACTACAATTTGTAATTGATTATCAGATTGAACCACCCTATGTAAACGACATGCAGTGCCTATAGGATAAAAATCATCAGTATTCATTTCTGATAAATTATCAGTTTTCGCAAGTACCAATCCAATTATATTATCTGATGACTCTGTAACTGCTGTAATAGTTTCATCCCAAAGATCATGATCTATAATTAAAGGAATTACTTGATGAGGAAAAAAAGGACGATTACCAAGCGGTAAAATATATAATTTCTCTGGCAGCTCCTTCTTAGTATCATCATCATCATCATCATCTGGTTTTTCTAATTCAAGTTCTTTAATGATTTCAATATCTGTAGCTTGTTCAGATTCATCAATATTAGTTTCGCTAGTCATATTTATGGCTCTAGGATTAATGCAAGAAATGATAGCTATTATCAATAATCGTGCGCAATGCGCACTAGATTTAAGTGGAGTTAATTAAGGAAGGTTCAAGCTATGTAAAACTTGCATAGCTTGATTTAATTCACCTGCCATTATTAATGGCATCTCTTTTAAAGCAGAATTTATGACATGATCAATAGCAATTTGATCATCAATAGTGGGTTTATTTAAGACATAATTAGTTACCTTACTACTATGCCCCGGATGACCAATTCCAATCCGTAAACGTAAAAAATTTCTACTACCCAATTTAGCGATAATATCTTTTAAACCGTTATGTAACCCATCACCTCCGCCTTTTTTAAGACGAATAGTGCCTACTGGAAAATCTAATTCATCATGTATTACCAAAATTTGTTCAGCAGGTATTTTATAAAAATTAGCTAATGCGGCTATTGATTTGCCGCTTAAATTCATAAAAGTATTGGGTTTAAGTAACCAGCATGAATTTATTTTACATATATCGCCATAAAATTTATCATTATTACGAAATGACTCATTTGCTTGTTGTGCTAACTGATCTAAAAACCAAAAGCCAGCATTATGACGAGTATCTACATAACGGGAACCGGGATTACCCAGCCCCGCAATTAGCGTAATAGGCACGCTTATTGTTCTTCTTTTTGTTCTTCTTTTTGTTCTTCTTGATCTTCTTCTTCTTGAGTGCCACGTGGTAAATTCACAGAAGCAACTGGCAAATCACCATGTGCTAAAGACGCTAATTCTACATTTTCAGGAATAATTAAATTAGATAAATGAACAATTTCACTGACTTTAACATTTACTAAATCTACCTCAATAAATTCAGGTAAATCTTTAGGTAAACAAGAGATTTCAACTTCCGTCATTTGATGCGAAATTTTGCCTCCATCTTGTTTTACACCTACACAATTCTCTTCATTAAGAAAGTGTAATGGCACACGTAAAGATAATTTTTCAGTATCACTAACGCGCTGTAAATCTAAATGTAAGATTGAAGGCTTATAAGGATGACGCTGTAAATCTTTTAATACAGCTTTTTCTGATTTACCATCAAGATTAACTGTTAATATATGCGAATAAAAACTTTCATTATTTAAGCTGTTAATTATCTCATTATGAGATAAACTTAAAGATACTGGATCTTTACCAGAACCATAAATAATAGCTGGTATTAATCCAGCATGACGCATACGGCGGCTCGCACCTTTACCTATATCGGTACGTACTTTTGCGTTAATTTCAAAATTTTCCATAATTGTTTCTCTATTATTTGTAAAACTCCGCGACCAGAGCTAGTCCATAAACATTGAAGTAACTGATTCTTCTTGATTAATGCGACGTATGGTTTCAGCCAACATTTCAGCAATAGTTAATTGACGAATTTGCTGACAAGCAGCTGCTTTTTCTTGTAATGGAATAGTATCAGTAACTACTAACTGATCTAATTTAGACGATTCGATATTTTTTACAGCTTTGCCTGATAATATAGGGTGTGTACAATAAGCCATGACTTTAGCCGCCCCATGTTCTTTCAAAGCAGACGCTGCTTCACATAAAGTACCAGCCGTATCAACCATATCATCAACAATGATACAACTACGATTGGTCACATCGCCAATGATATTCATCACCTTAGCCTCATTAGGCTGAGGTCTGCGTTTATCAATAATGACTAAGTCAGCATCATCCAACTGTTTTGCAACAGCACGCGCTCGAACAACACCACCAACATCAGGTGAAACTACAACTAAATTTGGATATTCATGTCGCCAAATGTCTCCTAATAATACTGGAGAAGCATAGATATTATCTACAGGTAGATCAAAAAAACCTTGAATTTGATCTGCATGTAAATCGACAGTGAGAACGCGATCAACCCCAACACTAGTAATCATATTAGCAACTACTTTGGCAGTGATAGGAACACGAGCTGAACGAGTACGACGATCTTGACGAGAATAACCAAAATAAGGAATAACAGCAGTGACACGTTTGGCTGAAGCTCGCCGAACAGCATCTACTAATACTAGTAATTCCATTAAGTTATCGTTTGTTGGAGTACAGGTGGGTTGAATAATGAAAACATCTGTGCCGCGTACATTTTCGCGGATTTCTACCATTATTTCGTTATCGCTAAAACGACCGACAACGGCGTTGCTCAAAGGTAAATTAAGATGATTGACTACTGCTTTTGCTAAAGCAGGGTTGGCATTACCCGTAAAAATCTTCATTCGGCTTGACAAATCCGAACTCCCGTGGGATTATTAAATTGAGGAGATATGGCTGGGGTACCAGGATTCGAACCTGGGCGTGCTAGGATCAAAACCTAGTGCCTTACCGCTTGGCTATACCCCAATGATTGAAGGAGAAATATTTTTACCTTGTGCTATAAAACCTTGCCATTTATCTGGCAAATTATTCATTACTTTTTTAGCGTCTGAATAAGTATTAAAGGCGGCAAAAATACAAGCTCCAGTTCCCGTTAAGCGAGCTTGACTATATTGATTTAGCCAATCTAGTGCTTGTCCTATTGAAGGATAACGAGAACGTACTACTTCTTCGCAGTCATTTTTAGTTTGAGCTGCTATGAATTCGGACATTATAATCGGTTTAGTATTACGTGTCAAGTCTTTTGCATTAAAAATTTCAGCAGTTGATACAGAACAGCCCGGATGGACTACAAGATACCAAGGTTCTTCAAGAGAAATTGGTTTTAAAGATTCACCAATTCCCTCCGCCCAAGCTGCGTGACCATGTATAAATACTGGTACATCTGCACCTAAACTCAAGCCTAATTTAGCTAATGTATCTATTGATAAATTCAATTCCCACAAATGATTTAAAGCTAACAAAGTAGTAGCGGCATCCGAACTACCACCACCTAATCCCCCACCCATAGGAATGTTTTTTTCAACTTCTATATCTACACCTAAATTAGTATATTGCTGTAATAATTTAGCAGCGCGTAATACTATATCCTGCTCAGGCGGCAAATTAATGGCAGAAGATTTACATGATAATTTACCATCATCACGTATTCTAAACATCAAAACATCATTTAAATCAATAAACTGAAAAACAGTTTGAAGACAATGATAACCATCTGCTCGTCTTGAAGTAATATGTAAGAATAAATTTAATTTTGCTGGGGCTAAGTATTTTTTTTGCATATCAGTGCTAATTAATTATAATATTGTTATATTTATAGCATGTTTTTCTAAAAATTAAATTAGCAAGGAATTTATTAAAATGATAGAAACATTTATTTCACTTCTTGGATCTGCTAATACTGTTCATGATTCCTATAATAAAATTAGTGGTATTTTTCGACCTAAAGATAATAGTCATATAGAATATTTGGATAGAATTGCTACTGGTATTGAACGTTTATCAGGTAATATTTTGTATGCTCCCAATATGGAAGCGGTGCAAGATATTACCTGATAAACGTCAGCGTAAGATTGATAATCTTAGAGACGTTAAAGAATCTTTAGAGCCGGTGCAAAGGGCGGTTGGTAGTGAAATTTTATCTTCGGCAATTATTTTAACGCCTGATAAAATGCAAATTGCAATGCAAAAAAGCCCTTGGGAGGTTTTAGATGATATTTGTCCAGTTAATTTGTCTAAGCCTCGTAATAATCCTGATATTATTCCAATAGTTTTTGAACATAGTAGTATTCAATATGTTGGATGGCTAAAGCGTGGTCTTTTGCCGATGGTGTTTGATTGTGAATATGATGAATTATTGGTGCCAAAAACTCAAATTCAAAGCCCTTATAATAAGATAAAACCTGTCCATATTTCCCATGATCGCCTAAAAGATGGCAGCGCAGGACCAGAAATGGTGTTAATACCGGCTGGAACTTTTCGTATGGGTGAAAAACAATCAGTGCATGAAGTCTCGGTGGAAAGCTTTGCTATGGGGCGTTATCCGGTTACTTTTGCTGAATATGATTATTTTTGTGAACAGACTAGTACATGGTTTAAAAAAAGGAAAAAAGCAGATGATGAAGGCTGGGGACGTGGTAATCGACCTGTTATAAATGTGTCTTGGCATGACGCTGTGGCTTATACAGAATGGTTAAGCGAACAAACAGGACAAGAATATCGTCTTCCTACTGAGGCGGAGTGGGAGTATGCCGCTAGAGCGGGTACGGAAACTGATTATTGGTGGGGTAATGATATTGATGAAACTAAGGCTAATTATAATGGCAATATTGGTCATACCACCCCAGTGGGAGATTATGAAGCTAATCCCTTTGGTTTACATGATACTGCTGGCAATGTCTGGGAATGGACATGTTCAAAATATGAAAGTGAATATAACAGCAAAAAAACAATGAATACCCGATGTTGCGTGGCGGCTCGTGGAACGACAACTCGACGGACCTCCGTTCTGCCCTCCGCGACTTCAACAATCCGGTCAACCGCTTCTACTACCTCGGCTTCCGTGTAGTTCGCGCCGCGTGGACCTAGCCCTTTGCTCTTTTGCCCTTGTGCCCTTTACACTTTGTGACTGCCGCGATGCGGAGTCACTAAATTTTTTTTGCTATATAATAACTTATTAATAATATGTGTATTAGATAGAATTTAGGGAAGGATTGGAGTTGCGGAGCTTTGTTATTCTATTCGTTGTTATTATTATTAGTTGTACTTCAGTAAGAATTTATGCAGCAAAAAAAAATCCGTTTATTCCGTAAATCCGTTGTACTATATATAAGGGATAATTAATCTTACAAAATGGCTAATCAGAGTTACAATAATTAAATAACTCTGTATAAAACTGTTTAAACACTGGACATTTATTGGATACAATTTGAGGATTAAGGTATTCGATCAGCAACATAGGTGTATGTATTGCCTTTGAATACTTTCTACCACCATAAACTTTAGCAGCCTCAACCAAGCATTCACTGAGCTTATCTTCACACGCATCTGTTACTGGATCGTAGTTACTAAAAGATTCAGGCGCATCAAAAGGAACATTACTTTGAGTACTTAGTGACCAACGTATGGCTGAATGTCGTTGACGAAAGTCAATATGTTTAGCAACAGTATTGTCCCAATCGGCAATAATCCAAGCTTCTAATTCTGGAACCGCAAAGCCAATTAAACGTTTAATATTTTGTGCTGCCTCGACTTTATCAATGGCATCCGAAAGCATAATTTTTCGCGTCTCAACATCATGACAATCTAAATCATCTAAAACCAAAATCAAATCGCAACTCATACCATGCGATAAAGAACTATGTAATTCTTGTTTAATTTGTTTGGCTAAACTTTCACCAGTTTTACCCAAAGCATGTTGTTTTTTCTTGACCTTATGTGGCACCAACTTGGGTCGAATAGGCGTTTTTCTCTCAAACTCACAATTTGTAAAGTGTTTTCTAAAGAAATTTACTAAGCCCCTAATTTCAGCTTCGCCACCACCAGCAAAAATCCATACTACCAAGGCCAGCCCCCAATATCTGGATCACCTATTCGATAAAGATCACCCAGTTGCCATCCTTCTTTAATTTTGTCAGACAACTGAGTCGCTGAAAGTGGTTTAACCATACAATGACTCTTATCATGCCGCTCAAAACTAAGAACATTTGTCACACAATCAGTAAAATAATCAAGCAAATCAGGACTATGTGTACTCACAATCACTTGCGTTTTAGTGGCAGCTTGTTTAATCCATTCACTCAGAATTTGCATCCAAGCCACATGCAAACCTAATTCTGGTTCATCAATCACCAATAATGTTGGTAAAATAGGCGAATGTAAAATACTTGCCCAACATAACATCCGTACTGAACCATCCGACATTTCATTCAAATAAAATGGTTCTCGCATCCCTTCAAAATACCATTGCACCGCGAGTGAAAGATTAGAACGATAAATTTTGATTTTGCGTGTAGTTGGAAAAATGCTTTTCATAGCATTATTTATTTGTTCTTCAAAATCAATACCGTATGTTTGATGCTGCATTAAATTGTCTAGCATCAAGGGTAAGTTTTCGCCATTTGCTGACAAAAAAATATCATTTGCACCGATTTTTGGATATGAATTACGAATTTCTTTTAAACTCATATCATTGGCATTATAGAAACGCCATTGGGATAGACTATCTATCATTCTTCGACGAGTTTTATAAATCGGTGTGAGTGAAGGCATACTTGAATGACTATTTTCAAGTAATTTTGGCATAGCTAACAAGCTTAATTCATTGGTAGGTACCTCTTCAATGGTTTCAAAATTAGCATTATTGTTAGAATGCTCAATTGAAACCACACCGACACCACTATCTTTATGATGGCATCTATAAAAATAAGAAGGCTCAAGCCCTAATTGACTAAATGATTCTTCAACTATAAAGGGAATACTAATACTATCTTTTGCATGAAGTGTTAGTTCAAGCAAACTCTCTGAGGGAATAACATCTCTGTGACTAAACTCAAATTTATAACTAGCATTAGCTGGTAGTGGCAAATTAGCATCTAATAATTTAGAACCGCCCAATTGATTAATAACAGCTTGTTCATAAGCAGTCATTCCACGGCTCTCATCAACTGCTGTGAGACACAGATGCAAAAATTCTAGCACACTGATTAAATTAGTTTTACCAGAACCATTAGCACCAATCAAAATATTCAACTGTTTTAGTTGAACACCCTCAGTTGAATCCATCAATAAATTTTTATAATTTATCGTGATTAATTTTTTAAGTTGTAAGTGTTCAATATCCATTCATTCTTGTAATTATTGCGATCTCATAATATTATTATAACATCTATTTTCAAAGCTGGGGGTGGTTTCGCTAAGGTGGGTTCTGTTTTAAAGGATGATAATAAAAACCCTTTTTCTGAGTCAGAATTGGTTGCTTTGGTTGGTAATCAACACACTGGTAGTATTACTGCTTTACATTAACATCTGTATTTATAACAGAAATCTTATGTTTTTTACAAGCTGCTAAAAAAGTGTAAATATCTACTCCAGCAAATTCACAAGCAGCTCCACGTGATAATTTTCCTGATTGAAATAAAAGCAATGCTCCATAAAGTTTGATTTGATCTGCAAATGCACGATCATCTTGCTTGGATGAAATTTCTCAGGTATATCTAAAATTAATTGCATAACTATATAAAAATATATTTACGGAACCGATCAACAACCTCACTTCCTAACCCACTCAAAAACACTATCCAAAGCCTCACTCAACTTAGCAGGATTATTCCCCCCACCTTGAGCCATATCAGCACGCCCACCACCTTTACCATCAACTTGTGCAGCTACATGTTTTATTAAGTCACCAGCTTTAATTTTATCAGTGATATTTTTACTTACCCCAGCAACCAATGAAATTTTATTACCATTGACGCTTGCCAACACTATTGCCGCCTTATCAAACTTACTTTTTACTTGATCAAGCGTCTCGCGCAGTTGTTTGGCATTAACATTTTCTAAATTAGCTGCTAACACCTTAATACCATCAACATCTACCGCCTGATCAACTAAACTACTACCTTGTTGGCTAGCCAACTTAGCTTGTAAACGGCTAATTTCCTTCTCAAGGCTACGATTCTTAGTTTTTAATAAACCTATATTCTCTTGTAACTTATTCTCAGATTCAGCAATCCAATCAAGAGCGCGATTAGCCGTGACTGCCTCAATCCGTCGTACACCAGCAGCCACACCAGTTTCACTAATAATTTTACATAAACCAATTTCACCCACATGACCAACATGAGTACCACCGCATAACTCAGTAGAAAAATCACCTATAGACAATACACGTACATCTTCATCATACTTTTCACCAAACAAAGCCATCGCCCCGCTTTGCATAGCATCTTCCAATGACATTAGGCGCGTTTTAACCAAATTACCAGCTAAAATTTGTTCATTAACTAAACGTTCTATTGCTTCCAACTGTTCAGAACTCACTGGCTCAAAATGAGAAAAATCAAAGCGCAAACGCTCAGGATTTACCAAAGAACCCTTTTGCTTTACATGATCACCTAAAATCTGTTGTAAAGCCGCATGTAATAAATGAGTAGCAGAATGATGTCTAGCAGTATCTTTACGAGCATTAGCATCAACCTTAGCCGCTAACTTATCACCAACTTCAATATTTCCAGACTTTAAAACTCCAATATGAACATATGCTTGCCCCATTTTTTGAGTATCTTGCACCTCAAAAACAGTATCACCCTGTACCAAAACACCCTTATCACCAACTTGCCCACCAGACTCAGCATAAAAAGGCGTATGTTCTAACACAACCCCCTTATCAAACAAAGCAGTAACAACACTTTCATCAACAACATGATCATAACCAGTAAACTCAGATTTACAATCAATATGTTGACTACTATCAACCACCTCAAACTTACTAGCCGCACCACTACGCGCACGTTGTTCCGCCATAGCCAGCTCAAAACCAGCCATATCCAACTCTAAATTACGCTCCCGCGCAATATCAGCCGTCAAATCAGTAGGAAAACCATAAGTATCATACAACTTAAACACCAAATCACCCGGAATTACATCACCAGACAAATCAGCAATAACCCGATCCAACAAAACCATACCACGATCTAAAGTCTCATCAAATCGCTGCTCCTCCTGCTTCAAAATACGCTCAACTAAAGCCCTATTTTTACCTAACTCAGGATAAGCCGCCCCCATTAACTCATTAAGTGGCTCAACTAAACCATAAAAAAACGGCTCCCGCAAACCCAACTGATGCCCATGACGAATAGCCCGACGAATAATACGCCGTAACACATAACCTCGCCCCTCATTAGAAGGAACAACCCCATCAACAATCAAAAAAGCACAAGCACGAATATGATCAGCAATCACCCGCAAAGACTTATTAGCCAAATCATCACAAGCAGCCAAACGCGCTACCGCCCGAATCAAATTATCAAATAAATCAATCTCATAATTACTATGCACATTCTGCATAACAGCCGCCAACCGCTCCAAACCCATACCAGTATCAACAGACGGCTTAGGCAAAGGACTTAAATCTCCCTTTGAATCACGATTATATTGCATGAAAACCAAATTCCAAATCTCAATATAACGATCACCATCCTCATCAACACTACCCGGAGGACCACCAGCCACCTCAGAACCATGATCATAAAAGATTTCAGAACAAGGACCACAAGGACCAGTATCCCCCATAGACCAAAAATTATCCTTCTCACCACAACGAGAAAAACGGCTGGGATCAACCTTCAAATCCTTTAACCAAATATCAGCCGCCTCATCATCCTGCTCATAAACAGTTACCCACAACTTCTCAGGTGGTAATTTCAAAACCTCAGTTAAAAATTCCCAAGCATACTCAATAGCATCACGCTTAAAATAATCACCAAAGCTAAAATTACCCAACATCTCAAAAAAAGTATGATGACGCGCTGTATAACCAACATTTTCTAAATCATTATGCTTACCACCAGCTCGCACACAACGTTGACAACTAGTAGCCCGGCTATAATGCCGCTGCTCAACTCCTAAAAAAGTATCCTTAAACTGCACCATTCCCGCGTTTACAAACAACAAACTAGGATCATTGGCAGCAACTAATGGACTACTAGAAATAACTTTATGCCCTTTAGAATTAAAATAATCTAAAAAAGCCCCACGTAAACCGGAAACACTGCTAATCATTCAACTAACCTCTAAATACAGCTTCAATTTGAGAAAAAGTAAAACCACGATACTGTAAAAAACGAAATTGCTTCGCTTGCTCAGACTTCAATTTCGGTACCAACTTACCAAAACGCTTTTCTCGTGCCTGACAAGCAGATTTTACCCAGCTTTCATCATCAACACTTATCATATCCCCATTAATACCCCGTTTCTGCAATTCCTGCCTAATATGCAATGGACCAAAACCCTTATTTGACCTATGACGTATATAAGCCTCAACAAAACGTTCATCACTTAACAAATTATCAGCTTGTAATTGAGCTAACACAGACTCAATTACATCCGCATCAAAACCCTTTCGCGCTAGCTTATTACTCAATTCTAAACTAGCGTGTTCACGTCTTGCCAAATACTCCATCGCACAATAACGCGCTTGCGTCAGCGAAGAAGGCGTAATTTTCATTTCTTAGTTTTCTTAGATTCTGGCTTTTTAACTACAACAGCATCTTTTTTAGGCAATAACTTATCACGGATTTGTTCCTCAATAGAAACTGCAATATCCTTATGCTCTTTTAAAAACTTACGCACATTATCCTTACCCTGACCAATCTTATTACCCTGATAACTATACCACGCCCCCGCCTTATCAATAATATCATGCTTAGCACCTAACTCAATTAATTCACTTTCATGAGAAATACCCTCACCATACAAAATATCAAATATCACCTCTTTAAAAGGCGGAGCCACCTTATTTTTTAGAACCTTAACGCGCGTTTCATTACCGATTATTTCATCACCACGTTTAACCGCCCCAATACGACGTATATCAAGACGAATAGTCGCATAAAACTTTAAAGCATTACCACCAGTAGTAGTTTCTGGCGAACCAAACATAACCCCTATTTTCATTCTAATTTGATTAATAAAGATTACCAAAGTATTAGTACGATTTATATTACCAGTAAGTTTACGTAAAGCTTGTGACATTAAACGCGCTTGCAAACCCATATGAGAATCACCCATATCACCCTCAATTTCCGCTTTAGGTGTAAGAGCTGCTACAGAATCAATAATAACCAAATCAAAAGTACCAGAACGAACCAAAGTATCAGTAATTTCTAAAGCCTCTTCACCATTATTAGGTTGCGAAAGGTACAACTCATTAACTTGCACACCTATTTTCTCAGCATAACTACTATCAAGAGCATGTTCAGCATCTATAAACGCAACTAAACCACCCTTTTTTTGAACCTCAGCCGCTACTTGCAAAGTTAATGTCGTTTTACCAGAAGATTCTGGTCCAAATATTTCAACAACACGCCCCATTGGTAAACCACCAACACCTAAAGCTATATCTAAACCTAAAGAGCCAGTTGAAACAGATTCAATATCCATAGTATCAGCAACATCATCTAAACGCATAACTGCCCCCTTACCAAACTGTTTTTCTATTTGTTTAAGTGTTGTGGCTAAAGCCTGTTTTTTATTGTCATCCATATATCTTCTCCCGATTTGAACTACCTAATTTATAATCAATATTATATCAAAAAAACACGACTTTTTCCACATATTTATCAAAGTAAAATTCATTATATTTCAATGTATTACAACTATATTTGCCAGCAGTGCTTGAAACATTATTTCACATCTGATACAATACAAAATATTCATAATATTATTAAGAGCATAACATGACTGTATCAGAAGAAATAAGACAACAATTTATTGAATTTATTAAAGGTCAAGCTTTTGATGATCAATATATTGATCGTCAAGAAGAAAAACGTATTGTTGAAGTGGGTATAAAAAATGAAATCAGCGTAGAAGAAAGCTTATCGCTAATACAACAAGTAGTAACAGAAAAAGGATTGGTATTAGAACGACAAACTGAAGATCATGTTAAAGACACCTTAGAAACCTTTGCAAGTGACGGTAAAGTCGATAAAAAAGAATTTGAAGACGCGCTCACAATATTCAAAAAACTAACTAAAGGCAAAATGCCAGAACCAGAACTAAAAAGAAGACTCAAAAACATTATGGAAACAAATGGCTGGAAAGCTAAAGAAGGTGGACTATTTGGCTCAAAATGGTATTCTGCGATTAATTAAACCATGCCATTACTCAAACGCATATATTATTCATTCATAATGACGTATAAATATCGCGCTGCTTTATTAGATATTTATCGTCGCACCCAACCCAATGTTCAACTACATAAAATATCACCAGCCAGCTTAAAACAACAAGGAATTGAAATATTAGCACTTGACTTTGATGGCGTATTAGCCGCTCATGGAGAAACTTATCCTAACCAAGAATTAGATAATTGGTTAAATCAATCAATTAAAGTTTTTGGTGCCAAAAATATATTTATACTATCAAATAAACCAATGCAAAAACGTATTGATTATTTTAAATCTTATGGAATTGACTTCATAACCCAAGTCAAAAAAAAACCCTATCCAGATGGATTAAACAAAATAATTGCATTAACAGGTACAAACAATCAAAAACTGATGCTATTTGATGATCGCTTATTAACAGGATGTTTAGCTGCTTGCATTGCAAAAGTACCAGTAACTTATATTACTAAACCTTATAAATTAACACTATTCTTTAACAGCTTAAGATTTTTAGAACGTGGTATAATACAATTATACGGTTTTATGAAATAAATATTCCATATCTTTTAAATGCTTCTCTAACGACAAAGATAACATTGAAGAAATAGTAAACAAAGTAGCCAACACATTTAAATTAGAATCAGCATCACAAGCAGCACGAATACGTTCTAAAAAATGATAATTCAAAGTTTGAACTTCCTTAAAACGTTGCTTCAAACCCACAAATTCTAAATCAAAATCACCATCTTTTTGATAAGTATAATATTGATCCAACAAATAAGATGAAGCCATACGAAAAACAGTTTCATCAAGAGAAGCAAATGGCAAATGATAAAACGCCATACCACGTAAATGAGATAATAAAGGACATGTACTACTCGCCATCACAAATCCAATTAAAGCTCTCAAACCAGTTTGAGCATCAGTACGTTTAAAATATTCACGTTCTGGAGTTCTGACATGAATATCAACTTCTTTACAAGAAAGAATCTCTTTAAACCCTAAAATTATATCATAAGAATCAATGGCAACAGGACAATGTGAATATTCATCCTGTTTTAAAGGACAATTAGAACATTGATGAAAACCTAATTCTGTCCAAGCTGGATATAAATTTTTATCTAAAATAGCTTGACGAGATCTCTCAAAATTAACAAAATACTCTAAAACCTTTCCATCATTCATGGTAAAGGTATATTCAATAAACATACTAAAAATTGATATGAAAAAAGACTTTATCAGAAATAATGAATAATTAAACGCGAATTTTATGCCATTATTTGAAGAGAATCATGAGAAATGTACATGGAAGTTTACTACCGAGGGTCGGACTCGAACCGACACGGTGTTGCCACCACCAGATTTTGAATCTGGCGCGTCTACCAGTTTCGCCACCCCGGCATTAATCTAACTATTATAACAAATTATTCATTAAAAAATCAACACTTTTTTCAAAAATGCAACGTACTGATTTTACATTTGATTTACCTGACAACTTAATTGCTCAACATCCACCCACATCAAGAACCAGTAGTAAATTACTATTTATTGATCCAGATACTAACAAATTCAAAGATCTTTCATTCCTTGAATTTCCACAATTATTAAATCCCAAAGATTTATTAGTATTTAACAATACTCGCGTTATACCAGCTCGAATCTTTGGACATAAAGCTTCTGGAGGTAAAATTGAAATATTACTCGAACGCATACTCAATAAAAATCAAATATTAGCACAAATACGCGCCAGCAAAACACCAAAACCTAATACCGATTTATATCTTGATGCTGACATTAAAGTGACAGTTTTGCAACAATTAGACAATTTTTTTAAATTAGAATTTCATGACACACGTTCTGTTTATGAAATTTTACCAGAAATAGGACATATTCCTTTACCACCATATATCAAAAGAACTGATACACCTATAGACAAACAACGCTATCAAACAATTTATGCTTCTAAACTAGGTGCAGTTGCCGCGCCAACTGCTGGATTACATTTTGATACAGCTATGATCAAACAAATTCAAAATATGGGGATAGAAACCACATTTATCACCTTACATGTAGGAGCAGGAACTTTCTCACCAATACGAGTAAATGACATCAGCCAACATACTATGCACGCCGAATATTTACAAGTCAGTCAACAAGTATGTGAACAAATTCAAGCCACACGCGCTCGCGGTGGGCGTGTAATTGCCGTTGGTACAACCAGTGTTCGTGCCTTAGAAACCGCTACTGATAATGGCATTATCAAACCTTATCAAGGAGAAACACGCTTATTTATAACTCCCGGTTATAAATTTCAAAGCGTTGATGCACTATTAACCAATTTTCATCTACCAGAATCCACTCTATTAATGTTAGTTTCTGCCTTTGCAGGGCAAAAACAAGTTTTAGCCGCTTATCGTCATGCAGTTGCTCAACAATATCGTTTTTTCAGTTATGGCGATGCCATGTTTATGAACTTGCAATAATAGATTCTAATTTTTTTAATGCAACTGAAAAATCATCATTTATAACTAAATAATCAAAATCAAGACAATGACTGATTTCCTCAGCTGCACCACTCAAACGTCTAGCTATTACATCATCACGATCTGTAGATCTGCTACGTAAACGCTCTTCTAAAACCGCTCCTGAAGGTGGTAAAATAAAAATACTAACAATATCTGGCATTAAGCGGCGAACAGTCTCCGCGCCTTGCCAATCAATCTCTAAAATAACATCTATACCATCATTTAAACACTTCATCACCTCTGGTTTTGAAGTACCATAATAATTCTCAAAAACCTGAGCAGATTCTAAAAACAAATCATCCTTTAACATCTGCTTAAACTCACTCTCAGCGATAAAATGATAATTCACTCCATCCTGTTCCCCATCACGCGCTTTACGTGTAGTATGTGATACCGATACAGTAAGATCATCAATAGATTCTATTAATGCTTTAACCAAACTCGTTTTACCAGCACCAGATGGTGCAGATATAATATATAAAGTTCCTTTACTCACCACTTTTCCTTATTCGATATTTTGCGTTTGTTCACGCATTTGTTCAATCAACACCTTTAATTCAATAGCATGATGAGAAGTATTAATATGATTAGATTTTGCCCCCAAAGTATTAGCCTCACGATGTAATTCTTGCACTAAAAAATCTAAACGTCGGCCCACAACCTTGTTCTCACTTAAAATTTTCCGTATTTCTACAATATGAGTTTTTATACGATCCAGTTCCTCTGCAATATCCATTTTTTGCGCTAAAACTATCATTTCTTGTTCTAGCCGCTCACTATTTACTTCAACTAATTCAGTTAAACGTGTTTCTAAACGTTCGCGTTGAGCCTGTAAAATCATTGGTAATTCATTACTAATTTCCCTTACCTGATCTAAAATTGCCACACAGCGTTGTTCAATAAACCCTGCTAATTGCGCACCTTCGCGTTCTCTATGTCCTATTAACTGCTCTAAAGCTTTCTGAAAAACCATGATTATAGTCTCAGAAATAGTATTAACATCCACCGTCTCAGTTTCTAATACCCCCGGCCAACGTAATATGTCTAAAGCATTAGGTAAATCACTACTACCAGTAATTTTATTGATCTCTTCTGTAGCTTCGCATAATTGTTGTGCTAATGTTTTATTAATATGTAATTTTACATTTTCATTTTGATTCATTTGAAAATATAAAGTACAATCCACTTTACCGCGTTTCAGGTATTGCTGAATATGTTCACGTATTTTAATTTCTAAACGACGACAATCATCAGGAAGACGAATACAAATATCTAAATAACGATGATTAACTGAACGTAATTCCCAACATATCTGACCCCAAGTTTCTTGTTGATCAAAACGTGCAAATGCAGTCATACTGCAAATCATAAAATCTTCCTTTGTAATTAAACTAAATAGGTAAAAATGAGACAAACCACCACTATATCAAAACATTTTTTGAACCGCTTCTCGAAGCTATATATTACTTCTATGTTTCTAATAGCTATATTGACTATAGCAAACTATTTTCTACATATTAGCTCTATCATATCCTTAATTTTAACTATTGCTATCCTCATCACTGTAATTATAATTCATCACACCTTACAACAACAAATAGAAGCATTAGAAACATTATATAAAGAACGTACTGCTGAATTAACCACAGCCAATGCAGAATTAGCCCGTGCTGCTCGTCTTAAAGATGAATTTCTTGCAAATATGAGTCACGAATTGCGTACACCACTAAATGCAATTTTAGGAATGTCAGAAATGTTACAAGAAGGTATCTATGGTAATCTTGATGCAAAACAAATCAAATCAGTTCACACCATTGAAGAAAGTGGTCGTCATTTATTATCTCTAATTAATGACATTCTTGACTTAGCAAAAATTGAAGCAGGTAAGGTAAAACTAGATATCATACCTGTATCTGTTCCCAGTGTTGCTAAGGTATGTTTACGTCTAATTAGACAATTAGCAATCACAAAACGTTTAAAAACTTTATCAAATTATGACAATCAAGTCAATATCATTCAAGCTGATGAACGTTATCTAAAACAAATTTTACTTAATTTATTAAGTAATGCAGTTAAATTTACTCCTAAAGGAGGAACAATCACATTAGAAATTACAGGTGATGCTGAACAAAATATTGTTAATATTACTGTTTCAGACACTGGGATGGGAATTGCTGAACAAGATATGGATTTTCTATTCAAACCATTTGTACAAATTGATGGAGGCTTAAGTAGAGCGCATGAAGGAACTGGTTTAGGATTATCCTTAGTTTATCGCTTAACTGAATTACATGGCGGCAGTATCTCTGTAGAAAGTAAAATAGATCAAGGTAGTCGATTCACTGTCTCTTTACCTTGGAAAAACATTATTCCAGATAATACTAAACAATCACAACAAGCCATTTCTAAAGCTACTCTTTTAGTAGTAGATGATAATCCTAAAATTATCAACATATTATCTGACTTTCTAAAAATTAAAGCAGATCATATCTTCATCGCAGCAAATGGAATTCAGGCTATTGAAAAAACCAAAGAAGTACAACCAAATATTATTTTAATGGATCTTCAAATGCCAACTATGGATGGGCTAGAAGCTATTCGTCAAATTAGAAAACATAATAAAACAATACCAATTATTGCTATTACAGCACTTATCATTCCCGGTGACAAAGAACGTACTTTAGAAGCAGGAGCAAATATGTATTTAACTAAACCTTTAAATTTAAATACTTTAGCTAATAATATTAACTCATTACTCTAGTGAAAAGACCTGTCAGGTTTTTAAAACCTGACAGGTCTAATTTTCTACAGGCAATAAAAAACCTCCATCAGTACATACTGATGGAGGTTGAATTTGAATTTCTGGCAGTGTCCTACTTTCACATGGGGAGACCCCATACTATCATCGGCGCTAAGTGGTTTCACTTCCGAGTTCGAGATGGAATCGGGTGGTTCACACTTGCTATGGCCGCCAGAAAAAACGGTATGTTGGTTTAAATACCAACTAAAAATATTAGGAAAATTGATCTTATTACATTCATTATAACACAAAATCCTTTGGGTGTTATAGGATCAAGCCTCACGGTCAATTAGTACTGGTTAGCTTCATACATTACTGTACTTCCACACCCAGCCTATCAACGTCGTAGTCTTCAACGGACCTTGAGGATCCTTAAAGGATCGGGAAATCTAATCTTGAAGGAGGCTTCCCGCTTAGATGCTTTCAGCGGTTATCCCGTCCGTACATAGCTACCCAGCAATACCATTGGTATGATAACTGGAACACCAGGGGTACGTCCACTCCGGTCCTCTCGTACTAGGAGCAGCTCTTCTCAAATTTCCAACGCCTACGGCAGATAGGGACCGAACTGTCTCACGACGTTCTAAACCCAGCTCGCGTACCACTTTAAATGGCGAACAGCCATACCCTTGGGACCAACTACAGCCCCAGGATGTGATGAGCCGACATCGAGGTGCCAAACTCCCCCGTCGATATGAACTCTTGGGAGGAATCAGCCTGTTATCCCCGGAGTACCTTTTATCCGTTGAGCGATGGCCCTTCCATACAGAACCACCGGATCACTAAGACCTACTTTCGTACCTGCTCGACGTGTCTGTCTCGCAGTTAAGCACCCTTATGCCTTTGCACTCAATGCACGATTTCCGACCGTGCTGAGGGTACCTTCGCACTCCTCCGTTACTTTTTAGGAGGAGACCGCCCCAGTCAAACTACCCACCATACACTGTCCTCAACCCGGATAACGGGTCTAAGTTAGAACCTCAAACGTGCCAGGGTGGTATTTCAAGGGTGGCTCCACGAAAACTAGCGTTATCGCTTCAAAGCCTCCCACCTATCCTACACAGGCAAATTCAAAGTCCAGTGTAAAGCTATAGTAAAGGTTCACGGGGTCTTTCCGTCTAGCCGCAGGTATACTGCATCTTAACAGCAAATTCAATTTCGCTGAGTCTCGGGTGGAGACAGTGTGGCCATCGTTACGCCATTCGTGCAGGTCGGAACTTACCCGACAAGGAATTTCGCTACCTTAGGACCGTTATAGTTACGGCCGCCGTTTACCGGGGCTTCGATCAAGAGCTTCGCTTACGCTAACCCCATCAATTAACCTTCCGGCACCGGGCAGGCGTCACACCCTATACGTCCACTTTCGTGTTTGCAGAGTGCTATGTTTTTAATAAACAGTCGCAGCCACCTGGTTATTGCAACCCTCTTCTGCTCAGAAAGTAAATTTCTTCACATACCAAGGGCACACCTTCTCCCGAAGTTACGGTGCTATTTTGCCTAGTTCCTTCACCCGAGTTCTCTCAAGCGCCTTAGGATTCTCACCCTGTCCACCTGTGTCGGTTTGGAGTACGGTTTCATATCATCTGAAGCTTAGAGGCTTTTCTTGGAAGCATGGCATCAACCACTTCAGCTCTACAAAGAGAGCCTCGTTATCAGTTCTCGACATTAAACACCCGGATTTACCTAAGTATTCTGTCTACAACCTTGAACCAGAACAACCAATCTCTGGATGGTTTAGCCTTCTCCGTCCCCCCATCGCAATGATACAAAGTACAGGAATATTAACCTGTTTCCCATCGACTACGCATTTCTGCCTCGCCTTAGGGGCCGACTCACCCTGCGCCGATTAACGTTGCGCTAGGAAACCTTGGACTTTCGGC
>NZ_MCBX01000001.1:172500-260046 GCF_001723685.1 Candidatus Marithrix sp. Canyon 246
ATTCTGATTCTAGTAATTGTTCTGATAATGCTCCACAGTTTATATCTAAAAATACTTCTTTACGACGTGGGCTAGCATTGTGAATAGCACGAGCTAATAATTCTTTGCCAGTTCCTGTTGCTCCACCGATAAAAACACTACTACCCGTTTTGGCTACACGTTGTGCTTGTTTTAATAGTTGAACCATTATTTGACTTTGGTGAATAATTGCTGGTGCAAAATCAGTTGCTTGTTCTCCTATACTTACATGGTTTAAAGCATTTTTTATACTGTTAAATAATGGTTCAGGTGTAATTGGTTTAGTTAAAAATTCAAAGATACCTTGATGTGTTGCTGAAACTGCATCTGATATTTCAGCGGCACCACTGAGCATAATAACTGGTAATACTGAGTTGTAATTTTGAATTTCTTTTAGTAAGGCTATACCATCCATTCCTTCCATACGAAGATCTGTGATTACTAAATGAGGATCAAAGTCAGCTAAACTGTTAATGGCATCGCTACCATTTTCTGTGGTTTTAACTTCATAAGCTTCTGCTTCTAACCAAGCTGATACCATTGTTAAAATAAATGGATCATCATCAACCAGCAATATTCTTAATGGACGAATTTGTTCTTCAATAATTGGTTTTTGTGATTTTTTTGTTGGTTTTCTAGGCATACCAAAATCCTTGGAATAATAAATGAGATATTAAGTTATGGTCAATATTGAATTGTGATCATGATATTGTTACTATATATAATGCAATTATTAATCCATATATTATATATAGCATTATATGTTTGATTTTTAATATCATTTATTTTTAGCATCTGTCTTTTTGTTATTTGTAGTTGTGTCTAAATTTAAACATTTTATATATATTATAGTAAACTATATGAGGATTTGATATATATAAAATATGATTGGTAATAATTTAATTAGTATTAGAAGTGAAATTGGTGAAGCAAGTAGAAGGTTTAATCGTGATTTAGAAGATGTGCAGTTATTGGCTGTTAGTAAAACTCGTCCAATTGTTGATATCATGACAGCTGTGGAATATGGTCAATATAGTTTTGGCGAGAGTTATTTGCAAGAGGCTATTGAAAAAATTAGGGCTTTAGAAAGTTATTCTTTGGAATGGCATTTTATTGGTTCATTGCAAAGCAATAAAACGCGCTTGATTGCTTGTCATTTTGATTGGGTTGAGTCATTAGATAGTTTGAAGTATGCTCAACATTTAAATAGGCAACGTCCAACTAGTTTAGCACCATTAAATGTGTGTATTCAGGTTAATATTAGTGAGGAGCCACAGAAAGCTGGTGTGTCTTTAGTTGAGTTGCAATCATTAATCAATGAGGTTTTGGAATTACCGCGTTTGCGGTTACGAGGTTTAATGACTTTGCCAGCGCGTTGTAGTGATTTTGTTGAACAGCGTAATGCTTTTCATAAGTTGTCTGTGGTTTATAAGGAGTTGCAGGATTCAGGAATAGTCTTAGATACTTTGTCAATGGGGATGACAAATGATATGGTGGCGGCTATTGCTGAAGGTGCGACTTTGGTTAGAGTTGGTACTGGTATTTTTGGTCAGCGATTAAATAATTAGTTGATTCAGATGTTGTATGATTGGTTGCCAATTTACGCTGGGTGTTAGATGGCACCAAGATATTCTTAATGCTCCTTGTATTTGTTGTTCTGATAGTTGCATGGCTTGTAAGACATGGCTGGAGCTGTAGTTGGATGAGGTGCAGGCTGATCCATTTGATATGGCTATTATTCCTTTTAATGTTAGAATCGCGGCTTCGCTATCTATTCCTTTGATGGAGAAGTTGATGCAGTTTGGTAGGCTATGTTGTAAGTTGCCATGAATTGTTGGGTTTAATGGTGTTAATGCTGTTATTAGTTTTTGTTTGAATTGTTTGCAGGTTTGGTTGCGTTGTTTATGATTTTGAAGTGCTAATTGGCTTGCGATACCAAAACCTACAATTAGGGGTACTGGTAATGTGCCGGGTTTTAAGCCGCGTTCTTGCCCTCCTCCATACATTAGTGGTGTTAGTGGCATTTTTTGGTAGCCGCGACGACGTATTATTAATGTGCCTATGCCTTTTGGTCCATATATTTTGTGGGCACTTGCGCTGATCATGTCTATGCGTTGGTTGCGTAGTGTGGGTATGTCTTTGCCGTAGGCTTGAGCGGCATCTACGTGAAAATATGTTTGGTGTTGTTGTAGTTGTTCTGCTATTTTGGTTATTGGTTGTAGAATTCCGGTTTCGTTGTTAGCGTGCATTATGGATACTAGAAGGGTGTCTTTTCTGAGCGCGTTTTTTATAGTTTGGGGTTCAACATAACCGTCTTTATTAGGATGGATTAAGCTAATTTCAAATCCTTGTTTTTCTAGTTCCATTAGTGGTTCTAGTACGGCTTTGTGTTCAATTGTGGTGCTGATAATATGGCGTTTGTTATGTTGGATGCCATATTTTTGTAATCCTAATATCGCAATGTTGTTGCTTTCGGTTGCACCACTAGTGAATATGACTTCTTCGCGTTTGGCGTTTACAAGTTTTGCTATTTGATCACGCGCTTGTTGTACTGCTTTTTTTGCTGTTAATCCATATTCGTGGGTGCGACTAGCAGCATTACCAAATTCTTCTGTCATGTATTTTATGATAGAATTTTGTACTTGAGCTTCTATTGGTGTAGTTGCATTGCAATCTAGGTATATTGTCATGATAAAAAAATATGTTATATTATTATTTGTAGGTTTTATGTTAAGTGGATGTTTTTTAACTAAAGTTGTTACTGTTCCACTGCGTGTAGGTGGGGCTATAATTTCTGTAGTTCCAGTAGTTGGTGGTGCTGCTGATGAAGTTATTGATACTGTTGCTGATACTGTGGATAAGGTACCTTTATAATACTACTGGGCGTAAAAAAATCACAAGTTCTGTTTTAATTGATTGATTATTGCGATAGGTAAATAAGTCGCCAATAATTGGTAATTTTGATAAGACTGGTATTGTTTGGGTTGTTTGATTTATTGTGTCTTGCATTAATCCTCCAATTATAGCGACATTACCACTTTGAATTTTGAGCATGGTTTCCATTTCGCGTACTTGTATTTCAGGAATTTTACTAATTACACCTGCGCGGGCTAAGTCTGGATTTGGATCTTGTTTAAAGCTAATTATACGTGATATTGTTGGTCTAATATTTAGAATTATTGTTTGTTTTTCGCTGATTTGAGGGGTGACGTTCATGATTAATCCTACTGGTAGGATTTGTGGTGTTGTGGCGTAACTAAAGGCTGTGACTAAGTCTCCTCTTAAATTGACTTGTGTAGCTGGAATTGCTCTGACTGTGAAATAAATGTGGTTATCAACAATTTTTAGTATGGCGGTTTGATTGTTTAGTGCCATAATTTTTGGGCTAGATAGTACTTTTACATTTCCAAATTGTTGTAAGAGACGTATTTTGGTAAAAAAATTTCCAAATAGGCTATTTGGGTTGTTGTATTCTATAGAGTAAAATGGCGCGTTGGCTAAATTCCCTCCAAGTAATGATTGATTTATTTTGAAATCTCCTGCAATTAATTGCCAGTCTATTCCTGCTTGATATTGATCGTTGAGTTGTACTTCTATGATTGTTGCTTCTATTAATACTTGTCTTTTTATATTGGTTTTTAGTTTTTTTAGAAATTCCTTTATTGTTTGATGTTGTTTATGGGTGGCATTAATAGTAATTATGCCGCTTTCTTGGTTAATAATTACCTTATAAATTTCTTGTTTCTTAGTTTTTAATATGGCTAAGAGATTTTTTTTGAGGTTTTCCCAAAAATTATAATCAGATTCATTAGTAATTTTGGTGGTGGAGTTATTTTTTCCTAAATCGCTACCATTTTTTTCATTCATGCCTGAAATAATTTGTGTAGCTATATTCATTTCGCTAACTGTGTTTCTTTTGATATTTACATAAGATATTTTGTAGGTATGGAAGTATGGTGTGTCTGGTAATACTACTAAATTTTTGCCATGATATTGGTAACGTAGTTTTACTAATTTGGTAAGGCGTTGCAGTATTTGGGGCATGGTTTGATCAATTAGGTTTAGTGTTACATTGCCTTTTATGTCTGGGTGAATGTCAATATTTAGTTTGGAATCACGTGCTAAATTAAATAATAAAGCTGAAACAGGTACCTTGTGAACAACTATTGTGTAGGTTTCTAATGGTAATGTTGGTGGTGGTGGTGGGGGTTCCTCCTCTATTGGCGTTATATCTGGTAATGATGGTTGAGGAGGTGGAAAATGTGAAAGATGGTTGGTATGAATCTGTGGTTTTGCTGGTTGTGGTTTTTGAACACAGGCTGGTATTAATAATATTATTATATAAAATAGTTTTATGTACATGTTGGGCATTTTGGATTTTTCTTTACTTTAATAGTCTGGAAATCCATTGTTATACCATCAATTAATAATAATTGCCCTATTAAATTATTACCAATTCCTATAATGACTTTCATTGCTTCTAAGGCTTGTAAGCTGCCAATAATTCCTACCATTGGTGCTAAGATTCCAGTTTCAGTACAAGTTTCAACTATTTCTTGATTGTTTGGATATAAGCAACGATAACAAGGAGTATTTTCTAAATTACTATTAAAAACAGATATTTGACCCTCCATACGTATTGCCGCGCCAGATATTAGTGGTGTTTTTGTTTGAACACATGCTTGATTAATCGCCAGACGACTTTTTAAATTGTCTGTGCAATCTAAAACAATATCTACTTTATTTACTGGTTCAATTAATGCTTGATGATCTAATTGTTTATATAGTGGGGTAACTGTTATTGAGGGGTTTAGTGCTAATAAGCTTTCACGGGCTGAGTCAACTTTATATTTTCCAATGTTGTTGGTATTGTGAATAATTTGACGTTGTAAATTAGATTGTTCGACTTTATCAAAATCAGATATATATAAATGCCCAACACCAGCGGCTGCTAAATACATGGCGGCTGGTGAGCCTAAGCCGCCTAAACCTATAATTAATATTTTGGCGTTTAATAAACGTTGTTGCCCTTCTATACCAATTTCTGGTAATAGAATTTGACGACTATAATGTAGTAGTTCTGTATCATTCATATATGATATTTTATCAGTAAATCTCTTTTTTTAACAATTTAATTTAATATGCGTATTACAATTTTTGGTTCTGGTTATGTTGGTTTGGTTACAGGCACTTGTTTAGCAGATGTTGGTAATCATGTTTTATGTGTTGATGTTGATGAGGATAAAATTGCTCGTTTACAACAGGGTGAGGTTCCTATTCATGAACCGGGTTTGGCTAGTTTGTTAAAAGCAAATGCAGCGGCTGGGCGTTTAGAATTTACTACTGATGTAGCTAAAGGGGTGGAGTATGGTGATATTCAGTGTATTGCTGTAGGAACACCGCCTGATGAGGATGGTTCTGCTGATTTACAGTATGTTTTGCAAGTAGCTGATACTATTGGTAAACATATGAAGGATTATCGTTTGATTATGGATAAATCTACGGTTCCTGTTGGCACTGCGGATAAGGTGCGTGCTACGGTGCAAGCTGCATTAGATGAGCGCGGTGTTGAGCATGAGTTTGATGTGGTTTCAAATCCTGAATTTTTAAAGGAGGGAGCTGCTATTGATGATTTTATGAAGCCTGATCGTATTGTGGTTGGTACTGATAATCCTCGCCCTAGTGAGTTGATGCGGGAGTTGTATGCTCCTTTTAATCGTAATCGTGATCGGTTGCTGATTATGGATATTCGTTCGGCTGAATTGACTAAGTATGCTGCTAATTCTATGTTGGCTACTAAGATCAGTTTTATGAATGAGATGGCGCATATTGCTGAGGAGGTTGGAGCTGATATTGAAAATGTACGTTTGGGTATTGGTTCTGATCCTCGGATTGGGTTTAGTTTTATTTATCCGGGAGCTGGGTATGGGGGTTCTTGCTTCCCGAAAGATGTGCAAGCTTTAACTAGAACCGCTCAGAAGATTGGTTTGGATGCTAGTATTTTGCAGGCTGTTGAAAGCGTTAATAAGGAGCAACAGCAAGTTTTGTTTACTAAGGTGAGTAAGCATTTTGATGGGAATTTGCAGGGACGTAAGTTTGCTTTGTGGGGTTTGGCTTTTAAACCTAATACTGATGATATGCGCGATGCTCCTAGTCGTAAACTTATGGAGGCTTTATGGGATGCGGGGGCTAGTGTTCAGGCTTATGATCCTGAAGCTATGTCTGAGGCGCGACGTATTTATGGTGATCGCGCTGATTTGCTGTTATGCGATAATCCTGAAGCTACTTTGGATGGCGCTGATGCTTTAGTTATTATTACTGAGTGGAAGCTGTTTAGAAGCCCTGATTTTGATTTTATTAAGTCTCGTTTGAACACTGCTGTTATTTTTGATGGGCGTAATCTTTATGAGCCTGATAGAATGCGTGAACGTGGCTTTGTTTATTATGCTATTGGACGTGGAACTCCCACAGTAACTCGATCTAACCCGGCTAAATCCTGATAAGTTTTAACAGATTTAAACTGTTTCAATAATTGACGTACCGCAGCGGCTTGATCATAACCATGCTCTAATAATAAATATCCACCATCTGTAAGATGCTTAGGAGCTTGGGCAATGATGGTTCTAATATCTGATAATCCATCATTGCCAGCTACCAAGGCAGTTCGCGGTTCATGTTGATTTAAGTTATGATCAGCGGCTGCAATATATGGTGGATTCGATACAATCACATCTGCTATCCCTAAATTGTTCAACCAATCACTCTGCAAAAATTTTACTTGTTCTAAGCCTAAGTTTCTGGCATTTTGTTTTGCTATCGCTAATGCTGTGGTAGATTTGTCAGTGGCTATAACATTACAATTGACACGCTCTTTTGCAATTGCTAAAGCAATCGCGCCGCTACCAGTACCTAAATCTATAACTTTAGCTTGACTATCAGATTCTAAATGTGCTAATACTAACTCGACTAATAATTCAGTTTCGGGTCTGGGAATAAGTGTATTTTCAGAAACTTGTAAGTCTAATGACCAAAATTCTTTATGACCCATAATATAGGCAATAGGCACATTTTTAATGCGATGTTCCAATAATTGTTGAAATTGATTGTATTGATTATCTGTAATGATTTTATCAGACCAAGCATATAAATAACTGCGTGTCACATCTAATACATGACATAATAATACTTCAGCATCTAAGCGCGGTGTATCAGAATGTGATAATTTTTCAATAGCGGTTGATATAACTTGATTTAGACGCATAAAAACATTTTTTTAACTGTGGATTAACAATAATTAATGAAATTTCTATTTGATCTTTTTCCAATTGTATTATTCTTTATAGCATATAAATTATATGATATATATGTAGCTACTGCTGTAATAATTGTGGCTTCCATAATTCAAGTAGTGTGGTTTTGGTTTAAACATCATCGCATTGAAAAGATGCACCTAATTACATTAGTGTTAGTTGTAACATTAGGTGGAGCAACCATATTATTACACGATGAAAATTTCATTAAATGGAAACCGACTATAGTCAATTGGGCATTTGCAATTGCATTCTTTGGCAGCCATTTTATAGGTAAAAAAACTTTATTGCAAAGAATGTTGGATAGCCAAATTGAAGTCACAAAACAACATGTTTGGAAAGTATTAAATATAGCATGGGTAGCATTTTTTGTTACAATGGGTGTAATAAACCTATATGTAGCGTTTAATTTTGATACTGATACTTGGGTCAATTTTAAATTATTTGGTCTTATGGGATTAACCTTATTGTTTGTGATTGGTCAAGGTATTTATTTAGCCCGTTATATAAAAGAGAATTAAAAATGCTTTATGCTATTATAAGTGAAGATGTAGCTAATAGTCTTGAAATACGAGTTAAAACTCGTCCAGCTCATATTGAGCGTTTAGAAATTTTAAAGTCTGAAGGTCGTCTAGTTTTAGCTGGACCACATCCAGCTATTGATTCTATAGATCCGGGTACTGCTGGATTTAGTGGCAGCTTAATTATTGCAGAATTTCCTTCATTAGAGGATGCGCAAGCATGGGCTGATGCTGATCCATATTATGAAACTGGTGTATATGCTAAAGTGACAGTTAAACCTTTTAAGAAAGTATTACCATAATGACAGATAGAGTAGATTTAATTAAAGAAAGATTAACAGCAGCAATTCAGATTTCTCATATAGAAATTGTTGATGATAGCAGTAAACATGCTGGTCATGTTGGTGCGCGTGATGGCGGTGGACATTTTAATGTCCATATTGTAAGCTCAGAATTCAATGATAAAAGCTTGATTCAGCGTCATCGTATAGTTTATGCAGCTGTAGATGATTTAATGAATACTGAAATTCATGCTTTAAGTATTAATGCTCAAACGCCAGAAGAATTTTCATCAAACTAGGATAGTTAAATTATGTTTAAACCTTTAATTCGTATTAGTGTTTTATCATGCTTGGTTTCTTTAAATGCTTATGCAAAACCAGTAGTAACTATAAATGGCATTAGTCTGACTCAACAAGATTATGAGCAGTATGTTGAGATACGTAGCCAAAAAACTAAAACTAATGTTACACCTGATAAGCGCACTATAATTGAGGAAATGATTGATCGCGAATTGTTGAGGCAAGATGCTCTTAATAATAAGTTGGATCAAGATCCTAAATTTATTGAGCAATTAAAACAGTTGCGTGATAATCTACTGATGTCATTTGCATTGCAGACTTATTTAGCAAACAATAAGATCACTGATGCTACTGTTAGAAATTTCTACAATCAACGAATTACTCAAATTAAAATGCCGAAACAATATAAGGCACGGCATATTTTAGTAGAAACTGAAACTGAAGCTAAAGCAATTATTGCTGAAATTGAAAAAGGCAAATCTTTTGGTAAACTAGCAAAAGCAAAATCTAGTGATCTTGGATCAGCCAAACAGAATGGTAACTTAGGTTGGGTAACAAAACAAAAACTTGTACCTTCATTTGGTAATGCAATGGAAAAATTAGCCAAAGGTGAATATACTAAAACACCTGTAAAAAGTAGATTTGGTTGGCATATTATTAAAGTTGAAGGAATTAAATTTCAACAAGCACCTGCATTTAATCTGGTCAAGGAACAGATTAGAAATGGCTTACAAAGTCAACAAATGCAACAATATAGTTTTCAATTAAGAGCTAAGGCAAAAATTATTAAATAATGTCGGATACCTTAGAACTGGCAATAGATTTTATTAGCCGCGCATCAGTAACTCCTAATGATGCGGGTTGTCAAATTTTGATTGCGGAACGATTAGAAAAATTGGGTTTTACGATAGAGCATTTACGCTTTGGTGAAGTTGATAATTTATGGGCAAGGCATGGAGAAGCTGAACCCTTATTTGTATTTGCAGGGCATACTGATGTGGTGCCAACTGGTCCAGTAGAAAGTTGGCAATTCCCGCCTTTTGAACCAACTATAGATGATGGTTTGTTGTATGGGCGGGGCGCGGCTGATATGAAAGGTAGTATTGCTGCAATGCTTACTGCTTGTGAACGTTTTATCATTGATAATCCTCAACATAAAGGTTCAATCGCATTTTTAATAACTAGCGATGAAGAGGGTCCGGGAGTTGATGGAACTGTTAAGGTGATTGAGCATTTAGAAGCTCAGGGAGAGAAGATTGATTGGTGCTTAGTCGGAGAACCTTCTAGTACTGATAGATTATGTGATGTGGTTAAAAACGGGCGACGTGGTTCTTTAGGTGGAACTTTAATTATCAAAGGTTTACAAGGTCATGTTGCTTATCCTCATTTAGCTGATAATCCTATTCATAAAGCGGCACCAGTATTAAAGATATTATGTGAAACTGAATGGGATCAAGGTAATGAATTTTTCCCAGCAACCAGTTTTCAGATTTCTAATATTAAAGCTGGAACAGGGGTAGATAATGTAATTCCCGGTGAGTTGGAAATTGTATTTAATTTTCGTTATAGTACGGAAGTCACTCATACGCAATTGCAACAACAAGTGACTAATTTGTTAAATGAATATGGACTGAAATACAATTTAGCATGGAGGCACAGTGGTTTGCCATTTCTAACTGAACCCGGAGAGTTAGTAGCGGCAACTGTAGAAAGCATTCATAATGTATGTGGTTATGAACCAACTTTATCAACTGCTGGTGGCACATCTGATGGACGTTTTATCGCGCCTACAGGGGCACAAGTAATTGAAGTAGGACCACTGAATAATACTATTCATAAAGTTAATGAATGTGTCAGTGTGGAGGATCTTGATAAGTTATCTGAGATTTATCAAGCAATTATAAAGCAATTATTATAGGAAATATAATATATGTCTAATTATAAAGTGCGTTTTTATAAAGGCGATTATAGATGGCGACAAAGACAAGCTAACCGAGATCGTTGTGTTGCTTATGTTGAGCAACATTTTAATGGTGCTGCTAATCGTCGTGCTGGTTATTCAATGGTAATAGTAGGTTATCGTTCATCTCAAACTAGCCGCAATTGGGGGCGTTGGTATGCTCAACAAATAGGAAAAGTATTTAGTGTGCCAGTAGGTGGTAGAAGAGGCATAAAGGTTGGAGGTTATGGTGGTCGTGGTAATGGTAATGTCAAACATACCAAGATGCCAGCGATTTTATTAGAGCCTTTATTTGGTAGTAATCCCCAACATGCCGAAATTATTCGTAGTAGCGCTGGACAAGATAAACTAGCTAAAGTCCTTGCTGATAGTATCATAGAAGCTTTTCCTAAAGGTGGTACTGTAGGTTTTAGTGTTGGGCATAAATATAAAAGCTCACGCCCTTGGGATCGAGGTGTACCAATTTATGGTGGTGGTACAGAAGCTGATTATGCCGAAATCGTAATGGAAAAGGCAAAGGCTTTATTAGAAGGTTATGATCCATCTAAGGTAGAAGAACCAAAGCAAGAAGATGATGATAAACCAGATAATGATATTCGTGTCATTAAAGATGGTAAAGAAATCTGGTTACATACTGAAACAGATGAAGATGATAACATCCTTTGGGATGAAGAAAATCGTGTTTTATATATAAATACAAAATAAGTTCGTTCAAAGACCTGACAGGTTTTTAAAACCTGTCAGGTCTAATTACATTTTCAACATTTCAGATTCAATTCTTTCTTCAACTATTTTGTTGATTTCTTTATAAGATTTACCTTTAGGATCAATTACCGGACCAATTACGATTTTTATAGTTCCGGGTTTTTTTATAAAACTATTACGTTGCCAAAATTTTCCTGAGTTAATTGCAACTGGTACTATTGGATAGCCGCTTTTTTCGGCTAATAATGCTCCACCTACGCGATAACGTTCTTTTTTTCCCGGAGCTACCCTAGTTCCTTCTGGATATATTACCACCCATAAACCACGCGATAAGCGTTCTGTTCCTTGTTTTATTAGTTCTTGCATGGCTTGATGACGCTTGTTGCGATTAATTGCAATTGGTTCAAGGCTTGCTAATGCCCAACCAAATAAGGGTATATAGAATAATTCACGTTTTAATAAGAAAACTTGTATGGGGAAGATTTTTTGATATACGATGGTTTCAAAAGTTGATTGGTGTTTACTTAATAATATTGCAGCACCAGATGGGATATTTTCTAAGCCTTCTATTTCATAAGTAATCTTGCAGGTTTTTTCTAACCACCAAACTACAAACTTTGCCCAGCCTGTCATTATGGTATAACGGTATCGGAATGGTAAAGGAAGAATTAGTAGAGCTAAAATAGCAAATATTAATGTAGCTAATATTTGCCCTATTATAAATAATAATGAACCTAGCATTTTTTTTAGTTATCAGTTAATAAATTTTCAACTACTGCGGCTAAATCTTCATAGATTGGTACTGCGTCAACTAATTGATTTACTGTGCGTTTACCTTTGCCTGTTAGTACTAAAATAGGTTTGGCAGCAACTGCTTTTGCTGCTTGTAAATCGCGCAATGAATCTCCTACTGCTATTACATCAGTTAAGGTGGTATCAACATAATTAGCAATCTGATGAAATAAACCGGGCAGCGGTTTACGACATAGACAATTATCTTTTGGTCCATGTGGACAAAAGAAGATTGCTTCAATTTTACCATTAACTTGAGCAAGTTGCTGGTGTAGTTTGTTATGAATTTGGTTTAATTCATTTAATGTAAATAAGCCTCGTGCTATGCCTGATTGATTAGATGCTATAAATACTTGATAACCAACATGATTCAGTTTAGCAATTGCTTCTAAGCTGCCGGGAAGTGGTTGCCATTCATTAGCTGATTTGATGAAGTCATCAGAGTCATAATTGATGACTCCATCGCGATCTAATATTATTATTTTTTTCATTAAATAAACAATTGCGTCAAATCAACGCCAGTTTCTAATGTAGCAGCGGTTTGATTTGGAAAAATCATACTGCCGCTATTTGGCGCAATCCAATCACAAATTGGTGCAAATATGTGGTCATATTCTGTTAATCCAGTAATATCAGGGCTATTATCATCTAATCTGGCTAGTTCTGCTTCTGGATACATATTTCCATAAATTCCACCATTGACACTATCGCCAATTACTAAAAATGATGTGCCTCGCCCATGATCAGTACCATTATTACCATTTGCTTTTAATTGACGACCAAATTCTCCACCTATTAATAATACTGAATTTTGTCTTACTATTGCTGGAAGGTTTTGAGATAAAGCATCAAATGCTTTGTTGGTTCCAAATAAGTCACTAAAATTCTTTTCAATAGTTGATTTTTGATCTTTGTGCGTATCCCAGCCACCCATTGCTAATGATGCGGCTCGCAGATTCACAATATCATTAACTGCTAGACTATCATATAGATTTCTTATTTGTTTACCTAAACCACGATTATTTAATACATTAGAACTACCAGCAGTATAAAGTCCTTCAATATTACTAGGAATAGGAAATTGACTTAAACGGTCATCAATAGCATCACCAAACTTACGGGATTTAGATTCCATATCAGTAAATCGTTTATATATTGAGTCTGAAGCTATTTCTTCACGTTTAGCTGCATAATAAGCTCTGAGGCTTCTAGCTATACGCCCTGCATAAGTCTTTTCTTTGCCTGCTGAGGGATGATATAATCGCATTGTTCTAGTATCAGCCGCTGATATTACATTGGCATTAGAGCGTTGACTCAGATTATTAGGATTTGGTCCAAAACAAAAATTTCGTGGGCTTGATGTCAATGCTAAAACATTACCATCAGTTACATAAGCTAATTTACCGCCCCAACCGGGATTACCAGAATCATTACGCCCGGCATTGACATTACCCTGATCTTTAATCATTTGACAATAGGAATGATCGCGACTATTACTGCCAATAACATTATTGACAATTGCTAGAAAACCCTGATCCCACATGGTTTTTAACCATGTTGCTTCTTTAAGCAAACCAAAAGCAGTAGTACCATCAGTTAAATGGTAATAATCATTTTCCCAACGTTGTTCCCAAGCGGTTGGATCATCCGATAAATTATGAGCTTGGGCATTTTCCTGCCAATAACGATAACCAAAACTATTAGGATCTGACTCATAAGGAGGTGGCATTAAATGCCGTAAATTTGGTCCACCATGTAACATCAGATCGACTAATACGCGACTACCAAGTGTTGGAAAGCCACCAACACTAGCATGTGCTATTTGGTTAAATAATGAAAATCCACCAACGCCATAAAGTGCGCTGGAGACAAGTGTAGATTTAATAAAATTACGACGTTTCATGATTAGCGTCCCTCGCGTGCAAATAGATATGGTGTGCCTAAAATAAAACTCACTGCTAAACCTATATTTCGATTAGCTGCTTGACGTTCTTTATCATCCTTACTTTTTAAAGCCATTTTGGTGCTAGCGAAATCTTCCAATAGACTAATCAGATTAACGTCTGTTTCCAATTCATTAGTTGTGAATATTCGATCTAAATCATTTGCATCAATAGCATAAGCCAAATCTTTACCAGAAGCTAATAATGAATTGACATAAGCACGTTCCAAAGTAGCATAATTTTTCAAGCCATCACCAATAAAGCGATCCCAGAGAAATTCACCAATTTTATCGACTTCATATTTAATACTTAATTTTTTAGATAGTACAGAAGCCCAATCCTTACGCCATGTATCATTACCACTACCAGCTACTTTCACAAACACATAATTTTTTTCAGTTACACTATTGTAATGGGCACGAAAAATATCACTACTATTTGCAGCCTCTTTACCAGTTTGACCACCAAATACATTATGTACAGGTTCAAATGGATAAGCTTGTTCTTCTCTTAAATAAGCAGGAAGATAATAACGATCAATTTCCGCATTATTTAATATAAATTGAGTATAAATAAGCATACGTCGATCAATGCTGGTCAAATATTTTACTCGACTAGCGTTATGAAATTGAGTTGAAATGGCATAAGCGCGTAAGAAAGAGAGAAGATTTTTAGTCTTCATAGAAGACCATGCTGCACGAATTTGAGCAATATCAGCATCACTTAAATTATCATCTGCTAAGCCACTTATAATGATAACAGGTAAATTATCTCTACTTTCATGATAATACATTGCAACTTTAGACAATTTCTTAATTCTCTTTAAAGCATTACGGCCTTTATTAAGACTATAAAGAATATCCAAAGTACCCGGCGTATGAAATTCAGTACCAAAAGTTACATGATCAACTCTACCTTGACCAGATACATATTCAATTTTCATATCAGTCAAAGCTTTAGCTGTATTTTTAATAGTTATTTCTTCATGATAATCAGGATCTTCATCACCTAAAATACCAAAAAACAATTGAAAATACTCACGAGCAAAATCTTCATTACATAAACACAGATAATTTTTATAGACATTATTACGATGACCATAATGTTCAGCAACAGCGGCTGAAGTTCCAGCAATAGTCAGAGTTTTATCATAAGCGCGTTTTGTATTACCTAAACTTTTAACAACATCATCATAATAAGTGAGCATTTGTTGAGCATTTACAGAAGATTTGAGATTAACAGCCATATGATAGTTGGTTTCCCAAATACCAACTTTTTGACGAAATGGATTTAAACCATGACTAACAGTAGCTCGTAACCATAATTCAGCGGGTCGTACATTAGTACCTAATGCAACAGAATATTTATAACGTTTATTTTCAGCCACATCATTATCAGAATGATCTGAAGACCAAAATTCACCTAATCCACGTAAGCTACCATTAGTTTTTTTAGACAATCTAGCAGCATCAATTTTAGCTCGTTTAGAAATATTACCATTAGACTTACCAAAAGTAAGCATTTTTTTAATTGCAGCTTTAGGTGACATTTTAGCAAGCTTTATAATCATTTTTTCATTGGTCTGACCACCATAAGCAAAAGCATGTAATACGCGACGTACTGCTCCTTCATCCCAATCAGCATTACTAATAGTCTGAAAACCAGCAGCGTAACTATTAGCAGTGATTAATATCACTGAGGCTGTGGTCAATATTTTTTTTAGCATGATAACTCTCCTAAGTGTGTTTATATATTATAATAACAATATACTCAAAAATACAAGTTTATAAAAAATAAATATGACAAATTCTTATCGCGACGCTGGTGTTAATATTGATAATGGTAATTTATTGGTTGAACGCATTAAACCAATTGCTGCTCGTACTCGCCGCCCTGAGATGTTGGGCAATTTAGGTGGGTTTGGGGCTTTATTTGAAATTCCTTTAGATCGTTATCAGAAGCCTGTTCTTGTTTCTGGTACTGATGGTGTGGGTACTAAGTTGAAATTAGCACAAACTTATGCGAAATATGACACAATAGGTATTGACTTAGTTGCAATGTGTGTTAATGATATTGTTACTTCTGGTGCTGAGCCGCTATTTTTTTTAGATTATTATGCTACTGGTAAGCTTGATGTTGAGGTGGCTAGTCAGGTTATTGCTGGTATTGGTAAAGGCTGTGAATTAGCTGGTGCTGCTTTAGTTGGTGGCGAATCTGCTGAAATGCCGGGTATGTATAGTGGTGGTGATTATGATTTGGCTGGGTTTTCGGTTGGTATAGTTGAAAAGGATGCTGTTATTGATGGTAGTAAAGTTAAGGCTGGTGATGCTTTAATTGGTTTAGCTTCTAGTGGTCCACATTCTAATGGTTATTCTTTAATTAGAAAACTTTTAGAACCAGATGTTAATAAGAATATTATTAATACTTTATTAAAACCTACTAGGATTTATGTTAAATCATTGCTTGAATTGATTTCACAAGTACCAGTACATGCTTTGGCGCATATAACTGGTGGTGGGTTGTTAGAAAATATACCACGTGTATTGCCTGCTGATTGTTGTGCTAATATTAATAGTAAGAGTTGGTCACGCCCTTCTATTTTTGATTGGTTACAAGATCAAGGTGGTATTAGTGATACTGAAATGTATCGTACTTTTAACTGTGGTGTTGGAATGGTTATTTGTGTTCCAGCCGCTGAAAAAAATAAGGCTTTAAATTTATTAACAGATTTAGGTGAAATAGCTTGGCATATTGGGGATATTGAGAGTAATTCTAGTCAACAAATCAAAATCGTATAATGAAAAAATTATCCATAGTAGTTCTTATTTCTGGGCGTGGTAGTAATTTAAAGGCTATTATTGATGTTGCTAATCCTTTAGTTAATATTAGTGCTGTTATTAGTAATCGTCCAGAAGCTGCTGGTTTAATTTATGCTGATGAAGCTGGAATTAGTACTGAGGTTTTGGATCATAAGGATTTTGCAACGCGATTAGAATTCGATTCTGCGTTACAGGAATGTGTTGATAAGTATGATCCGCAATTAGTTGTATTGGCTGGGTTTATGCGTATTTTAAGTCAGGGGTTTGTTAGGCATTATAAGGGGCGTTTAATCAATATTCATCCGTCTTTGTTGCCAAAATTTAAGGGTTTGGATACTCATAAACGCGCTATAGAAGCAGGTGAGAAGGAACATGGGCTTAGTGTACATTTTGTGACAGAGGAGTTAGATGCTGGGGAGGTTATTCTTCAGGCACGGGTTCCAATATTAGCTGATGATACTGAAGAAAGTTTAGCTGCACGAGTTTTGCAGCAAGAACATAAGATTTATCCAGAAGCTATACAGTTATTTGCAGAATCGGGTTTTAGACCTGACAGGTTTTTAAAACCTGTCAGGTCTGATAATTAATCAATGAGGCATTAAAATGAAAAATTTTATTTTAATATTAGTAATACAGTTTTTTTTGCTGTCTAATTCTTTGGCGGCTAATTTTCATGCGATTATTATTGCTGATACTAATGATAGCACTATTGGTAGTAGTGTTATTATTGATAAACGGAAAATTAATACTTTCACTAAAAATATTGCTAGAAATACTGGTTTAATATTAAGAGAGCAAAATATATATGGTTATAATTTTAATTTTAATACTATAAAGCGTAGTTTAAATAGTTTGTCAGTTAGGCGGGATGATGTTGTGATGTTTTATTATTCTGGTCATAGTAGTAATGCTGGGGCTAAATGGCCAGCGTTAAATTTGAAGGGGCGTTCTTTGAAATTAGATAATGTTATTTCTAGTTTAAAGGCTAAAAAACCTCGTTTATTATTAATCATTGCTGATAGTTGTAATAATCTTACTAGTCGCGGTTCAAGTTTAAATAGTTTTATGAGTTTACGAGGTGTTCAGACTGCTAAAAAGGAAAATTATCAAAAATTATTTTTAAAACATAAAGGGATTATCGTTATGGGGGCGGCTCGTCGGGGAGAATATGCTTGGGGTAATGGTCAGCATGGTGGTTTTTTTACTTATCAATTGTTAGAAAGTTTAAATACAGAGCTTGCTAGTTCTTCTCCAAATTGGAATCAATTAGTTAAACGTGCTGAAGTCCCAATACGTTTGCCTAATGGTATTGTGCAACACCCTCAATCTGAAGTCAGGATTAAAAACTTTCAGAAAACCCGTCCTAATCTTGTTCCTTCAGGTATAGAAAAATGTTATTATTATTATAATAATAAAGGTGATCTTTGTTGTCGTAAATCTAGTGGAACTACATGTGAACAAGCAACAATCAGAGGTGAATGTCCCTATTATTTCTATAATAGAAAAGGTTACTTATGTTGTCGTCGTTCAACAGGTATTACATGCGAATAGCTTGTTCCACTTTGGCTAAATAATCTTTTGTCAGAGGTTCTACTAAGGGGGGTGTTGCTGTAACATCTCTTTTTAAAAAATGTTTGGATAATCTTTGCATTGATTTACTACTACGAAAGTCATTTTCAGTTAAGCCATTGAAGTACATATTTATAAAGCCTTTGGGTGTATTAATATGATCTCTTAATAAGCCTTCTTGAACAAATCCTAAGTGTTCTACAGTTTTTTGAGCTTTATCGTTATAACCATAAATTAAAGCTGTTACTTTATGAAGTTTAATTATGTTAAAAGCAAATTCTAAGACTAATAAATAGGATTCTAAACTGCTAGCAGTACCTCGATATTTACTATCAGTGAGACCAAATAATAATTCAGCGCGTTGATGATATTTTTTATAATCAACCAAAGCTGCTAAGCCAATAGGCTGCTTTTGTTGATGAATTACCCATTCAATACCTTTTAGTTGTTGAGGTAAATGTTGTTGTTCTTTAACTAAACGTTGTTTAATTTGAGCTTCGGTTTCATCACGATTCTGCGCTAAGCGATATAAATCCATAAATTCCTCATTCTGATAACATTCCCGCAAGAAGGGTGCATGTTTAGGCGCAGAACGTTCCAAAACCACTCTGCATCCTTGCAGAGGCTGAAGCCCAATAGGGGCAAATTCCATAATTATTGAACCTTGCCTTGAGTTGAAGGAATATCTTGACCATCAGTAGTTCCATTAGAACCAGACAATGGGTCTGCTTTACTACCACTACCCGGTTGACCTTCTTCAGGTTTAACAATAAAAAAACGATCACATTCAGAAACTTGTGCTTCAGGAAAATTGATGGTTTCGCCAACTGGAACAGCCATAGCTTGAAAATATAACTCATCACCTTCAAAATTATGTAAATCTGACAAATTTACAGAAACTGAAACTGAATTAGGATTTGGAAGAGCTTGACCTAATGGAGTTGGAGTATCAATTAATTGTTGTAGAGCTTTAACACGAACACCTGCAAGTATTTGAACATTAGTCATATCTAAACAAAGTTTACCAGCACCAACTTGAGGAGGTTTAGGAGCTTGTTTATTAGGTTTTACACGATCACCTAAAGGCTTACCCGGTTTATATACTGGTCTTTTACCATGATCACCCATATGACCAGCTCTTTCTTCTGAATCATCATAATCATCCTTGTCTCCAAGTCCGGGTAAATATTCATTATCTTCAAAATAGCCAACACTAGAACTATAAGCGACAAAAACATCCAATTCATTAACACCTTCAGGAAAGTACAGATGATTTATTAGAAAGTCTAAACGTAGTTTTTCACCTTGCTCACCAGCAAAAATTAGCCCTGCACCTTTAAAATCTTCACCACTTTGTTCAAAAGAGGTACCTTTATGCTCATAATCACCATGATTCATAGGGGGAACAATGGCATCAATAGGATTAGCCATTTCATGTAAGGCTAATGGCGGTCTTTCTTTAGGGGCTTCTTCTTTGCCTTCAGCGACACTAGTTCCGGGTATAGTGGCAAGTTTGCCTGCGGAAACTAACATAATAGTTTTAGTAGAATTCATTGACTTATTCCTAATTATTATTTAATACTGACATCTCTTAGTTGTAAGTCTAGTTGATGATTTTTAATTTATCAATTTTTTTTGAAAATATTTTTTGAATGGAAAATTTTGATGACATGTATGATTGATTTTAGCAATATATTATATTATTATTAAAAACTAAAAATATTGAAGACAGTGCAAGGTAATTAATAATGAATACATTAAGTTTACGAGAAGCTTCTTCTAACTTACCAATTAAAAATCCGTTTATTCCGTAAATCCGTTGTACTTTATTTTCAAATGGAATAGTACAACGGATTTACGGAATAAACGGGTTTTTTTGAGATGTGTGATTTTTATATTCATGATAACTACAGGGATGCTATATAAGCAGGGATAAAGCGGTTTTATTGAGTAATGGGCAACTAAAAGACGTTGCTCACTCTCTACCTAATTGTTTACTTACTAAACGTTAAAACTTCAATATCGCTACTAATGGTTTCACCACTAAACGTATGTAGAAGCCTACCATTAATTTCATATGAACCAATAGGCTCAGCACCACCAAAGGTGTATTCAAAAATTTTGCTATTAGCATCATATCCGGGCAATAAACTCAGCATGGTGAATGGTTTAATCAGAGATATTACAGAATTGTTAGGTAATGTAGCCCAGAATTTTAGTTCAACTTTTGTCTGCAAACATGATGAGTCAGATATACTGGGACCTTTGATATGAGTGTTAATGACGACTCTATCACCTGTTACGCGATTATTGCTGTTGAGTTTAATGTCAATGGATGGTTGGCAAGGTTGGTAAAGTTGTTGGATTTCGGAGTCAGAAAGAGCGCGGTTGTATATGCGGATGTCGTCAATATCACCTTTAAAGAAGTTTGTAACTGCTTGGTGAGTTCCAATATGGGTGATGGTATCAGCATTTACAGGCGATACAATATCTAAAGTATCTGTTTGTTTTATCCCATTGACATACATTTTTAGTCCGATATTACCCCATTTAAAGGCAAAGTGATACCACTGGTAATCCCAACTATCAGAATCACTAAAAATGGATTGCCCAAAATCACCATAATCCAATTTTATTTTCCCTGTATTACGATCGAAATATGCTTCTATAACGTTTTGCTCGTGTGCTTGGTTATCCTTACTAAATAGATTTATTGCCTTATTCCCAGTATGGAAACCTGTTGCTAGTTTAAACCACAATGTAACCGTTCCATTTTTAAAACCAATACTATCTAATGAAGATAGATGAATATAATCCTTCTTCCCATTAAAACTATACCCATTTTCAGCATTCCCATTTCTATCCCTAATTAAAGTGGCTCCATGCACCGTTCCATGATTCCCATTCCCAGATTCATCATTAGCATTCCCATCAAACGGATAATAGGCAACTAAGCCATCACTCAAATCAGCCCAAACAACCGGAATCAAAGAGAATCCAATTGCAATCAAAAGTACAGCGCGTAAACAGCATTTTAATCTTTTCATTAAGTTTATCCTAATATAAAAAATATTAATTAATGTGCCTCATCCCAATTATCCCCCACACCAACTTCAACCACCAAAGGCACCAACAGTTCCGCCACTGTTGTCATAGTTTCAATTATCTTGCTTTTTGCTTCTTCAACGCGATCTTTTGCCACTTCAAATACTAATTCGTCATGAACTTGCATTATCATTTTCATGTCTTTGTCCATTTTTACCATTGCCATTTTTATCAGATCTGCGGCACTTCCTTGCATTGGGGCGTTTATCGCTGTACGTTCTGCATATTGTCGTCGTTGGGGGTTGCGGGATTTGATTTCTGGGATATATAAGCGTCTGCCAAATATGGTTTCTACATAGCCTTGTTGTTTGGCTATCTCTCGAATTTGTTCCATGTAGTTTTTGACACTCGGATAACGCGCAAAATATTTATCAATATAAGTTTGTGCTTCTTGGCGTTTAATTCCTAATTGTTTTGCTAATCCAAAGGCTTGCATTCCATATATTAGTCCGAAATTTACCGCTTTTGCACTACGGCGTTGTTCAAAATTCACTTCTTCAATTGCTACTTCAAATACTTCTGCCGCTGTGGCTTTATGAATATCTTCATTGTTTCTAAATGCCGCTAATAATTTTTCATCTTCTGACAGATGTGCCATTATTCTCAGTTCTATTTGAGAATAATCTGCCGCTAATAAGCTATAGCCACTAGGAGCTATAAATGCTTGACGAATTTTTCGCCCTTGTGCGGTGCGAATTGGTATGTTTTGCAAATTCGGTTGAATTGATGATAATCGCCCAGTTGCTGTAACTGCTTGTTGATAAGAGGTGTGAACGCGCTGAGTTTTTGGATTAATTTGTTGAGCTAGGCTATCTGTATAAGTTGATTTCAACTTGCTCAAACTGCGATATTCTAAAATTAATTTTGGTAATGGATAGTCTATTGCTAACTCTTCTAAGACTTCAACCGCAGTAGAGGGCTGCTTTTTAGGTGTCTTTTTTAATATTGGCAAATTTAATTTTTCAAATAAAATCGTCTGCAATTGTTTCGGAGAATTTAGATTAAACTCAGTTCCAGCTAAGGCATAAGCTTGTGTTTCAATAGTGTGCATACTCTTAGCTAACTCTTCACTATAATCATAAAGTAGCTTTGCGTCGATTTTGACTCCATAAGCTTCCATGCGTTTTAATACTGAAATCAGCGGCTGTTCTATTTGTTGATAGATTTTAAGTAATTTAGCATCTAATTTAGCCCATAACTCTTGATGTATTTGTAAAATATTATTAAGCTTTTTAGTAGCATAATCCGCAGCAGTGTCAATTTCAATTTGATTAAATGTTAATTGTTTTTTACCTTTACCAGCTATTGCTTCATATGCGCTAGAATCATCTTCTTTAGCAGTGCTATCTAATACATAAGATTCTAACATGGTATCAAAGGCAATACCTTGTAATTCAATACCATAACTAGCCAATACATGAGCCTGTTGTTTGAAATTATATCCAATTTTTAATTTGTTAGGATCTTCTAATAAATTTTTCAGTGCCGCTAGCGATAATTGCGGTGGAGCATTTAAATAATCATGAGCTAAAGGAATATAAACTGCCTCTTGCCCTTGTAAGGCAAATGAAATTCCAATTATTTCAATATTAGTTTCGAGATTAAATGCAAAAATCTTAGCTTGATTTAGATGCTGTAAATAATCCTCAAATTCAAATTTTGTAGATATTGTAGGGTGGGTAGAGCGACAGCGAAACCCACCATTTTGCTGGATTGGTGGGTTTCGCTTTCGCTCTACCCACCCTACATCTACTGAAGGCAATTGATTTAACCATTTTTTAAAATTCAATGCAGTATATAATTGCCGTAATTTTTCTACATCAACAGGATTTAATGTTAAATCTTCTATACTTTTTGATAAAACAACATCAGGCTTAATAGTAACTAATTGACGATTTAGCGGCAATTGCGGTAAAGCTTCACGTAAATATTCACCCACTTTGCCCTTAATTTTCGCAGCATTTTCAATCACTCCTTCCAAACTACCATAAGCATTTAACCATTTTACAGCAGTTTTTGGTCCTACCTTGTAAACACCGGGGATATTATCAACTTTATCACCAACCAAACTGAGATAATCAACAATTAACTCAGGCGCAATTCCAAACTTTGCAATCACTGCTGAGACATCAAAGTTAGTTTTTTTCATGGTATCAACGATAGTGATTTTGGAATTAACTAATTGAGCAAAATCCTTATCACCAGTAAAAATTAATACTTCCATTCCAGCGGCTTGCGCTTGCAAAGCCAAAGTACCAATAACATCATCAGCCTCGACTCCAGCTTCCATTAACAATGGAAACCCTAAAGCCTGTACCATTTCATGAACATCAGGAATTTGCGCACTCAAGTCATCAGGGGTTTTGCTGCGATTAGCCTTATATTCTGGAAATAAACTATGACGAAAATTAGAGCCTTTAGCATCAAAAACAATAGCGGCATAAACTGGCTGATAATCCTTCAACAAGCTCTTTAACATATTCGTTATGCCATAAATAGCACCATTAGGCATGTTCTCTAAAGCATAAAATGCACGATATAAATAATTAGTACCATCTATTAAAATAATTCTTGCCACAAACACTTACCTTTACTAGCTTTATCAATCCGAGATAAAAATTGTTGATGTAATTCTAATTCTTCCTTGTTAGGAGTAATAAGCTTTAATTTAGCCCGATTAGAAGAAATAGGTTTAATAATATTTTCTATATCAATTTGCTGGGCATTACCTGAAGATAATAAACTTACTTGACCACCAGTCATTGCCAAATAAACTTCTGCAAGTATTTCAGAATCAAGCAATGCACCATGTAATTGACGATTAGAATTATCTATATTATAACGTTTACATAAAGCATCAAGGTTATTTTTTTGGCTAGGATGAAGTTTTTTAGCCAAAGCCAAACTATCTAAAATCTTACAAGAAGCCTCTAACTGCTGCCGATTCTGATTCAACAATTGCAATTCATGATTAATAAATCCAACATCAAAGCGGGCATTATGAATAATTAACTCAGCACCCTTGATAAAATCCATAAATTCATCAACAATATCAACAAAACGCGGCTTACCCTTCAACTGATCATTAGTAATACCATGAACACGAGCAGCTCCGGGATCAATTTGACGATCAGGTTGTAAATATTGATGAAAATTTCTATTAGTAATGCGTCGATTAACCATCTCGACACAACCAATTTCAATAATACGATGCCCTTGTTTGGGGCTTAATCCAGTTGTTTCTGTATCTAATATAATTTTACGCATTATTTTATCAGTAACCCAATGCCAGCCCTTGTTGTCTTGGATCGTGACTTCCATATAATGTATTTTGATCAATTAAGATACTGGCTGCTGCACCCATTGTATTTTTCACTACTACTTTGTGTCCCTTTTCTGTTAATAACTTAATGGTATCAAGGCTCAATCCTTCTTCGATTCTAATCTCATCTGGCAACCATTGATGGTGAATTCTAACTGCATTTGTGGCTTCTTGAATATTCATCTTGTGATCAATAACGTTCAGAATTACTTGTAAGGTGGTGGTAATAATTCTTGAACCGCCGGGGCTACCGGTTATGATAAAAGGTTTTCCGTCTTTTAGCACAATGGTTGGTGACATGGAACTTAACATCCGTTTCTGGGGTTGAATGGCATTAGCTGTACCACCAATTAATCCATAAACATTGGCTACCCCGGGTTTGGCACTGAAATCATCCATTTCATTATTCAGTAAAAATCCCGCGCCGTTGACTACAATGCCGGAACCGAAACTAAAATTGATAGTGTAAGTATTGGAAACCGCATTACCTTCTTTATCAACCACAGAATAATGTGTGGTTTCATTACTTTCGTAATGAGTTGGATTACCCAATGCTGCTGCATAAGCTTTAGAAGTTAAACCTGTTAGAGGCACGGATACAAAATCTGTATCACCTAAATATTTTGATCTATCGGCATAAGCACGTTTCATAGCTTCAGCCATCAGATGGATAGTTGCGGCAGTGTTATGTCCCAATAAACCAATGTCATAATTTTCCAACATGTTCATAATTTGCACAATATGAACTCCCCCAGAACTGGGTGGAGACATAGAATAAATATCATAACCCCGATAAGTACCATGAATCGGTTTTCTTATTACGGGCTGATACTTGGCTAAATCTTTTTTGCTAATCAAACCGCCATGCGCTTCCATGTCTTTGACAATCAAATCAGCAATTTGTCCTTCATAAAAGGCTTTAATACCTTGTTTAGCAATTGCTTTTAAGGTATTGGCAAGATCGTTTTGCACAAAGCGATCACCTGCTTGATAAAAGCTGCCATCAGCTTTAAAAAATATAGCGGCGGTTGTCGGGTGCTGGTTGAGATGTTTTGCTCTCTTTTTAATATCATTACTAAATGCACGGGTGATGATAAAGCCTTTTTCAGCTAAGGCAATTGCTGGTGCTAATGCTTCTGCCAACGACAATGTACCATATTTTTCCAATGCCATTGCCATACCCGCGACAGTACCGGGTACTCCTGCCGATAGGTAACTAAATCGACTTAAATTGGAATCAATATTGTCTTTTTCATCAAGGAACATATCCCGCGTTGCCTTGAGAGGTGCTTTTTCGCGGTAGTCAATCGCAATGACTTTTTTCGTTTTGGCAGAATAGATCAGCATGAATCCGCCGCCACCAAGATTACCCGCCCGAGGATAAGTAACAGCTTTTACAAATCCAATTGTTACCGCTGCATCAACGGCATTACCGCCTTTCTGTAAAACTTCCACGCCAATTTGTGCCGCCATTTTCTCAGCCGTAACTACCATGCCATGCGTAGCGATAGTTGGGGTAAAAATATCTCGTTCACTGATAATGGCAGTTTGTGCTATGCTTAATGTGGCAAACATCAATGATGTTGCCGCAACTGATACTCTAAATAAATATTTCATGATTTTTTTCCTTGTGTTTTTAAAATGCCTTTAATTTGTTGTTTAAACAACTTATATTTTACATCCATATTAATTACTATGGCTTTTCCAATATTGTAAAATATTACACGCTTTTATCAAAAAATACAAGAACAATTTTACTTATTTCACTACGCCATATTTGCATGATGTTGAATAAGATTTCCTAAAGTGCGTAAGGCATGATTGACATCTTCTGAACTCGGAAACATAGCAGCTACATCATCATCAAGCCGAGCTATATTCGTACCTTCTTTATACTGCGCTGCATACTTTCCTCGAACACCATTTGAAAAATCATATTCATCCAACATATCTTGATCTTTACTAAGATAAATTGGTATTTTTAGTTGAACTATTCGCGCTGGAATTGCCAAAATAACGATAATTAAATTGCATAATGTAATATTCCCATTAAAATAGAAAATACTTCTCCTGTATCTTCTGGAATCGTATGACTATGAATATTTTTGATTATATGTTTGTTTTTACGATCTAAAATGCCGAATTTCCATATATCTCCCAAGGTAACTGCACCATAAATGTATTCAATCTTTTCATTGTCTTCAAGTTTATCTAGGGCAATTAATTCTGCAACCAGTTGATTAAAACCGTTATCTATATCTTTTTTCTTGGCTTCTATTATGATTAAATCTTGGTTTGCTATTAAAAGGTAATCTAATAAACCACTTAATTTATCATTCACATTAAGTGAATATTCAATATTAATTGTAATGTCGGATGTTCTAGCAATTTCAAGCAATAGTGGTGCTACCAAAAACTCTCTTTTAGCCATTTCAGAGTTTAAGTTAATTTTAGGTAAAATAGTATAGTAAGTCTCTTGGAGAGTTTTAACAAAATCTTTATCATAATCACTATATTTTGGTAGCTGCATCACCTCAAAGGCAAAAGAATAGCCAAATTCCGCTGCAATTTCCTTTGTAGGGTGATTCATTTCAAAGTAATCACTAAAAGTGTATTTTTTGTTTTTTTTGAAAATTGATGTTTTCATAATTTTATTATGTTAATTCAATATTATATCATATTTTAATAAAACTACAAGGATATGATATAATCATAGCTTCGCTGACTGTACATAGCTAATAAAATATGATAACTTACATTAAAATCAACGGCTTCAAATCTTTCCATGATTTTGAAATGGAATTTACGCCTTTTACAGTGGTTGCGGGAACAAATGCTTCAGGGAAAAGTAATTTGTTTGATGCTTTGAAATTGTTGGGAACTTTGGCAGAAACCGATAATATCAAAAAAGCGTTCAAAGAACAACGAGGAGAGTTTATTGAACTATTTACTCAGTATGATGAAAATAACTATGCTACTGAGATAGAGTTTGCCGTAGAGATGCTAGTCAATAGAAAAATAAAAGATTCTTGGGGCAACGAAGCCAAGCTCAAATATACCAGATTACGCTATGAACTCAAAATTAAACGTTTTACCAATTCTTTAGGCATAGAAAATTTGGCAGTGACTTATGAACATTTGGAAAATTTAAAACCTCAAAAAGATAAATGGGCTAAGCTGTTATCTAAAAATATAGTTGAAAATTGGCTACCAAATGTAAAGAAAGGAAAAAGGACTATTCCCTACATAAAAACTGAAATTGAAAATAACATACATATTGTACTTGTTCCTCAAGATGGCGTGCGAGGAGTTAATAAAAAACGTTTTCCACTCAATAACGCCACTAGAACCGTTTTAAGTAGTTTTGATACTATCGATTTTCCGCATGTTCTTGCTGTTAAAGAAGAAATGCGTAGTTGGAAATTTTTACAGCTTAATCCCGAAGACTTACGACAACCTACTAATAAAAATATGGGAGATGATGTCATTTCTGAAAGCGGTAAAAATTTAGCAGCGGTTCTACATCGCATCAAACAAGAAGACATATATACTTTAAGAGAAATTTCACGGGAATTTCAAACATTTTTACCCAATTTTGTTGAAGTTGATGTGATAGATGACACTGAAAACAAACAATATCTTATCAAATTAAAAGACAAAGATAAAAAAGAATATACCTCAAGAGTACTTTCGGAAGGCACTTTGCGAATTTTGGCATTGTGTATTTTAGAATACGATAATAAATATAGTGGCTTATTGTGTTTTGAAGAACCTGAAAATGGCATAAACCCTTTTAATATTGAGACAATGGCAAAATTACTAAAATGTTTAAGTGTAGATTTTACAAATATTGAAATGCCTTTGCGTCAGGTAATAGTTAATACACATTCACCAGTGTTAGTTGGTCATATTAATCATTGGAAACATGATAATAATGTAAGTATTTGGTATGCTGAAATTAGGAGTAGAGTTACAGACATTAAGAATTGCCGTTGTATTGTAAGTGTGACAAGCATTTTACCCGTGATTAAAGAAAAATATGTGCAATTAATGCTTAATTACTGAAGGTAATACTGATATTCGTTTTTTACAGAGTATAGTTCAAAAAACATTAGAAGCGGTTGCCTTTGATTGTTCTGGGCAGTTTGATATTGAACTGAATCCAATAAAAATTAATAAAACTGGTTTAGGTTTTATTGAACAGGTATTAGAAGCCTCGAAAAAAGGTCAAGAAGATTTTGGTATGATGATTCTTTGTGTACAAACAGATGCTGATAGAAAACAACTCAATGATACTTATCAACATAAAATTAATCCTTGTCAAGTTGAATTGGAAAAACAAAATGAAAATCAGTACTGTAAAATATTAGTTGCAGTAGTACCTATCCAAGAAACAGAAGCGTGGATGTTAGCAGATAAAGAATTACTAAAAAAAGAAATTAACACTGATGAAACAGATATTAAATTAGGCATTCACAGGGCACCAGAAAGCATTGCGAACCCAAAAGAGGTAATAGAAAACGCTATTCGAGTCACAAGAAAAAATTTAACGAAAAAGAGAAGACGTAATTTGAGCATTTCAGACTTATATTTGCCCATTGGGCAAGGTATGGATTTAAAAAAATTAGAAAGTTTAGCTTCTTATCAAGATTTTAAAGAGAATATAAAAAAAGCTTTTAGAAAGTTAAATTTACTACACAACAAGCACAATAAATAAAAACCCTGACATTTTACCACAAGATTTTGAATTGGTATTTTTAGTTGAACTATTCGCGCTGGAATTGCCAAAATAACGATAATTAAATTGCATAATGTAATATTCCCATTAAAATAGAAAATACTTCTCCTGTATCTTCTGGAATCGTATGACTATGAATTGGTAATTTTAAGTCTGGATATTGCGTATGTAAGTCACACATGGCTAGAATAAATTTTTCTTTATCCGTAATTGCATTATATTGTAATAATTCGGCAAATAATCGCGCTACTTGTTTGTTTTTTTGAGCTTGAGTTTTTTGCCATCAATAACACCGCTTTAGCAAAGCATATCATTTTACAATTATTTTAATAAATTTACGCGCATTTTGATAAAAATTCAATTCCTAAGCCTTGTACTTCTATTGCTGGGTGCTTAATTAAATCTTCAATCACTAAGAAATTTTTGGCAATAAATCCTTCATCGGATTAAACAATACCCAACGCAGCTTGTATTTTACAAGCAAATTCATGTACCAATTCACATAAACTCTGTTGCAACAGATTAAATGCTAACTCTGGTTTTTGATCCCATAATTCTGGATAAGCCTCAGTACGATTTGGTTCAGGATCATTGTTCTTGAGTTGCCAACAAATTCCAGTCTTCAATAATCATGAGTTGTGGTTTTAGGTTTACTATCTTGATCATTAACCAGTTTTAAAATCGCCGCTGCCATGTCAACATAACGAGGATCTCCAATGTCACCCATATTTTTCAACATTCGCCAAGCACGCCGACGAATTAAAAGTTGTCTGATTCAGACAAATGAGTTAATTAACATATGTTAATTACATTATTATATCATATATGCTAACATCAACTTTCAAAAATTCAAAAGGTGATTTATGAAAAAAGTAATTTTATTATCTTCTATATTGTTAGTATCCCCAAAAATATTTGCAGCCGATATAAATATTGACATATCAAATATCAAAAGTAACACCGGCAACCTTATTATTGGTTTATTTAACTCGAAAGATAGATTTTTAACAGACAAGTATAAAGCCTTAAAGATAAAGGCTCAAGTAGGCTCTATTAATGGTAAATTTGAAAATATTCCAAATGGAACTTATGCAATTGCTTTGTATCACGATGAAAATATGAATAACAAATTGGACAAAAACCTCTTCCATATACCAAAAGAAGGATATGGCTTCTCAAACAATGCAAAACCCTTTTTTGGACCACCCAAATTCAATAAAGCTCAATTTAAACTTGATGGCAATTACCATGCTCAAATTAATATGAAATATTAATTTGAAAAAAACCTGCAATAAAATTTTAATTATAATATAATAGCCTGTTATCTTATTTATTATACTATTGGAGTAACGCTAATGAAAACCTTTAGCGCAAAGCCTCAAACCGTTAAGCATGATTGGTTTATCATGAATGCTGAAAATCTGGTTTTGGGACGGCTAGCGACTGAAATTGCAAGACGTTTACGTGGTAAGCATAAACCTGAATATACACCACATGTTGATACTGGTGATTATATTGTTGTAATTAATGCTGAAAAGGTGCATGTTACTGGTCGTAAGAAAACCGATAAAATGTATCATCATCATACTGGTTATCCCGGTGGTATTAAGTCCATTAGTTTTGAAAAATTGATGGTTAAAGCACCAGAACGTATTCTTGAAAAAGCAGTAAAAGGCATGTTACCTAAAGGTCCTTTAGGTCGTGCTATGTTTAAAAAATTAAAAATTTATGCAGGTTCTGAACATCAACATGATGCGCAAAAACCTACACCATTAACTTTAAATAGCTAATTATGACAGAGCAGTATTATGGTACGGGAAGACGTAAAAGTTCTATAGCCCGTGTCTATTTGACAGCCGGTGACGGTAAAATCTTAGTTAATAAACTTCCTATTGATGAATATTTTGGTCGTGAAACTTCTCGGATGGTAGCACGCCAACCATTGGATGTTGTAGAAAAACAAGATAGTTTTGATATTAATGTAACAGTGACTGGTGGCGGTAATACCGGGCAAGCTGGTGCGATTCGACATGGTTTAACTCGCGCTTTAATGATGTATGATGAAAGTTTTCGTCCAGCATTACGTAAAGCGGGATATGTTACTCGTGATGCGCGTAAAGTTGAACGTAAAAAGGTTGGTCTGCATAAGGCTCGTAAGCGTCCACAATACTCAAAACGTTAAGTTTTCCCCCCTCCTGCCAGTTATTACTGACTGGCAAAATACCACGATAAAACCCATTCATGTATGTCTAATAACAAAACCCACATAAAGAAAACCAACTAGAAAATGGTCTAAAACCCGGGTTGAAAGTTGATAATGTACTATCTTGATTAATGATCTCCCATCTATTCAAAAACCACATTCAAAGCTCTTTTGCATTGCTCTAAAAGTTCATCTTCTATCACGCCTATTTTTTCAGATAATCGCTGATGAGACACAGATCTAACTTGAAATAAATCTATAACAGAAGTTTTTTCAAGACCATTCTCTGGAGTAGGTTCTACAACTATCATCCACGGTACAAGTTTATAATGTTCTTTTAAGTCTGTTAATGGTGCTATGACTTTTAATGGTAATTTTCCCACTTTGTTACTGTTTAAGATGACACATGGTCTAGTCTTTTTTATTTCTGCACCAATCGTTGGATCAAGATTAATACGCCATATAGCTCCCTGTATCATTGAAAATCCTCAGCATCCAAAACAGTGAGATAAGTTAGCTCTTCATTATTTTCATACTCTTTTGCCATTAATTTAACAGCTTTCTGTAATTTTTTTTCTTCTTGCACTTGAATAAAATATTCAATTGCTTGTTTTATAATATCTGACTTAGTGCTGTGCAATTCACCTTTTAAGTTATCCAACGCCAGATTCATGCTGTGAGGAAGAGAAAAAGTAATACGATCATAACTATTTTGTAAATTCATAGTGTATCTCCTATATGTTTAAATTCGACATCAATATGATACATCAAAATATGATGTTTGTAAACATACAGGAAATGCCAATATTGCCGTATTGACAGATGGTAAGACATTGGATGGATTGGGATTTGAGCTACGGGTTTATAGCTACTTTAATCGCTAAATGTTCTTGAATTGTTGCTGTCAAAATTAACTTTTGTTGGTGAGCGAGTAGCAGAACGCCTATGGTACCAATGACATTCAAATCCATGAGTTGCGCTTTTCTACGTGCCAACTTGTCATCCAATATGACATAATTTGCTTGAGTTTCTTGCGCCAAAACCATTGCTTCAAGTTCGCCAATATGTAAACTGCGTCTCATATCTAATGCACCTTTAACAAAATGTTGACCAGCTATGGAAATTGAGGTATGTTCAATGTATTTAGGTGGTAACAAATCACCTAATTCATTGCTAACCGCTGGAGGAATCATAACTTGATCAAAGCATTGAGGCAACAAGTCAAGTGCCTCAATCTTGGATAAAAAAATAATAGGACTTGTATTGGAAACAACTTTCATAACTATTTACTAACCAGATTCTTAATCGTTTCCATATCTTCCAATATGCTTTCATCATCAAGGATATAACCAATATTAAAATGTTCTTTTAAACGGTAATGAAACTCATCAAAAGACAGTTCTGCCAAAGCCGCAGCAGCTTCAAAACTGACTTTGTGTGCATAATAGAGACTGGCGGCGAGAAAAAACTCAGCCGCACCAGAACCAATTGGTTCAAGTATTTCATTAAAATGAGGTTTAAAGTTATAGCGTTCCTGAGTTTTAACTGTGCCGCTATATGGTTCTTCAGAGGTAAATGCTATCGTTGACATGAGATAATCCAATAGTTAAATTTCGTGATTAAACTAAATTATTATAACATTGATTTAAAAAGTGAACACAATCAGCAATATTAGGTGTAATAGATGGATTGCCTGAGTTGGGATTTCAGCGGAGGGTTTTGTAAAAAATTGTAGGTTGGGCTGACGAAAGGAAGCCCAACTATTCGTGGAAGAATTGTGAATTTGTTGGGCTTCCTCTCATCAGCCCAACCTACAGGATATATCAAATTAAGCAAACAGCTACTAGCTTAGTGAGTTATTTATAACTATATTCTTTTATTTTATCATCATAAAATTCCACTTTACCTATAATATCTCTTCCAACCTGTTGTATATCAATACTGATATAATCCAGATACCACAAGTACTAATTCACTAACTCAAAGTATATTTTTATTATGCAACCAAATAACACTATGAAAATAAACGAAAAAATAAAATTCATTCGCTCACTAAAAAGTTGGACGCAAGAACAAGTGGCTGATACATTAGGAATAAGTACTCATGCATGTAAATTTTTCTAGGTAACAACAATTTGCTGAGATAATGGAAATAGATTTGTTACAGTTACTGAGTTTCGATGAAAAAAATATATTTAATTTTAATGAATATAACTCTCAATCTCATATTGTTTTTCAAGTTAATTCTTCAATGCAACAATCAGAAAACAAACATGACACGAAGAAAGCAATAATGTTCTGGAATTATTGTAATAATCAGATTTGATTTATTTCTGATATAGATTTATAATACATTATATTATCATTTACAATGAGGTACAACTATGCTAAGCACTACTAAAACACCATCATCCGTTTTCAGAGTAGATGATCTTGAAACACAGCAGAGTTTAAAAACTGTACTTGAGCGAGCTAAGCAAGACAAACAACGTTTGACATTGGTCTATGAAAATACGCTATTTTTGACCGTCGTGCCAATTGATGATGTTGAACTAATCGAAAAACTGGAAGATTGTATTGATAATGCCAATGCAGATAAAGCTCTCAAAGAAGAAGGTTTCATTTCTGAAAAACAACTTGATCAAGAACTTGGATGGTGAGCTGTGGCTTATACAATTAAATATAAACCTGCCGCCTCACGCCAACTCGCCAAACTGAATAAAAATATTCAATCCCGACTTAAACCTAAAATAAAAGCTTTAGCTAATAATCCACGTCCACATGGTGCTATAAAGCTGCAAGCTTATGAAAATCGTTATCGTATTCGAGTGGGAGATTATCGCATTATCTACGAAATATGGGATAATATTTTAGTTGTGGTAGTAACTGAAATTGGTCATAGAAGTGGTATTTATGGATAGAATAAAACATCCAAATAAAGATATGAACTCCAAAATTGGGATTTGAGCGGTGGGTTAAAAAAAATTAAGACCTGACAGGTCTTATAGCTTGAGTATTTATTTATAACTATATTCTTTTATTTTATCATCATAAAATTCCACTTTACCTGCTCCATAAATCTCAACACCTACATAAACCCATTCCGCATGTGGTTGAACATATATATGAGGGGTATAATATCTCTTCCAACTTGTTGTTCCTTTTATTCTTTTGCCCCATTTGGTGTTTATATATTTCTTTTGTTTATTTTGTAAAAAAATAGGGTGTGACCGTAATTTGATGTTGATTTTTATTATGGGTGGGTTTAGCTAGTGTAACTCACTGTAGGGTGTATAAGCGAAGCGTCATACACCCTACTTTTGACTTTTCCATCCTTTTTTAGATAAGGAACTATAGACTTTATTCCACCATCATCTAAATCACCCCAATAATAATACTCTTTTTCTTTAGCATAAGACGTTGTACTTATAACAAACAATACAAATAACAAAAGTGTTTTCTTCATTTCAATTTTCCTATTGTGATAAAGTTGGTATTATAAATAATAATATTAGTATAATCCAGATACCAGAAGTACTAATTCACTAACTCAAAGTATATTTTTATTATGCGACCAAATAACACTATAAAAATAAACGAGAAAATAAAATTCATTCGCTCACTAAAAAGTTGGACGCAAGAACAAGTGGCAGATAAATTAGGAATAACTACTCATGCATGTAAATTTTTCTAGGTTGCAACAAATTGCTGAGGTAATGGAAATAGATTTGCTACAGTTACTGAGTTTAAATTATTTGCTTTACTTCATCAATGGAACAATCCGACAACAAACATGACACGAAGAAAGCAAATTTAATGAATGAGCAATTGCAAAAAGAAGTGGAATACTTGAAAGAAATTACAAATAACTTATTGCTTATTAAAAAATAGTACAACGGATTTACCAGCACTACCCCTCAATTTCTAGCAAAATACCAAAGTAAAGCCCATTCATGTGCATCTAACAAGGTACTATTTAGCATTCCTGTATTAAAATCGGTTAATACTCCGGTTTTTTTATCGTCAGCTAGGGCATAGCTACGGATAATAGGTAGTTGTTCTTGATCATTAGTATTGGTGAAGCTTACTTCAATTGGTATTGCATTTTTATTTGAAAGATGAAATAGGTGAATTCCTATTTCATTAGCTAGTAAGTTTTCTAATCCGGCTCCTTTTATATGCAATTGTGTGTCTATGCGTGTACTTTCTATTCCTAGATAAATCAATGTTTTTTCGTAAGCATTTAGAAGGTAGTTTAGTTCGGGTTCTCCGCTTCCATATATTCTTGATTGTAAAACTAATGTTAGTTGTTGCTGATTATTTATTTGTTGGCAGAAATATTCTGAAAAATTTAGTTTCATGATTAAATTTACCCAATTGCTGTTTAATTCTTGAATTAGTTTTGGGGCAATTACATAAATTTCTTCTAAATAATCATGAATATCTTGGTGAGCATATAAGTCAGCAGCATTTATAGTTTGATAATTAGTCCAATTATATTTAGTTGATGTAAAACGGATTTCTCTAAAATCACGCGCTGTTTCCATATTCCATAATAGTTCATCTAATTGTTCTTTCAGTTCAAATAGCGATTCTTGCAAGTTTAAAATAAAACGTATTTTTTCATTAGAACTACTTAAATCTATATCGTTTTCTGTTCTTAAAGCATATAGTTGTTGTCTTAAATCAATAACTAAATCTAGTTTTTCACTGACAATGTCTATTGATGGTATTTGTGGAATTGTAATCGGTTTCTGGCTTGAACTAGCAATTAATGCGGTTATTTTAGGTTCTAAACGTTCATGTCGCCAATCTATATCTAAAATAATTGGTTGTGTAGCTTGTAATTTTACTAATTGTTTAGCCGCTAAGGCGGTTAAGTCGCGTTCTATTCCTCGTTTTAATGCACGCCCACCTAATAAGGCATCAAATCCACGTATTGTTACTTGCTTTAATGCCGCTTCTGATATATTCAGTATGGTTGTTCGTCTTACAAAGCCGTCTCTTTGTAATAAGTCATTGAGTTGTATCTTAGTTATCGCAATTGCATCTTTTAAATTCAGGGATTTAAAGGCTACTAAGCGATCTATACGATTTAATAATTCTGGGCGAAAGAAGTCTTCAACAGCGGCGCGATAACTACTATTTTGTTGTGCTTTTTTATCTATAAATCCCAGATTACGACTAGCTTGTTCTGCTCCTAAGTTAGAAGTTAAAATAATAATTGTATTAGTAAAATCTGTAGTACGCCCTAAAGCGTCAGTCAATCGCCCCTCTCCTAAAACTTGCAATAATAAATCATGAATTTTAGGATGAGCTTTTTCAATTTCATCTAAAAGTAAAACACAAAATGGTTGATGACGTATTTGAGTAGTTAATAAACCTTCAGGTTTGCGCCAATCTCCAATTAAACGCCCAACATCAGCATCAGTCACAAATTCATTCATATCAAAACGAATTAGTTGCGATTCATCAGTAAATAAATAACGAGTTAGCACTTTTGCCGCTTGAGTTTTCCCTACTCCTGTTGGACCTATAAATAACAAAGTAGCCGTAGGCTTTTTAGGGTCTTGAAGTCCTGATTTTATTGTTTGTACTACATTTGCTAAACATTCAACTGCTTCTGTTTGCCCAATTAATTGAGTAGCAAGCTTGGCTAAATCTAATGTATTTTGGGTGTTTATATGACTAATTTCATTAACAGCGGCTTTAACTTCTGCAATACCGACTTCGCTATGACGAATTGCTAAGCGTTCCATAAAATTAACAATATTGCCCGGCTTGGCACTGGTTCGTAATAATGAGTTTGTTAAAGCAAAAATACGCGCAATAGCTGTATTATCAATTTTACAGTTATGTAATTGTTCTAAACGTGATCTTTCTAATAGGGCAACTGAAGCACTGTCAGTCATATTCAGTTCATTTAGACGGAAAACTTGACATAAATCAGCAAATCGACGATCTGTTTCCATGACAATATTCCATTCTTCTTGACTAGCTTCTGCAATAAATGTAAGGGCTTGTCTTTCTAAATATGGTTTGAGTACATCGCTAAGAGTTAATGAGTTTTGGGCAGATTTACCAATCCTAAATAAAGCGACAATATTATCAATAAATAAACGTGGGCGTTTTTCAGGTGATGGTTTAATCAGATATTCTAAAATTGATTCAAAGCGGCGTTGCCACATACCGACAATACTCATGCCTGCAATGATACGATTTGGATCAAGATGCCAAATTGTTGCTTTTGCTTGGTTTTTTTGTAGAGAACGATAAAAACATTCATGTAATAAACTGGTTCTGCCACAACCGGGTGAACCAATAATTACTACTGCTGTCATTTTTTCACTAAAAATTAAATTACTAAGTGTTTCTATTTCAGAATCACGCAATAAGGCGCGTTGTAATTTATTAGGATATTTTTCAAATAAATTGCTACCAACTCGTGCAATTTCACTGGCTCCAGAAAACTTTTGTTGTTGATTACTTAAAGAAGCAAACCAATTAATAAAAGTATTTTCAAAAGGAAATTTAGCGCGTTTAACATTTATTGATACGTTTAATGTGGTGATAAATTCTCCACCGATTGCATAATAATCATTAGGAGAAAAATTATCCTGCTTGCGCTTTAATTGCATTTCATCGCGAGTAATGTTTATAATTTGTTCAAACAAATCACCATGTTCTATGATGTTATCATGAATAATTGCAAACTTATTAAATGCAGGTAAGAATACAAATTGATGTTGTTTTAGAAAAAAACGAATAACTAGAAATTTGCCAAAAACCATATGTTGCCCAAGAGAAAAATATAGTTTTTGAAATTCTAATTTTAGTTTAGGATTAAAAGTAATCCATAATAAATCATCAATTGTCTCACGCTCTGTCTGAAAAGAACGAAAATAGCGGCGTATTTCTTTAGCAAGCAAATCCATGCCATCACGAAAACGTCTAGCACTAGAGAATGGATTATCTAAAAATAATGGTTTTAAATGATAACTATCTTTGGAGGGAGTTACAAGAACAGGAATTTCTAAATTTACTTTCGGCACTGCTTATTTATTAGCTAATGTAGTTATATAATGAAGTATAGCAAATGATTTTGCATTATGCTTATAACTATTAATTATAAGAGTATATTATGACCTTAGAATATTTAATGAAACACTATCAACAAAGAGTTGATAAACAATTAGATTTATGTTTACCATTTGCTAACATTAATCCTAGTCGTTTACATGAAGCGATGCGTTATTCAGTATTTAATGGTGGTAAAAGAATACGCCCATTATTAGTTTATTTAACTGGTAAAGCATTAGGTGTTGATGATATAGCTTTAGATGCGCCGAGCTGTGCGGTTGAATTAATTCATGCTTATTCATTAGTGCATGATGATTTGCCTGCAATGGATGATGATGATTTACGTCGCGGCAAACCTAGCTGTCACAAAGCTTTTGATGAGGCAACTGCTATTTTAGCAGGGGATGCTTTACAAAGTTTGGCTTTTGAGCTGTTAAGTCATAATTCAGAAATGATTAAAACACTAGCAGTTGCTATTGGATCACGTGGAATGGTAGGTGGTCAAGCTATTGATATAGCTGCGATTGGACAGTCTTTAAATATCGCTGAATTAGAAAATATGCACATTCATAAAACCGGTGCTTTAATTCGTGGCTGTGTAAAAATGGGTGCATTAGCTTCTGAAATGATTGATGAAAATTTATTAAATAAATTAGATCATTATGCTAAATGTATTGGTTTAGCTTTTCAAATTAAAGATGATATTTTAGATATAGAAGCCAATACTGAAACACTAGGAAAAACCCAAGGTGCTGATCTTGCTAATGATAAAGTAACTTATCCTTCTTTATTAGGATTAACTGGTGCTAAAGAAATGGCGACAGAATTAATTGCAGATGCTATAAATAGCCTTAATGATTTGGATCAGAAGGCTGATCCATTACGATGGATGGCTAGTTATATTTTAAATCGTAATTATTGATAAAAAGACCTGACAGGTTTTTAAAACCTGTCAGGTCTAAAACTTCAAAATTCAAAATTAAACCCAATACTTATTGAATGTATAGAATCTGTATGCTGACCAAATATCATATCAGTTCTATATGTTATTATCTGGTTCCCATCCTATATTTGAGCTTAGCCCTATTAGATTTTATGATTCTACACCATAATTAAAATATCCATATTTCCTGACATTACTTGCTGATAATAACATACGCCCAGCATAATGATATACACTGTTACCATCAAGAGAGCCATATCCAAAGTGTGGTCTAAATAATTTAGCTGATTTTTCTTCTGTATATTTCAGCGCGTTTTTGTAATTCTACTGGAAGTAATAGGAAAATGTATAAATCATGCGATACAACAAATTTTTGAACTCACGATAGGGCAACCGTGGTTAGTAAACGCATTAGGTAGAGAATTATGTTTTGATGATTATGCTATTGCTTGGAATAAAACTATGTGTATCAATTACCCGCATTAAATATTTTGGGTAAATCACAATTACATAACATAGATTACTCACATGATGTGGTTTTACTAACAAGTAAAAATCAGTTGTTATATTTAGCTAAAAAAATAATTTTACATGGGTTATGTGGGGAGGATATTTTTACTTTCCTGAAACTCAAAGTTGGATAAATTAAGAAAATATAAGGATATAGATATTTGTACCTTTATCTTACGGAGACCCAAAAGGAGTATACATAAAAGAGGTTATATCAACAGGTACGAAGATATTTGGAGACAAATTCATACCTATGACTGAATTCATGGATTTTGACAAGTATCTAAACTTTTTAGGGAGTATAAATATTACTATTTTTAATCATAATAGACAGCAAGCTATGGGAAATACAATCACACTTCTTGGATTTGGTAAAAAGGTTTAAATGTGAAAAAACATAACATAGAAAGAGTCAAAAGATATTTTTCAAAAGAAAATTATATGAAACAATTTCAAATGTTATTTGAGAGTTAAAATGGCATATTATACTGACAATGAGATAAATGATAATTCTAGAATTGATGATTTAATAGTAGGAGCTGGTTCTGTTATTATGCCCGGTGTTATTGTGGATGAAGGAACATCTATAGGGGCAATGTCTTTAGTTAGAAAAAAAACAGAACCTTGGAGTATTTATATAGGCAATCCAGCTAAAAAAATTAAAAAGTCATATTTGAATAAAAAATTAGTAATGGGAACTTTTAACAACATCCTGCACCCATGCCCTTGAAATGGCTGCAATATTGATTGATATACAGCCAAATGATGAAGTAATCATGCCTAGCTACACTTTTGTAAGATATTTTTATTAAAATGATTAAACCCAATGAAAAACATAATAATATTTCTCAAGGTCAATATATGCAAACATTAGTTTCAGTAATCACACCAGCCTATCATGCCCAAGCTTTTATTACTCGTGCGGTTCGCTCCATATTGTCACAAACGGAGACTAATTGGGAATTATTAATAATTAGTGATGATGGTTTTGATTATCAGAATTTTCTTAAACAGCGAGGGATAGATGATAAGCGCATTCGTTATTTTTATTCCCGTAGCATTGGCAGCGGTCCTAACGCGGCACGTAATGTCGCATTGGCGGAACTTAGATCTACCTTTATTGCGCCTTTAGATGCTGATGATTTATATTATCCATCGCGCTTAGAACGTTTATTGCCACTAGCAGAAAAATCAGGTTTAGCATTAGATAATGTACGAGTCATCAATGAAGCAGCCGGCGAATTAATTGGCTTAGCCTTTGATGAAAAGCCTATAATTAATTTTACTTATGAGGATTTTGTGAAATCTCAAGTGCCTTTAGTGTTTTTATTCCATACGCGGCTAATAGAGCAAGGCTGGGATGAGGATATTCTTTTGGGAGCAGATACGCTGTTTAATTTGCGGGCTTTAGAAAAAGCCCAATCTGCTTTATTTGTGTCTGAACCTCTTCATGAATACCGAGTACATAATCAATCCATTTGTCATTCAGCAGATGCTGGAACACGCGCCGATTCTGCCTATCAGCTATCCCTAAATAAGCTGGCAGAAAATGGTTTAGGTTTTACGAGTGCAGAATACCAATTGAAAGTTCAATCTATGTTAGAACAAAAACGTATTCTTAATCGTCGATATATGCAGGCTAAAGCAGCCAATTTGGTGGGTAGTTTTCAAGAATTTGTAGCTAAACTACTTTAAGTAATAAGTAGTAGTGATAACTAAAGTATTTTAATTTTAGTCTTAGGAAATTCAGAATAATCACTATCTAAAGTAGAAGCTAGTACAGGCATAGATGTAGATGCTACAGATGCCAAGAACTGGTTGGCTATTGATTGTAAGGGGACTGTGATTCAGTGAATTATCTCAGACCTGACAGGTCTAAAATGTAGGGTGGGTAGAGCGGATGCGAAACCCACCAAAGTAGCTAAAATGGTGGGTTTCGCTTCGCTGACTTCGTATCGCTGCCGCTCTACCCACCCTACAAAAACTACAAAAACTGTGATTTAGTGAATTCTCTCAGACCTGACAGGTCTAAATTTCCAAAACCAATTGCCCATCCGCATCAACATCAATCTTAAAATGCCCAGCACAGCCTTCATCTGGTGCTATTGCTTCTCCATCAGCTAAATTTATACGCCAATTATGTAGTGGGCAGGTTACTGTATGACCATGTACGATACCTTGTGATAAGGGTCCATTTTTGTGGGGGCATTTGTCTGCTAATGCGAATACTTTGTCATCTGCTGTTCTAAATATCGCAATATCGCCTTGTTTAGTTTTAACAACTCTTGCACCTAAGCGCGGTATGTCTTTTATATTTCCTATATTCATGATAGTTCCTTTAAAAATGTAAATTCATGTTGATCTACGCCTTCTGTAGCGCGTTGTTGCCAAGGGTCGATTTGTGCATGTGTTTGTGCTTCTAAAAAGCGTTGTGCCAGTATTTTACGATTTTCTTCATCTTCAACTATATGTTTTTGAACATGATTTAATCCTACTCGTTCTATCCAAGGCGCGGTACGTTCTAAATAATGCCCTTCTTCACGATACAATTGTAAGAAAGCGGAACAATATTCTAATACTTCTTGTTCTGTTTCTACTTTGCATAGTAAATCAGTAACACGTACTTTAATTCCACCATTACCGCCAACATGTAATTCCCATCCTGAATCTACTGCTACTACTCCAAAATCTTTGATTGTAGCTTCTGCACAATTACGCGGACAGCCTGATACTGCCAGTTTAAACTTGTGAGGTGTCCATGATCCCCATGTCAATTTCTCTAGTTTAATTCCCATTCCAGTAGAATCTTGAGTTCCAAAGCGGCACCAAGTGCTACCTACACATGTTTTTACGGTACGCATTGCTTTGCCATAAGCATGTCCTGATACTAATCCAGCTTTATTAAGTTCAGTCCAAATTGCCGGTAAGTCTTGTTTTTTTACTCCTAATAAATCCAGTCTTTGTCCACCAGTAAATTTGACTTCTGGTACATTAAATTTGTCTGCTGCATCAGCAATTGCACGTAATTCTTTAGGTGTGGTAACTCCGCCCCAAATTCGCGGAATCACTGAATATGTACCATCTTTTTGAATATTTGCATGGGCGCGTTCATTAATAAAACGGGATTGATAATTGTCTTTAAATTCTCCCGGAAATGCACAAAGTAAATAATAATTTAGTGCTGGGCGACAAACATGACAGCCATCTGGGTTTTTCCAATTGGTAAACTCCATTACTGCTTCAATGCTGGTTAAATGTTGTTCTCTGATAACGCGCTGTATATCATCATGGGAATGTTCAGTACAGCTACATAGAGGTTTAGTCTTGGGAGATTCTGAATAATCACTACCTAAAGTAGAGGCTAGTATTTGTTCGACTAATGCGGTACAAGAGCCACAAGAGCTTGAAGCCTTGGTATGAGAACGAATATCGTCTAAAGTAAATAGTTTTTTCTCAACAATAGCATTAACAATAGTACCCTTACAAATACCATTGCAACCACAAATTTCAGTGTCATCACTCATCAAAGCAACGGCTTGATTTGCACCATGCCCACTATCACCTAAATGTGCTTGCCCAAATAATAAACGATTTCGTTGCCCGCTAATATCAATATTATCGCGCATCATTTGAAAATACCATGCACCATCTATAGTTTCACCATATAAGACAGCACCTTTGATACGGTTATTTTCAATGACTAATTTCTTATACATCCCTTGACTTGGATCTTGAAAAATTAGTTCTTCAGTATTTTCATTACCATTAAAATTACCAGCAGAAAATAAGTCGATACCAGTAACTTTCAACTTAGTTGAAGTCACAGAACCCTGATAACGAGAATAACCTAATTGTGCAATGTGATTAGCACAAACCTTAGCCTGTTCAAACAATGGAGCTACTAAACCATAAACTTTGCTACGATGTTGTACACATTCACCAACGGCATAAATACGAGGATCATAAGTTTGTAATGTATCATTTACTACAATACCTCGTTCACAATATAAGCCGATTTGTTTGGCTAAGCTGATATTTGGGCGAATACCAACTGCCATTACAATTAAATCAGCGGCTATTTCACTGCCATCTTTAAAGCGTATCCCAGTAACTTTAGATTCCCCTAAAATTTCACTGGTTTGAGCTTCCATTAAAAATGTTAAACCGCGTTGCTCCAAAGAACTTTTTAATAAAGTGGCAGCGGCTTGATCTAATTGTTGTTCCATTAAACTATCTAATAAATGTACAACCGTAACTTGCATACCTTGCTTATGCAAACCATTAGCGGCTTCCAAACCTAACAAACCACCACCAATAACTACAGCATGTTTTCCTTGCTGAGCCGCTTCAAGCATAACATCTACATCTTGAATATCTCGAAAAGCGACAACACCGGGTAAAGTATGCCCCGGCACTGGAATTATGAAAGGATTAGAACCAGTGGCAAATAACAAGCGATCATAATTAATGCTAACACCTTGATCACTAACAACTTGCCGTTTACGTCGATCTATAGAAACAACGATCTGACCCTTGTGTAAAGTGATATTATTATCTTGATACCATTGTTCCTCATTAAGCATAATATCATCAATGGTTTTCTCACCAGCTAAGACTGGAGATAATAAAATTCGATTATAATTACCATAATTTTCAGCACCAAAAACGGTAATATCATACTTATCTGGTTCGATTTTTAATAATTCTTCTACGGTACGAATACCAGCCATGCCATTGCCAATACAGACTAATTTTTCTTTCATTACTTTCATTCCTAAAATAGTTTCTTTAATTATAGGCAAATACTACACCATTGATAAAATATATATATTTATCAATGTTATATGAATCTGAGTGATAGGTGGAATGTAATGAAAAAGACATATGATGGATTATTTTGTAATTAAGCAGACAATCACTACACTTATTTTTTAACAGATTTTTTAGGATCAATATCAAGCGAGCGTAATTTACGATATAAATGAGTACGTTCTAATCCTATCCGTGCTGCTACTTTACTTACATTACCCCCTAACTCTTGTAATTGATATTCTAAATAAGCTTTTTCAAATTGTTCCCTAGCCTCACGTAATGGTAATTCATAAATTGATAAATTACCGGTATTACTTTGACGATGTTTTAAAATCGGTTCAATTTCATTAACATCAATTATGTCATCATTAGCTAAGATTAATAATCTTTGCACCATATTTTTTAATTCACGTATATTACCCGGCCAAGAATAATTACTAAGTCTATTTTGTGCCGCTACAGTAAAACGACGATAAGGCAGATTGTCTTGATTTAAAAATAAATTTATATAGAATTCTAATAATTCTGGTATATCTTCACAATGTGAACGTAAAGGAGGAATCGGAAGAGGCAGAATATTTAAATAATAATATAGTTCTTTATTTAATTCTCCTATACTAACAGCTGTCTTTAAATCATGTGATGTAGCGGCAATCACACGAATATTAGCTTTAATCTGTTCTGTACCATTATTGCGTACAAATGATTTTTTTTCTAAAACCTTTAACAGACGAACTTGAATAGAATGATCTAGTTCTGCAATATCATTTATAAATAAAGTTCCTTCATCTGCCTGCTCAATACGCGCTAAAGTACTACTGCCATAATTGCCAAATAATTCAATACTTTGCTTGTCTGCACTTGCTGCTGTCACTCGCATCTGAACAAAAGGTCCAGAACTATTTTGACTATTTTGATGAATATAATTTGCAAATAAAGTGCGACCGCTACCTGATTCTCCACTCAGTAAGACATGTGTGTTATGTAAATTTATTTTTTCAACTTGCCTACGTAAAGCCGCCATTATGTCACTATGACCTAATGGTTCTATAACAGATTCAGTATTTTTACGTAATACAATATTTTCTTCTTGCAAAGAAGACATTCCTAATGCTCTATTGATAGTAATCAATAGTTTAGAAATAGATAAAGGTTTTTCGATAAAATCGTATGCACCTAAACGAGTCGCTTCAACAGCGGTTTCTACCGTACCATGCCCTGAAATCATAATAATTGGTATATTTCTCAGACCACCATCATACCACTCTTTTAATAGTGAAATACCATCAATATCTGGCATCCATATATCAAGTAAAATTAAGTCAGGCGGTGCTTCACGTCGTATTTCTCGCGCACTATTTCCATCCTCCGCAAGGCTTACAGTAAAACCTTCATCTTCTAAAATTTCTTTTATCAGATTACGAATATCTGGTTCATCATCAACTACTAAAATATGTCCATTCATCTAATTCAGTTATCACTTTAAATGGTTGGTAAACGGATAACAACACAAGCTCCTGATGTATTTTCTATCCAGACCGTTCCATTATGTTCTTCAATAATTTTTTTAACAATAGCTAACCCTAAGCCAGTTCCTTTCTGTTTTGTTGTTATATAAGGTTCAAAAATTTTATCTATTAATTTTTCACTAATGCCCGGACCCTGATCTTGAATACTTATTTCAATACATTTATAACCATTATTTGTTTGATAATTGGTTGAAATCGTAATTTCATTATTTATAGCTTTTGCTTCTAATCCGTTCTTAATTAAGTTATGTAATACTTGCCGCAAACGACCTCTATCTGCATCAATTTTTGGTAAATTATCATCAAATACTGTTTTAATTTTAATATTGCTATGATGGTATAATTCTAATACTTCTTTAATCAGCTGATTCAGATTTAATGCGGTTTTATTCATTTTTGGTGTTCTTGCATAATCTGAGAAAGCATTGACCATATCCTTCATTGTATCTACTTGTTGGATAATGGTATTAGTCATACGATCTAAAGTACCTGCATCTTTAGCTGGTAATTTATGTAAATATTTTTGTCTTAGACGTTCAGCCGATAATTGAATTGGGGTTAATGGATTCTTAATTTCATGGGCTAAACGACGTGCAACTTCACTCCATGCTGCTGTTTTCTGAGCTTGCACCATAGTTGTAATATCATCAAAGACTATTACATAACCTTCTGATTTTAACTGTAACATAGTACCAGAACATTTAAGTACTTGACGACCATTACCGCCAAAGAGATTTATTTCTTCACTCCAATCATTATCATTATCAAGTAAATGAGGTTCAATGATATTACATAGTTCTTGTAATGATGGATACTCAGATTTTAAATTTGTTATGCTGTTATTTGATAAACCATCTAAGCTTAAACCTAAAATTTTTGCTGCTGCTGAATTAGCAGTCTGTAATTGTTGTTTAGAATCAATAGAAATTACTCCTGAAGATAAACGTTCTAATACAGTCTCTAAATAAGCACGTTGATTATTCACTTCATCACGAGCTTGTGAAATCTTAGTAGTCATATCATTAAATGACTGTACCACCACATCAAGATCATAGAATGGATTTGATGGTAATTGTTTTTCATAATTACCATTAGCTACTGCTTTTGTTCCTTCTAATAACTGACTTAATGGTTTGACAAAATGACGAGCTACAAAAAATGCCATCCATGCCGCACTAAGAACACTTAACAATACTACTAAAGATAAAACTAGAGTTAAACTGTCTTTTACAGGGTTTGCTAAATATGCTTTTTCTCTAAATTCATGAATTGCTTCTTCTACACTTTGAGTTAATTCACTAATACGTGTTGGAATCGGAAATAATGCATGTAATAAACGCTGTTGATGATTATGAAAAAATTTAATAATGACACGAATATGTAATCCACTATTTTCTATAGGCTTTATACTAATATAACTATCTGATTGCTTTAATTGTAATAATACACTTTCACTAGGGCGATGTGGTAATAATTGTTCTATATAAACACTATTAGATGCAATAATCCGTCCATTAGGAGCTAATAAAATTAATTCAGCAGCACCACTATTTTTACGTAATTCATTTAATTGTAAACTAATCATCATATCATTTTCTAATGCAATCTTTTCAATAATAGTTTGTGTTTTTTTGAAAGATTCACGCATTCGTGCATCTAAATCAGCTCTACTTAAATCTAAAGCGTGATTCAGAGCTTTATTTATATGAATATCAGATAAATTATCTAAATTATTATGTAAAAACGTTAATGAAAAATAATAGACGATTAGTACTGGAATAGTGGATAAAATAGTTAAAGAACTAACTAAACGTAGTGTTAAATGTGCTCCTGCACGCTTTTGATGTACTTGATTAAGCAGGTTATGTAAATTTAACCCAATTAGTGTTAGCAAAGCTAATAATGCCATTATATTTATCAATAATAATATTGAATATAAATGTTCAAAACGTTCAGAATTATGTAATGCTTCAGTAATTATCCATAAGGAAGCTAATAAAATAATTAATGAAACAACTAGTAGGCTGATATTCAGCCATTTTTTTAATTTCGAGCTTGTAATGGACATAAATACCAATCACTATTCAAATGCCATGATGAAGATAAATAAGCTATTGGGCGTAAAACAATCGGTAAAGATTCAATATCTAAACTGACTTTTAAATACACCCAATAATTCGCCTTTGTATTTGTAATATGTTTATCTATTAATGGATAATTTTTTATTTTTCCTAAACGATTAAATACAGCAGATAAGCTTAAAAAAGTTTCTGTTATCCCTGTATTTAGGTATTTTAATATATATTGCCTACTCAAGGCTAAATATTTTATTTCGTATTTTAATTTTAACTTAGTTATCGTTTTATCCCATAAATAAGCTCTATCACGTTGAATAGTAATATTCAAAACTAATACCAATGAAATTCCATTATGTAATGCTTCCTTGGCTGTTTCTGTTAATTTATAATTAATATTTGCATTTAATAGATAAATATTATTTATTAAATTGCTTTTTGCATAATTGATAGAAAAATCAGCAACAGAACTATTTGAATATATTAATAAATATAAAACGATGATTAGTTTCCAATTAAAGTGTTTTAGATAGACATGCATAATAAAAACCGTCAAGCTGACTTTCACCGGGTAAAATTTGCCTTCCAATTGGCTGTTCATGACCCCAATTCACGGCTAATTTGCTATCTTCTGCATCAAGATGTGTATTTAAAAAATCTTGAATTTGCAAATAATTCTCTTCAGCAAAAATAGAACATGTTACGTAAAGTAATTTACCTCCATTTTTTAGTAAAGGCCATAAAGCTTCAAGTAAACGCTTTTGTTGAGCTGCTAATTTCATTATATCGTTTTTTTGACGTAAATATTTAATATCTGGATGGCGGCGAATAACACCACTGCCTGAACAAGGGGCATCCAATAAAATACGATCAAAAGCTTTTCCATCCCACCACGATTCTGGTTTAGCTGCATCTGCACAATGTATCTGAGCATTGTTAAATTGTAAACGCTGCAAACTTTCAGTTAAGAGTTTTACACGATTAGCTTGACTATCTAAGGCTATTAAGGTGTCAATTTCATACTTTTCTAATAAGTGTGCACTTTTGCCACCGGGTGCTGCACATGCGTCTAATACTCGCGCTCCATTAGGTACATCTAGTAATTCTGCCGCAAATTGTGCTGCACCATCTTGTACTGATACCCATCCTTGAGCAAAACCGGGTAAGCTTTGTACATCTACTGCTTTTGATAGTGTAATACCATACTCTGTATCTGTGATTATTTCAGCTTGTTGCAGATATTTCATATAAGCATCGCGCGACATAACACGACTATTCACACGTAAACTAAATGGTGGGTGAGTATTGTTAGCTTTAGCTATGTCTTGCCATTGAGTTGGCCAATCTTTTTTTAAATATTCCAATATCCATTCTGGATGTGCTAAATGATCAATATCAATTTGCTGACGCTGAAAATTACGTAATACTGCATTAACTAATGAAGTAGCCCAAGTCTTTTTTAACAATTTTGTTACTTCAACGGTGGCAGAAGTTGCAGCATGAGGCGGAATGCGTAGATAAATATGTTGATATAAACCTATTAATAATAGTACTTCTATATCTATATCTTTATTTCTAAATTTCTTTTTAACTAAAACCTTTAAAATCGCTTGCAAACGTGGCAACCAACGTAATACTCCATAACACAATTCTTGTGCTAAGGCTCGTTCACGACTATCAGTCAAACTAGATAAATCTAAACATTCAGATAATGAGCGTTTATTTTTAATGACTTGAGTTAAAATTTTAGTAGCAACACTACGTGCGTTCATTTTTTAATACCATTCAAAAAATCCGCTACACTCATAGGTTTTTTACCGGCTTTTTGAACTTTTAAGATACGTAAAACTCCTTTTGCTGTAACAATATCAATACCATCAGCTTGATCACTGGTTTCTGCTAATGCCTTAGCTTCCCAAATACGTAAAGTTTGATCAAAAATTTTTGCTTGAGCAATCGGATATGGATTAAAAGCTCGTACTTTACGTTCTAATAACATTGCATCTTGATTCCAATCTAATTCGGCTTCAGCTTTTTCTAATTTGTTAGCGTAAGTTGCTAAAGCCTCATCTTGTGGAGTTGCTGCTAAATTTTCAATTTCATCTATATGTGATGCTAACATTTGTCCACCTAATTCAGATAAACGATCATGAAGACTTTGCCCAGTGTCATCTGGTAAAATTTCACAGCTTTGTTTTTTTAAGATTGCCCCCACATCAAGACCAACATCCATATTCATCAATGTAATTCCGGTGGTAGTATCACCAGCAATTATGGCGCGTTGAATTGGAGCAGCACCACGCCAACGTGGTAATAAAGACGCATGGACATTTATACAGCCAAAACGGGGTATATCTAACACTGCTTTTGGCAATATAAGCCCATAAGCAGCGACAATGATCAAGTCAGGCTTTAATGCTTTGAGTTGCGCTTGTGCCTCAATATCTTTTAAACTAACTGGTTGATAAATATCAAGTCCATGTTCTAAAGCTAATAATTTAATTGGGCTGGCTTGTAACTTTCTTCCTCTGCCTGATTTTCGATCCGGTTGAGTATATACTCCACAGATACTATGTTTAGAATTTAACAGCGCAACTAAACTTGGCACTGCAAATTCTGGTGTACCAGCAAAAATAATACGTTTTTTATTCATTATAAAGATTTTTCTCTTTGTTTGCTCAACTTCTTAGCAATACGTTGGCGTTTTAAGGATGATAAATAATCGACAAATAATTTGCCGTTTAAATGATCCATTTCATGTTGAATACAAACAGCTAACAAACCATCAGCATTGAAGCTTATTGTTTCAGCTTTTTCATTTAGTGCTTGCACTGTAATATTTTCAGCGCGTTCAACTTTATCAAATATTGATGGTACTGATAAACATCCTTCTTCCGTAATTTGCAGACCGTCTTTATCAGAGATTTGAGGATTAATAAGACACAAAGGTTGATTTTTATCTTCTGAAATATCAATCACAATAATTTGTTGATGAATATTAACTTGAGTTGCAGCTAAGCCAATACCCGGTGCATCATACATAGTTTCAAACATATCAGCGACTATTTTACGGATATTATCATCAACTAATGTTACTGGTTTAGCAACAATGCGTAATTTTGAATCAGGAAAATGTAAGATTTTAAGTAAAGCCATAATATTATAAGATATGTTAAATCATTATCGTAAACGTTTAATTGAACAATTACTTGCTCAAGGAATTTCTAATTCTAATGTTTTAGAAGTAATGGGTGCAACAGAACGACATATGTTTGTCGATGAAGCTTTATCAAGCCACGCATATACTAATAATGCCTTACCTATTGGATATGGTCAAACAATATCTCAACCATATATTGTTGCACGTATGACTCAAGCTTTATTAAGTCAAACTAACATTTCTAAAGTATTAGAAATAGGTACAGGATGTGGTTATCAAACAGCAATCTTAGCTCAATTAGTAAAAAAAGTTTATACTGTAGAACGAATAAAACCCTTATTAGATAAAGCACAAAAACGATTAGAAATTTTAGGCTTAAATAATATCGTTTTTAGTCATAATGATGGATATTTGGGTTGGAATAAATATAAATCCTATCAAGGTATAATTGTTACAGCGGCACCTACTGAAATACCAGAAGCTCTATTAAATCAGTTGTCTATAGGAGGATGTTTAATTATTCCAATAGGTTATAAAGGCAAACAATCATTATTAAAAATAATTCGTAACCATAATACTTATGAGCAATATGTTTTAGATCAAGTAAGTTTTGTGCCATTACAAAAAGGCTTAATTTAAATATGACAATCACAGCTATTTACCCCGGTACTTTTGACCCTATAACTAATGGACATTCAGATATTGTAAAACGTGCTACAAAATTATTTAAACATGTTATAGTAGCAGTAGCAGCTAACTCTTCTAAAAAACCTATATTTTCTGTAGAAAATAGAGTAGAATTTGCAGAAATTGTACTTGCTGATATAAAAAATGTTAGTATATGCTCTTTTGATGGATTATTAGTTAATTTTGCTTTAGAATCTAATGCGCAAGTTATTCTACGTGGTTTAAGGGCTGTATCAGATTTTGAATATGAATTTCAGTTGGCTGGAATGAATCGCACCTTGAATCCAAAAATTGAGACCCTATTTCTCACACCTGCTACTCAATATAGTTATATTTCTTCTTCATTAGTACGAGAAATTGCAATATTAGGTGGTCAAGTTGATGACTTTGTTCATCCTTATGTAAAAAAGGCAATAGAAAATACCTTAATTCGGAAAAGGAATTAGTAATGGCACTGTATATTACAGACGAATGTATTAATTGCGATGTATGTGAACCAGAATGTCCTAATGGCGCGATTAGTCAAGGCGATGAAATTTATGTGATTGACCTTGCACTTTGTACGGAATGTGTTGGACATTATGAAACATCACAATGTGTAGATGTTTGTCCAGTTGATTGCATTCCTAAAGATCCGAATAATGTTGAAACAGAAGAAGAATTATTAACAAAATACAATAAGTTAACGGCAGAGTAACAAAAAAAAGTAAAAAAATGCTTGCCGTATAGCATATATATTTAGTAGAATATATCAAATGGGCCGTTAGCTCAGTTGGTAGAGCGGCTGACTCTTAATCAGCATGTCATAGGTTCAATCCCTATACGGCCCATATATTCTAATCTAAATAGCTCGCCTTGAATATCTTTTAGCGAAAGTGGCGGAATTGGTAGACGCGCTGGTTTTAGGTACCAGTAGGGCAACCTGTGAGAGTTCGAGTCTCTCCTTTCGCACCAATTCATTTTATGAGGTTTAAGACATGCAAGTGTCTGTAGAAACAACTGGTACAGTTGAACGTCGTCTGACGATTGGAGTACCAAAAGAACATATCAAACCAAAAATTCAAAATCGTCTTCAATCTTTAGCAAATCAAACCAAATTTAATGGTTTTAGACCGGGTAAAGTCCCCATGCGCGTTGTGGAACAACGTTATGGTGAAAAAGTGCGTGAAGAAATTTTCAGTGAGGTATTGCAATCTAGTTTTTCTGAAGCAATCACACAAGAAAAGTTATACCCAGTAGGCGATCCTAATTTTGACTTTCAAAGCGATATTAAAAAAATTGAAGATGGCTTATCTTATGTAGCTGTTTTTGAAATTTATCCCGATATTCCTCCATTAAAAGTTGATAGCTTTGCTATCGAAAAACAAGTAACAGAAATTACTGAAGCTGATGTTGATTCGATGTTAGATCGATTACGTGAACAGCGTAAAACCAGTGAAGATGAATTACCAGAAATGGATGCGGATTTTATCAAGTCATTTGGTGTAGAGGATGGTACGGTTGAAACATTGCGTATTGAAGCACGTAAAAATATGGAGTCTGAATTAAAATATGCAGTTGATGCAGAAGTTAAAAATCAGTTATTAGATGCTTTATTAGAAACTAATCCTATTGATGTGCCTAATGTTTTAGTTCAGCAAGAAGCTAAGTATTTATTAGAAGGCAAGTTAAAAAATACGCCTGATTTAGAAGTTACTGCTGATATGTTTAAGGATGAAGCTACTAAAAAGGTTAAAATAGGATTTTTAGTACGGGAACTTATTAAAGAATATAAACTTGAAGCCCCATCTGATAAAGTTCAGAAAATTATTAATAATTTAGCTGTGGCTTATAATATGCCTGAAGAAACAGTAAAGCAATATTATTCAGATAAACAACGCTTGCAAGAAATAGAATCCTTAGTATTAGAAGATGAAGTGGTGGCATTCTTGTTAGATAAATCTAATGTCACTGAAAAAACCAGTGAATTTTATAAAATTATAGATAACAAATGAGTGAAATGTCACAATCGAATATTGTAGCAGCTGGTGGTTTAGTACCAATGGTTGTCGAGCAATCAGCACGTGGTGAAAGAGCTTATGATATTTATTCAAGACTTTTAAAAGAACGTGTAATTTTCTTAGTGGGTCAGGTTGAAGATTATATGGCTAATTTAGTAGTGGCTCAACTACTATTTTTAGAATCTGAAAATCCTGAAAAAGATATACATTTATATATTAATTCACCGGGTGGATCAGTAAGTGCTGGTTTAGCTATTTACGATACTATGCAGTTTATTAAACCTGAAGTCAGTACTTTATGTATTGGTCAAGCTGCAAGTATGGGGGCTTTATTATTAACCGGTGGGGCAAAAGGAAAACGTTATTGTTTGCCTCATTCACGTATGATGATTCATCAACCTTTAGGTGGATTTCAGGGTCAAGCTACTGATATTGATATTCATGCACGTGAGATTTTAAATGTGCGTACACGTTTAAATACAATATTAGCTAACCATACCGGACAAGACGTTCAAAGCATTGAAAAAGATACTGAAAGGGATAATTTTATGGGTGCTGATACCTCTGTAGAATATGGTCTTATAGATGCAGTGTTGTCAAGTAGAGAAGCTTTACAAAATCAGGAAGTTAATGATGTCTGATCAGATCATGATTTGTTCTTTTTGTGGTAAGAATAAAGATGAAGTACAAAAGCTTATAGCTGGACCATCGGTTTTTATTTGTAATGAGTGTATTGGTTTATGTAATAACATTATAGAAGAAAAGAAGCCAGCAACAGAAGAAACAAGTCATAGCAATCATTTAGCTACTCCACAAGAAATCCATCAACATTTAAATGAATATGTAATTGGGCAGGATTATGCAAAAAAAATCCTATCAGTAGCAGTTTATAATCATTATAAACGTTTAGAAAATAAAGATAATACTGAAATAGAAATTTCTAAGAGTAATGTTTTACTTCTTGGACCAACTGGTTCTGGTAAAACTTTATTAGCTGAAACTTTAGCGAAATTTTTAAATGTGCCATTTGTAATGGCAGATGCAACTACTTTGACTGAAGCTGGTTATGTTGGTGAAGATGTTGAGCATATCATACAAAAACTATTGCAAAAATGTGATAATGATGTCGAAAAGGCTCAAACGGCTATCATTTATATAGATGAAATTGATAAGATTACCCGTAAATCAGAAAGTGCATCAATTACTAGGGATGTTTCAGGTGAGGGTGTACAACAAGCTTTATTAAAACTGATTGAAGGAACCGTTGCATCAGTTCCACCACAGGGTAGTAGTAGAAAACATCCAAAAAAAGAATTTATATCTGTTGATACAACTAATATTTTATTTATTTGTGGTGGTGCTTTTGCTGGTATAGAAAAACTTGTTAAAGCACGTTCTGATAAAACTGGTATTGGATTTGCCGCTGAAGTTGCATCTAAAGAAGATACACGCAGTTTAAATCAATTACTTAATTCTTTAGAGCCAGAAGATTTAATTAAATATGGATTAATACCTGAGCTAGTAGGTCGATTACCAGTTTCAGTGACGCTTGAAGAATTGAATGAGGAACAACTAGTACAAATTTTGACCGAGCCTAAGAATGCTTTAAGCAAACAATATAAGCATTTATTTGAGATGGAAAATGTAGAACTAGAGTTTCTAGCTGAAGCATTTAAAGCCACAGCTCGTAAAGCAAAAGATAGGAATACTGGTGCCCGGGGCTTGCGTTCAATTTTAGAACATGCTTTATTAGATATAATGTATGATCTACCATCTATGGACAATGTCAATAAAGTAGTTGTTGATAAGGGTGTAATTGAAGGGCTAACTCAACCGTTAATTGTATATGATAATGTGAAACAACAGGCTTCTTAATCAATGATTATTCTACCAGTTCTCCCTTTAAGGGATCTAGTTGTTTATCCATATATGGTAGTGCCATTATTTGTTGGACGAGAAAAGTCTATTGAGACTTTGGAAAAGGCACTAGCAGAGAATACACAAATACTTTTAGTCACACAAAAAACTGCCACTGAAAATGATCCAACAAGTAAGGATATTTATGATGTCGGCACTATTGCTAGTATTTTACAATTATTAAAATTACCAGATGGTACAATCAAATTGTTGGTTGAAGGTAAAGAGCGTGCTAAAATTAATAATTTTATTATTAATGATAATGAATTTAAAGCAGAGGTAAATTCATTATCAACTATTAATAAGATTGATGAGACAGAAGTTGAAGTTTTATCTCGCTCTATTATATCACAATTTGAAGAATATATCAAGTATAATCAAAAAGTAGCTAAAGAGTTATTAACTTCTTTATTAAATATTGATGATCCCAGTAGATTAGCAGATACTATTGCCGCTCATCTTACAATAAAAATTGATGCTAAACAAAAAATTCTTGAAATTGTGGAATTAGCGGAACGTTTAGAATATATAATTAATGTAATTGATTTAGAAATTGATTTACTTCAAGTTGAAAAGCGTGTTCATAAACGAGTTAAAAGCCAGATGGATAAAAGTCAGAGGGATTATTATCTCCATGAACAAATCAAGGCGATTAAACTTGAATTAGGCGAAGTTGATGAAGAAGAAGATACGCCCAATGAAATTGATGAGCTGAGTCAAAAAATTGAAGCTGCTGGTATGTCAAAGCAAGCTAAAGATAAGGCTTTAGCAGAATTGAAAAAGCTGAAAATGATGTCGCCTATGTCATCAGAGGCGACAGTGGTGCGTAATTATCTTGATGTATTATTAGAAGTTCCGTGGAAAAAACGTTCCAGAATTAGTCGTGATCTTGCTAAGGCTGAAAATATTTTAGATTCTGATCATTATGGTTTAGAAAAAGTTAAGGAACGTATTCTTGAATACTTAGCTGTGCAACAGCGAGTAAAAAAAATGAAGGGTCCGATTTTATGTTTAGTTGGACCACCGGGAGTAGGTAAAACCTCCTTGGGTAAATCTATTGCTAATGCGACTAATCGTAAATTTGTGCGTATGTCTTTAGGTGGAGTACGTGATGAAGCTGAAATTCGTGGACATCGTCGTACTTATATAGGTTCAATGCCCGGTAAAATCATTAGAAATTTGTCTAAAGTGGCAGTACGTAATCCATTATTTTTATTAGATGAAATTGATAAAATGTCGATGGATGGTCGTGGAGATCCTGCATCTGCTTTATTAGAAGTTCTTGATCCTGAACAAAATAATACTTTTAATGATCATTATATGGATGTAGATTATGATCTATCTGATGTAATGTTCGTGGCAACTGCAAATAGTTTAAATATTCCAGCTCCTCTGTTAGATAGAATGGAAGTGATTCATTTATCAGGATATACGGAAGATGAAAAACTTAATATTAGTAAGACTTATTTGTTAGAAAAACAATTAAAAAATAATGGTCTTAAACAGTCAGAACTATCAATTAGTGATGCTGCTATTCGTGATATAATTCGTTTTTATACCCGTGAAGCTGGTGTGCGTAATTTAGAACGTGAACTTGCAAAAATTAGTCGTAAGGTTATTAGGGAAATTTTGCAGGCAAGTAAAAAAGTTGCGGTTAGTGCAAAAAATCTAAATAAATATTTGGGTGTTCAACGTTTTCGTTATGGGCGTGCTAAAGAAACGGATCATATTGGTCAAGTTACTGGATTAGCATGGACTGAAGTAGGTGGTGATTTACTTACAATTGAAGCTGCTATGATGCTGGGTAAGGGTAAATTATCATATACTGGGCAGTTGGGTGATGTAATGCAAGAATCTATTCAGGCGGCTATGAGTGTGGTTCGTGGGCGTTCACAGAGCTTGGGCATAGAAACAGATTTTTATCAAAAGTATGATTTGCACATTCATGTACCAGAAGGGGCAACACCTAAAGATGGTCCTAGTGCTGGTATTAGTATGTGTACAGCGATAGTTTCGGTATTGACAAATATTCCAGTGCGTTCAGATGTGGCAATGACTGGTGAGATTACTTTGCGTGGAGAAGTTTTACCAATTGGCGGCTTAAAAGAAAAATTATTAGCGGCTTTAAGAGGCGGTATTAGTTTGGTTTTAATTCCCTACGAAAATCAGCGTGATTTGGCAGAAATTCCAGATAAGATAAAGAAAAACATTAAGATACATCCAGTAAGATGGATTGAAGAAGTGCTGGAAATTGCTTTGCAACGTATGCCAATCCCACAAAAAGAAGATATGATTTTTGATTCAAATGTAAAAAATGCTATTGGCATTGAAGAAAATCACCGCATACAAACACATTAACGTGTTATAATAAGCTTGTATCTTCATTCTTTGGGTAGTGATTAAAAAAAATTTTGCAAACACTATTGATTTTTCCAATCGATTACCTTATAATAGTCTGCAACTCCATTTGGGGGATAAATGAATAAATCAGAATTAGTTCAAGCTGTCGCTGACTTATCAGAGCTTACAAAAACCGATGCGGCAAAAGCAGTAGATGCTTTATTAGAAAGTATTAAAGACACTTTAGCAAAGGGTGATACTGTAACTCTAATAGGTTTCGGTACATTTGGAGTACGTGAACGTGCTGCACGAGTAGGACGTAATCCACGAACAGGTGAACGTCTTGATATTAAGGCTGCTAATGTACCAGTATTTAAACCTGGTAAAGCTCTTAAAGATGCGGTAAACTAGAAGTTATCTGGGTGTTTAGCTCAGTTGGGAGAGCGTCGCCCTTACAAGGCGAATGTCGGGGGTTCAAGTCCCTCAACACCCAAAAGTATTTGCATATACTCTTAAATAAGAGTATAATAATAAAAATAATTGGAGCAGTAGCTCAGCTGGTTAGAGTATCGGCCTGTCACGCCGAGGGTCGCGGGTTCGAGTCCCGTCTGCTCCGCCAATTTGATAAAGCGTATCTTATACTATAAGATACGCTTTTTTTATGTCTAAAATTTCTTAAATAGGTAATTAAATTATGTTACAAAGTATTCGTGAAGGTGTTCAAGGTTGGTTAGCTTGGGTTATTGTTATTATTATATGTATTCCTTTTGCTTTATGGGGGATACAGGAGTATGTATCCCCAACACCAAAAAGTTTGGTAGCTGAAGTTAATGGAGTGGAATTATCTGAGCGTGAGTTTCAAGATTTAGTGCGTCAACGCAAACAGCAATTACGTAATCAGTTTCAAAATGCAGATATAGATTTCTCGTTTATGGATGCTCAAATTAAGAAAAGCGTGTTAAATCAGATGATAGAGGAGCAGGTATTATTACAAGCTGCTGAAAATGCTGGTATGCGTATTGGTGATAATTTGTTAGTACGAAAGATTCATGGTATTCCTGCTTTTCAAGAGAATGATGTTTTTTCTCAAGCTAGATATGAGCAGCTATTAAGCAGTAATGGCATGTCTAAACAGAAATTTGAGATTGATATGCGAAACGCTACATTGTTAGAGCAACTGAGATTGGGAGTTGCGAATTCTGCTTTTATAACTGATTATGATCTACAACAACGCGCTAGCCTTGAAAAGCAAGAACGTTTATTAAGTTATGTGATTATTCCTGCTAATCGTTTTAAAGCTGAAGTTGAGATTAGTGATGCTGATGTTAATGCTTATTATAAGAAAAATGCTGCTAGATATATGACTGATGAAAAAGTCAGTGTTGAGTATGTGGAATTTTCTCAAGCAGATTTAGCTGATATTAAGATAAAGGAAGAATCTATAAAAGAATATTATGAAACTAATAAGGAAAAATTTAAGACTCCTATACAATGGAAAGCTCGACATATTTTGATTGAAGCTGGTAGTGATGCTACAGATGAAGAAGTTAAAGAAGCTGAAAAACAGACACAAGATTTATTGGTGAAAATTAATGCTGGTGAATCATTTGAAGATTTAGCTAAAAAGTTTTCTGATGATTTTGGTAGTAGAAAAACTGGCGGTGATTTAGGTTGGTTTGGTGCTAAAACTATGGTTAAACCATTTGAAGATGCTGTAAAAGCCATGAAGGTTGGTGATGTTACTACGGCTGCTGTTAAAACTCAGTTTGGTTTTCATTTGATTAAGTTGGAAGATATTAAACCTGAAGTTGTGCGTCCATTTGAGGATCTGCGTGAACAGTTATTAGCTGAATTGAAGAAAGAACGCGCTGAATCTGCTTTTTATGGGCAAGGTGAGCAGTTTGCTAATTTGGCTTTTGAAAACCCTAATAGTTTAGAAGTTTTAACTAAAACTTTAAATTTAAAGAGTAAGACTACTGAGTTATTTGACAATTCAGGAAGTCAGGATAAAGATTCCATTCTTTCTAAGCCTAAAGTGGTTCGAGCTGCTTTTAGTAATGCTGTGTTAAAAGATGGCTATAATAGTGAAGTTATTAAAATCGCTGAACAACATATTGTGGTATTGCGTTTAAAAAATCATGAAGTTGCTAAAGCTAAACCGATTGAAGATGTGAAAGATGAGATTGTTGCGACTTTAACTAAGGAAAGAATACAGGAACAGGCTGCTGCTTTAGGTAAGAAGTTATTAACTGAAATTAAGGATAAAGTTGATGTACTTGAAGCTTATGATGATTTAAATTGGTCAGCTGCAATGTGGGCTGGAAGAGATGATACTATTGTTCCAAAAGCAATTGTTAATGAAGCATTTAAGCTTGGAAAAGTTGAGAGTGATGCAGCTATTTATGCAGGAATTGAGTTAAATAATGTAGATTATGCTTTGGTTGCTTTATTAGGTGTTAAGGATGGTAAGAAAGATTCTGAAGCCGATGTTAAGAAATTGGAACAAGCGATTGGTGATAATGAGTTTAAACAATTTGTTGCTAGTTTAAAAGCTAAAGCTGAAATTAAAGATCATTCTAAAAAGTTATCAGATAGTTAAGTAGTTAAGTAGGGTGGGTAGAGCGATAGCGAAACCCACCAATATGGCCAAGCAATGGTGGGTTTCGCTCCGCTCTACCCACCCTACAAAGTTATTACGGATTCGTCAGTGAGAAAAATTTTAGTTACTAGTGCTTTACCTTATGCTAATGGTTCAATTCATATTGGGCATTTAGTTGAGTATATTCAAACAGATATATGGGTAAGGTTTCAGAAGTTACGGGGTAATGAGTGTTATTATGTTTGTGCTGATGATGCTCATGGCACTCCTATTATGTTACGCGCTCAACAGGCTGGTATTGCTCCTGAAGAGTTGATTGCTGGTTTTAATGCTGAGCATCAGGCTGATTTTCGTGAGTTTGCGATTGAGTTTGATAATTATTATTCTACTCATAGTTCTGAAAATAGGGTTTTAGCTGGGCAAATTTATCAAAGTTTGAAAGATGGTGGACATATTATTAGTCGTACCATTAGTCAGGCTTATGATCCTGAAAAGCAGATGTTTTTACCTGATCGTTTTGTTCGGGGTGAATGTCCTAAGTGTGGTGCTAAGGATCAGTATGGGGATAATTGTGAGAGTTGTGGTGCTACTTATAATCCTACTGATTTGAAGAATCCTATTTCAGCAGTTTCTGGTGCTACTCCGATTGAAAAGGATTCGGAACATTTTTTTGTTAATTTGTCCGATTTTGAGACTATGTTGCAGGAGTGGATGAGTGATAGTAATGTATTGCATCCTGCGGTTAAGCATAAGCTTAATGAGTGGTTTGAGTCTGGTTTGCAGGCTTGGGATATTTCTCGTGATGCTCCTTATTTTGGTTTTGAAATTCCTGATCAGCCGGGCAAGTATTTTTATGTTTGGTTAGATGCGCCTGTTGGTTATATGGCGAGTTTTCAAAATCTATGTAATAGGGAAAACATTGATTTTAATGAGTTTTGGTCTGCGGATAGTGAGGCTGAATTATATCATTTTATTGGTAAAGATATTGTTTATTTCCATTCCTTATTCTGGCCTGCGATGTTGACTGCTGCTGGTTTTAGAAAGCCAACTGCTATTTTTGTACATGGCTTTCTAACGGTGGATGGACAGAAAATGTCTAAGTCACGCGGTACTTTTATTAATGCTAGAACTTATTTGGATAATTTAGATCCTGAATATTTGCGTTATTATTTTGCGGCTAAATTGGGCAATGGCGTTGATGATCTTGATTTGAATTTAGATGATTTTATTCAACGTGTTAATTCTGATTTAGTGGGTAAGATTGTTAATATAGCTAGTCGTTGTTCTGGTTTTATAACTAAACGTTTTGATGGTAAATTAGCGGCTAGTTTGGCAGATAGTGAACTTTATCAATTTTTTCTTGATAAGGAAACTGTGATAGCGTCGGCTTATGAGAATCGTGAATATAATAAGTTAGTTCGTGAGATTATGGCTTTGGCTGATCGGGCTAATCAGTATGTTGATCAATATAAGCCTTGGGTGATGGCTAAGCAGGCTGATAAGGAAGTTGAATTACAGGCTGTTTGTAGTCAGGCTTTAAATCTGTTTAGGGTGTTAATGTCTTATTTGTCACCTATTTTGCCGCTGATGGCAAGCAAGGTTGAAGATTTTTTAGCGGCTGCTTTGATTTGGAAACCTGAACCGTTGTTGGATCATAGTATTAATAAGTTTAAGCCTCTGATGAAGCGAGTTGAACAAAAACAGGTGGATGCTATGATAAAACCAAAAGAGACTAAGGAAGCAGAACCTGAATTTCTTGATTATGAAGATTTTGCCAAGGTTGATTTACGTATTGCTCATATTGTCAAAGCTGAACATGTTGAAGGTGCAGCAAAATTATTGCGTTTAACTTTAGATGTTGGAGAAGAGAAGACGCGCAATGTATTTGCTGGAATTAAGGATGCTTATACGCCTGAAGAGTTGACTGGGCGTTTTACATTGATGGTGGCTAATTTGAAACCGCGTAAAATGCGATTTGGTTTCTCAGAAGGAATGGTATTGGCTGCTGGTCCGGGTAAGAAGGAGATATTTTTGCTGCAACCTGATGATGGGGCTAAGGCTGGGATGCGGGTTAAATAAATAAAGACCTGACAGGTTTTTAAAACCTGTCAGGTCTAAAACCCGATTGCTTCCTTAATAACTAATATGATTTAATTTTAAAGCCCTGAAGGGCTATTCAAAATCAAAATACCACTATATTATCCCCATTTCAACTCCCCCCCCCCACATTATAAGTTGTGCCTAGTTCTTCTCTCCGGTTTGGTGAGTTTAATTATTGAGCAAAATTATGCTATAATAAAATTGAAGCTACAATACCTAAGAATGGTAAATTATATTTGGATGCTTTGCCTTTTGCTTAAGCTGCTAAAAAATTCCAAGCTTGTATAAAAAAATGTGAAGGATATTTAACACCGCTATGAAAGTTAAAGAAGTAATCAAATTATTAGAAGATGATAGTTGGGAGTTAGTTAGAACTAAAGGTAGTCACCGACAGTTTAAACATCCATTCAAGCAAGGTTGTGTAACAGTTGCTGGTAAGCTTAATATAGAGGTACCACCGGGGGTACACTTAACAATATATTGAAACAGGCTGGTTTAAAGTAGAAGGATTGAAATATGCGTTATGTTATCATTATAGAAGAAGGTGAAAATAGTTTTGGTGCTTATGTACCAGATTTACCGGGTTGTGTTGCAGTTGCTGAAACTAAAATTGAAGTCTTGGAATTAATAGCTGAAGCTATTGAATTTCATTTAGAAGGATTACGTGAAGATGGAAAGTTAATACCTAGACCATTATCTACTACTGAATTTGTTGAAATTCATGCAAGCCAGTAAAATGCTTTTTTGTTAGTACAACTAATTGAGAATTAAACGAATTAAAACACATAGTTTTACCAGCTTATCAATTCGTTTATTTCATAATTAGTTGTACTAACATATAAACATAAATTAGAAAAAGCTAATTTAATTATTGAACAAAAAGATAAGGAAAATGCTTATCTTAAGGAGATAATTGAGTTGGTAAAGAAGCAAGGGTAGCGTGTCGGTGTATGACGCTTTGCTTATACACCCTACGCTAACTTGTCATACACTGGCTGGAGAGGTATCTCACAACGCACTTTCTTGTAGAAACATAATGACATTAAAAGAAAATGAATGTAGAGTGCATTCTCTATCAATATTTAGTATTATGATAGCCCACAGTTGTTTGTTGGATATGATCAATTTAATGTAAAATATCTTTGTCTATTTATAGAGTGTACAGAAAAGCTATGAAGATTGTGAACTGTGATTAATTATAAAAATCACAGTTTAAAACTAATTGGCTAGTTATTGCCGATTGAAAAAATCAAATATTCTTGTAAGAGCGGGCTTTCTGTATTTGTCTGTTTCTATAAACAACTCATGAAAGGCTCCTTCTATGACATATGGGTGGCTGCCATCACATTCATTTTTACCCCCAGCTTTTAGGTTTTTACAAAATTCATTTTGACCCTTTGCGGTGACTGATGTATCTTGACTCGCTTGTAAAACCAAAACAGGTATGGTGACTTTATCAGCGTTGTCTCGCGCTTCTTTTGCCGCATCACAAGCATAAGACACCCAATGGTTTGTTGCTTTGCCTAATTTAACGGTTGGGTTAGCCTCATATAAATCTCGGAAGATTTTATATCTGATCTGACTCTGAGTCAGTTCGTGTTCTTTCTCTCCTTTCTCGTTCTGAAAAGGAATATTGCGGTAAGGGGCATCTTTAACGCCAACATATCTAGGTTCCCATCCAAAAGCCCAGATAAAGAAATTTCTGATTCTACTGGTGATTCCAACTAGACCACATACCAGCTTATCTGAGTAGAATATCTTAGTTGAGGGTTCAAGCATTGGAGATGATAAAGCGGCAGCATCAAAATCATTGGGATACCTTTCTATATATAAAGCCGCTATTGCACCTCCCATGGAATGAGCGAGTAGAAATGTCTTTTTGTGTTCCCTTTGAGTCACTACGCTAGTATAAAATGTTTTTAAGTCTTCTATGTAATCATCAAAATCCCAAACATGACCCATTTCGGGGTTTTTTGTCATTCGACCGGAAAAACCTTGCCCGCGATGATCATGAATGTAAACCGAGTAACCCTGTTTACCAAGATCATAGATAAACTCTTTGTACTTAATGTAACTTTCAGTACGTCCACTGGAGATAACAATCGCCCCTTTTTCATTCTCATTGAGGATTGAGACATATTTAATTGATATATCATCAACACCCAAGAATTCTCCTTCAATCCGACGTTCCCAGTTCTGATTGATTTCCAGTTCAGTTTCTGTGGATTTCAATTCTAATTCCGTAAATAATTTATAGGTATTAGATTGGTCTGAATAGGCAACGGTTATATTGGCTAGGTTGATAACTAATACATACAACCATAGCTTTAATATTGCCCTGCAATATTTACACATTTGTTCTCCATTAATATGATAAAAAGCCTTCATTCTAAATCATTTTGGATGATTTGTAAATTAAAAATATAAAAAACACCGAATGCAAAAACAAAATATATTTACCAACATCCCATCAGAATTAAGCAAAGAATTATTTGAAGACATTATTTATTCTGAAATAGACCTGTCAGGTTTTGAAAACCTGACAGGTCTAAAATCATCCAGTATATTTCTGCATAATCAAACTAGCATTAGTACCACCAAAACCAAAACTATTAGACATTATAGTATTCAGTGTCACATCATCCATACGTTCACGTACAATTGGCATTCCTTCAGCTTCAGGATCCAATTCAGATATATTAGCAGATGCTGCTACAAAATTATTTTCCATCATTAATAAGCTATAAATCGCCTCATTAACCCCTGCCGCTCCTAAAGCATGACCAGTTAATGATTTAGTAGCACTAATATATGGAACCTTATCAGTAAAGGTTTGTTTAATCGCCTCTAATTCTCTTATATCACCAACAGGTGTACTAGTTCCATGAGTATTTAAATAATCAACTGGAGCATCTACAGTTGCCAAAGCCTGTTGCATACAACGAACCGCCCCTTCACCAGAAGGTTGCACCATATCATAACCATCAGAAGTAGCCCCATAACCAACCACTTCTGCATAAATTTTGGCACCTCGCGCTAAAGCATGGTCTAATTCTTCTAAAACTACCACACCTCCGCCACCAGAAATCACAAACCCATCACGAGTAGCATCATAAGGGCGCGAAGCTGTTTCAGGAGTCTCATTATATTTAGAAGATAAAGCCCCCATAGCATCAAACAGCACACTCAAACTCCAATGCAACTCTTCACCACCACCAGCAAAAACAATATCCTGTTTACCCATTTGAATTTGTTCATAACCATTACCTATACAATGGGCACTAGTAGAACAGGCAGAACTAATAGAATAATTTATACCTTTGATTTTAAACGGAGTTGCCAAGCAAGCAGAAGTAGTACTGCCCATAGTACGAGGCACCATATAAGGTCCTACTTTTCTCAAACCCTTGTTACGTAATAAATCAGCCGCATCTACAATATTAGCAGAAGAAGCACCACCAGAACCAGTAATCAAACCAGTACGTGGATTAGAAACATCATTTTCAGAAAGATCAGCATCACTAATTGCATCACGCATAGCAATATAATTATAAGCTGCTGCATCCCCCATAAAACGCTTGACTTTTCTATGAATTAACTCTTTAAGATCAATCTCTATATTACCATCAACATGAGAACGAAAACCTAAATCAGCATATTCTTGATTAAACTTAATACCTGAACGCCCTTGACGCAAAGATTCTAAAACTTCCTGCTTGTTATTGCCAATACTAGATACAATTCCAAGCCCTGTAATTACAACACGTTTCACGGTTTAACCCTCTTAAAAATTCTCAGTGGAAGTGAATAAACCCACACGTAAATCTTTGGCTGCGTAAATTTCTCGTCCATCAACTTCCATCACTCCATTACCAATACCCATTACCAATCTGCGCATGATAACTCTTTGCATATCAATACGATATATTATCTTATGATTTTTAGGTGTGACTTGTCCAGTAAATTTAACTTCACCAGAACCTAATGCTCGTCCCCGTCCCGGACCACCTAACCAGCCTAAAAAGAACCCAATTAATTGCCACATTGCATCTAAACCTAAACAACCGGGCATGACTGGATCACCGGGAAAATGACAATCAAAAAACCAAAGATCAGGATTTACATCTAATTCAGCAATAATCTGACCTTTATCTGCATTGCCACCTTTTTCAGTTATACTTACAATACGATCAAACATTAACATTGGAGGCATAGGCAATTGAGCATTACCCGGTCCAAACATCTCACCACGACCACATTGCAATAATTCTTCATAGCTGAAACTATTTTGTCTTTCCATAATATATAATATATGTAGATAAAGGGACATTAAAAACCAATAATTTTGCGATATAACGATATATTTCAAGGGTAACATTGATTATGAGCTTAAAATTTGACCATTATGCTGTTATGGGTAATCCCATTGCTCACAGTAAATCACCTATGATTCACACCGCTTTTGCCAAGCAAACTGGACAAAACATACAATATGATGCTTTACTAGTAAATAATTTTACAGAGGCAGTAAGTGAATTCAAAAAAAATGGCGGCAAAGGTTTAAATATAACTGTACCGTTTAAACAACAAGCGTGGGAATTAGTAGATATTCGTAGTAAACGCGCTGAAAAAGCAGGAGCTGTAAATACAATATACTTTGATCAACAAGGACATTTAATCGGCGAAAATACTGATGGTATCGGCTTAGTACGCGATTTAACCATAAACCATAAAGCTAAAATTGCACAACAGCGCGTTTTAATACTAGGTGCTGGCGGTGCAGTGCGAGGCGTATTAGAACCAATATTAGCGGCAGCTCCAGCTCAATGCGTAATAGCAAATAGAACAGTTGCTAAAGCCGAGCAATTAGCCCAACTATTTGACCATAAAATTATTGCATCATCTTATGAGGGATTAAAAAATCACAGTTTCGACTTAATAATAAATGGCACTTCAGCCAGTTTACAAGGCGCATTACCGCCTTTAGCAGATGGCTTATTAGCAGAAGGAGCTTGGTGTTACGATATGATGTATGCCAAAACCGCCACCTTATTTATGCAATGGGCGCAACAACAAGGGGCAATTAAAGTACTAGATGGATTAGGAATGTTAGTTGAACAAGCGGCAGAATCGTTTTATTTATGGCGCGGTGTAAAACCTGATACGCAGCCAGTGATTAAACAATTACAAAGTTAAATTTATTGTGCTTTTTTTGCTTGTTTGACTTTATTCAGCAATAATGGTGCAATAACAGCACTAGCCACACCTACCATTGCTATATAACTCATATCATAAGTAAACATAAAATCAAATGGATTATTTTCAACAGTCAATTCAACAGCAAAACCTGAATCAGAAAAATCCATTTGAAACCCATAAGTACCCTGTTTTGGCAAATTCAAATCCATTGCAGATGGCAACTTAAATAAATCAATTTCACCACCATATATATCTGACATCATATTTAATATGTGCAAATAAACATAATAAATCATACCCGGGCTACCACTAATTTGAGTTGATGCTAAAAATAAAGAAGACTTACTATCTTGATGTTGTTCATTTTTTAGCCAATCTTTGATTTGCATTTTAGTTTTATATTTATGTCTATCTAGCAAAAATTGTGGTATTTGAGCAAAGATTAAATAATCATTTTCTTGTGTCCAAAAATAATGAGTTTTTAATTTTGATAATTTTTCAAATATAAAACCTTCGATACCATCTTTTTTATCCAAAAAAGATAAGATAGGAGTTTTTAGATGGTGATAAGTTTTATTGTTAATCTCTCTTTGTACGTAAACATACTTATGTTTTTCTTGAATAATTTTTAGAATCTTATCTAATTTGCTTTGATCACCAACCTTGACAGCCATAAATGGTGCAATTTCATCTATAAAAAATATCATTTCTGAGCCACCAAAAGCTTGAGCAACATCTTCAATGGAAAAACCCATATCAGTTTGAAACTGTTGTTTAAATTTTTGATATTGTTTTTGCCTTTTAGCATTATTTTCTTTAGTTAAAATTTCTTCAATTGTTTGTAAAGATTCCAATAAAGGCAAAGATAAAGACAAAACAGTACTAGGTTTACCAGCAGCAGTTACAGAAAATTCATTAGAGATTGTAGGTAATAATTTACCATAACCAGCTTTTGGAATATCAACTAATAATGTCAAACGAGACTTACTATCTCTAACACCCCAACCCCATGCTAAAGCTTTAGCCTCAAATATACCTAGCTTTTCTAATGACGATAATTTTTTTGGAGGCATTGTGGTTTTAACAAATGATAGAATTTTTTCTAAATTAATCCATGTAAAATAACCTTTATGCCCACTATCAATTCTATTTTCTACATCATACATAGAATGTTCTTGAGTCGTTGTTAATCCTGAAATGGTTTGTTTTAACTGTTGATTATTAGCAGTCATTCCAGCCATGATATATAAAGTTGTATTACTCAGATCATAATGAACAAATAGCGGTGGCATACCCTTGATCATTAAAATACCATCTCCATCTGCTGAGATTTTAGTTGCTATGCTTAATTTAGGTGTTCTAGCCGCAAATTGCTCCAACATTTGATTGATTGCATCAATTGAATCAATATTTAATTTGGCTGATAACAATATATTGGAAAATATCATAGAAGCATTATTTTCAGGTGCTAAAACCACTGCTTCTATTGGTGATAATAAATGATTATTTAAAATTCTAAATACAGGATGAAATAATTTCTGTTGCTCTATGATATTAGCAGATATAGCAGCTTTTAATTTTTGAACTTGTTTTATATGTTCCTCATTTGCCAATGCACCTTTTAATATAGTATCTTTAGATGAACTAAACATTGCCCAAGGATTAGGAATACGCATATATGCGAATGCATTTATTGGAATCTTGTCTCTTAATGATGCTGTTTCAGATAAATCTGAACTCTGCACATGAAAAGGAAATAATAATACTATTATTAGGGAAATATTTTTAATCATTGTATTGCCTTTATTGATTATGAATTTTTTGCAAAACTCGTTTAGCATCAGCATTGCCCTGTTGAGCAGCAAGTGATAACAATTTTTTAGCTTTCGAGACGTTTTTAGCAATTTCTGTTCCGTTATAGTGCATCATACCTAAAGCTAATTGAGCTTCTACATTACCTTGCCTAGCAGATTGACCATACCAATATACAGCTTTGTTTACATCCTTATTAACACCGCTACCAAAACGATATAAAGCAGCAAGAAAAGATTGAGCTACCATATCACCTTGCTTAGCCGCTTGCTTATACCAATACGCGCTTAAAGTAGAATTACGATCAACACCCTTACCATCATAATACATACTAGCCAATTTAATCTGTGCTTTAATATGATTTTTTGTAGCGGCTTGTTGAAATAGTTTAAAAGCAGCAGCAAAATCTTCATCATCATAAGCAGCTACTGCTTGCTTATATAAAACTTCATTAGTATCAACTTTTTGGGTTGAAATTGCAGGTATAATGGGCTTTGACATTATTGGTGGATTTGTAGTACATCCATTCAATAAACTTACAAATATAATTAATTTTAATTTCATAATAAATTTTCTCCATAACAAAAATGCTTGCGTTCAAACTCATTTTACAATATAATTAAAAAATAATCTTGGAGAGATGGCTGAGCTGGTTGAAGGCGGCGGTCTTGAAAACCGTTGAAGGATAATATCCTTCCGTGGGTTCGAATCCCACTTTCTCCGCCAATTTCCCCCTTTCTCCCCCCCCCCATATCATACTGATAATTTTATCCTATTATCATCATAATTTCTATTACTTTATGCTGCTAACAATCATCACACTAATAATAATTTTACTCTCTCTAATTGGACATATTTTACGTGATCAAACGATTCTATTAGCCTTTATGATGTATATTCCATTATTACCATTAGGTTTATGGACAATTCTTGTAGATTTATATCAAAAAGGATTTGCTTTACCTAAAAGATTTAGTTTAACTGTTATTGGCTTAGTTCTAACTATCTGGGGAACTATTTCTATGCTAGGAGGAATAACTACTACTCAAATACAAGCAACTGCTAATCAAACTATTAGCTTGCTACATTGGAATATTAAATGGGCTGGTTTATTAAATGACGAGAAAATCAATTTAAAAAACCCAGCCACAAGGGGAGAATGGCCAGCAATTCGCGATCAACTCTATCAGCATAAGCCTGATATTATAGTTTTAACTGATCCTCCTCAAATTCAAACTTGGTTAACAGAACTGAAAACAATTGGTAACAATATGTTTACATTCTTTGATACAAAATATACTGGATTAGCAATAATATCATCATGGCCATTAAAATTTGAACATTTCATTACAATTAGAGATGGAGTCGGCTTTTCAATAGTGGTTACAGTTAATAATAAAAATTTCAGATTTTTATTAATAGATGGAAATAGTTATTTAAAACGGCTGCGTAAATATATATTAAAAGATATTGAACAAATAGTAATTGATAAATACAAAAAGGGCGAAGCTGTTGATTTTATAGTAGGAGATTTCAATGCACTAAGTAATAGCATTGGTTTTGATTCATATTATTCAATGGCTGGAGGTTATCAATTAGCAAGTAAAATGGGTATGATTTGGCGTGGAACATGGCCCGGGTTTTTGCCTTTATTTGATATTGATCACATTTGGGTAAGTAAACAATTTCAAATCTTAAATGTTAAGACTTTAGCTCAAAAAAATATTGCTCATCGAGGACAATTAATATCTATATATGCAAATAATAGCAGATGAAAATATACCATATGTCCACCAAGCTTTTGCTGAATTCGGCGAAGTTCGTACTATTGTTGGACGAAATTTAACAGCCGCTGACTTGAATAATGCAGAAATCTTATTAGTACGCTCAGTAACTAAGATTAATGCCCAATTATTAGCAGCCAGTTCTATACGTTTTGTTGGTACCGCTACCATTGGTTTAGATCATATTGATTTAAATTATTTACAACAACAAGCAATTGGTTTTGCCAGTGCGCCCGGAAGTAATGCCACCAGCGCGGCTGAATATGTTGTTAGTGCTTTATTGATTATGGCAGAACGGCAAGGTTTTCAATTGTCTGATAAAACTGTAGGTATTATTGGTTGTGGTAATGTAGGCTCTAGGGTACTAAAAAAATTAACTGCTTTAGGTATGACTTGTTTTGTCTATGACCCACCATTAGGTAAGATTGATGATTTAGAAAATGTGCTAGCAGCAGATATTATTAGTTTACATGTCCCCTTGTCTAAAGACGGAGATCATCCTACTTATCAACTAGTTAATGAACAGTTTTTAGCCTCATTACGAAATGATGTCATATTAATAAATACATCGCGTGGTGATGTTGTAGATGAAAATGCCTTATTAAAACGCTTAACAACTTGCCCCAATATGCAAGTAATTTTAGACGTTTGGCAAGCAGAACCTAATATTAATCAAAGCTTATTACAAAGAGCAGCTTTAGCGACACCACATATTGCAGGTTATAGCTTTGATGGCAAAGTGCGTGCAACTGAAATGCTTTATAAAGCAGCCTGTAATTTCTTTAAAAAGTCACCAACTTGGCAAGCAGACATGCCCAGCCCAAGTCGCTTATATGTTTCAGATATACATACAGCAGTAATGGAATCTTATGACGTGCGCCGTGATGATGCAGAGTTACGCCGTAGAACCAGTGAATTCGATAAATTAAGAAAAAACTACCCAGTGCGGCGTGAATTTAGCTGTATTGAAATTGAATTACCAGCGGTTTCATCACAACTGGCAACTTGTTTTAAAGAATTGGGTTATATTAACACCAAATTATCTCTATGAATAACTTCTGGTTCATCAATATAATTTAATATATTTTCTATTTCATGACTAGAACAACCTAAAATTTTGTTAGTTTCTTTATGATTATAATTAACTAAACCACGGGCTATTTCTTCTCCATTGGCTGTTAAGCAAGCTACCATGTCTCCTCGTGAAAATTTACCCTCTACTTTAGTGATACCTACTGCTAATAAACTTTTACCTGAATCAGATAACGCCTTTACCGCTCCCTGATCTAAATATAAACGCCCTTTCATTTTTAAATGGGATGCCAACCATTGTTTGCGTGCTGCAATCGGAGCTTGGTTGGGAAGGAGTACAGTTCCTTCTCCTTCAAAAATTTTTGCTAATACATTTGGAACACGCCCTGATGCAATGACTGTAGCTGCTCCTGAGCGAGCAGCTAATTTTGCCGCTCTTAGTTTTGTAAACATGCCACCACTACCTAAATTACCTCCTTTAGCACTTGCCATCTTTTTTAATTTAGGATCATTAGCATCAGCTTGTTGAATTAATTTTGCATTTGGATTTACACGTGGATCAGATTCATACAAGCCTTTCTGATCTGTTAATAAAACCAATATATCTGCCTCTATCAGATTCGCTACTAAAGCGGCTAAAGTATCATTATCACCAAAACGAATTTCTTCTGTAGTTACAGTATCATTTTCATTGATAATTGGTAATATCTTAAAATCTAATAAAGCGCGTAAAGTGCTACGAGCATTTAAATATCGCTGTCTATTAGACAAATCATCATGAGTTAATAAAACTTGTGCAGTATTGATAGAATATTTTTTAAAACAAGACTCATAATTTTGTACCATACCCATTTGCCCAACAGCGGCAGCCGCTTGCAAATAATGTAAAGCATCAGGGCGTTTTGTCCAATTTAAGCGCGTCATACCTTCAGCAACAGCACCCGAAGAAACTAATATAATTTCTGCGCCTGTCTGATGTAAATCAGCGATTTGTTCCACCCAAGTTTGAATAGCGGCTTTATCTAAGCCACGCCCATCATTAGTTAATAATGCACTGCCAATTTTAATTACCCAACGTTTGGAAGTTTTTAATTGTTTACGAATCATATTTTGAGCTGTTGCTTGAAAAGAGTGTTTTAGTTCTGCAAATTATTTACCCTTTATTGATTCAAATCTTTAATTTTCAACATCATTGATAATGTTTCCTCTATTTCCTATTGAATTTGAGTTGAATGTTGAAAAGGGTCTAATTTTGTAACAAGAAATTCTGACTTTTGTGTGATAAAATTTTGAAGTACATTTATATTATTACTAACTAACCCATGAAAATTAAAATAAAATTTTTTGCCAGTTTACGTACCCAAATTGGGCAAAGTCAAATCGAAATGGAGTTAGATAATCCATTATCAGCGGCACAAATTTGGACACAAGTGTCTAATAAAACCCCATTACCAGCCAATTTGCTAATTGCAATCAATCAAGAATATGCAAATAAAGATGCGATTGTAAAAGCAGGTGATGAAGTAGCTTTTTTTCCTCCTGTTACTGGCGGCTAATATGAAAGTTGAAGTTTCTGCTACACAATTTAATCCGTGGGCATGTTTACAAGATTATGAATCTACTGCCTTAGAACATGGAAAATATGGTGCCTTAGCTAATTTTGTTGGTACTATGCGTGATTATAATCAAGGTGATACGGTGCAGAAAATGTACTTAGAACATTATCCCGGTATGACTGAAAAGTATTTACTAAAAATTAGTAAAACTGCAATGCAGCGTTGGGATATTTTGGATACTTTATTAAAACATAACGCACCATTTTGGAAACAAGAAATTCTGAATTATAAAATGCGCTGGGTTGAGTTTAATTAAATTATGGCAATTGTTGTTATATAAACGCATCTTCGTAGAATCTCTAAATTAGCAGTGAGTCGCTATTTCTAATTCATTTATTTTTGCTTTTTTCAGTCCTTTTAATAAAAAAAATCTTGCAATGGATAAAAAAAGTATGTAAACTGTCACCTCCTTTTTGGTATCACTAAAATTTAATTTTATTTATTAGTATATGGAAGAAGTAACACATTTATCTCTGTAATACCGTTGCACTTCATGAAAACGATTAACCACGTAACAACATTAACTCAAATAGAACAATTTCTTTTTGAATTTAAAAATCTTGCTAGAACAAATGGTGTAAGATTTTGGCAACGACCAGAAAATATGAGTATGATGAATATGCTTGAGTTAACTGAATTAGTTGTTACTAATGATATTTTACTTCATTTGACCGCTAAGGATTATTATGAAGGACCAATACATGATGAAGCTCATTCTGATGCTTGGTCTTTCGGACAAAATATTGATGACTATAATGTTTATATTAAATTAACAATTACTGAGAAAAAGAAAAGAAAACGTGCTGAATGTATTTCTTTTCATGAAGCTACACATCCCTTATCTTATCCCTATCGTTAATCAATAAAAATAGGTTATTTATGCAAGAATTTTGTTTTAACTGTGACTATGAAGAAGAATTACAGCCACAGAAGGAAGAGGTAATAATTACGGTGCGTGGCGAATCTATCCCTGCTACCAAAGAATTTTACCAATGCCCTAACTGCGGACAAGCATTTACCAGTAGTCTTGGACATGATGTCTTAGATGAAGCTTATCGTGAATATCGCCGTTGTCATAACTTATTACAACCTGAAGAAATCCGCAATTGGCGTGAACAATATGGATTAACTCAACAAGAACTCAATAGCCTGCTAGGTTGGAAAGAAAGAACTCTAAGCAAATACGAGAATGGTGCCTTACAAGAAGAATCTCAAGATACCTTACTTAAATTTGCACTGGAACCTATTAACTTGTTACAACTGATAAAAAGGAAACCTTCGGCAGTAAATTCAGATAAACGGGCAAGCCTAATTGAACAACTATCATCTAATCAATCCTTAGCAAAGCATTTAGACTATCTTTATTCTGCATGGGGCAATCGTACATCAGAAGTAATTGATAACAATCCATTAGATTCTAATAAAAAACAAATATTAATTAATCAGTTACAAATATTGAAAACGGTCAACAAATCGCCTTTAGCGACAGAGAATACGCTATAAAATAAAACACTAATTAATCAATTTCAATATTCTCTATAATCATTTACAATTCCCATTAAAATAGAAAATACTTCTCCTGTATCTTCTGGAATCGTATGACTATGAATATTTATATCACCCAAGGTAATAGCACCATAAATGAATTCGATATTTTCATTATCTTCAAGTTTATCAACTTTCTTTTAGCCATTTCAGAGTTTAAATTAATTTTAGGCAACACAATATAGAAAAGCTAATTTGTAATTTATTATATAGAATAAATGGCACTATGAAAATAAAAATAAAATTTTTTGCCAGTTTACGTACCCAAATTGGGCAAAGTCAAATCGAAATGGAGTTAGATAATCCATTAACAGCCAATTTGCTAATTGCAATCAATCAAGAATATGCAGATAAAGATGCGATTGTAAATGCAGGTGATGAAGTAGCTTTTTTTCCTCCTGTTACTGGCGGCTAATATGAAAGTTGAAGTTTCTGCTACACAATTTAATCCGTGGGCATGTTTACAAGATTATGAATATACTGCCTTAGAACATGGAAAATATGGTGCCTTAGCTAACTTTGTTGGTACTATGCGCGATTATAATCAAGGTGATACGGTGCAGAAAATGTACTTAGAACATTATCCCGGTATGACTGAAAAGTATTTACTAAAAATTAGTAAAACTGCAATGCAGCGTTGGGATATTCTCGATACTTTAATTATTCATCGAGTTGGTGAAATACAAATATCTGACACTATTGTATTAGTTGCTGCTTGGGCTGGGCATCGTGCGCCGGCTTTTGATGCTTGCCGATTTTTAATTGAAGAATTAAAACATAACGCACCATTTTGGAAGCAAGAAACTCTGACTGATAAAATGCGCTGGGTTGAGTCTAATTAAATTATGGCGTGTAATATGCTTTATTTCCATAAAAATAAATTGACATTATAATTGCAAATGAGAATCATTTCCACTATAATGTTTTAAAAAAAAATGGAGAATAAAGAAATGGCAATTGTTATTGGTGCAGATCGTTTAGGTAATATAGAAAACTTACTTGATGAATGTGGTTTATCAGTTTTAAAGCATATTACAGGGCGTTCACCTAAAGCTCAAGCAGGAAATATGGTAAGCATGTCTCACGCTAAAGTAATGATTTTATTCACAGATTTTGTGGGTCATAATGTTATGCGGAATTTTAGAAAGCAGGCTAAAAAACAAAATATACCCTTTATTGCCTGTAAACGTACTATCAGTGATGTAGCACGTAATTTAGAACGTTATGGTTTTATGTAAAAAATATGAGATAATATAAAGTCGTATAATTTTTTTACATATTGTTATAGTGATATATTTAATAAACCTATTAATCTTAATTTTTTTTAGTTCTAATGTTATAGCAGCAAGTAATAGTAACCAGTTTGCTATTTGTAAACCTTTAACTGAACTTGCTCCTCACCCTCCTAATGCATCTCCTGTTACAGGTGATAATATTCAAGTATTTGCAAATGATGCAATATATCAAGAAAAAACCGGCATTTCTACCTTCAGTGGCAATGTTGTAGTACAACGTCAAGATCAAACCTTAAACGCTAATACTGTTATTTATAATACCAATAATGAAATTGTTGATACCAAAAGTAATTTTACTTTTTGGAATAAAGATTTTATTATTCAAGGTGATAAAGCACAATTACGCCCTAATGATCAAGCTGAAATGGATTTAGCTACTTATTGGTTATTAACTCGACGCGCACGCGGTTATGCCAAAAAATTAACTCAAGTATCTAAAAATATAGTTCGTTTAGAAAAAGCTACTTATACTACTTGTGATCCTCAAAAGGAAATTTGGCGTATGGAGGGGCGTAAAATAATCTTAGATCAAGCCAAAGAAATAGGTATTGCTCGTGATGTTAAGTTACGCATTTTAGGTGTTCCAGTATTCTATACTCCTTATATTTCTTTTCCTCTGACTGATAAACGTAAATCAGGCTTTTTATTTCCTCAAATTGGTAATTCAGATGAAACTGGCACTGAATTTAATATTCCATATTATATAAATTTAGCCCCTAATTATGATTTAACTGTTACTCCTAGAATTATGTCTAGGCGGGGTTTTTTATTAAATAATGAATTGCGTTATGTAACTGAAAAAACTGAAGGCAAATTAGAAATAGAATATATTCCTTATGATTTGTCTTTACAAAAGCAACGGGGTTCTATCGCCTTTTTACATAATGGTGCAATTACGGATCGTTTTTCTACCAATATTTTTATTAATCATGTTTCTGATCAACGTTATTTTGAAGAATTAGGTAGCAATATAACAATTGCTAGTATTACTCATTTAGAACAACGCGCTGATTTATATTATTCTGGTAATGGTTGGATGGGTTTAGGCAGAGTGCAAAAGTTTCAAGTCTTAGATCCAAATCCTGCCGCTCGCCCTTATCAACGTTTACCACAGTTGATGCTTCAAACGATGTTGCCAGAATATAATCGACGACTAAATATCGGAATGAAAGCTGAATTAGTACGATTTGATCGTGATACTGAGGTAATAAAAGGGGCTATAGGTAATCGTATAGATTTTAAATCTATCTTTAGTTATCCTTGGCGCACACCGGGTGCTTTTATAATACCTACTGTAGCTTGGCGTTATACACATTATGATTTAGATCATACTGAACCAAATGATGAAGCGGCTACTTATAATCGTATGTTATTTACTACTTCTACTGATGCTGGTTTATTTTTTGAACGCCCGTTAAATTTATTTGGTCAAAATATGATACAAACTTTAGAACCAAGAGTTTTTTATCGTTATGCACCTTATCGTGATCAATCTGATATTCCTATTTTTGATACCGCAGCATTTGAATTGTCTTATTTACAGTTATTTCGTGAGGAAAATTTAAGTGGACCAGATCGAATTGAGGATGGGCATAGAATTAGTGTGGGTATAAGTTCACGTTTATTAAATAGCGAAACTGGTTTAGAACATTTAAGATTTAGTATTGGGCAATATCGTTATTTAAATGAGAGACGTGTTAGTCTGCCTAATTATGCATTACCATTAGAAGATACTTCTAGCGTTGTAATGGAATTAGCGTCAGAATTTGCTAAAGATTGGCGCGTTTCGTCAACTTTTCGTTGGAATCCTAACACTCAGAACACAGAATACAGTGTCTGGAGATTACAATATAATCGTGATAATGAACATATTTTAAATTTTTCTTATCGTTTTCGTGATAATGTTTTAGATCAAACTGATACTTCTTTTATATGGTCATTAGGATCACGTTGGAATCTATTAGGGCGTGTTAATTACTCATTACCAGATGAAAAAACTTTAGAATCTTTTGCAGGTATAGAGTATCGTAGTTGTTGCTGGGCATTACGTGCTATTACGCGACGCTATTTAAATAACATTGATGGTTTTGGTTATTACAATGGATTTTTTCTTCAATTACAGTTAACCGGTTTAGGTAAAATTGGTAAGAAAAGTGGTATTTTCTTACAAGAAAGTGTTCCGGGTTTTTATGATGATTTTTAAAGATATGAAATATATAAAAAATAGTTTTTATTTAGTTATTCTGAATTTATTGCTTACACCAGTAGCTATCGCTGAGATAGAAATACTTGATTATATTGTTGCGGTGGTAAATGATGATGTCATTATAAACAGTAGTTTACAAATACGAGTAAATCAGTTTGAACAAAAATTGCGGCAAAAATCAAAGGGCAAAAAAATGCCACCGCGCCGTTATTTGGAGAAACAAATTTTAGATCGTATGATTTTAGATATTTTGCAATTACAAGTAGCAAAAAATACTGGTATAAAAATAAATAATAATCTGGTAAATGCTCAATTACGTCAAGTTGCCGCTCAAAAAGGTTTAAGCTTAAATAGTTTTCGTCAGCAATTAGAAGCTGAAGGTTATAATTACCGTGCAATACGAGAACAGTTACGTCAAGAAATGGTTATTAAACGTTTGCAACAACGACAAATTGTTAGTCGAATAAAAATTAGACCACGTGAAATTGATAATTTTTTAGCTAATCAAATTCAACAAGGTAATATAAGCACTGAATATCATATTCAACATATTTTAATTGCATTACCAGAAGCACCTTCTCTTCAAGAGATTGAAATTAAAAAACAAAAAGCTGAAAGCGTTACTAAGAAACTGAAAAACGGTGCAGATTTTGAAGCTACTGCGGTAGCAGTTTCAGATAGTCGCCAAGCACTTGAAGGTGGTGATTTAGGTTGGTTGAAACCGGGTGAATTACCAAGACTGTTTAATAAAGTTATTAATAATATGGCTATTGGAGATATTAATGGACCATTATCAGATGAGAGTGGTTTTCATATAATTAAGTTGCTTAATAAACGTAATAGTGCCCAAAGTGTCATTACTCAAACTAAAGCGCGGCATATTTTAATTAAAACTAATGCGCTTATTTCAGATAGGCAAGCCAAAAATCGTTTAAATAGATTGAAATATCGTATTCAACAAGGTGAAGATTTTGCCAAATTAGCTCGTAGTAGTTCTAAAGATACCACTAGCAGTATAAATGGTGGTGCATTAGGTTGGGTAAGCCCGGGTGATTTAGTGGCAGAATTTGAGGAAATAATGAATGCTTTATCTAAAAATAAAGTTAGTGAAGCATTTAAGTCACGCTATGGCTGGCATATTCTACAAGTATTAGATCGTCGTAAACATGATAATACTGAACAAGCCTTACGAACTCGTGCCGCTAAACAAATTCGTCAACGCAAAATTAATGAAGAATTACAAAATTGGTTGTTACAATTACGCGCTCAATCTTATGTTGAATATCATTTAGATTAATAAACATTAATGGTGGGTTTATCTACCCACCCTACAGGTTTTTAATCTTTGTTTTCAGTAACTTCAGCTTCTATCTCAGTAGTTTTTTCTTTAATAAATTTTTCCCAATATTCATCAGCATAGGTATTTAATCTTTGTTCCCAATCTTTAAATTCTTGTTGTATATAACGCTGAACTTCATTTCTAATTATTGCTTTTGCTTCTTTAGTTTCTAATAAAACTCCTGCATTTTGATATATAATGTTTGGAACATGCTTATTGAAATATTCACTGACAATATCCCTAATAATTTCACTACCTTTACCTTCTATATCTGTTGTAATATCAGCACGAATTTGTTTTAATTCGGTTTTAATTAAGGATCTAATCTCATTTTTTGACATCTGACTATATGAATTGATCTTTGCCGTTTCAAAATTGTCTTTAATAATTTTAGGCAAATACTTCCAAGTAATAATAGCAATAATCACAACTATAACAATGCCAAGCAATATCCATAACCAATTCAGAATACTACTCTCATCTTCTTCTATAAGCTCAGTTTCGGTGGTAGGAATCTCAAATATATAATTTAACCAAAATTTAAAATCTTGAAAAAACAGTTTATGTAAAGCGTCTGCTTTCCCAAGATACCGCGCCAAACTAAAATCATCATTTTGACTTATCCATTGATTGAATAATTCAATGTTATTATTGATAGCAACACTTGGATTAATAAAACGCGATACAATTTGTATTTTTTCTGTTTGATTGAAAGCATCTTTTTTTAAATAATGTAGTCTATAAATACGATAATTAATACCATCAGTTTGCCAAGATTCTTCAAATTGCTTTTTCCTAATTAAAAACCGCAGAAAATTAGGCTCAGGATCACCTTTTAAGCTTTTATTCATTTGATTAATTAAGATTTGTACTCGTTTTCGCCCACTTTTATTCCAATTATTTTTGGAATCATTTGGCAACCAAAGACTAAAATTCTGCGGATTTTGATGATCAATTTGATTAATTTCATCTAAATTATGAACAGATTTAAGCTTGACTCCGCCTTTTACATCAGTAATAAATTCAAATTCACCTCGTAAAGCAAACCATTGTTCATCTGATTGGGTAGATACCAATTGAAAACGATAAGAACCTACTTCTAACTTATTGGTAGTATCTGATAAAAATTGCCAATTTTCACCTTTTGGCTTATACATAGTAAAAGCGTAATATGTAACATCAGCTTTGCCATAACAGATATTTGTTATTATTATATATAATATCAGTATATTTAATACTTTAAACATTATGTATTTTCCTGCAAAATAATTATATTATAATGAAATTAAAATGGCGTTGCCGACGCGGCATGAAAGAATTGGATGTATTATTAACGCAATACCTTGAACAAAATTATGACAAGGCATCAAAAAAACAGCAACAAGCGTTTGAAAATTTATTAAAATTATCCGATTATGATTTATATGCTTTGCTAATCTTAAAAAAAATAGATACAATATCTATGGATAATTTAACACAGGAATAATAAAAAATGAGTGAAGAAAAAATATTATATGATTCTGTACCATCTATGGTATTAAATCGCCCAATTTCATATCTTGCATGTATTATCGCTATGATTATAGGTATTTATAGCTTTATAATATGGTTTAATCAAGGAAATACCTTTTATATCATAGTTGGAATGATAACTGGAATAATTGGATTAACTATTTTTGTAAGTTGGTGGATAACAGTAATTAACACTAGATTAACAATTACTGAAAAAAGATTGACTCTAAGAGAAGGTATTCTATCTAAGAATATACATGAAGTATTTGTATCTGATATTAGAAGTGTACAAATTCAGCAAACCTTATTGCAAAGAATTTTAGGAACAGGCACGATAGATATATCAGGCACTGCCACAGTTGAAGCCGAAATTAAGATTGATGGAATACCTAAAGCATATGATGTAAAAAAATGCATAGATGAACATCGTCATAAAGATATTTAATATTTAGCTTAAATAAACCTGACAGGTTTTAAAAACCTGTCAGGTTTTTTTTCTAGCTTTGTGTTTGATTATAAAGCAAACATTCATTAAGCATAGAATTATCTAAAGTAAATAATTGTGCCTCATAATTACCTATATTAAATTGTTTATTAAACCCTTCTTCAAAACACTTTAATACACGATTAACTAAATATTTTTCACCAGCATTCGATAACACTTCCAAAGCATTTCCTTGATTAGCGCGATTTTCTGATAACAAGCCTCGACTTACTCTCTGAAAAAATTCCATATTTTCTTTAGCTGCAAATGTAATTACAGTTAATACATGTAATAAATATTCCTCAGCAATTTCATGCAAGATTTTTGTTATCAAATCATGTGTTTTATTACCATATATTAATAATTTATGTTGTTGCAATAAGGCATGAATGAATAAAAAATTGTTTAATGCCTCATCAGCAGCTTGCACCAAATCAGAACGTTGTTTCTCATTCAGAAATAAAAAAACCAGAGATAAAATCTCAAATCTTTGCTGTGCTGATATTTTTTCTGTAAATAATTTATTTATTAAACTTTGCTTTGATAAATTTAATTTATGTTTTAATAAATTTTTACTTTCATTAACTAAACTTCTATCTCTTGCAGCTAATAAATTAATAATAGCTGACCAATCTGGTAAAGATTCACAAGAGTTTAAAGCCTTTAAAGCTACAAGCTTTGTTGTTTTCTCAGGAGAATCTAATGCTCTCAGTAAACGAAATTTATGAAATTCAAGTTGACCATTTTGCATACGAATTAATGCTTTTAATGCCGCTAAATTAACTTCAGGTTTTGGATGATTGAGAAATGGTAACATCGCATGACTATAACGCGGATTACATAATTCTCCTAAAGCATATAAATACAGTGTAATATCAGGAGATTTAGCCTTTTTTAGACGCTTAATAATTTGTATTTCTATTGATTTTTTATCTAAAAATTTAGGATGATGATATAAACATAAACACGCCTCAACAAATACTGCGGGTTCAGGATGTGTTAAAAATTTGGCAATTGTATGGTTAAAATTGAAGTTTTTAAACTTTGCTAGATTTTTTAAAATTAATGGAATTACTTTAGCATCTTGTTCCCTTTGCAATGCTTCAACCAAATAATTTATATTAGAATTAGAAACTGGCAATACCGTTAAGGCATTAATACAATGCTGTTTTATTTCAAAACGCGGTGTTTTTAATAACAAATTACCTATTTGATTTACGAATTGACTGAGTTTTAATACCCTAATCATTTCTAATGCCGCTATGACATGAGAAGATATAGAACTTTTTAATTTTATTTGAAGTGCAGATTTAAAATTCTTATTTAATCTAATAAGCTCGGAACGATTACTAAATAATTGTCTGCTTAATAGATTAAACATACCCTTGTCATAAGCTCGCCATTGTGGAATCGCGATCATAATAGCCAATATAGAAAGTATTAAAACAGTTAAAGGTAATATATAACTTTCAAAACCAGTTATTAAAATTAAAAAACTGCTAGCAATAAATGTTGATAATGGAAACATTAAACCATTTAAAAACGCCTTATTACTTCCCCAAAGATGAGATGGAATCGCGTTAAATAACAAATTAGTAGCTGGGCTACGTAAAGCCCAACGCATTTCCTGATTAATAAACTGCGTAATTATCCCTAAACTTAACATCATTACCAAACTGCCTTGCATTAGCCCAATAGTATCTAAATAAAAATAGACAAATAAGCTTAAAGCTATGATAGCTGAGAGCATTGGATAAACTATATTACTTGCACCTACACCAAATATCATAATAAGACGTGAGGTAAAAAATACTTGAAGCAATAGCCATACCATACTTGCAAAAATATCATAAATTGCAAAAAAAGTTGCGCGTTGCCTAGTATCTGGAAAAACTTCTATATAAATTACAGTTTGATAATGGTATTCTAAAAGTTTACTAATAACTACAAACAATAATAAACTCAAAGACATATAAATCATAAGTCGCGAATTAACGATGTATTTAATTGCTATAGAGCTTTGATTACGTTTTAAGACATTGTTGCTGGTGCGCACAGGATTTAAAGTATTTTTTATAAAATATAATATGCCAAATGACATCAGAGAAGTTATAGCCAAAATTATAACTAAGTTATCTGTTTGAAACTTATATATATTTAATAAAATTATTAAACTAATACCACCTAAAATTGTGCCAATCGGAATACCAGCATTAATAAGAAACATTACACGTTTAGCTTGTATTGCGGTGAAATATGATGCTGTTACACTACTTACATGTATAAGAATGATCGTATAAAAAAAGAAATAACCAACGAAAAAAAACCCATATATCCAATTTTGCACATGATTGAAATATAACAATACTTGTACAAAAATGGCAAATAAACTAGTTAATATAAAAAAGAAGCCGAGAATTTTTAAGCCGCTAAATTTTTGAGTCGATTTAGCGTAAGTCATAGAAGTAAGCATAATACTTAAATCTATCAGAATAAACATATGAGGTAATACATCACCGCCTAATTTTTCCATTAATAAAGTCATAGCAATACTACGGGCAATACTAGAACCTAAAGAAAAAAATAGTAACACTAAAAAAAAGTAGAATATTGCCTTTTTTTCATTACGCATAATTATTATTTATGATGATTTTGCAAGCATATTACGCATACGGCTAATTAACACCTTAATAAAGCCAAATGCAATTTCTGGAAATTCATGTGCTAATTGTTCAATATCGTCATGCTCAATAACTAAAAAAGTGCATTCTCCATGACAACAGGCAGTTGCAGTGCGAGTTTCAGCATCAAACAGAGATAATTCTCCAAGAAAATCATTCTCATTTAAAATTGCGATTGGTTGATCTACACCTTGTTTTATAATTTTCACTTTGCCAGAAACAACAATAAACAAACTATCACCAATATCACCTTCATGAAATAATATATGCCCATCTTCATAGGTTTCTTTAGTAGTAATAGTGGAAATTTTATGAATATCCTCAATTTTCAGAGAAGAAAATAAAGGCACTTGGTTAAGCACAATAATTTTTTCTAATGGAATCATATCAGTCAAAGGGATTTCATTGAAATTTTAAATGGGGTGGTGGGGGGGGGAGATAGACGAAGTTACACAGTTTTACATCAAACTGGTAACTTCTTTATGGTTCTCATAATGAGAGTGAGGAAATAACCACGAGATATATTCTACAAAATAATTTTTATTTAGTCAAATCTTTTTTTGGAATGAATTTTGATCTTAGGTAATATTATTAGTTTATAATGTGAATTTTTATAAGTAGAGTAGGAATTTAAATGAAACACTTAAAATATTTAATTCAACCATTAATATTATTAATGATATTAGGCTGTGATACGCAAGAAGTCAAATACAATAAATTTTCTATTGATTATTCAGAAAAAATATTCATTCCTAGTGATATTGATTTCATTATTTTATCCCCTTACGCCAAAGTGCGTGGAAATAGAGATAAAGCCTATGCTTATATTTCTCTGACTGAACTTAGCAAAAGTTCCATTAATTTCAAAGATTTTCCTAAAGATGTATTTATGCAATACAACAAAACATGGTCATCTTTTTTAGTCGATATTAGCCATCCAGCTTGGCAAAAATTGATAGATCAAGAAATCGCATGGATCAAAAAACAAGGTTTTAACAAAGTTTTTATTGATACAGTTGATGGTATTGAAACACTTTGTCAGCTAAATAATGACAATTGTGAGTTATATAAACAAAAAGCTAAACAAATATTACAACATATTAAAGCCAAATTACCTGAAGGTATGATTATTAATAGAGGCTTTACACTCTATCCTCATATCAAAGATATAGTCGATGGCGTTTTAATCGAATCCTACTTTTTTGGCAAACAAGGCAATAAGTTTGTTAGAAGAAACCAGTCAGATATGGATTGGTTAAATGCTTGGGTGCAACGCTTTAACAATGATAAGCAAATGATACTTGCAATCGACTATGCTGAAAATTTATCCCTTACAGAACGTAAAGAATTACAAAAAATCGCTAACGAAACAGGAATTTTGTGGAAATTAACAAATGAAGCACTCTACTGGTAAATACCGTTCATATCGTGTAAATACGATACTAGTTGTAGCCAGCCTAGTTATTATAGGTGGGCTATTATATTTATTGAAACCCCAAAATTATCATACCGCTATTGCTGATTATCAAAAGTTACTCGCTAAACCTACAATTAGTCAAAACAAAAAAGTAATGATATTAAAACGTATGGGGCAACTTCATTATAACTATAGTAATTGGCAGGGTGTAACTACCACTGCTAAAGCACTTAGTGTTATGGGTGTGAAAGATGAAGACTTACTAAAAAAAGCCTTTCCTCATATT
>NZ_MCBX01000024.1 GCF_001723685.1 Candidatus Marithrix sp. Canyon 246
ATTGGTTATATTATGTGTATTCATAATCATATGTAAAATTATTTATTTGATAATAGACTTTATTGGAAACTTTAATCTAACTCCAAAAGGAATATTGGATAATTAGTTGAACAAACCTGACAGGTTTACTAAAATTAATTGACTATTATAAACTAATTAATTCGTTTATCCACGTAATTCGCTGTACTTAATATTAAGTAAATACATAACTTCCGGCTAGAGTTTAAATTCCTTTTCTCGCCCTACTAATAATTCTGGTTCGCCTATTTTTTCGGTTAAGAGATATTGCATGGTTTTTTAGCTATGTTCAAATTAATTTGAATTATAACATAAGGCTAAATATTTTAGTATATATATGAATTTGCAGAAAAAACAATAAGTTGATATTATTTCACATATAAAATATAATGTTATATTTTATAAGTTAAAGGCAGATTAAATGAAGATAAAAATTGCAATCATGTGTTCAACAGTGGTTTTTTCATCACCACTTTTAGCTGGCAGCTTAGATTCACCAGCCGCTCCAGACCATGATGATAGCGCCATGTACACGATTGAGGATATTTACAATCGTCTTGACAATGGTGCAACGGGTACCAAACGCACTGGTGCTTTTGTTGAACCGACTAATGGTCCAACGGCTGGAACTGGACATACGTTGGATGAGGTGATGAGTAAAACCCCAGTAATAACTGGCAATGGCGCAACTGCCGTTGAAGTATTAAGTGGTAAGTTTTACTGGGGATTGCTTGGTGGTAGTTGGGGATTGCAACAGGGTACAGCTACAGCAGGTGTTGATGTCACTGGTAGTAGTTTGTCGATGACAATTCCTGATGGGTTTTATTCTGGTGGCAAGACGGCAACTGCCAATGATAGCAATTTAACAGCTGCGAATATCAAAAACAGTGTAACTATTTTTGGTGTTTCTGGTTCAGTTGTTGAAGCAACGGGGGATGCCACTGCTGGCGAGGTTTTGACTGGTAATACATTTTCTAATTCTGGTAATGCTGGGGTTAGTGGCAGTATGGATGATAATGCTGCTGTAACAATGACTCCTAGTACAACGGAACAAACCATTGCTGTGGGATATCATAATGGTTCTGGTACAGTTGCGGGTGATACGGATTTGACTGCTGCTAATATCAAAAGTGGTGTTGATATTTTTGGTGTTTCTGGTTCAGTTGTTGAAGCAACGGGGGATGCCGCTGCTGGTGATGTTTTGACTGGATTGACGTTTTCTAACAGTAGTGGAGCCGGCATAAGTGGCAGTATGGCAGATAAGGATGGTGATAATGCTTCAACTGCTCAGAGTGCAACAGCAGGAGTGAATAAACTAACAGCACCGACAGGTTTTTATGATGGTGATGATACTGTAACAGCAACTGATGCGGAAATAGTCGCATTAGATTCAGATTTAACAGCTGAAAACATAAAAAAAGATGTGGCTATTTTTGGTGTGACTGGTACTTATGAAGCTGGGGCTACTTGTTCAGGTACTCTCAATGGTACCCGCTGGTGTGATAATGCTAATGGCACCATAACGGATATGACGACTGGACTTATTTGGTTGAAAAAAGCTGATTGGGGTGGTCAAAAGCAATGGGATGGCAACAGTAATGATAATGCTCATGTACGGGCTGGTATTTTGAAAGCAGGAGAATCAGGTGCTGATCTTACAGATGGATCTGTGGAAGGTGATTGGCGTTTGCCAACTAAAACTGAATTAGTTGGGATAACAACCGGAGATGAGAAGGTTCTTTACTCAAGCATGCGTGCGTTCTCGGGCGTGCATGAGGACGATTATTGGTCGTCTTCCACCTACGTGAACGACGCGGCCTTCGCTTGGTACGCGGCCTTACACGAGGAGCACGACGACACCGCCGGCTACGCCGACAAGGTGAGCACGCCCTATGTGTGGCCAGTGAGAGACGGAATGTGACCCGTTTAATGCAAAAGAAACCCATTATTTATGGGTTGCGTGGCATTAGGACATGTTAGACATAGCAAGTTTAACTTAGGATATAAGGGAGATGAAAGTTCTCCATTCTTACATACGAGAGTAAGCCAATACCCCTAGTCACTTTAAGAATTGTCTGCTTAATAGGCTAAAGCGGGGTGTAATGTAACCAATAACTGGTTTAGCAGTTAAACGGAGCTAGGCGAGTAAGTCAAGGTTAAGAAATTGAACCAATGAATATACATAAAACGCGGTGAGCACCAAAGTGAAGCTAAAGAAGGCAACTTATTGATATGCTACAAGGCAATAGGGTATCCGCCTACCTATTGGTATGCCTTAATATCCCGTGTAGAGTTGGAACCTAAAACTTATATATTATATCTTAGGAACGGAGGGAAAGGAACGTGTAGTCTGATAGATAGCAGCCAGAAGCTTAGACAAGTGAACAGCACGTCAACCTGAAAAGATTGTAGGAAAAGCGAATGACTTATTGTAATGATAAGTATAAGCCCATGCCTACACTGTAATTATTAGAACAATACTTAAGTAAAGTGCAACAAGTACGTTATGGAACACAATAACAATAGTAGCTTAGGCGCGAAATTGAAACCTCAACAAAAGTGGAATCAAATCAACTGGAGTAAGGTAGAAAAGTTTGTCCTAAGACTTGAAAGAAGTATTGCAAAAGCAGTTGAACATCATGACTTTGCAAAGGTAGCAAAGTTGAGAAGGATATTTTTCCACGTCAAATAATGTTAGATTATTAAGTGTGAGAAAAGTCACACAAGATAATCGTGGTAAAAGAACGGCAGGAGTGGATGGTAAAATCATTACATCAGAAAAAGATAGATGGCGGTTAGCAAGCAATGTAAGTATTGATGGAAAGTCTAATCCGTTACTAAGAGTCTGGATACCCAAATCAAACTCCAAAGAACTCAGGCCGTTAGGGATACCAACCATTAAAGACCGTGTCAAGCAAATGATGCTCAAGTTAGAAATAGAACCAATATATGAAGTACAAGCCGAGCCAAACGTTTATGGATTTCGACCAGCAAGGAGTGTGCATGATGCAATTGAAGCATGTTTCATTGCCATTGGGTGCAAGAGAGAAGGTGCTTGGATTTTAGAAGGTGACTTTTCAAAGTTCTTTGACAATATCAATAAAGAACATATGCTTAACGTATTGAAGAGTGGTTAGATAATGGAGTTGGAGTAAAGTTAAACCAAACTAAAACCAAAATCACACATACCACCAAAGGGTTTGACTTCTTGGGATTCAATGTGAGGCAATACCATGTCAATAATGGGTCTAAATTAAAGTTTTTAACCAAACCCAGCAAGGATAAGGTTATAGCACATATGGAAAATATTCGACAAGTGACAAAAACAATGCAAATGGGCAACCAGAAGACATAACGGTGAACATAAAGGTAAGCCAATAAAACGGCTCAAGTCTCACTCAGAAACCAAAATCCTACACGGGTGAAGAAATTGCTTTTTAAACGGCAATATGTCCCTACTGTGACAGTCCTTTTAAAAATGACGATATTATGGAAGTGGACCACGTTATACCAAAAAGTGAAGGAGGCAAGGATATTTACCAAAACTTGCAACTTTTACACGGTCACTGCCACGATAACAAAACTCTGGACGATAAACGCAGGCGCGAAAAGGAATTACTCACCAAATCAGATTGGGTTTTTGTCTAAATAAATGATGTACAAATGTTCCGAGAGGGATAATTAGAGAGGAGCCGTGTGAGGTGAAAGTCTCATGCACGGTTCTGAAGACGAGTATTGGTGGCAACACTGATGCTTAGTTTAATCAATAGATACTTTGACGCTTTGGATGCTTTGACGGGGGTGCAGGGGGTGTCCCCCTGCTCAAGTTTTTTTTGATAATTTATAGGTGAATTTTTAATTAAATGATACATTTAAAAAATTTTAGCAGCATAATAATGCTGTCCATTCTAATATCGCTGGAAGCTTTCGCTGCCAGCAACATCGACACCACTGATAAATATGCTTGGAGCGAAAGCAGTGGTTGGAACAACTTTAATGATACTAATGGTGACGTAACTGTCTATAATGACCACCTAGAAGGCTATGTTTGGGCTGAAAATGTCGGTTTGATTCGACTTGGTACTCATACCAGCGGTGGAAGACATACTTATGCCAACTCTTCTGGCACTGATTATGGAATCAATAATGATGACTCTGGCAAGCTCTCTGGTTATGCTTGGGCGGAGAATGTGGGTTGGATACACTTTAAGAATACAAGTCCAGCCTATAAGGTACGCCAACTTTCACCATAAATAAATGTTAAAAGTAATAACATTGAGATTGCTGATGGAGACACAAGCCCCAATACCAGTGATCATACTGATTTTGGCAGCGTTAATATTAGTTCAGGAACGCTAGCACATACTTTTACTATTGAAAATAGCGGCTTAGATAATTTAAGCATAACTAATACATCTATTACAGGTACTAATGCCAGTGACTTCAGCGTTACAGATGCACCAGCAACACCAGTAACTGCATCAGAATCAACAACCTTTACAATCACATTTGATCCTTCAGCAGCGGGAACTAATATAGAAGGCGGACAAATTCAAGGTAAAATTAACGGTAATCCAGAAAAACCAGCAGTATTGATCAATGTAAAAATAACTGCCAAAGCTGAATTAAGCTATGTAATACTTGATAAAACTGTTGATTTACCCAGCAGTATTACAACATTTGACAGTAGAACCACAAACCCAATTAACAGATGTTATCATTGCAGATGGTGTAGAAATGCCAACTGATGTTATCTTAGTTAGCGGTGTGCGTTTCACAACAACGGAAAATATTCCAGCAGATGTTGATTTAACTGAAACTTTGCCTAAAAAAGGAGAAAGCGTAGATTTATCTGCTGATCCAGTGGTAGGAGGAGAAGGTATTTTACCAGCAATTAATCGTCTACCAGACTTTGAGTCACCAGAACTAACAGTTCTTCAACATGACAAAGGTTTTATCTATTTGGATATAGAAGCAACACGCTATGCTGTCAATCCAATGAAAGTAAAGCATTTATCAGAAGCAGAACGTTTGCAACTAGAATCTGGACAAACAGTACGTTTTAAAACTGATACAGAAATAGACGTATTAGCTTTTCCAGCGGTACAAGATATGTCAACTTTTAAACAAACTTTAATTAAAATTAATTTACCAAAAGTAAATATTAGTAATGATGGTAACATTAAAGTTCCAGCGACTGAAACAGTTTGGTATAGCGGCAGAGCAGATTTAGCCTCCAGAACAGTTGACAAAGACACACCAAACGGCTTTATTAGCAAAGAAGATGGCAATATCGCTCTAATATTTGAAGATGAAACTGGAGAAAAACGAGAACAAATTTTCTACCCATCCCCAGCATATATGTCAGCTTTAGGAAAATTTGACCTAACTCCAAAAGGAATATTGGAATTTGAAATCAATGGTCAAAAATTTAAAGGGCGTTTAGACTATCAAGTGAAACAAGGAAAAGCAAGATCTGAAACAGTAAAAGCAACAGAAATTGCAGATAGCAATGATGTTATGATTACTTATCCTGATGGAGCAGAACAAAGATTGTTTGCTTTGTCTGAATAATTAGTTGAACAAACCTGTCAGGTTTATTATCAATGTTACCGTTTACATAAACAAACCCAATAAATCATTTAAAAATCGCATACCCAAAGCAGTAGGATAAAAGCGTCGATTCTGAGATTGTAACCAATTATTATTAATTGCTTCTTGAATTGGCGTTTCAACTACCGCTAGTTTTAAACCAGTATTTTGTTCAAATTCTTGCTTAGTAAATCCATCTACTAAACGTAGGGCATTCATCATAAATTCTAGTTTTACATCTTCAATTTTGAGCTGCTTTGATGTTGCAATTTTATCTGCTGATTCTAAATAAGTTTGTGGCTGACGCTGTTTAGATAAACGAGTAATTGTATCTAAATTAGTAATTTTACTATGCGCCCCTGCTCCTATACCTAAATAATCTCCAAATTTCCAATAGTTTAAATTATGTTGGCACATTTGTTTTGCATAGGCTGAAATTTCATATTGCTTATAATTTTGTGCCGCTAAATATTTTTGCCCAGTGATTTGCATTTGCCATAATAAATCTTCATTGCCAATATTAGTTGGAGTTTGATGATAAAACAAAGTATTGGGTTCAATTGTTAATTGATACCAAGAAATATGCGTGGTTTGAAATGAGACTGCGGTTTCTAAATCCGCCAATGCCATTTTTTCAGTCTGTGCCGGTAAGCCAAACATTAAATCTATATTCATATTATTAAAGCCTGCTTTTTGAGCAGCTTCTATGGCTTTTTTGGCTGCTAAACTGTCATGAATACGCCCTATTTTTTTTAAACTATCATCATCAAAACTTTGTATGCCAATAGATAAACGATTAATTCCTGCTTGATAAAAACCTTGAAATCGTTCATTATCGACAGTGCCGGGATTAGCCTCCAAAGTAATTTCAGCCTCAGCGATGATAGGAATACGTTGCCTGATACCAGACAATAAATTATCAATAGCATCAGCTGATAACACACTAGGAGTGCCACCACCGAAAAAAATACTATGAATTTTACGCCCACTGACACGAACTAAATCATGTTCTAAATCGGCTAATAATGCGTTAATATAATCAGATTCAGGAATATCGGCGCGAATTTCATGAGAATTGAAATCGCAATAAGGGCATTTACGCACACACCAAGGTATATGGATATAAAGACTTAAAGGAGGATAAGTGGTGAAATTAAACATTAAATTTATGGAATTATTAAAGCGCGTTCAACAACATTTTACAACTAGTATTGAACTTAAAACTCAGATATTAAATACTATAACACCTGCAATTGTCAGCGCGGGTGAAGTGATAATAGCAAGTTTGAAACAACAGCATAAGATATTAATTTGTGGTAACGGAGGTTCGGCAGAACAATCTCAACATTTTTCTTCAGAATTAATTAATCGCTTTGAAACTGAGCGGCGTGCATTACCAGCAATTGCTTTAACAGCTGATAGTTCAATTTTAACTTCGATAGCAAATGATTATGCTTTTGAAAATATATTTGCTAGACAAATCGAAGCATTAGGGCAACAAGGGGATATATTATTTATTATCAGCACTAGTGGCAATTCATCCAATATTCTAAAAGCAATTGATGTTGCCCATCAAAAAAATATGCACATAATTTCATTAACAGGGCGAGATGGTGGTAAAATTAGATCACAATTACTAACAAACGATAGAGAAATCTGTGTTGCTAGCAATTCAACCGCACGCATTCAAGAAGTCCATTTATTGGTTATTCATTGTTTGTGTGATCTTATTGATAATTATGAAACTTTCTATTTATAAAAAAAATATTTTAGTTGGTTATCTTAGCTTTGATGGCAAAACTTATAATTTTGTTTATGATAATAACTATCTTTGTAAAACTGACGCTGAACCAGTTTCTCCTAAAATGCCCTTGACTGATAAAATTGAGTATAGTCAAAAGTTATTTAATGTTTTTGAACAATTAATACCTGAAGGTAGAGATAGAAAAATATTGGAAAAAAAGGCAAATTCTGCTAATGATTTTGATTTATTGCCTTGGTTACAGCATGTTTATGGTGATTTGCAGTTTTCCAGAACTAGTTTGCAAGAGTTTTATAAAGTTGATTATGCTAATTTTAAAAACGAAATACTGGCAACTAATAACTTTCCAAATATTTTGGATATGCAAATTAAGATTGATGATAAGGATCAAACAAGTTCAGAGAATATGTTTAAACAGATAAAAAAATATTTGACTTTGCCTGAAGAGCGATTAATATTGCTTAAATATTATTTTTATTCAATGTTAATTGTACATGAAGATATGCATACTAAAAATCTGTCAGTTAGAACTGAGGGCAAAAACATAAGAATGTCGCCACTTTATGATATTGCTACAACTGCAATTTATCAAAATACTTATGGATATGAAACTCATTTACCGATTAATGGGAAACGAACTAATATCCGTTTAAAAGATTTTTATGTGTTAGTAAATTTATTAAATGTGGATAGAAAAATTTTTAATCAAGCCGCTGCCGAGATTTTATGGAAATATACAAATAGGCTTCCGATATATTTTGAAAAATTAGCATCCATGTTTCCAGATGCTATGATTTATAAAAAAAGCAGAATAAAATTCTATAGTCAAAAATCTCGAATCACTAAATCTATATCATTAGCTGATGCTATGATAAAGATTCATCAGAATAGAATAAAGCAACTCAAAAAAATGGATGGCTTGACAAATCATTAACTATCAGTATGATAACATCATGAATGAAAATTACCTAGATAAAATTAAGTGGAATGAGCAAGGTTTAGTTCCAGCTATCGCTCAAGATGTTAATACTGGCAAAGTTTTAATGTTAGCATGGATGAATCGTGAAGCTTTACAATTAACTGTGCAAGAAAAACGCGCTGTATATTGGTCACGTTCTCGTGCTAAACTTTGGTTTAAAGGTGAAGAATCTGGAAATGTACAGCATGTTACAGATATTCGTCTTGACTGTGATAATGATGTAATATTATTAATGGTGGAACAAATTGGTGGTATCGCTTGTCACACTGGGCGAAATAATTGTTTTTTTCAACAATTACAAGTTGATGAGTGGATTAAAGTTGAACCGGTGTTAAAAGATCCTAGTATATTATATAATAAATAATGTTCAAAATTATTTTGTTTGTTAGCTTTGTTAATATTCTGAATGCTTGTACCCATACACAATCAGAAAAAATTGATAATATTTATCAACAAATAATTCCATTAATAGATGCTTTTGAATTGATTGCAGATGAAAAAATACCGCCAGCATTACTGAAACATTCAGAAGCTATTCTCATTGCTGAGATAACTAAAAGTGGCTTATTGTTAGGTTTAGAAACCGGTAATGGTATTTTAACAATACGCAAACAGCAAAAATGGAGCAATCCGATTTTGATCAATATGCGTAATATGAGTTTAGGATTACAGGCTGGTATAGAAGTACAAAAATTAGTTGTAATATTTACTGATCGCAATGAAGCAATACAATTTGCAAAAGGTAATTCCAAAATGTGTTTCGGTTTCAATGTAACAATTGGTCCACTTACTAATGAAATTAGTACTAATACAATTTTTGATAAAAATGTCTATGCTTATACTACTGGTATGGGTATATTTGGAGGTATGTCTTTTAAAACAGCGTCATTAACAGTAGATAATGCAGCAAATAGAAGTTTGTATGGTAAAATAGTTAGTTTTGATGATATTGTAAATGGAAATGCAAAAAAATCTGCAATTATTATAAGCTTACAAAATACTTTAAAAGAGAGAACTAGTGAGTGATATTTTACAAACATTAACCCAAGTGTTAGAACAACGTAAGAATGCTGATCCAGAATCATCTTATGTTGCTAGTTTATATGCAAAAGGCATTGATCATATTTTAAAAAAGCTTGGTGAAGAAGCAACTGAAACTGTGATTGCCGCTAAAAATGATGATGTTGATAATTTGATTTATGAAACCGCAGATTTATGGTTTCATAGTTTAGTGATGTTAGTACATAAAGATGTAAATCCAGAATTAGTTTTAAAGGAACTTGAACGCCGTTTTGGCTTATCAGGAATTGAAGAAAAGGCTCAACGCTATGAGTGATAACTGTTTATTTTGTAAAATCATTAATGGCGAATTGCCATCAACACCAGTATATACTGATGAACATGTAATTGTAATTTGGGATATTAATCCAAAAGAGCCAGTTCACTTGTTAATCATACCTCGTGAACACATCATCAGTCTTAATGAAGTTGAAGAAAAACATGATCATTTAATGGCGCATATTATGCTTTTATTGCCAAAACTTGCACATGAACAAGGATTAGATAAGGGTTTTCGCACTGTTATTAATACCGGTTCTGGCGGTGGTCAGGAAGTTTTTCATTTACATGTACATTTGTTAGGTGGTTTTTAATTATGGGTATTAGTATTTGGCAATTATTAATTGTCTTAGTTATTGTAATTGTTTTATTTGGTACAAAAAAATTAAGAAATTTAGGTGGTGATTTAGGTAGCGCGATTAAAAATTTCCGTCAATCTATGAATACTGGAGAATCTGAAGAGCCAGAAAAAAAAGACACTCCTAAAGTGAGTGAAGATGATAAAGGCAAAATTATTGAAGGGCAAATAACTGAAAAAGTTAAAAGTTAATCATGTTTGATATAGGTTTTTGGGAACTTTGTTTAATTTGTGTAGTTGCTTTGTTAATTTTTGGACCAGAAAGATTGCCCGGTGTTGCTAGATCTGTAGGTTTATGGGTTGGTCGTGCTAGACGTATGTTTAATTCAGTTAAACAGGAAATTGATCAAGAATTACGTCTGCAAGAAGCACAAGAAGCTATTAAAAAAAGTCAAGAACTGAGCCTTCATGATATTGTTGAAGAGCCTGAGAAAAAACGCACATGACAGAAATGCCTTTTGTTCAACATTTATTAGAAATCAGAGATCGCATATTAAAAATGCTGTTAGCTGTTTTGGTGTTCTTGTTAATGTTGACTCCGTTTGCAAGTGATTTATTTGTTCATTTGGCTAAGCCTTTACTGGCTTTAATGCCAGAAGGTACGCAAATGATTGCTATTGATGTAGCGTCACCATTTTTTACTCCATTTAAATTGACTTTTATGTTGTCAATTTTTTTGGCTATGCCGGTGATTCTTTATCATTTATGGGCTTTTATTGCGCCCGGTTTGTATCAACATGAAAAATCTTTGATCACTCCTTTATTATTTTCAAGTGTTTTTTTGTTCTATTTAGGAGTTGCGTTTGCTTATTATATAGTATTCCCCTTAGTGTTCGGTTTTATGCTTAGCATGACTCCAACTGGGGTAGAAATGATGACTGATATTAGTCGTTATTTAGATTTTGTATTAAAGATCTTTTTTGCTTTTGGAATTGCTTTTCAAGTACCTATAGTTACAATTGTATTGGTACGCACTGGAGTTGTAACTCCAGAAGCTTTAGCAGAAAAACGTCCACATATTATTGTAGCGGCATTTGTTATTGGCATGTTAATGACTCCACCTGATGTTATTTCTCAAACTTTATTAGCTGTGCCTATTTGGTTATTATTTGAATTAGGTTTAATATTTTCACGTGTTGTACCAAAAAAATCAGATTCTGATTAGACAATTAAATTTAGTGCCATTTGAAGCAACTTATCAGGCAATGCAGCAGTTCACCAATACTCGTGATGCTGATACCCCTGATGAATTATGGCTGTTAGAACATCCGCCTGTTTATACTTTAGGGCAAGCAGGTAAACCTGAACATTTATTAAATACTAATAATATTCCCATACATAAAATTGATCGTGGCGGGCAAGTTACTTATCATGCTCCCGGTCAATTGATAGTATATATTTTGATGGATGTAAAGCGGCGTAAATGGGGCGTGAAACAGTTAGTGCGAGCTATGGAGCAAGCTGTGATTGATTATCTTGCCTCCAAAAACATTCAAGCAACGCGCCGCGATAAAGCTCCGGGGGTTTACGTTGATGAATACAAAATAGCCGCTTTAGGGCTTAGAATTCGACGTGGTTGTAGTTATCATGGATTAAGTATAAGTGCGACTCGTTTATAAGTAACTGAAATCGAAGTAGTATTCAGAAATTAGAGTATTGAGCATGGAGTTCAATATAACTGATAAGAATGGTAAGGTTAAAAACCTAGGGCATTGGTTGATGTATGTCCAAAAGCATTACCCGGCTGGCACAATGACATGCTGCTGGTTGAGCAAGGGTAAAAAGCCATAAAAGGATGAAAGGCAAGCAAGATAGTATGGCTACGAGAGGAATTAGCGTTAGAAATGTCGTAAAATCCAAAGGACACGGCAGGTTAGTAGAATATGATTTAAACGTATATTTTAATCAATTCAAGAACCTCGGCATATAGCTAAAGCCTAAACTATCAATGATTACATTTTATCGGAACGAGGAAAAACGGGTGTAGTAATGCACTTTATTATGGCAGTAACTTAATAAAGAGGTCAGCAGTCAACTGATAGCGCAGCATTCGGGTAGGAACTAAGGGGAAATTATATGGATATAAGATTACTTTAGTGTCATGTGGAAAGTAAAACGTTAATAACAACTCCCTTGAGAAACAGGGTGAATAGACATAGAAATATGATAACAGTAGAAACTATAGATCAACATTATTTAGATAAAACAGGGCAGAAGGCCCCGACATGGCTCACCTCAGAGTGGGAATGGCAGGATATTGTCTGGAGAAAAGTTGAGTTCGAGGCAAAAGTTTTTTTTCAAAAAACATTTGCCTCGAAGACAGTTTTTAATTTGCAAAAGCGTATTTATAAAGCCACCAAAGCTGGTCAACTGAAACAAGCAAAAGCTTTAAGCAAGCTACTTCTTAGAAGTAGCTGCTCAATAATCTTGAACGTTCGTAGAATTACATTCGAGGCAAAAGTTTTTGTGGAGCAAAAACATTTGCCTCGAATAGATAACTCAGGTAAAAAGACTGCGGGTGTTGATAGAGTTAAGTCATTGAGTCCTACCAAAAGGAAGAAGTTAGTTAAAGAACTAATGGTAATAGCTCAGTCATCATTCAAAAGTTATCGTGCAAAGCCAATAATAAGAGTGTGGATACCTAAAAGTAATGGTAAGTTAAGACCACTTGGAATTCCAACCATCAAAGATAGGGTGATACAAGGTGTAGTAAAAACCGCTACAGAACCCTCCTTTGAGGCAAGCTTTGAACCAAATAGTTATGGTTTTAGACCAGCACATAGTTGCCATGATGCAATAAGCGATATATTCAACAGCTTAAATAAGAAACAAAAATGGGTACTAGATGCTGACATCAAAGGTTGTTTTGATAATATAAATCATAAACATCTATTAAGTTTAATAGATGGAAAAGTAGCCAAAGCTACTATTAATCAATGGTTGAAGGCAGGTGTAATGGAAAACCAAGAATTCCAAGCCTCAGATATTGGCACACCACAAGGCGGAATTATCAGTCCACTTTTAGCTAACATAGCCTTAGATGGAATGGAAGGTTATTTATACGATAAGCTAAGAGAGAAAGGATATAAAGTTGTAGAATTGTATCGAGGACAAGTCAGAATAGTAAGATATGCTGATGACTTTGTGGTAATGCACGAGAATAAAAAGGTTATTGAAGATTCTAAACTAATTATAGCCGAATGGTTGAAAGATCGTGGGTTGGAACTATCAGAAGAAAAGACTAAAATTGTGCATAGCACGGAAGGGTTTGATTTTCTGGGTTTCAATTGCAGGCACTACGAGAATAAAACCACTGGTTACGAAGCAAGGAACTTCGCGAACAAGCAAGGTTTCAAGATACTCATTAAACCTAGTAAAAAATCCATTGAATCACATTCAAATAAGATTAAAGAAGTACTAAGACAAATGAAAGCAGCGACGCAAGAACAAATAATTTGGCGTTTAAACCCTATAATTAAAGGGTGGACAAACTATTATAGAACTTGTGTAGCATCAGAAACATTCAGTCACTTAGAACATTTGATGTGGGAAAAACTTTGGGCATGGGCTAAAAGAAGACACCCTACCAAAGGTAAAAGATGGATAGCAGGTAAGTATTTCCACACCATTGGTACAAGAAAATGGTGCTTTGCCACGAAAAAAGACGGAATTATTGATCAAACTTTGGCAAGACACACTGACACCAAGATAAAAAGACACGTCAAGGTAAAAGCAGGAAAATCTTTCTATGATGGGGATGAGTTATATTGGGCAGCAAGATTAAGTAAAGGCTATGGTGATATATCACCAAGCAAAGCTAAAATGCTTGTAAAGCAAGATGGCAAATGTGCGCATTGCAACACAGAGTTTAAAAATGGGGATTTGATGGAAGCACATCATAAAACTTTCATAAAAGAAGGTGGAAAAGATTCTTACAAAAATCTAGTGTTAATGCACAAACATTGTCATGACCAGTACCACGCCGACTTCATGAAAAGAATGAAGGCAACAGGCAAATTCAGAGGAGAAGCATGAACTTTGAATTTGAGGTGGCACTGATAAAGACCATATGGCGGGAGCCGTATGAGGTGAAAGTCTCACGTGCGGTTCTGAAGACGAGTTCTTTATGGCGACATAGAGGGCTTAGTTTAACATGTAGATATGGATTTAAGCCCGTTTAAGGGTATAAATCCATGTGGTTATCAAGGCTTAGAAGTTACACAATTGCGAGATTTAGGTATAACCGAACAATTTTCTCAAGTTTCCGCAGACTTTTTAAGTTATTTGACTACTACTCTTTGCACTTCAGCTATACCCTTATGATTAGGGTAATTTAATTTTAAAACTTGAATTGCATCATTAGATAGCTTATTTAAGCCTAAAACTTTATAAGCTTTTGCTAAAACTGCTAATGCATCTGCCACAGTAGGTGTGCCTTGATAAGATTCAACTATGGTTTTTGCGCGATTTATAGCGGCAACATAAGCTTGGCGTGTCATGTAAAATTTCGCGACATGTAACTCATATTGAGCTAACATATTACGCAAATAAATCATACGTTGTTTTGCATCTGGATTATACTTACTATTAGGAAACCGTTTAATTAATTCTGCAAAAGCATCAAAAGCACGTACTGCTGCTCTTTGATCACGTTGTGAACGATCTAAAGGTAAAAATCGTTCTAAACTACCTTGATTTAACTGAAAATTAATTAATCCTTTCAAGTAATAGACATAATCAATTTTTTTATGACGCGGATATAATTTGATAAAATGATTAGCTGATATAATAGCTGATTCCGGTTCCCCAAATTTATAATAAGAATAAATAGTATTTAATTGTGCTTGTTGTGCATATGTTTCAAAAGGATAACGGGCTTGTAACATATCATAATATTTAATAGCAGATTTATAATCACCAACATCTTGTGCAGCTTTGGCTTCCTTAAATAAACGTTGAGCATTCCAATCTGAGGCATAATTTTTTGGATCTTTGAAAATTCCACAACTAGATAAACTAAATATTAAAAATAAATTAACAATAAAATTGATTTTTTTCATAAAATAATATAATATACTCACATAGTGACAAAAATTAATATAACAATTCCACCTGAAATGGCTGGTTATCGTCTTGATAAAGCCTTAGCGGAATTATGTCCATCTTATTCACGAGGACGTTTACAACAATGGATCCGTGATGGATATGTTTTGGTAAATCAGACCACATCGCGTGCCAAGAATAAAGTACAAGGTGGTGAAAATATAGAAATTGCCACACAAATTACTACAGAAGTTGCTTGGCAGGCTCAAAAATTACCTCTTAATATACTATATGAAGATGAAGATTTACTAATAATTAATAAAGCAGCAGGAGTGGTTGTACACCCCGGTGCAGGTAATCCTGATAAGACATTAGTAAATGCTTTACTTCATCATGCGCCTGAATTAGAACAAATTCCTCGTGCTGGTATTATACATAGGATTGATAAAGATACGAGTGGATTATTAGTTGTTGCGCGTTCTTTAACTGCTCATGCAGATTTAGTGCAAAAATTACAACAACGTAAATTTATAAGAAAATATGAAGCTATTGTTCATGGCGTAATGGTGGCTGGTAGTACTATAGATGCTCCAATTGGGCGACATCCTACTCAAAGAGTTCGTATGGCAGTGGTAGAAAATGGCAAGCCAGCAATTACACATTATCGTATAATAGAACGTTATCGCAATTATACGCATATTAGTGTAAAATTAGAAACTGGGCGCACACATCAGATTCGGGTTCATATGGCATATAAACGTTATCCATTGTTAGGTGATCCCGTTTATGGTGGACGACGCATCCATAAATTTAAAAATTTCAACCGTCAAGCATTACATGCAGCAAGTTTAGGGCTTGATCATCCAAATAGCGGCGAATTTATGCAATGGACAGCAGCATTACCAGATGATATATTGAAATTATTAGAAGAATTAAAACAAGATAAACAAGAACATGCTTAAATGTATTACACCTGATTGGCCTGCTCCTCCGCAAGTCAAATCATGCACTACAACTCGTGACTTTGGTAGTTTAGTTGAAGACATAAATCGTAAAACATTGATTGAAAAACTAAATTTACCATCAAAACCTATATGGCTAAAACAAGTACATGGTATTACAAATGTTCGGTCTGAACCAGATAATATAGATTGTGAAGCGGATGCTAGTTTTAGCAATAAGCCTAGTTCTGTCTGTGTAATTATGACAGCAGATTGTTTGCCGGTATTATTTTGTGATAAGGCTGGCAAGCAAATTGCCGCTGCTCATGCTGGATGGCGTGGACTAGCCGCTGGAGTATTAGAAGAAACCTTAAAAAAATTTAATGTTGCTTCTCCAGAAGAGATTCTGGTATGGTTAGGACCAGCTATTGGTCCAGAAAAGTTTGAAGTAGGTGATGAAGTTCGTGATGCCTTTATAAAACATTTACCTGAAGCAAAACAAGCCTTTAAAGCAAGTCGTGATGGCCATTGGCTCGCTGATTTGTATTTATTAGCACGTCAACGTTTAGCTGCACAAGCTGTGAATAACGTTTATGGTGGAAACTTTTGTACTTATACTGATATCGACCGTTTTTATTCATTTCGACGCAATAAGATCACAGGTAGAATGGCAAGTCTCATCTGGTTGGTTTAAATGGAATGTTTTATGCTTAAAACACCTAAATTAATGATTAATTTATAAAATTATTTACAAGGATAACTCCTGCTTCATGAAAGGAAAATACTAATGAAATTGACAGAACCCGTAGTTGTAACTATTAAAAATGCTGCTAAAAAATTAACTGGTCCCAAAAGACGTAGATTTATGGCAGAAACGACTTTAGAATTACTAGAAGGTAGTCCCACAAAAGCCGAAAGGACATTTGGTTGGGGTAGAGAAACAGTTAGGAAAGGATTGAAAGAGTTAGAAACTGGAATTATTTGTGTTGATAACTATAGAGGACGTGGGAATAAGAAAACTGAAGACAAAATCCCTAGTTTAAAACGAGATATTAAAAAAATTCTTGCTCCCTATGCTAAAGTAGTGGATTCTAGTGTGAATCCACCAGTAATTGATGTGAAATTAACTGTGAAAATGATTCGTAAAACATTAATTGAGAAAAAATCTTATACTGATAAACAATTACCAGCTGAGAGAACTTTTTTGGATATCTTAAAACGTTTAGGTTATCGTCTGAAAAGAGTTGATAAATAATAATTTAGCTAAACATGAACGATTACCCTTATCCCGGTTTACGTCCATTTGAACGTGATGAGACTTATATTTTTTTTGGACGTGATGAACATACAGACCAATTAATCGAAAAATTAGGTAATAGTCATTTTCTTGCAGTAGTAGGACCTTCTGGCTGTGGTAAATCTTCTTTGGTACGTACAGGTTTATTAGCCGGTTTACAAACCGGCTTTCTTACTAGTGCGGGTGGACATTGGCGTGTGGCAGAGTTTCGCCCGGGTAATCGTCCATTTTTTCGTTTAGCTGAAGCCTTATTGGCTGAAAAAGCTTTAGGTGTTGAATATACTGCACCTTTTAGTGGTGATATCGATAGTTTTGCGTTTTTACAAGCGCAATTACGTCGTGGACCATATAGCCTGCATGAAATTTTAACTGAAACTCCCCTGCCTGAAAATACTAACTTATTGTTGTTAGTTGATCAATTTGAAGAAATATTCCGTTATTACCAGCAAGGTGCTGCTGATCAAGCGGCTGCTTTTGTTTCATTATTATTAAATAGTAGTAAACATTCTAATATTTATATTGTTTTAACAATGCGTTCTGATTTTATCGGTGATTGTGCATTGTTTTATGATTTACCTGAAGCAATTGATAATGGTCTATTTTTAACTCCTCGTTTAACTCGTGATCAATTACGTGAGGCTATTGAGGAGCCTGCATTAGTATTTGGTGGTGAGATTGATCCTACTTTAGTCAATAAATTATTGAATGACATGAGTAGTGATCCTGATCAGTTACCATTATTGCAACATGCTTTAATGCGCATGTGGACTCTTGCTAGTAATACTAAGTATATTACCTTAGAACATTATAAAAAAATAGGCGGTTTAACTAAGGCTTTATCTCTACATGCTGATGAGGCTTATGCAGAATTAACTGTAACAGAACAAAAAACCGCAGAATTTTTATTTCGTAGTCTTTGTGAACGTGGTAGTAATAGTCGCGATACTCGTCGTCCAGTTAAATTAAAGGAAGTTGCAACTTTAGCACATGTATTCAATAAGAATGTTGCTGATATTGTTGAAGTATTTCGTCAATCAGGCCGCACTTTTTTAACTCCTTCTTTGGGAACACCTTTAGAAGCTGAAACTGTGCTGGATATCAGTCACGAAAGTTTAATTCGTCAATGGCAACGTTTAAAAACATGGACACGTAAAGAGGCTGAATATGCTGAATTATATCAACGTTTACAAGATACTGCAATTCGTTGGCAACAACAACGTGCTGTATTATGGTCTGGGATTGAGCTAGAATTGGCTTTGAAATGGCGTAGCGATGAGCAACCTACGCTAATTTGGGCACAACGTTATGGCAAAGCTCAAAATTTTGATATTGCTATGCGTTTTTTAGATGCTAGCGCGTTGCGGCAACAAGAAAAACAACGAATATTAGAAGAAAATAGATTACGTAAGTTAAAATTAGCATTGTTCGGGTTGGTTTTTGCATTAGGATTAGCGATTTGGGGTTTTTGGGAACGCGATAATGCTATTGATGCTCAAAAAATAGCAGAAACTGCACGACACCAAGCTGAATGGACAGAAAAATCTCGTACTATTAGTTTATTTGAATCAGAATTAACTCATGCGGCTTTATTGGCAGGCAGTGAAGATTATGCTGCTGCTACAGAAATATTAACCGAAACTCGTGAATTAGATTTACAAATTCCTGTAGAACGGCGCAATGCTCGTAATTTATTAGCGTGGTATAGCAAACTTATGGGTGATAGCCCACAACAACGTTATCAAGTTGGTGTACCCTTATCTGTAGTTGCTATTAGTCACGATGGTCGTCTTTTAAGTACTGGTGGGGAAAATGGTACTTTAGCATTATTTAATCGTAAAAGTGGTCAATTATTACAGATTTTACGTAAACATGAGGCTGATATTACAGCTATTGTGTTTTTACCGAAAAGTCAATGGCTGATTAGTGCTGGTGGAGAGGATCGAAAGGTGATTTTTTGGTCATTGTTTAGTGGTCAAGCGGTTACTGAATGGGAAACTCCAGCGGCGGTATGGGCATTAGCTGCTAGTTCAGATGGTAAATTGTTAGCTACTGGCGGTGATGATAAAAATATCACTTTATGGGAAGTGGCAACAGGTAAGAAAATTACTACTTTAGAAGGACATAAAGAAAGAATTTCCAGTTTGGCTTTTAGCCCTGATGATAAGTTGTTAGCAAGTTCTGCTTATGATAATACTGCTACTATTTGGGATTTAGATACAGGTAAAAGTTTACATAAATTACGTGCCCATTCTAACCATGTGCAAAAAGTGGTTTGGCATCCAAATGGAGAACTAGTAGCTACAGCAAGTAGCGATAAAAGTGTGCGCTTATGGAATGTGAAATCTGGTAAAAATGTACGAATGTTACTTGGTCACAAAAATAAGGTGTTTGGAATCAAGTTTATTGATAATGGACGTTATTTAGTTTCCGCTAGTGATGATCGTAGTTTACGTATTTGGCATACTAAAAGTGGGGTGACAGTACGTATATTACAAGGTCATACTTCTGGTGTTATTAATGTTGATAGTTATGCTGATAAGATTTTTAGTGCTAGTACAGATGGTTTAGTAATAGCTTGGAATTCAGATTTAGCTCCTCAAAAAATGTTGAATTTAGCTGATAAACCGAGTTCTACTGCGATTGCACCAAATGGTGAGAGTGTTGCAGTAGGTTTTGCTAATGGAAAATTAAGTTTATATAGCTTGCCTGACACTAAATTATTATGGGAAAAAAGTAGACATGCTAAAAAAGTTAAGCGTCTGTCTTTTAGTGCTGATAGTCGTTGGTTAGCCTCTGGTAGTTTTGATAAAACTGTGAAATTATGGGAAGTTAAAACAGGTAAACAACAACATAGCTTTCAACATAAAGGGGCGGTTAATGCTGTAACATTTGCACCTAATAATAGTCAGAAGTTTGCTAGTGCTAGTTATTCTGGGGAAGTAGGTTTATTTGATGTCAATGGAAAGTCACGTTTTTTTGATGCTCAAGATGGATATGATATTAATGTGGTTTCTTATAATAGTAATGGTACGCGCATATTAAGTACTGGTGATAGGGATATACGTCTATGGGCATTAGCTAAGAATTCACAGAAGCTATTACAAGAATATCCACAGGCAAATGATTGGTTAATGTGGTCAGAATTAAGTCCAAATGGTCAGCAAATTGCGACAGTTGGGCGTGATCAATTGGTTCATATTTATTCAACTCAAAATAAATCGACGAAATATAGTTTAGTTGGACATGAAAGTACAATTTATCGTGTAATTTATAGTGCTGATGGTGAACAAGTTGCAACTGTTAGTGATGATGGTACTTTACGTGTTTGGGATTTATATAATGGTAGTGAATTATTTAAGTTACGTTTGCCTACAATTCGTAATGGTGATTTTGTACCAGTTTGGGATTTTGATTTTCGTTGTACATCAAAAGATTGTTGGATATCTGTGCCGCTTACCAGTGGTAAATTAATGCTATATAATTTAGGTAAACTTGAACAACCTATTGTAGCAGCTAAAAAAACCATTGTAACAACTAATGAACAGTTTATTCCGATTCCTATATATCGTACAGGCAGTTATGGTGCTGTAGGTGAATTAATTTTTGGTGGTTTCATGGATTATATGACTATGCTCAATGAAAGAGATGGTGGTATAAATTCCGTGAAATTAACTTGGGAAGAATGTGAAACTGGTTATCGGGTTGAACGCGCTATGGAGTGTTATCAAAAACTGAAAACCAAACCTAATGCCGCTATGTTCAATTTCCTTAGCACATCTGCTACTAATGCTGCTATGAAATATACTAAACAAGACAAAATACCTATAGTGTCAATTGGTTATGGGGATTCTAAAACTGCTGATGGTCGTGTATTTCCATATATGTTTCCTTTAATGATTAGTTATTGGAATCAAAATACGGCAAAAATTAAATTTATAGCACAACAAGAAGGTGGTGTACTAAAAGGCAAAACCATAGCCAATGTTTATTATCATCGCGGTTCAGGTAAAGAGACTATACAAGTACTTGAAGCTCAAGCTAAAAAATATGGTTTTAAGCTGAAACATTTTCCGATACGTCGCAAACTTGGACAAAAAGCAACTTGGGAACAAATAAAACGTTTAAATCCAGACTGGATACTGTTACGTGGCTGGGGAGTTATAGTTCCAACAGCATTAAAAGAGGCACAGCGTATTGGTTTTCCTATTGATCATATAATAGGTTTATCATGGAATGATTCAGAATCTGAAGTAATACCAGCAGGTAAAGCGGCTAATGGTTTTATTACAGCCGGATATTATCCTGATGGCGACAAATTTAAAGTTATACAAGATGTACGACCATATGCAAAAGTATCTCAAAAAGCAATAGGATCAATTAACTATAATTTAGGTATTATTCATGGAATCTTAAATACCGAAGCGATTCGTAGCGCACAAGCTCAATTTGGTAATAAACCTTTAACAGGAGAACAAATACGTTGGGGTTTAGAACATCTAAATATCACTGAAGAGCGAATCAAGGAATTAGGTGCAGAAGGCTTAATATTTCCAATGCAAACATCTTGTTCTAACCATGAAGGTGGTGGAAAAGTAAGATTTCAACAATGGGATGGCAAACAATGGAAAGTTATCAGCGACTGGATAACACCAGATTATGATTTAACTCGTAAAATGGTAGAAGCAGCCGCTGAAAAATATGCGTTGGAAACTGGTATTAGTTTGCGTGATTGTGCTGGTGAATAAAAATTATCTTAAATTTACAATTACCTAGGGCGTTGCCCTAGGCTATATTATTTCGCCCCTTCAGAGCTTGTAAATCAAAGACTTAAAGTCCTATTTTTCTTGTCTTCAGCATAAAGATCAAACTTGGTAAAATATTTCTACCAATCCTTCTATATAGGTATAAAACACAAAAAAAATAAACTCTTGAATTCCAATTAATGGCCCTTACTATCATAAACAGGCCATTTCAAATGTCCTTTCAAATATGTTTCAATATTAACATCAGGAAATTTTATGATAAAAAATAAGCTAATAAATATTATGCTTTTATTTGCTGTATTCAGCGGCAGTGCTGTGGCTGATGAGTTTTCCTCAAAAGCCATTTACGATTCAAAATTTAAAACACTATCTTTAGATGGTATTTTGGTTCCTTTTATAGATGAGTTCACTGGTAAAGAAACTGATAACAAAGGAATTTTTGATGCTCAATTTCAAGAACACATTTAATGGGGATGATGCTAGCCGCTATATTTTGTATGATCATAAAACCAGATCAGTCAAAATTCCTTGTTTTGAAGTTACTACAATTGCCAAACGCAGTAACGGAGCGCGAGCGTAGTAAATTTGGAGATGCAATTGAAGGAAAATCCATATATTACAAAGATGTAAACATGAAGCAGAGACATGTAGCCTATCCAATCTTTCATGTTGATAATATGACAAAAACTGAGAGTTGTATTCCAACACCTTAAAAACTCACTTCTAAAGCACAACTGAAAGGTAATTTAGAGTAGAAGATAATGCCGATAAAACTCTTCTTTATCAAGAAAAAACCGATTCTGATGGCTTATTTTATGAACATAAAGATGAACTTGAAAATGATAAGTTTTATATTTATGAAGTTAGTGGTGGTGTAAATAATAAGGGAACTATTCGAGCAGTTAGCAAAGGAAGTTGGATTAAAAGTCTAGGCTTAAGAGTTTCTTTAGTGTCTGAAATGGCTTATATCTATTTGGCTAAGGATTTGAAGTATGATTTTGACGCGATTAAGGTTGAGAATAGATTGAATGAAGTGGCTAAAACTATTCTTAGTAGTGATATTAGTTGGGATGGGAATGTTAGTGTTGATGATTTGTTGGTGTTTGATTATCAAAGTTATTTTGGTGCTTTGAATAGTGTTAGATATACAAATGCTGAGATTGAAGAGATTGTTTCAGATATTTATAAAAATCATTTGATTTATACAAAAAATATTTTACAAGTTGTTATTAGCCAATACAAGATGGATCATGAGCCAATGGCAAGAAAAAGAATTGTACTTTCAAATGATGGTACAAAAGCTTTCGTAACAAATGGTAATAATGGTTTAAGAATATTTGATATTACAAATCAAAGAAATTTGACTGAAATTGGTTATTTTGGAGATGGTGAGTTATATGGAGTAACCCTTTCAAGTGATAATACAAAAGCTTTCATTGTAGGTTTTAATGGTTTAACAATAGTAGATATTACAGATCCGACAACACCTACTAAAATTGGTCATTATGATACAGGTGGTAGTGGAGTATATGCAGTAACACTTTCAAGTGATGGTACAAAAGCTTTTATAGCAAATCATGGTTTAGTAGTATTAGATGTTACCAATCCAACAAATCCTATTAGAATAGATAATTATAATATTGGACCTACAGAAGATATAGCTCTTTCAAATAATGGTACAAAAGCTTTTGTTACACATCAAGATGGTTTAGCAATATTAGATATTACTAATCCAACAAATTTTTCAATCGCTCATTATAATACAAATGGTAGCGCAATGAACGTAACAATCTCAAGTGATGGTACGAAAGCTTTTGTTGCAGATGATCGTAATGGCTTGGTGATATTAGATATTACCAATCCATCCCATCCAATTAAAATTGGTCATTATGATACTGATGGTAATGCAAAAGAGGTAATACTTTCACATAATGGTAAGATAGCATTCATTGTAGATAGTACAAATGGATTGGTAATAGTAGATATTAGTAATCCAAAAACTCCTATTAAGATAGGTAATTATAATCCTACAAGGTTTACAGTAAGGGGAATAACACTTTCACATGATGGCACAAAAGCTTTTGTAACAGATAATAGTTCATCATTAGCTGCAAGTTTTGTAGTATTAGACATTACAACCCCAATAAATCCAATTAAAATTAGTTCTTATAATACAAATAGTGCTGCCTTTGAAATAACACTTTCAGGTGATGAAACAAAAGCGTTTCTAGCAGATCATATTAAAGGATTGGTAATAATAGATATTACTAATCCAACAAAACCTACTAAAGTAGGTTATTATAATACTGGAGATGCACATAAGATTACACTATCAAATGATGGTACAAAGGCATTTGTAGCAGATGGTGATTATGGCTTAACGATAATAGATTTAGAACTATTCACTCCAATATCAAGCAATTCATCAACTAAGTAGCTAATTTTTAATAATGTAACTTATTTACGCACAGATATTATAAAATTTATTCTGTAGGTTGGGCTGACGATAGGAAGCCCAACTGAATCAAGCATCAAGATTGTTGGGCTTTCTATCGTCAGCCCAACCTACATCTTTAAATCTCAATAACACACAATCATGACTATTCAAAAAAACTTAAATCAACAATAATATCTATAGCAATGACGAGCTGTTTAGCAGCACCTTCTGCAACATACCACAAAATAGCAAATGATCCCAACACATAGGCATAACATTGCGATGATGAAAATACATAGCTTATTTAATAAATTAGTTCAAAATCCTTTTTTTATGCATACGTAATACTGTTTCATGTATTGCATCCAAATAACTTTCACTATTACAAAAATATCCACAGGTTAATGACTGGCATGGCGACAAATTTAAAGTTATACAAGATGTACGACCATATGCAAAAGTATCTCAAAAAGCAATAGGATCAATTAACTATAACTTAGGTATTATTCATGGAATATTAAATACCGAATCAAAGAATTAGGTGCAGAAGCAGCCGCTGAAAAACATGCACATGAAGCTGGTATTGGGTTGCGTGATTGTGCTGGTAGTTAGTGTCGGGTTTTAGACCTGACAGGTCTGATACATGAGTAATTAGTTGTACTCTCTCCTCTTCTCATGATATAGTATAAAAAATTCCTATTTCACCTCAAGGAAAAAAAATGCAATATCCCTTAGCAGAAAAAATCGGCAATCCGGATTTACTGGTAGGCCGTGAATCAGAATTTAAATTAATTAACAAATGGTTATCTCTGATACCCAATAGAATATCTAAATCCAAGGTTATCTTAGCGCGTCGTAAAAGTGGTAAAACTGTATTTATTCAACGCATATTTAATCAACTTTGGAGTGATCCTAAGCGTGGAGTCATACCATTTTTTTTGGATATATCAGAAAGTAAAACTTGGTATCCAAATTTTGCCATTGATTACTATTGTTCTTTTGCCTCACAGTATATTTCTTTTATTGAAAGAAATGAAAAATTAATTAGGCAACCATTAACTCTGGAAGAAATCAGGGAATATGGATTAACTCACTCAAACCAACGATTGGTTGGCGATGTGGATTCGCTTCTCAAAAATAAAGAGAGAGGACTCCATGATGCTATGTGGAAAACAGCCACTACCGCTCCCCATCGTTTTGCTGACCTATTTGACCTACGGTTTTTAGTCATCTTGGATGAATTTCAGAATATTACTCAGTATATTTATCCAGATCAACAATACCAAACCAGCCCAATTGAAACACTAGCAGGAAGTTTTCATTCATTATCTGAGTCAAAACTTGCTCCGATGTTAGTAACCGGCTCTTATGTCGGTTGGTTAATTCAAATCATTGGCAAATATTTAGAAGCGGGACGACTTAAACGTATGTACATGTCTCCCTATCTTGCTGAAGATGATGCTTTAGAAGCAGTCTATAAATATGCTGAATATTGTCAAGAACCTATCACCAACGAAACTGCCTTGATGATTAATAAAT
>NZ_MCBX01000025.1 GCF_001723685.1 Candidatus Marithrix sp. Canyon 246
GGTGGAAGTCTATGGCAAAATATTAGAAAAATCTTTGATTTTACCGGCTTTTTTATCATTAGGTGGCTTTACTGTAGAAGCACTGGAATTTTGCCAGATGGTTGGTATTGGTACTGCTAATCAAATTCAGCAGTATTAATAGTTTTTTTGGTGTATAATGCTTCGCTTATACACCCTAGGAAAGTTCATTAACTTGCATGAATTTTGCATAAAATTACACTGTTTAATTTGCATAGGAGAAGTTATGGAAATAGATTGGCTTACCCATGAAGTAATGTGGTTTTTAATTGGTTTAGTTCTGCTTGTTACAGAGCTAGCCTTACCAAGTTTTATCTTAATCTTTTTTGGAATAGGTGCTTGGGTAACTGCTTTAACAATATGGTTCACAGATGTTGGAATAGAAACACAACTTATTGTATTTATTTTAACTTCACTGATTTCTCTTATCATATTTAGAAATCGGTTTTTAAACCTTTTTGATAAACAAAACGCTCATTTTACAGATGATGTAGATTCTGATTTTATTGGCAAAGTTGCAACAACAATTGAGCCAGTAAATAGTGTCAGTGGTAAAGTACTATTTAATGGAACCCAATGGAAAGCTATTTCTGACGAAAACATTAAATCAGATCAAAAAGTAGAAGTTATATCCAAAGATAATATCACCTTAAAAATTAAATCATTTTAACAGGAACTTTATATGTACTCAGAACTGATTATACTAATCTTTTTAGCAATTTTTGTATTTATACTCTTTGTTTCAACAGTAAAAATTGTACCACAGCGACAAGCGTATATTATTCAGCGTTTAGGCAAATTTAGCCGAATTTTGGATGCTGGTTTTCATATTCTTATTCCATTTATTGATAAAGTTTCATATCAACATTCCCTTAAAGAAGTTGCAATGGATGTACAGCCACAAACATGTATTACTCGGGATAATGTTTCTGTTGAAGTCGATGGAATCTTATATATTCAGATATTTGATCCTAAAAAGGCTAGTTATGGGATTCAGGATTATAGATTTGCAGTGAGTCAACTGGCTCAAACGACAATGAGAAGTATTATTGGGAAATTGGAACTTGATAAAACATTTGAAGAACGTGATACCATAAACGGTTCGATTGTTCAGGCTGTAGATGAAGCTTCAGATCCTTGGGGTGTGAAAGTCACACGCTATGAGGTAAAAAATATCCTACCTCCACAATCAATTAAAGATGCAATGGAAAAACAAATGCGTGCTGAACGAGAAAAGCGTGCGCAAATTGCAGAATCTGAAGGTGATCGTCAAGCACAAATAAATCGTGCCGAAGGGCAAAAACAAGAATTAATTCGTCAATCTGAAGGTGAAAAACAAAAACAAATTAACGAAGCAGAAGGTAAAGCATCAGAAATCCGTTCGATTGCAAATGCAACAGCCGCTGGAATTAAAGAAATTGCATCAGCAATTAATGAAAAAGGTGGATTAGAAGCCGTGAATCTTCGTGTAGCAGAAAGCTATATTAAAGAGTTTGGTAAACTTGCAAAAGAAAACAATACTATGATAATTCCATCTGATTTAGCAGATGTTTCAAGCCTTGTTGCTGCTGCAACTTCTGTTATCAAACAAACCTGACAGGTTTTTAAAACCTGTCAGGTTTTTAGTTATACTAAATTAGCTCGTGGATTAAAAGAAAATTCTTCTGCCATTTTACGATAGATTTCTTTTTCTTTAGTCGTACTTGCTTTTGGTGTCATTATTTGTAGTATTACATAATAATCTCCGGCTGGATTACCCGCTAATCCTCGCCCTTTTAAACGTAATTTTTTCCCTGATTGTGAATCTGGAGGTAGTTTTAAATCCACTGATCCAGCCAAGGTTGGTACTTTTATACTACCACCTAAAGCTGCTTCCCACGGTGTAATTGGTAAGTTAAAAGAAATATCTTTGCCTTCTAAGCTATATAAAGGATGATCTTTAATTGTAACTTCCAAATATAAATCTCCGCGTGGACCACCTTTCATGCTTCCAGCACCTTGACCATTTAAACGAATCTTTTTACCTTCAGTTATACCTTTTGGTATTTTTACATTTAAGGTACGTGTTTTAGTAATTCTATGTCCAGTTCTATGAACTTCTGGCGATTCTAATTTTAAGGTTCGTGTTGAACCATGATAGGCATCTTCAAGACTGATACTAATTTTAGTATGTTGATCTTCTCCTTTAGAGCGAAAAGGATTCTGATGCTGTTGCCTGCCTCCACTAAACATGCTGTCAAAAAAATCACTAAAATTAACTCCACCACCACTATCCCTACTAGTAGAACCTTGATTCCAACCCGGCGGTGGTCTAAATTGTTCTCCAGCTTGCCAATTTGAACCTAATTGGTCATAAGTAGCACGTTTGTTTTTATCTTTTAATACCTCATTAGCTTCGCCTAATTCCTTAAAACGTAACTCAGCATTTTTTTCTTTGCTGACATCAGGATGATATTTACGCGCTAATTTGCGATAGGCGCGTTTAATTTCATCTTGACTTGCATTACGTGAAACTCCTAAGATTTTATAATAGTCTTTATATTCCATTTTTAAGTAGTGATAACACTAATATGATTATTACCTTGCTTTTTTGCTTCACTAAGTGCCGCATTAGCGTCAGTAATTAGATTATTTAAAGTAGTTTCAGCTATAGCCTCACACGAGGCTATACCAATACTAATTGTAATTTCTAAGTTTTCTGGTTTAAATTTTATTAAATCTTGACATAAATTTGTCGCCAATGTTTTACCGTAATTAAATGCACAATCTGGTATTAAAGCTGCAAATTTTTTGCCTGCAAAGCGCGATATCATAACTTCTTGAGGAAAAGATTTTAACAGAAATTGACCTACTAAATGTAATATTTCATCAGCAAGATCTAATAACTCAAAATTATCAATATCAATCATCATTAAACAGACGTTAGGATGTTGGGTGATAAAGGCTTTTCCTTCTTCAAGCAAATATTTTTTATTATGTACTCCAGTCAAGCCGTCAGTTGTTTTTAAGTTATAAATTTTCTTGGAACAACTTTTTAGAATTCTATCTTGCTGTTTAACTAATATTAGTGATTTTAGGCGAGCAATAAGAATTTCTTCAATTACTGGTTTGCTAATAAAATCATTTGCTCCAGTATGTAAAATATTTACAATAGATGAATGATCATTTGCAGGTATTATAACCAGAATTGGCATTTCTTGACTTGAATAATATAACTTATTGCGAATATTATCTATTATATTAGCATTAGTCATTTTGCCTTTTAGAGACCAATCTATTAAAACTATATCAAATTTATCCTCATGAACGCTATTGTCTTTTAATATTTCTAATGCCTGTGTGCCGCAGCTAATATATTTGATCAAAAAACCATGCTTTTTTATAATATATTGCATATTATTTACTTTATCGGTAAGAAATAATATTCGCCCAACTTGCCCTAAATGCCGCTGTAAAATCTCTTGAATAAATTCAACTAAACGTTTATAACCTAATGCTTTATTAAAGAAATAACTTATTCCAACTGAGAATCCTTGATGTAAAATACTTTGATTTATATCACTAGTTACCATGATTACTGGTGTAAAATATTGTTTTTTATTACGACGAATTTCATGACACAAATCAAGTCCATCTAAACCGGGTAATACTAGTGAGCTGGTAATTAAATCAAATTTATCTTGATATAAATAATCTAAGGCTTCTTCAACACTACCACAAGTAATTAGGCAAATATTTTTAATTTGGTTTTGTAATAGCCGCGAAACAATAGATCGCACTACTTCTGAACGATCGACAATCATAATACGGTAAATTTTGTTCACATTCATCTTGCAATTTTCATAAGGTTTTTATAAACTATAAAATTTGAATAATTTATTACTATGCACATACATATTTTAGGTATTTGTGGTACTTTTATGGCAGGTATTGCCGCTATTGCAAAACAGCAGGGTCATATTGTTACTGGATCAGATGCGGCAACATATCCACCTATGAGTACACAGTTAGAAAACTTGGGTGTTAAATTATATTCTGGTTATTCGGCAGATAATTTAGAACCAACTCCTGATTGTGTGATCATCGGTAATGTTATATCACGTGGTAATCCTGAAGTTGAAGCTGTATTTAATCAAGCTTTACCATATATTTCTGGACCACAATGGTTAGCCGAGCAGGTTTTAGCTAAACGTTGGGTATTAGCTGTGGCTGGCACGCATGGTAAAACAACCACAACAAGTATGTTGACATGGATTTTAGAATCTGCTGGTTTTAATCCGGGATTTTTAATCGGCGGAGTACCTGAAAATTTTGGTATTTCCGCCCGTTTAGGCAGTGATCCATTTTTTATAGTTGAAGCAGATGAGTATGATTCAGCCTTTTTTGATAAACGTTCAAAATTTGTGCATTATCGTCCACGAACCTTAGCTTTAAATAATCTTGAGTTTGACCATGCCGATATTTTTGCTGATTTAGCCGCTATTCAACGACAATTTCATCATTTAATACGCACCGTGCCGGGCAATGGTTTGATTATACACAAAAATGCAGAACCAGCACTAGATGAAGTATTAGAACAAGGTTGTTGGACACCAACTGAAAGTTTAGGTGAAAACAATGCTGATTGGCAAGCTAAATCTTTAATAGCAGATTATGGTCATTTTGAAGTTTGGTATCAAAATCAGCGCGTGGGCGAGGTGAAATGGGATTTAATTGGACAACATAATTTGGAAAATGGCTTAGCGGCTATTGCCAGTTCCCATCATGCTGGTGTGTCTATTGAACAAGCTTGTGATGCTTTAAGTAATTTTAAAAGCGTAAAAAGACGTTTAGAATTACGAGGAGTGATAAATAATATCAGTGTATATGATGATTTTGCTCACCATCCGACAGCGATTACTTTGACATTAGACGCTTTACGCAAACGAGTTGGATCAGAAAGAATTATAGCGGTATTAGAACCACGATCAAGAACTATGCAGATGGGGGTTCATAAAGATACATTAGCCGGTGCTTTAAAAGATGCAGATATAGTATTATTCCATCAATCAGATGATTTGGAATGGTCAATAGAAGGAATAACTGAAATATTTAATAAGGTTGATCCATTAATTGAACATATAGTAAAGATTGCGAGTAATGATGATCATATTCTAATCATGAGTAATGGTGGATTTGAAAATATTCATAATCGTTTGTTGGATGCTTTGAAATAAAGTGAAAAGTTCTGAAATTATTAAACGATTGATTGATGATGGTTGGTTAAAAGTGGGTGGTAAGGGTGATCACGAAAAATTTAAACATCCAGATAAATCTGGTCATGTTGTTGTGCCGCACCCACGTAAAGATATACCTATTGGTACTTTGCGTAATATCTATCGTCAAGCTGGTTGGAAATGGAGGTAATTGAAATGCTTTATCCTATTTATGTTCATCAAGGTGATTCTGAACATGCTCATGGTATCACTATTCCAGATTTCCCTGGGTGTTTTTCGGCAGTTGATAATTGGGATGAATTGCCAGCAATGGTTCAGGAATCTATAGAACTTTATTGCGAAGGTGAAGATATGGAACTACCAAAGCCAAGTTCTTTGGAAGAACTTGTCAAAAATAAGGAATATCATGGAGGAATTTGGATGATGCTAGATATTAATGTTTCCAGATTGAATCTAAAATCAGTGCAACTTAATATTTCTTTACCTTCTAAATTGGTTTCACGTCTTGATGCGTATGTCAGTCGTCACCAAATGACTCGTAGTGATTTTTTGACACTAGCAGCACTCAAACTAATGGATCAAAACAAGTTAGCATAATAGTTTTTGAAATAAAATCTAAGAATGGAGGAATCATGGCAGGATCTCTACAAGATCAGCTACTAAGTGCTGGAATGGCTAGTAAAAAACAAGCCAATAAAATTAATGCACAAAAACGCCAAAAGAAGCGGAAAAATCATGCCAAAGAAGTTGATGAAATTGCTCTATCTGCGGCTAAAGCGATTGAAAATGAGCGTAAAAAAAGTCAAGAACTGAATAAGCAACGCACAGAAGAGGCAGAGCAAAAGGCGATAGCTGCCCAAGTTATTCAGATTATTAAAATGAATAGCATTGATATGGGAACAAGTGAAAATGCGTTAAGCTACAATTTTACTGATAATTCAAAGATAAAAACCATTAATATATCTAAGAAAAATCAAGATTTGATTAGCCGTGGGCGTTTAGCTATTGCTAAAATAGATGAAGATTATTATCTGATTCCAGCCGAAGCGGCGGAGAAGATTAAACAACGTGATGATGAATCAATTGTGCTGTTTAATGAGAACATTAGTGATCAAAGTCAGGATGATGATGATCCTTATGCCGATTATAAAGTACCTGATGATTTGATGTGGTAGTATCAACCTGTCAGGTTTTAAAAATCTGACAGGTCGATCCTCGACGACGAAGAATCACTGTTTCCCCAATAATTCGAGTTTAATTATCCACTTATTAAAATGTGGACATTCTTGACGAATTTTTTCTAAGCCAATCTTTGAAGCTATCATTACTCCATGAAATACTTTACGGTAAGAAGGAATTAGTCGCTTTAAACGACGATGTGGGCAAGTTGCTGGGCTGTTATTTATTTCTTCAGGAGTTCTAACTTGTTTACGAATATTTTGTAATGCTTTGATTAGTTTCCTAGACTGTATAGTTTTATCTTCTTCAAAAGGGTTTGCTATCATTGTCGGTGAAGAAAATAGTAATCCTTCAAATTCATGAAGTTGTAAATATGGTATTAATTTTTTTTCATTCATATCAGCATTAAAAGCTGCTTCCATATATTCAACTTTTTTGTAACAATCTAATTGTGGGCTTGATTTTAATCCGGGAAAATCGCTTGGAAGACCATAATAATCAAATAAAGTTGTAACTGCTGCTGCACTGGAATCATGAAACAATGTTTGTAAATTTTGTTTAATTTTCGCGTAAGAAATAATGCCACCTTTAAAATTAGCAGCATTTTGTACGCGCTTAGTGGTTAAAAGAATTACCACAAGGTAAATACCAAATTGTTGCAAATGAGGTGCTAATAATTTTTTTACAAATTTTTCCTCAGTTTGCCCTTCTACGAGAATAAAAACTTTCAGCATTTTTAAGGTCTTCCACCTAACACATTTTTCTCCCAAAGTTCACCTAAAGCATAATCTTCTAACCAATGAGTCATTTCTTCATTATTGAACTTTTTAAAACATGATTGTTCATTTTCTCTTTCAATCACTATTACATCTTGTAGTTGAAACTGATTCAGAAGTGTTACTGATTGGGTTGATGCTATAATTTGAGTTTTAGTCGCCGCACTTTGCATCATTTCGGCAACAATGCTGATCGCATATGGATGTAATCCCAATTCAGGTTCATCTAATAGTATCGTTGCTGGCAAATTTGGCTGTAGTAATAAGGTTGCTAAACAAATAAATCTTAATGTTCCATCGGAAAATGTATGGGCATTAAAGTAGCTATCTGAACCTATATGTTGCCATTCTAATTGAATTTTTTCATAATTTAGGCGCGATGCTTGTAGTCTAAAGTCTTCAAAAAATGGTGCTACTAGGCGTACTACTTCTACAATATTTTGATAATTTAGTGGATAGCGGTTTTTTAGCAAGTATAGAAAAGCCGCTAAATTAGAGGCATCTGCTCGTAAATACATATTATCATGTAAATCACATTGTTGTCTCATTTTAGCTGTAGTGCTAGTGTCATGAAAATGGTATAGGTAAACTTGCCAATTCTTTAATTGTTTGAGTACAATTTGTGCTATTGAGTTATGCTGGGCAAATTGATGAAGTTGAGTTTCACGATGCCCACCGTCTATTGAAAAGATTTCAATTTTATCACCTTTTTGCCAACAACCCGATTCGTTTGCAAAAATAAGGGTATCATGAGCTGGAATTAATTTACATTGGTAATTAATTTGTTCATTTTGGCTTTTAAATTGCCATTCTATTTGTAATTCAGAGCTTATTTTTTGACCAAAATAGAGGATATTATCAGCTCCACCTTCGCGCCCAATCCATAATTGGATTTTGTTATTAATGATGGTGTTGAGTAAAGTTAATGCTTTGAAAAAAATAGATTTACCAGCACCATTAGCTCCAATTAGTAAGTTAAAAGTTTGTAATGGAAAATGTTCTAATTCTTTTATTGATTTAAAATCAATAAAGCTAATTTGATCTAAATAAAGTTGTTTTTCTGTCATTTTATAATGAAATATCACGTAAGTTGGGCTGACAAAAGAAAGCCCAACAATCTAACCTAGATTAATCCCAACTCAACTGACTACCAGTCTGATATTCACGCACTCTGCCTTCAAAGAAGTTTACTTCATGATTTAATTCATATTCACTTATCCAAGGCATTGGATGTTCTCTGGTTCCAAATAATACTTTTATGCCTAATTGCTCACAGATTTTATCTGCAAGGAATTCAGCATATTTAATATAGCTTTTAATAGAAAAACCTAAAATTCCACCATCAGGCATCACTGCATGAACATGAGATATTTCTAATTTTACTGCTTCATTTATTACTTCTCTTGCCCGTTTTTTCATAGCAACATTCCAAACTTTAGGATTTTCTCGACAAATTTGTTGAATCATCCATAAGCCATTAGCTGCATGTAAGCTTTCATCACGCCAAATATAGCTATATTGTTGAGCTGTATTACGTAATTTTCCTTGTCGCGCTAAAGCAAATATTTGTGAAAATCCCAATGGGAAAAACATATATTCAAAAATATAAAAACTTATTAAATCTTCTAATAAAGCTTGAGTTGATTCTACGGAACCTTTAGGAGCATCAATTGTAGCAGCATTATTAGCAAATTCAATATTCCAATTTATTTTTTCAACTAAATCAGGCATATCCTGATATAAATTAAAAATTTGCCCCTGCCCTTGCTCATCTAAACCAAAAGATTCTAATATAAATAAATAAGACTCAACATGATTAGCTTCTTCAGAAATCTGCCAACGTAAAGTTAAACTAAGTCTATAGAGTTGCCAATATAGACTCGTCTTCAGAACGGTACGTGAAACTTTCATTTCATACCGCTCCTCTCTGTATAGTGTCTTTTTACTCAACATTGCAACCCCCAAACCAATCCGAATTTTTAACATCTATTTTTCTTTGTACCTTTTTCTTGCTACTTCCATCGTTTCTTGTTTTGATGTCATGACAATGACGATGCAACACTTGCAAGTTTGTACTTTGCTCACCACCACCGCAGCTTTTTGGTACTATATGATCTAATTCTAGTATTGAGTCGTGTTTAAAGTCCTGTTTACACCAGTTGCATTTAAATTCTTGCTTTACTAAACAAGATTCTTTTCTTGTCCTTCTGCCCCTGTTGTTCATTACCTTTCTTTTATTCCAATACTCGGTTTGACCATCAAAAATGTGATGCCTGCCTTTGATTTTTGTATGTCTTATTATCTTTGTACTAGACATTTTGTACAACTCATTATTGTCGGTCTTGAAAACCCAATTTCTGTTACCAACAACATGCCAGTATTTGTCTAGTACCCATGCGTTGCCTTTATTGTGATGTCGATTTCTTGCCCAACTGTGCAATTTTTCGTAGACATAGTTATCTATGCTTGAAAATATATCTTTCGATACATTTCCGTTGTGGTAGTTTGCCCATCCTCGCAATATTGGATTTAATTTTCCAATCATCCCATCTTGTGTTAATCCACCACCGCTTTTGATTACATCTTTGATCTTTGCTTTGACACTTTTTATCGACTCCTTAGATGGTTTGATTAGTGTTTTGCTTTTAGTGTCATTAATTTCGTATTTCCTTATGTTACATCCAAGGAAGTCAAAACCATCGTACACGTTTGTTATGTGAGTTTTTTCTTTGCTTAATTCCACTCCCATTTTTCTCATGCACCATTCACTAATTATTTCTTTAAGCTCTTCCACTATCCATCTATCTTTGGCAACCACTACAAAATCGTCTGCGTAAACTGTTACTTGTATAACATGTCTATTACTATTGTTTTGTCCCGTTCTTTTTCTGTTGTCCCAAGCCCATTGTTGTATCATTGTTTCCATGCCATTAAACGCAATGTTTGCTAATAGTGGACTTATTACACCACCTTGCGGCGTGCCTTTTTCCGTTTCTATCAACTCTTGGTTTACTGTCATAGCACCACTTTTGACTAAGTTATTTATTGTGCTGGCAATTTCTTTATCCCCTGCTATTGCTGGGTTACTTATTATTGCTGATGTTTTGATATTATCGAAGAAGCCTTTTAAGTCGCCCTCTAAAACCCACGCATCTTTTTTTCTTTTGATACTATTAAATATTGATTCTATTGCGTCTTTTGTGCTTCGCATTGGTCTAAACCCATACGAGTTTGTTTCTGCTATAGTTTCATAGCATGGTTCGATAATACCCTTTAACTTAGCTTGATACACTCGATCTTCGATAGTTGGTATTCCAAGTGTCCTTATTTTTCCGTTTTTCTTGGCTATTTCCACTTGTCTTACGGGCTTCCAATGCCTTTCAATACCGTCTTTCATGTTGCTAACTAAATCGTATCTTTGGGCTGGTGTTAGTAGTTTGACTTTGTCTACGCCAGCAGTCCTTTTACTCTGATTGTCTTGAGTTACTTTCCTTGTACAAATTAGGTTATATGCTTCGGATTTGTATAATATCCTCCTAAGCTTTTTGACCTTTTTCCAGTTTTCGTATTCCATTGCAACAGATATGCTTTGTTGTAAACGGTCAACATGACGTTGACACGTTTTCCAATTTACTTGTTGCCATGCCTCCCCCAGTTGCTTAATATTCAACTTAGGAGTGCTTTTAACAGTACTCTTCATTATTGTGACTCCGTTTAATACTTAACATATTTAATTAGATTATTATCTAATTCTTCTATACACAGTGAATAAGTCGGCATATACTTATCATTACAATAAGTCATTTGCTTTTTATTCAATCCTCTACCATTACTAGCGCAGCTATATGTCTATACCCCGTTTCGTTCCACATCTTTTCTGATGTCTAGCCTTTGTAATGGTTTACCACGTTTCATGCTACTGGCTTTACTTGTACTTAGATGGTTACTCTGCGCCTATGTACGTTATTGACTACTGAATGTTTTCAATAAAATTCATTTCCTTATACATATACAAGTTTACTGGTATATATCTTGCTCAATGCTAAAGACGCTTAATTACATAACTTCACTTGTCAGTTCATCATATACAATTGACAGACGGGACAATTCTTTTATACCTAAAATTCCTAACCGCCATTATTCCCTGCTTAAATCAATCATGGGCATATCCCGTGACCAATTGGGTAAGTTTTGTTTTCACTGAGTAGTACAGTGGAGGTAGCCTCACATCCTCATAAATAGCATAATTGTGATTCCTAATTATTTGGAATCCTCCCATTCGGCTGATTTTATTCAGCTTGTTGGGAAACGTGTCGCACTATTGTCTCATTTCATTAGCTGTAGTATGTTGAAGCAGAACATTGACTAAATTATCAGGTACTAAATTATCACCCGCAGTCAAATAAGAAATATTGGTTTTAAATAACCACATTTCTGCTTCTGTTAGCTTGCCAGTGTTCCATTGAACTTTATCTTCTCCCATAGGAATTTCATTTGGAATCCAAAAATTCTTACGGGCATTTAAAAAGTGTTCTCTTACTGATTTATATTTAACCGGAATTGGTTGACGCAAATCATAACCACGCCCACCTATAATTTTTACGTCATCAGCATTAGGGCGTTTAGCACCAATACTAATTGGATCTAAGCTACTTGATACTGGAAATATTATTTTCTTTTCTTTTTTTATACGTGGTGGTGTAAATGTATTGTAGTAGTCATCACTAGTAGTGACAGAACTATCAAAATCTAACATGATTTCTCCGTAATTGTAATTATAATTAATTTATTGACAAGCTTCACATTCGCCGTCATCTATTTCACAAACTTGAACTTGTGCAGAAGTGTTTATTGTGCCTTTTTCAACATGGGTTGCACCCATAGTCCGTAAATAATAAGTGGTTTTAAGTCCAGATAACCAAGCTAGTTTGTATAATTGATCCAGTTTACGCCCTGATGGTTCTAATATATATAAGTTGAGAGATTGTGCTTGATCAATCCATTTTTGTCGCCGCGATGCCGCTTCTATTAACCATGCAGTATCAATTTCAAATGAGGTGGCATATAAATTTCTTATTTCGGTGGGTATCCGTTCTATATCATTAATGCGCCCATCACAATACTTTAAGTCATTAATCATTACTTCATCCCAAAGCCCAAGTTGTTTTAAGTCTTGCGCTAAATATGGATTAATGATAGTAAATTCACCTGATAGGTTTGACTTTACATATAAGTTCTGATAGGTTGGTTCAATAGATTGCGTAACGCCGCTAATATTTGAAATTGTCGCAGTTGGTGCTATTGCCATAGTATTAGAATTACGCATCCCTACCTTCTTGATACGCTCACGTAAACTATCCCAATCTAAACTGCTAGTGGTTGACATTTTTAAATATTTACCACGCACTGCTGCCAATTTTTTGATGCTATCAATTGGCAAAATACCTTGACTCCATAATGAGCCATCAAAAGTAGAATAACTACCACGCTCAGCCGCTAAATCACTTGATGCCGCTATAGCATAATAACTAATCACTTCTTGGGTTTGATCAGCAAATTCTACAGCATTTTTGCTTGCATAAGGAATTCGTAACTGGTATAAAGCATCTTGGAAACCCATCACCCCTAAAGCCACTGGGCGATGACGTAAATTAGCAGTACGCGCTGATTCTATAGGGTAATAGTTAAGATCAATGACATTATCTAGCATCCTCATAGCAGTGCTAATAGTGGTTTGCAACTTATCCTTGTCTAATTCACCGTTTTTAATATGGGCAGCCAGATTAACACTTCCAAGGTTGCAGACGCTAACCTCTTCATTTGCTTTGGTATTTAGGGTAATTTCAGTACAAAGATTAGAACTATGCACCACACCAACATGTTGTTGCGGGCTACGTATATTACAAGGATCTTTAAAACAAAACCAAGGATGCCCAGTTTCAAATAACATGGTCAGCATTTTGCGCCATAAATCTACTGCATTAACTCGCTTCCAAATTTTTATTTTGCCTTCATCAGCCGCTGTTTCATATTTTTCATAAGCCGCTTTAAAGTCTTCACCATATAATTCATGTAAATCTGGCACTTCATCTGGAGAAAATAATGTCCATTGCTTATTTTCATGTACTCTGATCATAAATTCATCAGGTATCCAATTGGAGCTGTTCATGTCATGGGCGCGACGACGTTCATCACCAGTATTTTTACGTAATTCTAAAAATTCGTTAATATCAATATGCCATGTTTCTAAGTAAGCACAGCCTGAACCGCGTCTGCGCCCACCTTGATTCACTGCTACCAATGTATCATTGACAACTTTCAAAAACGGTACTACGCCTTGTGATTTACCATTTGTACCTTTAATATGGGCACCCATTCCACGTACAGGTGTCCAATCATTACCCAATCCACCAGCAAATTTTGACAATAGTGCATTGTCTTTAATCGCGTTGAAAATACCATCTAAATCATCTGGAACTGTTGATAAATAACAGCTTGACATTTGTGACCGTAAAGTACCAGAATTAAACAGCGTAGGTGTGCTGCTCATAAAATCAAATTTAGATAACAAATTATAAAACTCTATAGCACGATCATTAGGATTAGATTCATTCAATGACAATCCCATTGCTACGCGCATAAAAAAAGCTTGTGGCAATTCAAATCGTGTTTGATCCCAATGCAAAAAGTAACGATCATATAAAGTTTGCAAACCTAAAAAGCTAAATTGCAAATCACGCTCAGTAACTATGGCTAAAGCTAATTTTTCTAAATCAAATTCTGCTAAACGAGGATCTAATAATTCATGTTTAATCGCGCGATCTATATAAGCCTTAAAATAATCCGTATAATTTCCTTGATTTAAACTTAAAAATTTACAGGCATCAGTACGCAACTTTTCTAATAATAAACGTGCAGCAACATAGCTATAATTCGGTTCTTTTTCAATAAAACTACGAGTACTCATCAACAATGCGTGATTTATATCAACTTCATTAATGCCATCGAATAGATTTTTTAGGCTTTCCTCAAGTATAAATTCTGGATTTACATCTTCTAAATTAGCACAAGCTTCTGTAACTAATGTTCGTAAACGCGCTTCATCTAATGGATAAGATTTTCCATTCTCAGCCTTAACATGAATTACAGTTTTTTCAGAATTATTAGCACGAAGATTCGCATGTTCTTCACGATAAAGCACATAAGCGCGAGCGACTTTATGATAACCACCACGCATTAAGGCTAATTCCACTTGATCTTGTATTTGTTCAATCTGTACCGTGCCTTCTTCATGTAAATGCCGACTAATTCCCTCAACGACTTGCGTAGTTAAAGAACTTACAACTTGATGGATACGATCTGACAAACTAGCAGCTTCGCCTTCAACAGCTAAAAATGTTTTTGTCATCGCAGCAGCAATTTTATTAGGATCAAAATTACTCAATTTACCATTTCGTTTAATTACGGCAAATTCTTCAGATTGCATGGAATACCCTTGTTATTTGTATGATATGTAAAGATTGTTGGGTTAAATGATACAGTAGTAGCGATTAAATTGCTAATTTGTATCTATTTGATTAAATAGAGTTAATTTTTAATTGGATGTTAATATTAGGAATTTTTTTTCGTGGTTCGGTGGGTTTCGTTTCACTCTACCCACCCTACTATTAATAAATAATCATGTAGTTATGTAGGGTGGGTAGAGTGAAACGAAACCCACCGAACAAGTACTATTTTGTGTCTTCAGGAAGAACTACAGCCAAAGCTTGTTTTCCCGGAGCGGGTTGACTCATTAATATAGTTAATAATGAGGCAATGCGTTCACGCATTTCACGACGATCAATAATCATATCAACCACACCATGTTCAAGCAAAAATTCACTACGTTGAAAGCCTTCAGGCAAGGTTTCACGTACTGTTTGCTCAATTACACGTGGTCCAGCAAATCCAATTAATGCGTTAGGTTCAGCTATATTTATATCGCCTAACATTGCTAAACTTGCAGAAACACCACCCATTGTAGGGTCAGTTAAAACTGATATAAAAGCTAAGCCTTTTCGATTAAGACGATTTAAAATGGCACTAGTTTTGCTCATCTGCATTAGAGAAAATAAAGCCTCTTGCATACGAGCACCACCACTAGCAGAAAAACATACTAAAGGAATATGATTATCAATAGCAATATTGGCAGCGCGTACAAAACGTTCTCCTACAACACTACCCATTGAACCACCCATAAATTTGAATTCAAAGGCACAAGCAACTAAGGGAATTCCATGAACTTGCCCTTTAATTGCTAAAAGCGCATCTTTTTCACCAGTATTTTTTTGGGCTTGACTAATTCGATCTTTATATTTTTTACTATCACGAAATTTTAATGGATCAGCAGGTGATAATTCAGTGCCAATTTCTTCGCGTGCCTCTTGATCAAGAAAAGCTTCTAAACGCTTACGTGCGCCAATACGTAAATGATGACTGCATTTGGGGCACACATTTATATGACGATCTAATTCAGGGCTATATAATACTGCTTGACAAACAGGGCATTTACTCCAAACACCCTCTGGTACAGTGTGTTTACTTTTACCATCCGTTCTAATACGTGCAGGTAATAATTTTTCAAACCAACTCATGTTTAGTTATTAGTTATTAGTTATAATTAAATTCACTTAATAATAATATTGCTCTTAATCAATAAAGCAACAACAAAATGATAGAAACCAAAGAACGTTTTATTCCTATTGGCAGACAGGATATTGTCGATAATTTATTAGCGGCTTCTCATTGGAATAGTGATGAGCGTCAAAATTTTAATGAATTTTGTAAAATTTTTATTGCCTTATATCATTATAAGTTTCATCAATATTCTGAATCGTTAAAGCATTGCTATACGCCTTTTAATCCTGATAATGACATTATCGTGCAAGAACATAATGATGAGGATCAAAAGCAAGTTCTGCAACAGTTGAATGATGAAACGGTGAAGTTGCTTAATAAGGGCAATTATGACGCTCTTGATAAACCTGCTTTAGAAAAAGCAATGCACGCAGATTCATATTATGGATTAAATGTTTATGTTGATTTAGATGATTTTGAACAATTGGTTGTATATTATCGTGGTTCCTCGATGATGGAGGAATATAAACGTACTTGGGCTAGCTTATTTTTTAAGAAAGAAAAAATTGAAATACCTATTTATAAACGTTTATTTTTGTTTTTGAAGTTTAAAACAGAAGATGAACGTGTAAAAGAATTAGTAGCTGAAGGTGAAACAGAAAAGAAAGCTAGAAAATTAGTAAAAAAATCACGAAAAAATTTGCCAGAACAATTTTCTGAAGAGCATATTTTTTTAAAATTATTTAAAAATCTGCCTCGTAGCGATTTAGAAATGTTATTTCCTAATCAACAAGTTAGATTAAAACTTTTTGATAAAATCAGATTAGCTGTAACTGGTGGTGGTGGTACCATATTCGGAATAATTAAAATTATTACTGCTGCTGTTATTAATCCAATCACATTGATTGCTTCTGCTATTGGTTTTATTATAATTATTTTCCGTCAAATAATGGATATATTTACTCAGAAGACTAAATATATGGTGACTTTATCACGTAACTTGTATTTCCATACCTTGGATAATAATTTTGGCGTGATTAATCATTTGGTTGATGTAGCTGAAGAAGAAGAAGCTAAAGAAGCAATCTTAGCTTATTATTTTCTTTATACCCAAGCTGATAAGAATCATACTCAGCAAACTCTTGATAGAGAAATTGAAAAATATATTGAAGAAAAGTATCAAGTAGCTATTGATTTTGAAGTATCGGATGGAATACGTAAATTACGTGAAGAAGGTATTTTGATAGAGCAAGAGGGTGGTGTTTTAAAGGTTGTTGATTTGAAACAGGCTTCTATTATTATTGATGAAAAATGGGATAAATTTTTTAATCCTGCTAACTCATAAAATTGCTCATATTCATATAATGCCATTTTAGTTAGCCCTGAAGGGGCGAAATAATACAGCCTAGGGCAACGCCCTAGGTTATGTGGTAACGGTTTTGGTAAATTATGTCTTAATTTCCTAGGGCGTTGCCCTAGGCTATATTATTTCGCCCCTTCAGGGCTATTAAAATTTAACTTTAGCTAATTCATAAAATTGCAACACTTGTTCATCTTCATATAATAGAATGTTGGGGATTTTTTCGGCAATAGTTATAATAGTTTGATAATCTTGTTGTTTCCATGCCAGTTTAAAGCCTGCTCGTAAAGCTTCTATTGTTATTTTTTTTAGGCGTTTCTGTTGTTTATATTGTCTGAATTCTCGTAAAAGTTGTTTTTCATGCCGCTTTTCTTGTTTTATCGCGCTGGCTTCATCTGATATGATCAATTCTAATTGTTGCGAGCTTTGTTCATTGGGTTTGTAAGCTGATATTATGAAATATTTATTTAATGTGGCAATATTCGCAATTATAAATCCCGCTTGTTCTATATTTGTTTTTAAATTTTGAGTATTAGAAAATACCACAGTCATCCAACGCCCCGGTTTTAAAATACGAAAAGCTTCATTAAAACACTTTTGCATTAAGCGGCTATAATCTTCTAAATCTTTATTTTGTTTATTGTTTATAATTGCTTCAGTTTTATTATTGGTAAAGACTTTTAGCCATGCTTCCCATAGTAAGTTTAATTCTGAATACATTATATTTGAGCCACATGGTGGATCTAAAAAAATATAATCAATTGATTCATTTTTGATTGCTACTGCTGATGAACAACCAGTGCTAATAATAGAATTGGAAAGATTATTTAATGATTGAAAGGCTGTTTTTATGCTTTTGAGACGAGTTTCAATTTGTTGAATTACAGAAGTTTCTATAGATAAAGATGGTATATATAATGTACCTTTTAAATGACCTGCATTCCAACCGCCACCACCAAAGAAAAAATTTTTTAAATGTATTCGGTTCATTTTGCTAGAACGATTTAGAATTCCTGTTAATATGAATTTGATTCTAGCATCAAGTATAGCATTAAAATATGCTAAATTATGCAAATTACGTTTAGTATAAAAATGATGTATATGGCTGAATCCATGAGATGTTTTTGCTTGATTGGTATTATAACCATCTGGTAATTCTGTAATTGGAAACCAATATGGAATTTCCATATTTTCTATTTTTTCTAACAGTTCTAAATCATATTGATCAGGTATTTTTTGATAGCGTTTATTGGTTACTGAATAGTTAATTAATACTGGTATTTGCTTGGCTTGTTTGATGGTTTTGCCAATAGCGGCATCAAAGCGCGTAATCAAAGCTCTATCTAAATGACGCTTAATTAATTCAGCGTCACAATGTGGGCAAGGAAATTGGGTTTTAAGTTTATCTTTATCTAATGCGACATTCCAAAACACAATTTCATTGCTACAATTGGAACAAATAAATACATCAGACCATACAACAGAATTAATATCACCTAAAATATCAGAATGCCGTGTTTTATACATCCAAGCATATTCAGTCTTTATTTTTTCAAGTATAGCTTTAACTTGCTTATCAAAAGTTAGAATATTTATAGGAGTATTATAATTATAAGCAATAAATGTTGCCGCTGGTGATAAATCAACTAAAATTGCTCGTCTTACGCCAACTTTCACATTATTACAATTGTCTAATGTCTTAACAACTTGCTTATCACCACATAATTGTGCCGCGATACCCGTCATACCAGTGCCACAAAAACCATCAAAAACCACATCACCCGGTTCCGTATAATGTAAGATATAGCGCATAATAGCTTTGTGAGGCAGCTTAGTATGATATGAATGAACATTATAAATTGGATCATTTTTACCTTCACTAACATCCATTGCAAAGGCTTCGCGCTGATAATTAGTATCTGTTACCGAATTTTGCTCTATAAAATCCGATAACCAAGGATTTGGACAAGCGGTATAATAAGGAGGATTAGATAAAGCTAAAATTTCCTCATCAGAAGCATTAGGAAAGCCGGGTATTTTTTTAAATTCTGAATCTTGAAGTTTATTAGCTAATTGTTTTTCAATTTTTTTTATAGGTTTAATCACTTTTTTGTTAATTAGCCTAGCCAGCTCTTCAGGGCTATTAAAATCAAATCGTTAGATATTTATGTATAAAGATTTGGGGCAACGCCCTAGGGCTGTATCAAAATATGATATATATCCAACAATAGCAAGACTAGCAGATATAGGTCTAATTTTAGTCATGTCATTATATAGAAAAATAGTTTTTGAAGTTATATTCACCATTATCAGATATATTATTAATAATCAACAGGAAACTTTAATTGATAGTTGTAGCCCTAGTGCTTGAAGTACATTGTAAATAGTATCTAGGCGCGGCTTTCCTGTTTCAGATAATGATTTGTACAAACTTTCACCTCCTACATTCGCCTTTTTTGCTATTTCTGTCATACCATGAGCTTTAGCAACATGACCTAATGCCCGTTGAAAGCCTTCGATACCATTTTCATCTAGCATTATCTCCAGATATTCTTGTATCGCTTCAGGGCTATCAAGATACTTTGATACATCAAATTTTCTTGTGCTAGTTTTCATTATCTCCTCCAAAAATCTGGGCGAGTATCACGTTCGCTTGATTTATCTCCTCCATTCAGAAGGAGAACAATTGTTTTTTCTTTTATGGTGTAATAAATTCGATATCCACTTCCAAAGAAAAGCCGTAGTTCTTATTTCATACATGGTTAAAGTACTTAGTATCTTTCAGGATAGATCATACTTTATTTGTGCTTAGATTGCTAGTCTTTTTATGTTTTTTTAACTGTTGAATTTATTGAAGCTGCTGGTGTATCAGGTATAGTTAAAGAATTCAAGAAAAGATACCAGAAGGGTGGAGTTGGTATTTGGCATTAGTTATGAAGATTAATATTAAAACCGCTAAAGATGAGAGAGTTGTAGCAGTAAAAGAATTAGCAGAAAGTTCAGTAAATTTAGTAGCAAGAGCTTGGGTAAAAAGCAATGATTATTGGGGAGTTTATTTTGCTACTTTAGAAAAAGTAAAAATTCAATTTGATGAAGCTGGAATATCAATTCCATATCCACAAATTGACGTTCACAGATTTTTTTAAATTCTAAAGCAAATCCTGCGGATCAACATCCAATGACCATCTTACTTTACTACCAGCCATTTTTTGCAATGTTGGCAGCCACCAAGATAAAAATTCATGTAATAGTTTACGTTCTTTAGCTTGTAAT
>NZ_MCBX01000026.1 GCF_001723685.1 Candidatus Marithrix sp. Canyon 246
ATCCACGGGTGTCATAACTTAAACAACGTAGTGAGTTAACACTTAGCCTAATCACCTATTTAGTCCTAAGACCTATCTCGAATCTCACGATTCAAGCCCCTGTGTCTTTAGCTCAGGGGTAGTTGACGTTGATATGAAAATTAGCAAAAAATTTTTTATTGATACACATTTGTAGCATAAAAATTATGCAATGCTACAGTTTTATGGCTAGTAAATATGGGTTATAAACAATTATTATTATATCTTTAAATTTAATCATGCAAAAGGAATTTTTTCTTATGAAAAAAACAATATTTTTTATGACCGCACTTTTAGTATCCATTCCTCAAGTGGGATTATCAGTTGACTATGAAGTTAAGGATAAATTGTCGTATGACGATTATAAGTATAAAGATCAAAAAAAGCTGGGAGAATTAGATGATAAAAAAGCTTGGCGAGCTGAAGCTGAAGTTGGTTTTTATCAAATGACTGGTAATACAGATAATCAGAATCTACTTGGAAGATTTGAAGGTAGTTATGTCAAAGAAAGTTGGAGGCATAAATTGAATCTTGATGCTATACGCACAAAAAATGATGATAAGTTGGCTGCTGAAGCTTATCGCTTAATATTTCAAAGCAATTATCACTTGTCTGATAAACATTATTTGTTTAATAGAATTAAATATGAAGATGATAATTTCAGCAATTTTGATTATGAGTCTTCAATGGCAGTAGGTTATGGATTAACTATCTTTAATACTAAAATCACTAGTTTAAGTTTGGATGTTGGTCTTGGTATGAGACGCAGTGAAACAAAACATACTAATGATATTACAGAAGAACCAATTGGAGTTAGTCAAATTAACTTTAGCAGAAAGATTGGTAGCCATAGTACATTTTCTCAAGACTTTATCGTAGATTTGGGTAAGGAATATACTAGTAGTGAATCTTTCACAGCATTAAAGGTAAGCATTACTGATACAATTGCTATGAATTTATCATATTTAGTTAAACACAAGAATAATGTTACTGACACAAAAGAAGAAGTAGATGCAATTACTGCTGTAACTTTAGTATATAATTTCTAATATTAATAGAATTTAAACCTGTATTCGAGGCAAAAATTTGCCTCGATTATTTCTTACATTAAATGGCAGCTCTTATGCTTCATTGTATTAAATTCTTAAACTTAGGATGTTTAATTATCTCTCCATTTAACTTTTGAACGGCTGGAACGAAAGATCTTTGCATTTCAGTGCAAGCTGAATATACTAATAAGCTTGATTCATAATCATATTTAGTGTTGACATTATAGCTATTGCCATTAGAAGATTTAACTGTTATGTCAAATTTCCAATAAGCATTACCCAACACAGTACTACCATATATATCATTTAAATTTGCAGTAATAATAATTGTTGAGTTCTCATTATACATATCAGACACCATTAATTCCTTTGTAAAAGCATTTTCTATATATGAAGCAAAAGTTTCTCCTTTTGGAGTACCTACAGGTGTAGATAATCTACACATTAAAGTTGCTTCATTTTTATTTGAATCTGTAAATTTTACAATCTTTATACCTTCACTGCTGTTTGAAAAAGTTTTTAAGGCAAGCATATTGTCAGAAGAAATTGCATAATTATGCACTTTATTGGCACAACCACTAAAACTTATTAACAATAATAATGTTACTAATCCAAAAAATAATTTTTTCATTTTAACCAAAAAGGTTATTTATTGATAAAAATGAGGTGATAATAATAACTGTTCATAACTTATATTTACTAGCTACAAAACTGTAACATTGCCAAATTTTTATGCTACAAATTTGTATCAAAAAAATATATATTATATATATAAAATGCCTTAATAAAATTGTGTATTGATATAAATTTGTGGCATAAAAATTTGGCAATGCTACATTTTTGTGGTAGCAAATATGAGTTATGAACATTTATAATCATCAGCTCATTTTAATGTTATTAAAATATAGGAGAAAATTATTAATGAAATTTAAACCACTCATGTTAGGTCTTTGCCTGACTACATCAGCCTTATCACAACTAGGTATGGCTGATGACTCGCTTGGCAAATCCCCTTTAGTTGATATGACATCTCTAAAAATATATCCAAACTCTGTAGAGTTCTATGGGATAACGAAGTTTAACACGACAGTAGAAGCCACTGAAGTCAATATAAAGGCAACTGATATTGTGGAAATTATGGGGGCTATAAAAGTCATTAATCGTGGGCTAAAAAATCTTCCCATTAAAGTATATATTTATTTTAAGCATAACGAACAATGGTTTATGTATGGTAAAACACAGACCGGAGACATCATTGTCGCACCTTGGAATCAGGATGTAAAAACACTGATACCTTGGATGACAGTTGAGAAAATGCCGTTGGTATTAGAGATACCAACAATTTATAAAGGTCAATTTAGTGCAGGTAAGTTAAAAATATATTTAGCCTTTTCTGCCCACGATAAGCTAGATCTATTTGCGAGTTCAATTAAGCCTATAACAATCAAAATCAACAACAGCGAACCATCCAAACTGGAAGGTAAGTTTGTTGCCAAAGAAGATTTTTTACCCAATCCGGATGGTTTTGGCTTTGAAAACTATGGGGATGTTTTTGATACTGATTTAACGGATGAAGATATACAGGATTTTCTAGGGAAAGAACAAGCATGTTATTTGTCCCCAAAAGGAAAATGTATATTGAAAGCACATGTACAAAGCTGGAAAAAGATGCAAATTAATGACTCCAAGGGAGGACATTGCTATGGTATGGCTGTTGCCAGTGTTCGTTTGAAAAAGGCTTTAGCTTTTAAGGGTAAAACCAAGCCCATGGACTTTCAAAGCGGAGCTACCATGACGCTGGAATTACAAAAAAGTGCAGTGCGCAATATGATTGCTTATTACATGACAACCCAAAACCTTGGCATTTTTGAGCATTACACAAATCCTGCCAATGCCCAAAAGCCTTCGGAAGTTCTACAAACTATCATTGATAAAATGAATACCAACGATCCTATTGTGGTTATTGGTGTCAGTGATGAGACTGGTGGACATGCCATTACACCATATGCTGTTAAGGATAAAGGCAATGGCGAGTTCTGGGTGTATGTGTATGACAATAATTATCCTGATGATGCCAGCAAATTTATCAAGATTAATCGTGAGCAAGAAACGTGGTCTTATGAGGCACAGACTAATCCTAATGCACCTCCTACTCTTTATAAAGGAGATGCCACAACGCTTGATAATCTAGTTGCCATACCCTTGTCTGCTCACAACAACTTAGCACCATATAAAATTAAGGACGATTTTGCTGAGTTCCGATTTGCGGGTCAGGGTTTGCAAATGTTAATAGAAAACTGGGATGAACAGCGTATTGGTTATGATTTTGAACAAGAAAAACATGTCAATGAAATAAAGGACGCTGAAATCGTTCCCATCTTTGATGTGGGTGCTCCTCCCCGTTACCGCATTCCAATAACTGATACAACAAACATTACTGGAGATGAAATGGATAAATTCATTCAGCAAATGTTTGGTATTACTTTGGGTGTGTTGCCCGGACAGAAATTTGAACGACAAGCAGATAGTAGCTTGTTTATGAGAGCAGGTGAAAACATTGCCGAAATTGGCAATATCAATCTAGTTTCAGGTGAAAAATTTAATATTGCTATTCATCCAAGTGCTAGAATGGTGTATCTCAATAGTGAAAGTGCTACAAAGCAACAACCAGAAATTCTCTTAGTCGCAAATGATAAGGAGAAACAACAAGGTTACATTTATCACTTAAGTGATTTTAAAATTGTTGCAGGAACTGATTTGATGATAATGACAAGCGGAACTAATTTACAGGTTATCAGTGTTGGTGGCAAAGAAGATGATCCTACTTTAACTCCATTAGATAGCAGTACCTACAGCCTTAGAGTCACTAAACTAAGTCCTGATGGACAACGTTCAGCGCGTAGTACCCAGCTTGAGGTGCCAGTAAGTGTCAAAACCCGTATCCATGTTAAACAGTGGGCTGATGAATCAGATAGTTCAGTTCGCAGTGGTAACAAAGAAGACGGTAACGAAGGAGTTATTGAAGTAGAAGTCATTGGTAAATAATTTATGATTTTACAGTGGTTCCTGTAAAATAGGATACGGCTTTGTTGATCTTTTAAATTCCAACGCGACACAGATAAATATGTTATTTTAAATTTTTTTGGTCGCGAAGATATTTAATTATGCAAGCATTCAAATTACTCTTTTTATTGTTTACAAATCTGTTAAACAGTTGTAATGATTCTACTTTCATTACAACAAAATCAGCTGATCGTGGTCGTGTGATTGATCTTAGTAATCCTAGTAATGATTTTAATGTTTTATCTTATAGTGGTAGTTATGCTTTGCTTATTGGGCAAAGTGATTATAGCTATTGGGGGAATTTAAATACTATTTCTAGTGAATTGAATGATGTAGAATCTGTTCTTAAAAATCAAGGTTTTGTTGTTAAGAGATATTCTAATCTTAATTCCCGTGATTTTAGTAATACTTTTAAGAATTTTATTGATCAGTATGGTTTAGATAAAGATAACCGATTGTTATTTTTTTATTCTGGGCATGGGCATAGTCGTGGTGATAAGGGTTATCTTGTTCCTGTTGATGCGCCTAATCCTTATTCTGATGATAAAGGTTTTGTCAGAAAGGCTATTGCTATGAATCAAGTGGTTACTTGGGCGCGGAATATTGAGTCTAAACATGCCTTATTTTTGTTTGATAGTTGTTTTTCTGGTACAGTTTTTAAGACTAAAGATTTTTCTAAACCAAAGCAAATTAGTCTAGCTATGAAACTGCCGGTACGTCAATTTATTACTGCTGGCAGTGCTAATGAGAAGGTGCCTGCTAAAAGTACTTTTACTCCAGCTTTTGTTCATGCTTTAGCCTATGCTGATGGTGATATAAATCAGGATGGTTATGTTACTGGTATGGAATTGGGATTTTATCTTTGGAGTGAAGTACCAAAGCATACTGATCAAACTCCACAGTATGGAAAAATTAAAGATTTTAATTTATCACGCGGTGATTTTCTGTTTAAGGTAGAAAAAAAATCAAAACCAATTATTAATGATGTTGTTGTTGAGTCAGATAATGGTCACAAAGATCATACAACAGTATCAACAACCAAAGTTTTTCAAGATCGTTTAAGAGATGGTAGTTTGGGTCCAAAAATGGTTAAAATCCCGGCTGGTTCTTTTAGAATGGGTGATATTCAAGGTGGTGGATTTTTGATTTTTAATCAACCTATTAAGATGGTTTCGGTTGGAGAATTTGCTATGGGGATGTATGAGGTGACAGTTGGTGAATTTAGCAAATTTGTTAATACTACTGGTTATCGAACTGATGCAGAAAAAGAAGGTCATTGTAATATATATAAGAATCGTGTATTTAATAGTGAACAAGGTTATAATTGGCGTAATCCGAATTTTTCTCAAAATAACAATTATCCGGTTACATGTATAAGTTGGAGTGATGCTAATGCTTATACTAAATGGCTTAGTAATCAGACTGGTAAAATTTATCGTCTTCCTACAGAGGCAGAATGGGAGTATGCAGCAAGGGCTGGTACAGAAACTAAGTATTGGTGGGGAAATATAGCTTCTCATGAATATACTAATTATGGATTAGCACAAGGTAAAGATCGTTGGAAATATACTTCACCAGTTGGTTCCTTTTCTGCTAATCAATTTGGTTTATATGATACTTTAGGAAATCTACGAGAATGGACATGTTCAGAATATGAATTTGGATATAATGGCAAAGAAAAACAATGTGTGACAAGTGCTAAACGTTTATCCCTTCGCGGCGGCTCGTGGTACAATGAACCGATGGAAGTACGCTCAGCGAGCCGCTACAGAGACAAAGCAACCAACCGCGACAGCTACTTGGGATTCCGAGTCTCTAGGCAGTTATAACCAACTTATTTATGCAACTTTATTTTGATTTAATTAAATTTCTACTATCACAATTAGGACAACGCTGTGTAATTCTGCGGTAAACAGCTCTAACTATTTTTGATAGACCTAATGTTAATATGCCTATTAATAAAGTAGAGTTGCTGCTTTTGGAATTGGATTCGTAAATTACCATGCCGCAATCTTTACATCGAAAAACTTGAGTATATTCTTTATATGACATAAGGTAATAATAATTGTTCATAGCATATATTTGCTAGTGACAAAACTGTAGCATTGCTAAATTTTTATGCTACAAATTTGTATAATATATAAAGAATATTATTATTTTGGGGGTTTTATGCCTAGCTTTGCTGATCTTTTAAGAGATCATATGAAGAAGACTGATATGAATTCAGACGCTTTGGCACAGCGGATTGGATTATCTCATGATACTATAACGCGCTGGATGACAGGAAAGGAAATTCCGACACTATATGAATATGTTATTTTTTGTGCAGAGGCTTTAAACTTAGATCCAACAGAGTATGATGAATTTTTAGAGGCAGTTCCATTTGATAGTTTTGCTACTTTATTAAATAAAGAGCTGAAAAAAGCCAAATATAATACAGCTAAGCTTGCTAAAAGTCTTAATATATCTGAAGATATTGTAAAAAAAACGCCTAATACGCGAGCCTATGCAGTTGCTTATGCAAAAACTTTGGGTTTAAAACCAATAGATCAAGAACAATTTGTTGCAGCGGCTGGATTTCCAGCGTTTGGTGTATTATTCCATAAATATATACAAAATACAGGATTTACTTTATCAAAATTGGCAAAGCAGTTAGGAATTGATCGTACTAATTTAAATAGGTGGAAACAAGTACGTCGGGAGGGAGGTAATCCACCCAATAAGCCAGAAAGTCTAGAACAACTAGCAAAGATATTACATCTCAATCAAATAGATACTAATGATTTTTTAGAAGCGGCTGGATTTTCTCCTAAGAAGACTTTAAGCCCTTGTGTTGTAGGTTTGCCTATACAGAATATAAGTCAATTTTTTGGTCGCGAAGATGAATTAAAACGTATAGCGAATTTATGGAATAGTTTTCCTTTACAAAATATTGCTGTAATAGGTTCTCAGGGGATTGGTAAAAGTTCTTTATTAAATTATTTGCTGAATTTGCAGAATACAGTTGCTGAAGATTTGCGTCCAAATCAGCGTCATGATTGGTTTGCTAATTTGAGAAAAGCACAGTGGGCAAAACTTGATTTTAATAATGCGCTTATTTGGACTAAAGATGGATTTTTTCGTAATTTGTTAAAGCGATTGAATATAAAGGAAAATAATGGTTTGCATTTTATAGATATTCTTGAGCAACATTTAGATGTTCCAACATTTATTCTATTGGATAATGTTGATGTAGGATTATCAGCTGCTGAATTAGATATATCATTTTGGTCAAGTTTACGTTCTCTAAGTTCGGAAAATGAAAATCTAGCTTTTATTATTACTTCACCTAAAGTACCTGAATTGGAAGCTAAAATTTATGGTAAGCCATCAGGTTTTTTTAATATTTTTGGACATGTAATAAAATTAGAACCTTTGCTTGAAGAAGACGCACGGGAATTATTATACTTTGGTGCAGATCAAGCAAAATTATCAGTACCTTGTATAGAAGATGATATTGCTTGGATTTTAGAACAAAGTGGTCGCTGGCCGATATTATTACAAATATTATGTGATTGTAGATTTCAAGCTTTGCGAGAAGGTAAATCGGAGGCGGTTTGGAAGAAGGAATGTTTGGAGCGGTTATCAGACCTGTCAGGTTTTAAAAACCTGACAGGTCTTTAGAATATTATTCTGGTTGCATTTGCCTATACCAAGTTCTTCTATCAAATAAATCAATGGCTTGTGATAAACAGTTATTATCCATTAACGAGATAATTTGTTTAAAATCACTAGTTTCGGCTGAAATTTTTGTCATAGTAAATTTTACTGTTTGTTCATCCATTGTAGCCATATAAGGAGTATCATATTCCAGCGGCAAGCTTGCAGGCCAACTTAAAGTGTCTTGATATAGTGGCCAATTGATCGTAACTGTTGTGGAATTTAATTTTTTCAGACTAAGACTTGTAGCTGAATCAGCAGCATCTGCTCGCCAGAAAGTTACTTGATTTTTTATACAATAGTTTTTTGTAGCGGCTGTTGATAGATCTATAGTCCATAACAAGTCCTCGTCTCCTCGTAAATTGTCACCAATACGATTAGTTGCAAATAATCTTTTTATAGTTCTTAACCATCGTTGTCCAAAATTTGAACATTTTACCGATTTTATCTTACCATTATAAGGGCCTATAATTGTAAGTCTTTTGTTATTGCATAGTGCTACTTTAAGTGATTGCCCTTTTTTTAAACGTATATCTTTTCCATCTAAAGAAGAATATTTTTTTGATAAAGAATTAGGTATAGAAGCAACAACAACAGCCGCTAGTGCGACTTGGTTGCATAATAAGCAAGTGATTAAAATAGCTTTGAGCATAAGATATTTATTCTATTCTCTGATATGGTTGAATTATTTGTAAATTTTTTATAACACGATAATGTTTTGTATTAAATGTTGCCAATTGAACATTCAGACCAACTGCTAATTCAGCAATTAGCGCATCAATCATACCAATATTATTACTTAAATGATAAGTAGCATAATCATTTAATGCTCTTTCACAATCTGTCTTTTCTGACCAATATAATCTATAAGAATGCAGTATTTTTTCAACTTTTTGTAGTTCAACGCTATTTCGACAGCCTTGAATTAATTCCATTGCCACTAAACCGGGAATACCAATTTCTTCACTATCTAACAGATTTAACCAATCTAATGCCGGTTTATATTGTCGTAATATATCTATCATCACATCACTATCAACTAATATCATTTTTCTCTTCGTTCTTCAGCTTGTTGGCGTAATTGACGAGCATAAGATAAGCTATCTTTAATATCTGAACGATCAGCCCATAATCCAACTAATTCCGATTCTAATAAGTTATGGGCTGTTAAAGTTTCTGAGTTATGATTTATTTGAGACTTTGACTGATATTTTAGAAAATTTATAAATTGAATAATTTCACCCCATTTATTATAAGGTAATGAATGTAATTCTCCTAAAATATCTTGTTCTGTAATCACATTATTTAGCATAAAATTTCTCTTAATTAACTAATTGTTCTTATTTTTTGATTATTTTACCATAAATTCAATTAATCCTGTAGCCCACTCATCATTGCGTAATGATATTCGTCCTCGTTGTCCATGTATAGCATTTATCAGTAATTGTTCTAAGGGATTGTAATTTCCTTCTATTCCGCCGCGTTGTTCAAAAGCTGTTTGTTCTAATAATTCTACATCAAATGGATGGCGGCTAGTAATGATTTTTATGCTTTCTTCGCCTACTAGTTCTGCCATTAATCCCGTTTCTCCAATTAAGTCTAAGGTTTCTCCTGCTTCTATGCGGGCATATTCCATTGCTTCTTCTGGGTATGGAAAAATTGCTTCTATAAGTCCATTAGGGCTGATATTAATTAGATAGCAATAATAATGTCGTCTTGATCGGTTGTGTAAACTGAATGTTATAATGTCTCCTTTGTTAAGAGTCTTTTTTTCAAGTTGTTGTAAACTATATGGTCCAGTTTTGCGATGTAATCCTAAGTCACTGGGTAAATATATACAATCTTCTGTTGGTGAGCAATATCTTATTGGGCTTAAAATAAATACTTGCACTGTAACTGGTAAATTCCTTGTGCTACTTCTAAGTGTCTTTAATTCACGAACTCGGGCTAATTTGTTTAAATTGTTCTGTAGTAATTTTATGCCCCTGTTCGGATTTTGAAATGATATTTGTTGTAATAAGTATTGGTCTGATGTCAGTATTGATAATTTTGAACCTTTTAGATGTAAACGCAAATCTGCATGAATAGGGTTATTAGTAAGAGTATAGCCGGGAAGCGGTAATGTACCATCTTTGCGCTTTTTAAAGGCTGTTTTTATTATCTGTTTTGCTGGTGATAGATATACTTTCATTGGTTTAAAATTATAGGCATGACTTTCTTCAACTACTAAATCACCGCGCTTGAATAAAGCTGTTGGTTTGCCATAACTTTTAAATGCTTTAACTTTTGTTATAGTTATACGAGCTACATTTTCTGCTTTAGGTTTGTATAAGCGATAAACTGATCCTATGGTAACACCTGCAACATGCCCAGCTTGAATTTGAACTTGATTACGAGTTGCATAACTGACAGTTATTGTTGGTGGTAAGGGAATAAAATTGCCACCTAAAATTTGCCTACTACGTTCACCTTCCATTTGTGGCTTTTGCGCTCTTCCACGAGAAGTTACTACTTGCATATAAACTCGTTTAAAAACATCATTCCATGTTGAATCTGCTTGTGCTTGTTGTAAAGCTCTAGCCCAATGCCAAGTAAATTTTCCATAGGCTTTACCATCTTCTTGAAATGCTTCAATAGCTGATTCTCTATCGCGTGCTGAGCCAATACGTATTCCATAATATTTATCAATCTTAGTATAAGCTCTTTTTCCTAATGGATGATGACGCTTATCTTTTTTTATGGAACGACTATTAGAATCTTCTCCTCTACCAACTGTAGCAGAGTGACAAGAATCAGAAACAAAGATGACATGATCAGTTTTAGCATAAATTGCAGCTAACCAAGTATTAATTTCATCATCTAAGACATCATAATTGTCTATGTGTTTGCTATAATTAGCGCGACTAGCATAAGATACCCAAGTTTGATCTATACCACTTCTGATTTGATCACCATTTAAATCAATAGTTTGAGAACCATGACCAGAATAATGGATATAAACAAAATCCTTGTATTGAATTCTGTTAATGAGTTTAGTGAAGGCATTTTTAATACCTGTATGAGTTGCTTGCTCATTTTGGAGAATAATAAAATCATTTTTCTTAAAACCAAAACGTTCACGCAACACATTTTTCATAAGAAAAACATCATTAATACTACCTTGAAGCGATCTTAGATTGCTATTACTGTAGTCTTCGATGCCAATTAATAAGGCATGTTTGCCAGCGGCAAAGGCTGGTGGTTGAATGAATAGAAATATAATACTTATATATAATATTTTCATAAGGTAACACTCAATGTTTATGTATTTAAAATGGCTAACCCGCCTATTTTTCCAACCAAGAGTCTGGCGCGATCATTTAGCCACTAATTTAAATTTGTCTTCTGATTTTAGCATAGCTGATTTGTCTAATAAAGATTGGCGTAATTCTGAGATACGAAGTGTTTTGATAATTGGCTTAATTATTGTGCCTTTATTATTGAGTCTTTTAGTTGGATTATTGTTGTGGTTGCAGGATAAGCCTTTTATCAATATCGTTATGGCTATGACTTATACTGTTGTTGTCAGTTGGATTAGTGGCTTTATTGCTGCTAGTCAGGTTGCGGTGGGATTTGCTTTGGTATCTGCTCCACTTAGTGGCTTGGTGCTTGGCTTGGCACAGGGTGATATGGGTGGTTTAGTTACTATTTTAGGGGCTATTTTTGTTAGTAGTCTTGCTGGGCATATTCTTATAAATATCAAAGACTCAGCTAGGGAACGCACATTTAGTGAAGAAATTGGAGCTGTGGTTTTTGGCTTATTTGTTAGTGTATTTATTGTGCTAATTGGAATCGCTATTGGAACTTTATTGGTATGGATAATTGCAGATAATCCGGAGTTAATGGTATATGCTCAATTTGTTGCTGCGATGATTGTTGTAATTTTGGCATTAAAAGCTGATCTTTGGTTTCGGCTAGTTATTGCTGGATTAATAATTTTAATGATGATTTTATGGGAACCAAGTATTGTTAATGCTGTAGCATTTTCTCTATTATTTGTTTTATCTTTTCGATTGACACATAAATTTGCTGGAACTTTAGCCGCTGTTTGGGCTGGTATTTTAACTAGCGGCGGAATGTATGTGGTGGCAATGATATTTGTAGCGGGTTATGATTTATGGTTAATAGTTATCACTAGTTTAATAGCCGTTGTATTAGGTTTAAGTTTTTCATATTGGCGCGTTGTTATATCTTATCCCATATTAGCAGCATGGCATTTGTACTTATATCAAACATCGAATTTATTAGATAAACATGCCGCTTTTTGGGATGAATATCAGTTTTTACGCTGGTTTGATTTAAAAAAACACATACTAAAAGTATCAGAATGCGATCCTCAAGCGGCTCAATCTGCACTAATAAAACTGAGTGGTGGATATAACAACTGGGTAGTGCCAGCGGTGCAACTTGAATGGGATACACAACGTTTAGAACAATGTAAGACGCTTTCTATGATTGCACAAGTACATAATAGCATGATAACTAAAACAAATGTTTTAGTACGTCGTTTTAGTCGTTTAAGTGAGGATGTTACCGCTGCTTTAAATCAAAGCAGTGATTACAATAAACGTTTACTATTGAGGAATATAGAGGATAAATTGGATGATTTATTATTAGAAAACTGCCAGCGTTTTCAATCCGTAGCAATGATTTGGCGACAAGCAATAATAGCAAAAATGCAGCAACTTTCTGAAAAAGCTGAACAGCGGCAAGAAATTCAAAGCCCTTATATTCCGGGATTACCTTTGCAAACGAATCAAGAATTATTTGTTGGGCGTGAAGATATAAGTGCCAAAATCGAAAATTTTTTACGTAGTAGCAATACACCACCATTATTACTATATGGGCAACGGCGTATGGGAAAAACTTCCTTATTATATAATATTGGTCGTCTTTTACCTACTACAATTATTCCTTTATTTGTGCCTTGTCAAGGAGTTATTGCTAAAACTCAAAATACCAGCGATTTTTTCTTCCAGTTTGCCAAACAAATGGTCAATTCTGCAAAACAACAACGCGATTTATCTTTACCTAAATTAACCAAACAAGATTTAAAGCAAAATCCTATAATGCGTTTTTCAGAATGGTTGGAAGACATTGAACAAGATTCATATACATTGCTATTAATGTTAGATGAATTTGTTGAACTTGAAAAGGCTTTTGAAGAACAAAGATTAGAAAAAACTCAAATATTAGGCTGGTTGCGTGATCAAATTGAACATCATCAATCCTTAAAAATATTATTTTCTGGTTCATACTATTTCAAAGAATTAGAATCATATTGGTCTAATTATTTAATAAATGTGAAGACTATTCATATTAGTTATTTACAACAATCAGAAGCACGTCAATTAATTATAAATCCAATTCCAGATTTTAATTTGCAGTATACACCTGAAGCTTGCCAACATATTTTAGCACTAACTAATTGCCATCCAGCCTTAATACAATTAATGTGTGATCAAATAATTCAACTAAAAAATCAACAAGCAGTATCACAGCGGCAACTGGTAGAAGTCAGTGATGTTGAAGCAATTGTGCCAAATGTGCTTGAAGCCGGAAAATTCTTTTTTAATGAAATTATTTATAATCAAATTGGAGACAATGAACGCAAAATTTTATCTGTTTTAGCATCATATGGAAAATTAGATTGCCCCGAAGAAAAATCTATATCACTGTTATTACAGCGCGAATTGATTGAACGAGTTGGTAGTGGTTATAGATTTCAGGTTGAATTGATACGAAGATTAATAATAAAGTAGGAGGCTATAGAGGATTTCGCCTCTATGCATTGAAAATAAAATGGAAGTAATATGTCGGTACGTATAAATCTTTTAACATATTTACATAATATTAAGTACAACGGATTTTCGGAATAAACGGATTTTTTGATTGTTAGAAAATAAATTGAACCAGCGGAGGCAATTCGTGAAGAATAAATATATTATATTTATATTGTTATTAATAAACTTTCCAGCATTAGCATCAACTGATAAATGCACTCATAAATTAGATATTTCATGTGCTTACAATCCAAAACCAGATATTGAAGATTTTATTTTACCTATGCCTAAGCTATCGAAAGATAAGATAAATATGGTTTTTCGCAAAGTGAAAGTGCATGGCTCAGAATTTTGGGGTAATCCACAACGCTTAATTTCTATTGGTGAAAATGCTTCTAAATTTAAAGGCATGATTTCAGGAGCTTTTTATGATAGAGAACAGGGCAACTGGTTTTATTATCTTGGTAAATATGAAGTTAGCATTGCTCAATACATTACTGTAATGGGCTTGAAGCATTTTGATGAAAAATGTGGTAACAAAAAGCAAATTGCAAAAAACCGCTATTGGTAAAGGCTTACTTCGAGAATTAGCTAAACCAATGGCATGGATTACATGGTGGGATTTTCAAGAATTTATTCGTCAATATAATTTATGGTGTTATAGCAATACAGAGTGTCTGGATAAATTGCCTACTGAATTAGAATGGGAATATGCAGCTAGAGGTGGATATGAAGCTGGTTCAGAATTTGAAAAGACTCTACCTTTTGTTGCAAACCAAATAAAACAATACGCTTGGACAAAACCTCATAGTAAAAATGGAGCTACTATAATAGGGCGTTGGCAAGCTAGTTATGGATTTTATGATCTATTTGGTAATGTACAAGAATTAACTAATTCATTATTTGTAGCTGAAATTATTCAAGGAAAAGTTGGTGGTTTGACAACGCGAGGTGGCAGTTATCAAGATCAAGCTAAAACACTAAGTTCTGCTTTTAGAAGAGAAATTGAACTTTATAAAGCCAAAGAAGATCGTGAAGGCAAAATCAGTGAAATAACAGAATCACTGTCTCCAACCACTGGAATTCGTTTAGCTATCGGAACATTATTCAGCCCATCACCTCGTTTCAGTGAACAAATCGAAACAGAATATAAAACCTACACGAAAACATTTCGTGGGCAAACAGCGGCTGGAAAATCTATTGGTGAAACCAGTAGTGGTGGGATTTGGAAAAATATGGTTAAAAGATTTAATTTAGAACTTAAAAAATCAGAACTAAAAGCCGTGGCTGCAATTGAAAAATTAACAGAAAAAGCTAAAAAAAGAGATACTGCACTAAGTAGAGAATTAGTAATTGAAAAAGAAGAGAATAGGAAATTAACACAAGCTTTAATTACGCAAAAATATACGTTCAAGAAAAAAACTTGCTAGATTAATCATTGCTACAATTGTCACTAAATTAGATAATTCTGCTGATGAAAAATGGTATCAAATTAAAACACCAGATGGCAAAATCGGCTGGGTAGCTGCTAGATATACTATGCCTGTAAATTTAAGATATAAAACACAAGCATATATTAAGGTAGCCAAACGAAAATTAAATCATAAAACAGCTAGTTTTGGTGATTTTGTTGAATTATTTAATTCCTTAAAAGGCATAATACCTACAATCAAAAATAGAGAAAATAAAGCTGAATTGCAATTTTCATATTTACTGGTTTTACAAAAAAGCTTAGATAAATTACCGCGCCGTCAAAAAAACTGGCTTAAAATACAAAAACGCCATATCGTATATGACAAATCATCTCGATTGTGGTTAGTTAAAAGAAAATGGTTTCAACAATTGCATGATAAATATAGTGATTTAGCTATTGCAGATAGAATTATGCTAGCTGCGCCTTGAGATAAGCGGAAATTCCAATGAATGGCCCATACTATCACAAACAGGCCATTTAAATATTTTTAATAATAACATAAAAAAAAATATTATATTATTTAAGTTAATAAATACTATGCTTTTATTTGCCGTATTAAGCGGCAATTTCAAGAACACATTTAATGGAGATGATGCTAGCGGCTATATTTTGTATGATCATAACACCAGATCAGTTAAGATTCCTTGTTTTGAAGTTACTACTATTGCTAAATTTGGAGATGCAATTGAAGGAGAATCCATATATTACAAGGATGTAAATATGAAGCAGCGGCATGTAGCCTATCCAATCTTTCATGTTGATAATATGACAAAAACTGATAGTTGACACTGTAGAAGTTGAAGTTACACTTGATACTAGTGGAAAAGCTGGGGACAAAAAGTTTTCTATTAGTTTGAA
>NZ_MCBX01000043.1 GCF_001723685.1 Candidatus Marithrix sp. Canyon 246
AGATGTGTATAAGAGACAGCACCAAAACTATCTCTTTCAATGGTGGGTTTCGCTGACGCTCTACCCACCCTACATGAATTTTAAAATTATTCTAATTCATAAAGATAAGTATAATCTTTAAGATGGAATATTTCATTATACAACTGTAATTGTTGTAAATTAGCTTCAAATACTTGTATTGGTCCATCAATTACAATATTTGGTGGTAACACTATAGTAGAAGCAACATCTACAAAAGGAAAGTGCATGATTCTAGTATTATAAGAATAGCTAGCATGACATTCTGCATTTGGTTCTTCTCCAGCAATGATTGATATGCTTTCAGGGATCATTTTGAAATCTCCAACACCTTCAGTCATTGCTAATTCTGCTTGTAATACAGCAATATTACCATTAGGTTCACCAGTCAGAGAATCTAACAGCGGCATATCAAGCATTGGAATAGTAATTTTATGATCTGCAACTGAAAAAGTAGCATGAGCACAATCATCTCCTGAATCGTTATCAGTAATTGTAACTACTGTATTATTGGGAGAACCAATGGTAGCATCACCTGTAGCATTACTCAAAACTAAACTAAAGTTTTCACTACTTTCTTGATTATTATCATCAATAATATTAACTGTGATTAACTTATTACTGCTATCGCCATCATTCCAACTTAGAGTTCCCGGTGTAGCTGAATAATCATTTCCAGATGTTGCGGTACCATCATTGATAGCATAATCAACTGATACAGAACCATCACTGCCACCAGTACGACTTACAGTTATTGTTGTTGAACCTATTCCTTCATTGACACTATAAGTAGCTTGAGAGAATTGCAAACTTCCTGCTGCTGGTGGCTCTTCTGGATTCAAAGACCATAGAATTGCCATGTTATCTGATAATGCTGGAGTATTATGAGAATATTGTTGTCCAAAATCAGCAGATCTTTGCAAACCAACCGTTGCAGATGCACCATTGTCATAACTGGCATTATCAAAGTTTACATCCAGATATTGCATGATAATATTGCCAGTGGCTTCCTCTAATATAGCTTGTATAGAAGTATTACCATTAATGCCAAAACGCGGCACTTCATTCCATTGAATAATCAAACTACGATTTGGTGCAGTACCTTGAATTTCATAAAATATTCCGCCACCTGCGCCGGGATTCAAATCATCCCATAATACAGCCATAAAAGTATTTATAGTCATATCACTAGGAATAGGTTGATTGCTAAGGGTTAAGTTAGTATCTTCAAAATAAATTCCACCATTAGAACCAACAGCTATATCTGAATAACTTTGACCATAAAAGTTAAACTCAAACGGAATTGAATAATAATGACTGTCATCACTAAGATTCAGATTTGTACCAGTACCACTTATATCAACCCAGTCGAATGAATGCTGATCATTTACTGTATAAACTATGGTTTCTACAACTGTACCATTTCGTGTTGCTGGATAATTATTTCCATTATGTGTGGCACTGAAATTAGCTGTAGTTGAACCAGTGTTACTTGGTGTCCAATTAGCCGTATAAACACCATCATTAGCGGCAGCATCAGGTGCTACACCATCATCTAACAAAGTTAAAGCAGAATCGCCATTGCTAAAGTTTACACTAATAGTAGCTCCAGTTAAATTAGCACAATTTACTAAAGATGCTGTTAATACAACAGCTTGACTTTGATAAACACTAAAAGCTTCTGCCAAAGAAACTTGTAAATTTGGTGGATTATTAGGATCACAACCCAAAGCATTATTTATATTTAAGCGTCCACCTGAAATCATTTTCCCCGATAAGCTCGCCAATTGATCGACAGTACCCATAAGTTTAGCTTTAATATCAGCATAACTATCATTGGGATTAGCAGCCCATAACAATGCTGCGGCACCTGCAACATGCGGAGTTGCCATAGAAGTTCCACTGTAACTAGCATATTGATTACCCGGAGTACTACTTAATATACTACTACCCGGTGCAGCTAAATCTACACTATTTGCGCCAAAACAAGAAAATGATGATAAATTATCATTACGATCAGTTGAAGCTACAGCAATCACACTAGGCAAATCATAACTGGAAGGATAATGTGGACTTGCGTCATTATCAGTACCAGAATTACCAGCAGCGGCAATAAAAAGCATTCCAGCATTTTGGCTAGCATCAATCGCATCACGCATTGCTTGACTAGAACCACCGCCACCCCAACTATTACTGGTCATTTTAATATTAACACCATGCTGAGTTTTCATCATGATCGCATATTCTAATGTTTCAATCGCATCTGAGGTACTACCACTACCACCAGCACTTAAAAATTTCAGTGCCATGATTTTAACATTCCAATTGACTCCAGTTACACCAATGCCATTATCACCAACACCTCCGATAGTACCAGAAACATGAGTACCATGACCATTGTCATCCATAGGATCACCATCATCATTAATGGCATTAATACCATGCACATCATCAATATAGCCGTTATTATCATCATCAATACCATTGCCAGCTATTTCATTAGGATTAACCCACATATTAGCAGCTAAATCTTCATGATTATAATCAACACCAGTATCAATAACCCCTACAACCAGAGTAGAATCACCAGTATGATTATTCCAAGCTTCAGAGGCATCAATATCAGCATCATTAGTACCACCAGATTGACCAGTGTTGTGCAAACCCCACAACTCATCAAACCTTGGATCATTAGGAATGCTATCTATCTGCATCATATAATCAGGTTCTGCATACTCAACAACTTGATCGTATTTATTTAAACTTTCCAGAATTTCATCGACAGTTTTATTTTGATCAGTGATTTCTACTAGAGAAATACCAATATTTTGAAAGGTTTTTACATGCGAAACACCAACATCACTATAGATATTTACCAAGGATGAAGCGTTTGCGTTGCTTTTTAATTTAACTAATATCTGGTCTTTAGAAAATTCATTAGTTTGAGTAGCACTCCATAAAGGAGATTCTGCCACAGCCATAGTGGAGAATATAGATAAGATAAATAAAGCAAATAAGCTACTTCGCCATTGCTTTATATAAGGGACATCATTCATAATAAATAAACCTCAATGTCGTTTATGGAAACTAAATTATAACACCAAATTATAAATAATGTAAATTTTTTAAAAAAATATGAAACGACAATTATACTTATATATTTAACTATTTGATTTACAAGCCCTGAAGGGGCGAAATAATATAAGGTCCCTCCTAATGTCGGGAGGGCAACGCCCTAGGTAAATATGAATGTTATATGTAAGCCCTGAAAGGGTAAAATAATGAGATTTATGTTTTAATACGCCCCTTCAGGGCTAAAATAAAATACCATCCGCACCTAGGGCGTTGCCCTCCCGACATTAGGAGGGACCTTATATTATTTCGCCCCTTCAGGGCTTGCTTATAAATCAAATTATGAATTTTCAAATTAGCAACTTACTTGCAGCAACTGAATCTTATAATTGGAATAATTTAATTCAACCAATTAATGAATTAAATGATAACTTAAGGAAGACACATAATTTAAATTATCCCAAAAATGTGTTATCCTAAAGTCTCAGTTTTTTCAAATCTCAATAGCTCTTTTAATAATTCATTTGCAATTTTTACACTATCATGATAACCATCACAATCAATTAAAAAATTATAACGATATTCTTCAACACAGACAGTAATGACTTGTATCGCCATTCGATAACTGGATTTATTTGTTTTAAAATCAGTATATTCAATTAGCTCTTCTAGTAACTTATTTAACTTATGAGTTCTTGAATATAAACCATATTTACTTTTCATTTCCAATAAATACTTGATAAACATTTCAAGCATCTGTTGATAATGAAAGCAATGCAATGAACAGTCTTTAATATTCATTTGTTCTATCAAATCAATATTAACTGCATGTTGCCATGCTTTACCACCTAAATTTTCACTATTTTCAAAATCTTTTAGTAACTCAGCATACATTGTATAATTCCTCATTAGAACAACAATTATACTAATTTATGATATAATTATCAAATTATGAATTTACCTACTTTTAATAGCATTAAACCAGAACAAATTTTACCAACAATTAAGCAACTAATTGAAGATAATAATTCTCAAATTAGCAACTTACTTGCAGCAACTGATTCTTATAATTGGAATAACTTAATTCAACCCATTAATGAATTAAATGATACATTAAATCGTATTTGGTCTCCAATTCAACATTTACATAATGTAGCTGATAATCCCGAATTAAGAGCCGCTTATAACTCATGTTTGCCACTGCTTTCAGCTTATCATAGCGAATTAGGGCAAAATAAAAGCTTATTTGAAGCTTATAAATCAATTGAAGTCAAAGATTCTCAACAAAAAGTTATTAGCAATGAATTGCGTGATTTTCGTTTATCTGGCATCGACTTATCAGCAGAAAAACAAGCGCGTTATAAACAAATCAAAGAACAACTCTCTAAACTCAGCACCCAATTCTCTGAAAATGTACTTGATGCCACCCATGCTTGGAAAAAACATATTACTGATCAATCCTTACTAGCTGGATTACCAGAATCAGTTCTAGCCTTAGCCAAACAAAATGCCAAAGATGCTGATTTAACTGGTTGGTTATTGACACTTGACTTTCCTTGTTATCAACCAGTTATGAATTATGCAGATAATCGTGAATTACGATATGAAATGTATAAAGCATTTGTCACTCGTGCATCTACTGGGCAATGGGATAATAGCGACATAATGCAAGAAATTGTCACTTTACGCCAACAATTAGCACAATTACTAGGTTTTGCTAACTATGCCGAATACTCCCTAAGCACCAAAATGGCAGAAACACCTGAACAAGTATTAGAATTTCTAACAGACTTAGCCACACGAGCCAAACCAATAGCTGAAACAGAATTAGAACAATTAAAAAGCTTTGCCAAACAAGAATTAGAACCGTGGGATATACCATATTACTCAGAAAAATTACGCAAACATCTTTATGACTTATCAGAAGAACAATTACGCCAATATTTCCCTTTAAACAAAGTATTAACCGGATTATTCAAGATAGTAGAAAAACTATATGGATTAACAATTAAAGAAAGTACTGATAACATCGACACATGGCACAAAGATGTACAATTTTTCGATGTTTATGGCAAAGCTGGAGAATTACGCGGACAATTTTACCTAGACACTTTTGCTCGTAAAGCCAAACGAGGTGGAGCTTGGATGGATGAATGTATTATTCGTCACCGCACCGCCAAAGGCTTACAAACACCAGTAGCATACTTATGCTGCAACTTCACCCCACCAATCAATGACAAACCCAGCCTATTAACCCATAGAGAAGTAACCACACTATTTCATGAATTTGGACATGGCTTACACCACATCTTAACCCAAGTAGATTATGCACCAGTGGCAGGAATAAATGGAGTAGCATGGGATGCGGTAGAATTACCAAGTCAATTCATGGAAAACTGGTGCTGGCAACAACCAGCCTTAGACATATTTGCAGAAAACTTACCAGCAGAATTACTAACAAAAATGTTAGCGGCAAAAAACTTTCAAATAGGCATGTTCACCCTACGCCAAATAGAATTTGGCTTATTTGACTTTCGCTTACACCTAGAAGGCAGAACAGATATACAAAACTTACTAGATGAAGTACGTCAACAAATAGCAGTAGTATTTCCACCAGACTTCAACCGCTTTCAACATAGTTTTTCTCACATATTTGCAGGAGGATATGCTGCTGGATACTACAGCTACAAATGGGCAGAAGTATTATCAGCTGATGCCTTCTCAAAATTTGAAGAAACTGGAATATTTGACTCCACAACTGGGCAACAATTCCTAGAAACAATTTTAGAAAAAGGCGGCTCAGAAGAAGCAATGGAATTATTTATAAAATTCCGTGAACGGGCACCTAAGATTGATGCTTTATTGCGACATCATGGGATGATGGCTTAGTTTCAAAGCTCATGTAGTTAATGTAGGGTGGGTAGAGCGAAAGCGAAACCCACCTAGCCAAAATGGTGGGTTTCGCTTTCGCTCTACCCACCCTACAAATATATAAGAACATCATACAAAGTAACGCTAGTAAATATCGGTCACAGCCTTTAATGCTCCAGCAATTTCTTCCATCCATTCCTGATAATATAAATCATCATCAATTTCATTTTTTAAATTATCAGAAAGATTTGAAATGATATCCAATGCTTGGACACAATATTCTGGTTCTACAACTCCTACGCGCAAATCTAAATTAAATTTATAGTTGGGAATCAAAATATTATACTTACATCGCAAAATAAGTGGAGCGCATAAAGCATCATCTGAAAGTTCAAGATCAAAACCACCAAGCATAGGATTATCATCAGCTGCTACAGTTAAAATTAAATCATCAACATTCAATACCACAATTTGCAATCCCATAACATCAAGCTCCTCAAATAGAAAAATATCACCGGGCTGTGGAGATAGTGGACGATCTGCTAGTTCTATATCAATTAAATTCTGTTTGTCTGCTATATCAGCATCTATGTCATATAATTTTTTAAAATCTATTGTCACAATTGGCACTACTTTAGTATATTAGCAATAAAAACAGATAAAGAATTTGAGTTATAATCACTTGTGATTTGTTGTGCATATTCTCGGATAATTTTTAGCTCAGCATTTATTGTGCCTACAGATACATTTAATTTTTTTGCTAATTCACTTTGTGAAAGAATTTTATCTAAATTAGTAATAGATCTGACTCGTATCATGAATATTAATTTCAGTTTATGACGAACACGACGCTGATACTTTGACTGTTCAATCAACTGAATCATGTGTAGATACCATTTCTGAAAAATGGCATTCAGTTCTTGACAATCTATATAAATTTTCTCTTTATCTTCATCTATTGTGAAATAACTAGCACGAACATCGTCCTTCATGATATCGACTAAAGTCTTAAACTTAAAAGACTTCATATCCGCATCTTTAAATGCACAAATCAATTCACATAACTGTTGTTGGACTCTTTTATTCCGTTTTGCAAGACTCATGCGAATCTTTAACCATTTTTTATTATTGATAAGGACTTTAGATATTAATTCAGGATCGTCCGTCACTTTAGATGATTCAAAACTAAAAGATGTCTGATTACAAATTTTTCCCCTTCTTAAACCTTCAGGGATAACAGCTCCTAACTCAATAGCCTGCTCAATCGCACATATAGCATTTTGCGCTACTGCATAACCTATAGGATCATGAGTTCTTTGCCGCTCTGTGAGGAAATTATTAATATTTCTATAGACTAAACCATCTATATTGTCAAATCGTTGCATAGCATTACGTAATGATCTAAGACGCTTAGCAATTGCAAACACATAACAATCAAAAACAAGCTCTTCAAACAAATTATCATCTTGGCTCCAATGACCAGAACTAGGATAACCAAGATAATTAGTAGGACTTTTCCATAATCCACGATGAGACATTCTCTCACGTAAAGCTTTATTTATAGTTTTTAACAAACTATGAAATACACTTTCTGGTAAGAAACAAGAATTTTCATTTATTTTTTTTATTAAAACAGTAAACTTATTATTATAATTGCTCATGATTTTCCTCTAGTTTTAAGTGTTTGATATAAAATATATTTTCACTTAAAACTGAATGTATTCATTAATATGCAGTTAATCTTAATGGTAGAACGTTACTAAAAAGACTAATGACAGGTGATGTAACCGATTACCTATTTATACCAAATTTAAAAAATACTGTCAAGCAAAAAATAAACTACCAATGAAAATAGCCTTTAGCCATGATTGGCTATCCTTTTACTCAGGTGGGGATAAAACACTTGAAGCTATGCTGGAGCATTATCCAGACGCGCCAGTTTATACCTTGATTTATCAAGCTGAAAATTTTCGCGATACCCATATAGCGCAACATCCAATACACACATCTTTTATTGAAAAATTGCCCAAGGGTCGTACAAAATATCGCTCATATTTAGCATTTATGCCGCTTGCTATAGAACAGTTTGATTTATCAGAATATGATGTAGTGGTATCTAGTTCTAGTGCGATTGCCAAAGGAGTTATAACTGGACCAAATCAATTGCATATAAGTTATATACACACACCTATACGCTATGCTTGGGATTTACAACATCAATATTTACGTGAAGCCAACATGGAAACAGGAATTAAATCATGGTTAGCGCGTTGGGTACTGAATAAAATACGCATATGGGATATTAGAACCATTAATGGAGTAGATAAAATGGTAGCTAATTCTCACTATATAGCGCGACGCATACGTAAAGTCTATGGTAGAAATGCAACAGTTATTTATCCTCCTGTAGATATAGACGCATTTCCTTTATACGAACAGAAACAAGACTTTTTCTTAACAGCGTCAAGAATAGTACCCTATAAAAAAATTAATCTGATTGTTAAAGCCTTTAACAAAATGCCAGAAAAACGCCTAGTTGTGATTGGAGACGGCACAGAATTTAAAAAACTAAAAGCCATTGCTGGTTCAAATATAGAACTAATGGGCTATCAACCAGATGAAGTATTAAAAGACAAAATGCAAAAAGCTCGTGCATTTGTATTTGCCGCAGAAGAAGATTTTGGCATAACACCAGTAGAAGCACAATCTTGTGGCACACCAGTTATAGCTTTTGGCAAAGGCGGAGCTACGGAGACTGTGAAAGATGGAGAAACTGGATTATTTTTTTCAGAACAAACAGAAGAATCTATAATTGAGGCAGTTCAACGTTTTGAACAACAAGTATTTATACCCAAGAAAATTCATGAACATGCCAAATACTTCTCCAAAGCTAGATTTCAAAATGAAATGATAAGCCTGATAGAAACCAGTTGGGAAAAACGACTAATGGAACATAAAAAAACACATCAAATAATTCCATTAACAGACTCATCCACGTTCCAACACTCATAGTTATACATAAGTATTTAAATAATTGAAATACAAAAAATATATGTAGGGTGGGTAGAGCGATAGCGAAACCCACCAAAACCATCGAAAATGGTGGGTTTCGTTGTCACTCCTGTCTCTTATACACATCT
>NZ_MCBX01000027.1 GCF_001723685.1 Candidatus Marithrix sp. Canyon 246
ATACAAGCACGTGAAGAAGTCTTAGCACCTATACGTGAATCTAAGCAAACTGTATCTACGAAACCCACCAAAACCATCGAAAATGGTGGGTTTCGTTGTCACTCTACCCACCCTACAAAGCTACAAAGCTTCTTGACTTTAATTTCTAACTTTTCCAGGTGGGTTTCGTTGTCACTCTACCCACTCTACAAAGCTACAAAGCTTCTTGACTTTAATTTCTAACTTTTCCAGTCAATTGGTGCCAAAAACTATTTTGTCGCCAAAATATTGTCAGTTGTTTACGTACAGATTTAGATAATTTTTCTGCTTTTATCGGTGTTGTAAAAGCGTCACGCATGGCTTGGTAATAACACTTAATTTCTAAGGATTGTACAGCGCGAATTAAACCAAAAAATAGCCGTGATGCAATTAAATAAGCTGCACCGGGATAGGGAACATAGCGACGTATTAACCAAATGCTATTGCGCGTTGGATAATATACTTGTCGCCAACCGGTACGCCCTTGTGGTGCTTGGCGATGAACGACTCTACATTGCGGATCATAATATATTTTATAATCCTGTTGTAATACCTTAATAGCCACTTCCATTTCGTTTTGATATAGAAAAAAATCTTCTGGATACCAGCCGATTTTTTCAAATAAGCTACGACGAATGGTAAAACCACAAGCAACAAATGCCATTGATGTTGTAGCTATATCATCTTCAGGTAAATGCCAAGTTTGAAACCTTTCACCATTAGCAGATTCAATCCTACAAGCGACAATACCAATATCAGGGCGTGTGTCTAAGTGGTGAATCATACGATCCAAAGTGATATTATCAACTGGATGTGAATCATCATCCAAAACCAGAATATAATCACCCTTGGCTAGTTTGAAACCTTGATTATAACCAGCAATTCCAGTGTTATCTGCTATAGATATAACATGCACCCAACTTGTCTGAGTTTGTAAAAACTCTTTAGTGCCATCACTGGAACCATTATCAACAGCAATAACCTCAATATCGTCACGATTATTCACTAATCGTGATAACTGTTCTAAGGTGTATCGGGTTTCAGCAACCCGATTATAGTTTAAGAAAACTATGCTTAATTTCATTGCAGTGCTTGATAAGCCTTATTAAAACGTTGTTCTAAAATTTTAGTTTGTTCGCGACTCACAGCGGCACTTAAATACCAATTTTGTTCAATATCTAAGGCTTCTTGTTGTGGATTCATAGATGTTTTTTCTCCACCACTCATAGCAGCCGATAAACGATCTACTTGATAAGCTAATCGTGCTTGTGCTGCTTCTGCTGGAGAGTCAATACCGGCTAAGATTTCCATACGAATACAATATGTTTGCTTTTCTTCTATGCCCTTGGTATTAACAATATCTTCAGCATTGTTACAAGCTTTTTGGAATCGTTGTTGAATCGCAGTTTCAAATTCAGAATTTTGTAATGGAGCCAATTCTTCCCAACGATTTTGAATTGCATCATCAAATTCTGTAGCTTGTTCAACTTCAGCACATAAAGCGGCTTTTTGTCTAAGTTGATCTAATTGATCGCGTTGTTCATTTGCTAATTGTTTCTGATATTGATTTCTCAGTTTTTTATAAACTGCTTCAAATCGTTTTTCAACAGTTTCTACAGCTTTAGCTTTTCTACGCCGTGCAATATTACCAATTTGCTTCCAATCAGCTTTAATATTTTGCCATTGATCTCGGAATTGTTTGAGTTGATCTGAACTGATAATGATACTATCATCATTCACAATTATATGAATTTCATCACATATAGCAGTTTTTTTATCCAAATAAGTTTGTAACTCATGGCTTTGTTCATCAATTTGTTGCTGACGATAATTAAATAATTTATCACAACTGCTACGAAAGCTAGTCCAAAATTCACGTTCAACACGACGTGAGCCGGGAATTGTTACTTTCCATTGAGTTTGTAATGTCTTTAAATCCTCAATTGCTTCATTAAGAGTCGATTCAATCAGCTTAACATCAGCATTAGTAGCAATAAAATCTTCAAAATGATTAACTATTCCTACAACCTGTAAATATAGCTGCACTCTTTGGTGACAATTACGCAAACGCTCATTATCTAAAAATGTTGTTAATACTTGTAACGCGCTGTTAAAACGTTTTTCAATGCTTTTTTTGAATTTTCTATCAGTAGCTCCAATAGTTTTCCACTTATTTTCAGCATCGCGCACAAAATTAGAGACTTGTTTCCACTCAACGTTTTGCCAATCTGTATTATTAGCATAAGTTTCTAACTGTTCAGATAAAGCCTGTTTTTGCAATAAATTTTGTTCACGTTGATTAGATTTGTCATGAAAATAAGCCTTACAAGGCTCATAAGCAGTTTGACAAGCATCATTAAAACGTTTCCAGATTTGATCTGAATTTCCTTGAGAACCAAGGTTTTTCCAAGTTTGTTGATAGTTATTGATTACTTTAGCCGATTCTTCTGGTTTATCTGCCGAAGTTTTCTGTAATTCTTCTACTTGTTGACATAAGTCTTCTCGATATTTGCGATAAACTTGTTGGCAATTATCATTAAATTGTTTCCAAAGTTGTTGTGAATAACCACTGGAACCCAATTTTTTCCAAGCTTCTTGTGCTTGTAAAACCATTTCTAAAAGTTTTTCAGCTGTTTCTTCTGTTTCAAGCAAATTACTTATTTTTTGACATAAGTTTTCTCGTTCAACTTTGCCACCCCAACTTTGCCAACTACGCAACTCATTAATTTTAAGCTTGCATTGTTGCAGACGTTTATCTAAAAGGGCACGATTTGACTTATCTTTGATTGTTTTTAATAATTTAGTAGCTTTTTCATCTAGGGAAATAGCTGTTTTTAATTCACCTTTTTCTAAAGTGGCTTCTAATTCATTTAGTAAGGTTTTGAGTTTATTGACTGTCTGCTTATGTTTTTCATTTTGCGCTTGTAAACGTTGCTCTAAGGCAGTCATATTTTTCTTAAAGCGGTTATTTAATTCCACTGCTGGTTCTGGTAAATGCACCTTCTGCCAACGCGCTTTAAGTTTGGTTAATTGTTCGGTAGTAACTTTGCTACTTAGTAATTTATCTGTTTCATTACATAAGGCTTCTAATTGTTCAGTAGCTTGATAAATTTGACGTAAATTTTGATGTCGTTTTTGTATTGCTTCAGCAAAGCGTTTAAAACGAGCTTGCCAATTAGATTCTTCATCAGAATCATCTAATGTAGGGATGTAATTCCATTCAGTTTCTAAAGCAGTAAATTTTTCCGTGAAATCTTCATGGGTTTTATTATCAAGACTTTGATGTTTTTTTAAGTCAATCAACAAAGCTTCGAGTTTCGTAGATACAGTTTGCTTAGATTCACGTATAGGTGCTAAGACTTCTTCACGTGCTTGTATTGCTTTTAATGCTTGTTCATGTTTTTCAAAAGCGAGTTTTACTTTTTGTTCTAATTCAGTATAGCGGCTTTGACACTCAGGCTCAGCATATTCAGCTATAGTTAGCCATGTTTTTTTTAAGTTATTGAATTCTAACTGTTGAGTTTTCAATAATTTAGCATTCTTGCTAGTCATTTGTACATCAGACATACCGCTATTTAAACGCTTTTCTAAAGCATTTAACTTAGTACAAATAGCCTCATATTCAGCATAGACTCGTGCAGGGCGTTCTATCTGTTCAATTACTTCATCCAATTTTTCACGCGCTCTACGATATAGTCGTTTATCAGTATTACGAGTGGCTTTAACTACTCTTTCTAAGGTAGATTTTTGTGTTAATTTTTCCAACACAGTTAAACGCACTTCACTAACAGAATCGTTGATAACAATATCACCTAACAAACCTTCACGTTCAAGCTTTGCAATAGCGGCTAATCGTAGTTCAACTTCTTCTGCCTTAGTAGCTACTTCTGCTATTTGTTCAGCATCATTAGTTTTATTAATCCAAGCTATACGCTGTTCTAAGCTAAGAAATTGAGTGCATAGTAATTGTTTTATGCGTTGTTGAGCGACTGCTTGCACATTTTTATCATTGTCATTATGTACAATGGTATCTAAAATATTTAAGTCATTGATTTTTTTTAATGCAGCTTGTCTCACCTCAGCCGCTGTATCATTTTGTGCTATTTCATGTAAAATTGCAGTATCGTCTAATCCATCAATTACAGAACGACGAATATTAGGATTACTATGTTGCCATTTAGGCTTAATGAAATTGGAAAGAATCATAGATTGTTCAGAGTTTAAATCGGTTACATTGAAAATTCGTTGTTGTTTTTAACTTAATCAAACTAATTTATGTTTTCATTAGAGAACCTCCATCAAATTGGACCATTTATTTTAATCTTTATATTCAGTCTATATATTATAATATCAGCATGGCGAAAAAATACAAGAAATGATAAACCAGTTTTAAGAAAACATCTTGTTACCACTACATTTGTATGTAGTGGCTGTGGCAAAATTAGCCGCTTTCAAAATGTGGCTTATGAAGGACATTTTAAGAATCAAGAACTTGACGAAGAACTACCACCCGGATGGTCATGTATTCCAAATCTATTCGGAAAACCTTGTGATTATTGTTTTGATTGTTCAAACAACAAATCTTAAAATTTATACACTAAATTTGTTGTTAAAGAGCTATCAGTAGCTTTTTTGCCCAGCACTGGTTCATTGGAATAATTAACCTTATAAACAATACTTACATCAAATATTTCATTGACATAAAATATAAAAGCTTTTATATATATTAGTGGTTTCATCTTTTAGTTGCAATTGTAAATGAAAACGATTATCATATGCGGTATGATTTTCTAATAGCTTAACCAACATCTTAAACATTAATTTTAACAAATATGAAAAAAATTATTATCAGTAACATAATTATAGCTACTATGTTGAGTAGCTTTTTATTACAAGCTAAAGAGTCAGATACAGGAGTACGTTTCAGTGGTTTGGTCTCATTAGAGGGTCGTTATAATCGTGGCTTTGATGAAGTTAATACTAGTGATATTGCAGTTGATGAACTTGGTTTTGCCTTTGAAGCCAAAGTAAATAAATGGGCTACTGGCTTGATTAGTTTTCTTTATGAAGAAGGTGCTACAGACTTTGAAGTCGATGAAGCTAAAATTACTTTAGGTAATACAGAGTTATCACCGCTTTATCTTTCATTAGGGCAAATGTATTTACCATTTGGTAACTATGAATCACATATGGTTTCTGATCCATTGACTTTAGAAATCGGTGAAGCTAGAGAACAAGCAGTATTGTTAGGTGCAGAAATGGGTGGTGTTTATGCAACAGTTTATGGATTTAATGGTTCTACTCAAGATTCTGCCGCTGAAGATTTAATTGATAAATATGGTTTTAATGTGGGTTTTGCTCAAGAAACTGATCAATATAATTTTGATGTAGGTGTTGGTTTTATTAATGATATTTCTGATTCAGATGGTTTAACTGACGCTTTAGGCGCAACCAGTTTACTAGCTTATGAAGAAGTTAATGGTTTAGCTGCATATTTATTATTAAAAGTTGGTCCAGTTAGTTTTATTGGTGAATATATTACAGCTTTAGATCAATTTAAATCTAGTCATCTTGCGTTTAATGGTGTTGGTGCAGAGCCTAAAGCTTGGAATGCAGAACTTGGTTATACCTTTCCAATTGCTGGAAAAGAAACAACATTTGCTGTGGGTTATCAAGGTTTAGAAGAAATTGGATTAGCACTTGACTTACCAGAAAGACGCTATTTAGCTACAGCATCAGTAGGAATCTTTGATAATACTACATTATCTTTAGAATATACTTTTGATGAAGATTATGACATCGCTGATGGTGGAACTGGTAAGGATGGTCATGGTGCAATCTTACAATTAGCTGTTGAATTTTAATTAAAAAACTAAGAGCCACAGAAGTTACATTTTTTGTAAACAATTGGTTAATCAATCAATTTGGCTGGATAAGAATTAATTCATTTAATTATACAGAGATTATGGTATTATTTACCTTGTCTTTGTTTATCTTTAGTGATTTAACTCGCTACTTATTACATCGCTTATTACATAGCATTCCCATTTTATGGGAATTTCACAAAGTACATCACAGTGCCAAAGTGCTGAATCCATTTACGTTTTATCGTTATTGGTTTTATGTTTTCACTGATAGGCTCAAATTTGCGTCATTCTCACATTAAGCTATCATACCCACGGTTTGTAGAAAAAATTTTGATTTCACCTTATCAGCACCAAATTCACCATTCAAAATTGCATAACAATCGCAATTATGGAGGTTTTTTAGCAATTTGGGACTTAATTTTTGGTTCTTTAACTTATTCAAAACAAGTTAAATTTATCACATTAGGAATTGAGAAGGCAGAAATGAAAAATTTTGCTAAATTTTATCAATTATTTCAATTTTAAGACTGCGCCCAATGTCACAATCCAGAACATGGATTTATTGACAATAGAAATAATGGTCTAGCAGTATCACTAGGCGATGATTGCACCAGACTTTCATTTTAATATTAATGATGCTGATAAAGCCTACGATGCAATGACACTAAGTATTGCTAAATTTGAACAAACAGATGAATTTGCACCTTTTGACAGCAAATATGATAGCTATCTGCGCGGAGAATATGAATTAACAGATTTAGAAGACTTGGGACGATCATTATTTTTCTCTAATAACAACACCAACTGCTCATCCTGTCACCAACTAAAACGTACAAGCGATACAGCAAGAGAACAAGGCATAATAGATCATGGCTTACTTGCCAACCCTTTAATTACAGATAAAAAACATGATGGTAAAATTAAGGATGCATAACGGAGTATTCAGAGAACTGACAACCGTGATAGAATTTTATGACAAATACCTAAGTTCAAGCAGAACACACAATCCAGAAACCCAAAAACCTTGGAAACAGGCACAAGTTCCAGAAACAGTCAACATGAAGAAGTTGATAAAAGGCAAAAAATTCTCAGATAGAAAAATAAAAGCCTTAGTTGCGTTTCTAAATACTCTAACTGATCGGCGTTATGAACATTTGATTTCAAAGTAGGGTTCAGACAAATAATCCGTAGGGTTTACATATTTTATTTAGCACTGAGAAAAAATAATGAAAGAATTAATCTTGCCTTGTGCAATTAAACGAATTCAAATCGAAAATTACCAAGGCATTATTAAAACTAATATCACTGATATGCCTTACGAAACCCAATGGATATTTTTAACTGGAGAAAATGGATTTGGTAAAACCAGCGTACTACAAGCAATTGCCATTGGTTTATTTGGGAATCAAGATAACAAAAGAATCCTTACAGAAAGTGATTGTCAAATCACTGTAGAATTTAATAACCACGGTAATAATCAGATTAATCGCTTAGGAACGCCAGAGTTTCAACCTTTTACTCAGTTTGTTGCTTATGGATCTTCCAGATTAGAAATTCAAAATCAGCAAACACGCAATGAAGTCTCCGAAAAAAGCACGACAACTTATGGCTTATTTAATACCGATGGTGTTTTATTAAGCATTGAATATGAGTTTTTTATTAGCTATCTCAAACAAAATCCCAAATATTCAATTATCAAAAAAACATTACTGAAATTATTACCTTATATTGCTGATATACAAGTCAATGAGAAAGATGAAATTGTTTATATTGAAAAAGAAAATGCTGGTAACTACCAAACTTATCAGCCAATAGCCTTTAGAAAATTAGCGTCTGGGCATAAAAGTATCATTGCCATGATTGGAGATATGTTGATTCGTTTTTATCAACAACAACCTTCAGTGATTGAACCTCAATATTTTTGTGGTATCATCTTAATTGATGAACTTGATTTACACTTACATCCTAAATGGCAACGTCAATTGCCGTCTCTGTTATCGGCAGTTTTTCCCAAAGTGCAATTTATTGCATCTACTCATAGCGTGATTCCATTTTTGGGCGCACCCGAAAATTCGGTTTTTCTTAAAGTCAAACGTTCTAAAGAACAGGGTATTCATATAGAAAAAATTCATATGAATATTAGAAACTTATTGCCGAATATTTTATTGAGTTCACCGCTTTTTGATTTAGATATTAAGCCAGAAAATAATCGCAGTTTAAGCTTAATTAGAACTGAGGAAACTTATGATGAAGCCAAATTAAATGATGAAATTCGAGCCAGTCTCAAAGCATTTGAAGAAAGTAAAGATGATTTTCCAGACGATTTATTTATAACCAATGATTAGCGTTAAAAAAGACTACAATAATCTACCTGTTGGTTTAAATACTAAGGGTTGCCAAAATCAAATCAAAAAGACACTCATTGAAAAAGACAAGCATAATTTCAGTTCTTATTATTATAGGGATGCAACTTATGAAGTGTTAAAAAACCAAATTTACCATCGTAAATGTGGCTATTGTGAAACTGATACTACTGCGGGAGCAGCATTACAAGTTGATCATTATCGTCCCAAAAAGCGTATTCATGATGACAGATCACATACTGGTTATTACTGGCTAACTTATGAATGGAGCAATTTGATACTGGTATGCTCAGCATGTAATAGCAAAAAATCTAACCAATTTCCACTTGAGTTGACAGGTAAAAGAGTTAATAATTAGTAGTAAATTATGTGAACTTATATGATATAATATAGGAATGAAACCTACATATCGGTTAAATGAATTTGCTAAACTTATTAATAGATCAGTCAAAACACTCCAAAAATTGGATCGGCTTGGTAAATTTAAAGCACACCGGACTGCCACAAATCGTCGATATTATACACACAATCAGTATTTGGAATATATGGGTATTGCTAAAAACAATACTAAAAAAAAGTTCATTGTATATTATCGTGTTTCAAGTGCAAGTCAAAAAAATGATA
>NZ_MCBX01000028.1 GCF_001723685.1 Candidatus Marithrix sp. Canyon 246
ATCCACGGGTGTCATAACTTAAACAACGTAGTGAGTTAACACTTAGCCTAATCACCTATTTAGTCCTAAGACCTATCTCGAATCTCACGATTCAAGCCCCTGTGTCTTTAGCTCAGGGGTAGTTGACAACCAAACATGTGTAATTTAGCAAGTAAACATAATCGTTTAACCGCTAAAAATATTGCTCATTATCAGTTTATGATTGATAGTTAAATCAATTAAAACAGTTAGTTACAATGATATTGCTGTTCATAATTGGTTTATTTTTTAGCTAAAAGCGCGTTTTTTACAACTGATTAATTTAAAACACCTATTAACCAGTTGATTATTTGAATAATTTAATTCATGTAAGCGCGTTTTTTTTTGATTATGGCGCGATCACCGCACGAACCATCTTATAATTCACGTCAGTTTTACCAAAACCAAAAAGAGATAGCTCATTTAAAATATTGGTTTTAGTCATTTTGACATTTCTATTTTCAAGTTATTTAATAATTTTATTTACACCTTCTTCATTTAATTTTTTTCTTTTTTGCTTAGGCGCGTTGTTGGTCAAAACCGTGACAGCTTTCTGAGTTCTGGCTTTCTGATTTTTCGGTTTCAGATCACTGTTCTTAGAAAGGAAAGGAAAAGGTTTAGAAAAGAGAATATAAGAACTAAAATTAGCAAATATATTGAAGAGTCATTTTTTTAACACTGCTTAAAATTTGACTAAATTCAATCACTACTATTAAATATGCGGTGATAACAAATTGAATCCATAATGGTATAAGTACAGAGCCATTAACTCTCTTTAAAGATCTACTTTACGAACTTTGCTAGCTTTATTGCTGTCAATAGCTGTTTTTATTAAGTTTAACTTGCTATTGTTTTGGTTTAACAACTTTATTATAGCTTTATGCTTAGCTTGTATTTTTTGACAAGTATTTGAAGTACCGCATCTTTTAAGAGTAACTATCTTATGCCCTGTCATAACGCGAGTACGATAAATTATATATAACTTAATCCTATAATAAGCAGTTTTTATTGAATTAATATGTTTAGTTAATTTGATATTATTATCTTGAACTTCCAGCAAGTTATTAGAGGATAAATAGGGAGCTTTAAAGCTATCTAATTCTCTCTCTATTCTCTCAATAATATCTGTATTATTAACAGCATTCACATTATTTAATTGAAAAACAAATAACTAGAAAAGGAAGCAGTTCCAACAGAAACAGCTATTCCTAAAAAAAGAGCTGGTTTATTGACTGTATCACCAATGGCAGCAGTCAGCTTTAGTCCTTCTGCCAATATTACCAGCGCGATTCCTAAATATAAACTGCCCATAAAGCTGCCATAAGAGCTAGTAATTATTGATAGAAAGCACGCCAAGGAATATAAAAAAACTGCTAAACGATACTCTCCTGAGAGCTTTTTAAGTTGTTTTCTATTAGAAAGTCCAGTATAACTTTGAGGGCTGAAATCTTTGATTTTCATCTTCGCCCCCAAACTAGTTTTATTGTAATACAAACTATATTTATAATAGTTTTTGAATGGGCCTGTGTTACATTAGTACACATCATAAATCACCTTTAGTTGAAAGTAGTTAGGTGGTTTGTGTTAGGTTGTCTTGGTTAAAAAGAACCAAAGCAACTGCTAAACAAATCAATAAGTTACAAACATAAAACCAGCGCGTTTACCAATGCTTTCCATCAATATTAATATTAATGTCATAAGCTTTAACGCTGACTTGAATAGTATTATTCCATATTCTTTCGTTTATTTCATCACTTTTTAAAAAAGCATGGACATCAAGAAACTTGAAAATCAACTTCAAAATTTATTAGAACGCGAAAAACGCCAATGGACAAAGACTGCTCAACTTCTAATTGATATTGAACGTAGTCGTCTATATCGCAAGCAAGCCAAATCATTTTCTCAATACGTTCGTCAGCTCGCCCAGAAATTTAAAATCAATGAGTCCAGTTTTTGGCGCATTAAAAGGGCAGGATAGTATTATTTAAAATTACATAACACTGATAATATTGAGATTATAGGAAAAGCAAACACAAGCCCAGAGCAATTATAAATTCTAATGAAAATCAGTAGTATTGCTCCGCCCAACATTGTGCAAGACTTTAAAGAACGACTTATTTCTGGTAAAACTACACGAGAAGAATTAAGAGATACATGGAAAACCTATTGTAAGGTTAAAAATGATAAACCACGACGAGGGCGTAAATATAAAAAACAGTTATTAGACAATGTTATAGGTGACTTATTTACCAATCCAGCAGCTATGACTACGGCTAATATAATTCAATCCCTTAAAAATCCTCAATGGGCTATTGATACTATTAACCAAAAAAAAATAGATTACTTTCAGCTTTTTACAGAAGTTGCCGTATCATCAGGTACATCATCTAAGCCAAGACGTATTGACATTGTAAGTATCGTAAAAGAATCTAATAAAGGACCATTACCAACAGTGATAGGCATTGAGGTAAAAATTAATATTCACGATCTAAAACGTGATATGAAATTAACTGAATACATACCATTTTGCCATTATTTTTATTTAGCCATTCCGAATGAACAGGCTATGATAGATGCAGCGGCATCAATAACAACAAAGGAAATAGGTATTTTATGTGTAACAGATGAAGTTGTTGATGGACGATATAAAAACGTGATAATTCGGAAAGCTGAGCGTATTAAAAAACCACATCCAGTTTTACTAGGTGAATTGTATGGAAAGTGCCTTTTTCATGCACTTGGATGGATTGGAGATGGTTAATTAATTTGCTTTATAAGCTTTGCCAATTTTCAATAATTACTTCTTCAAAGAATTCATAATCGGAAACATTAACAGTGACAATAATTAACTCATATGCTTTTGCAATTGCAGCAATTTGTCCATCTACAAATGGTGGCGTTTTTCCAATTAAACTTAAACGTGCGCGTTCTTGAGCGTGCCATTCTGCTGCTTCTTCAGTGTAAGGTAAAATTGGCATTTTACCTACAGTTTGATATAAATATTGTTCAAGCATTTGGCGTTTACGTGAAACTTGTAAGCGTTTACAACCAAATAGTAGTTCATGCCAAACTAATGTTGCTGTTGCAATTTCATCTTGATGCTGTTTAATTTTTGTTAGTATTTTTTGATTTGGTTCAGGACGTATTGGTTCTGAAAGAACATTAGTATCAAGTAGATACTTTAAACTCATAAAAACACCTCACGCCCTATACTACGATCACGTACATCTTTAAAAATATCTTCATCAAATTTAAGGTCTTCTGGACTGAATTGTTGACGGAAGATTTGTAGAGCTTGCCAAAAATTTTGTTTTTTCTGAATTTTATTATTTGGCACTAATGTCGCAATCGTTTGATTACCTTGCATTAATTTTACTGGATAGCCCGCTTCAATTATTGTTAGAATATCAGGCCAATTTTTAGGTACTTGGCTTATTGCATAATCTTGTTTTATCATATTCATATATTTTATCCTTTGGTTGTTCCAGTAATGCTTAGTATTTTACTTTAAAAAAAGTAACTTGTCTGGTGCTACAAAACTGCAAGAAATGTTGGATGCAGTAATTGACTTTATGCCTGCACCTACTGATGTTGCTAGCATACGTGGCGTTTTAGATGATAAAGATGAAACCGAATCCAGCAGAAAATCTAGTGATGACGAACCTTTTGCAGCTTTAGCATTTAAAATAGCTACTGATCCTTTTGTTGGTAATCTAACATTTTTCCGCGTTTATTCTGGTGATACAGTTTATAACCCATTAAAAGGTAAACGCAATAATAATGGACGTGTCACTCTTCGTCATCATGGCGGTGGACATAAGCAGCATTATAGAATTATAGATTTTAAACGTAATAAAGATGGAATTGAGGCTAAGGTTGAGCATATTGAATATGATCCTAACCGTAGTGCTTATATTGCATTAGTTTTATATGCTGATGGTGAGCGTAAATATATTATATATCCAAAAGGATTAAATGTAGGCGATACAATTATCTCAGGTACTCATGTTCCAATTAAGTCTGGTAATTGTATGCCTTTATGTCATATCCAAATGGGTAGTACTGTTCATTGTATTGAATTAAAACCTAATAAGGGTGCCCAATTAGCTAGAAGTGCTGGTAATTCTGCTCAATTAGTAGCTCGTGAAGGTCAATATGTTACTTTACGTTTGCGTTCTGGTGAAACTTGTAAGAGCCTGTTTTAAATCTTTTGGGAAGCACAATTTAGAATAAATATATGAAAAATATAATTTTATATGAGATAATATATGTAAAAAATTCACTTTGATAAAGAAGCCTATGAGAACCCCATATTCAAGTGATACCTAAAAGTGGCAATTAAAAAAATATTTTTAATTATTTTCAATTAGTTATTAAAAATAATTTATTTTATAAAAAAAAGTATTGTTTTTTTTATATTTTATATTTATAATGTATTTCGTATTTTATTTTTTTACTTTTACTAAAGTATCATTAAATAAAATCATAAGCTTTATATGTTTGGAATGTCAGGCATATAATTATCTTGGTAACTTTAAAATTATTATATTTTATATTTTTTATGAAAATGAAAAAATCATTAGGCATTTTGTTGTTCTGTTTTGCTACAATTAGCATTGCACAAGCTTCTGATTTCCCAAAACTGGACGAAGCAATTCCTGGAAGTTTTGTTTCCAAATTAGCACCTGTTTTTGATTTTGATGGTGATGGTTGTTATCCCAGTGCTGGTATTAGCCGCAGTGGTAAACCAAATTCTGGATTGAAACCTACTGGAAGTATAACTGGAAAGTGTCGTAATCGTTCATTCTTAAATTATTCTAATACTCTTCATCGTTACACTTGTGAGAAGAAAAATAATTCTACATATTGTGGTCATTTTTATGCACTCTATTTTCTGAAAGATGATATGGTAGCTGGCATTGCTACAGTCGATGAGCATAGACATGATTGGGAATATGTGGCGATTTGGACAAAAAATGGTACCATTACTCATGGTAGTTACAGTGCTCATGGGAAACTTTATATTGAAAGTCTTTCTAGTTTACCTATGGTAAATGGTCATATAAAAATTGTTTATCACAAAGAAGCTTTTCGTACTCATACAATGCGTTTGGCAAAGAGTAATGAATCTGCAGAAAACTCTTATGGGAAATTTGTCACTCCCACTTTGATTAGTTGGTATGAATTAACTGGAGATGATATTAACAATCAAACAATGATAAGTAAACTTAACAGTTTTAATTATGGCTCTGCTAGTATTCCTATGAAAGATACTAATTTCTTGAATAATTTAAACAAATTTAAGCCATCAGGTTATCCTAAATTTACTACTTTGAATCCCAATGATGATGCAGGAAAACCGAATTATTGCAAATGGACTACTAATTGGTTTTCAGAAGAGCAAAGTAATGGTCAAGAATGCCCGACAGGTCAGGTTGTGAGTGGAGTTCAGTGTAAGGGAAGATATTGTGACAATAAGAAATTATTTTGTTGTACGATATCAGGGTTAACAGTAAGTGGTTCTACACAAAACTCTTCATTCTTCTCAGAAGAGAGGACCAATTATTACAAGAATGATGGTAAAGCAGTAGTAGGCATGAGATGTAAAGGTAGATATTGTGACGATATATCTCTAAAAATGAAAAATGTTAATAATAACGCACGTGGAAGGTGGACTAGTTCTTTTTCTGAAGAACAAGGTATTATGACATGTGATAATAATGAATATGTAGCAGGAGTAAAATGTACTGGCCGTTATTGCGACAATCTCAACTTATATTGCAATAAAAAGGTTCGTTAATAATTTAGCAGGTATTTGTGCCAATTCTTAGTTGGAATTCATTTTATAAATTTAGCAGCAATTGGTAGATAATATTAATTCATAAAATGGGTTTTGATCCTGAATTGGTGTTAGCATCTGTAAATATAATAGAGCCAACTATTTATTTACTAAATAGTTGGCTCTTCATCGACACAAACTGTAGGAACACGCAATTCATCAATATCTACACCTTCATTATTTTCTGCATTAGCAATACCAGTATCTAATGTTTTTTTTCACTAACATAAATTTCAATTAGTTATAATCTAAACTCTAAATTTAATTGTTTGCCAACATAACTTAAAAAAACTTCCTTGCTAGTATCACCAAAATTAACCATGAACTGCCAAATACTACGCCAGAAAATTTCTAATGCCAACAAATTCTTAAGCTGATATTTTTCAGCTTGTTCTTCAATTGCATCAAACGCTGCAACCGCATTATTTATTCTTTCATCACGCCCAATTTCTTCTAATATTTTTCGTACTTTTTGTATTGTTTTATCGTCAATCTTGATTGAAATTTTCGTTGGCGATGGTTGCCGCTTCCAGTTCAGCATTTTGTTCTTCTTCGGCTATTAACCTGTTGGCAAATGCCACATATTCAGTACGCCCATTCTGCCACCGGTGTTGGATCACATCGAGGAAGAAGGTCATTGCGCTTTTGTCTATGCCAAAGATGCTTTGAATGTTCCTCTTAGTCACTGAACCTGATTTTTTGTTATTTTTATATTCAAAATCAGGTTCAGTGACTGTTACCTGTTCACGTTTTAATTGCACCCCCATAGCGCGAATCCATCCCCCCAACTCCTTGTCTTGTAAGACGTTTCCATTTATACGATGCCCTAATTTAGCCGCATTAACAGCGTCTTTATTCTCAATTGCGAACTTATACCACCATTCATTTTTTAAGGATTTATAGCTCAATTTGAATTCTGGATCATGTTGCAAAACGCCATCTTTATTCAAAAATAAACCGAGCGTTTGGGCAATACCGTTACGAATTAACCATCGAATATAAAAACCATGCTTATTATCATGAGATGATCTTTCTTCTAAATAGCACTTAGCGATGGCAGTGGATGGTTGCGTTGGACGTTTAACACTTTGTTGATCAACAATGAGCTTAGCTTATTAGCAAATGCCACGTTTTCAGTACGACCAGCCAGCCACCGCCGTTGGATCGCATCGAGGAAGAAGGACATTGCGCTTATGTCTATGCCGAAATGGCTTTCTCTTTTTCTTGGTCCTGACCCTGCTTTTTTTCCTTTTATATATGTAGAATCATGGTCAGGACCATTTTCTATTTTATACCGCTTCAATTGAATGCCCATAGCGCGTATCCACATTCCTAACTCTTTGTCGCGCAACACATTCCCACTAATTCGACACCCTAACTTCGCCGCATTAACAGCGTCTCTGTTCTCAATAGCGAACCGATACCACCACTCATTTTGCAAGGATTTATAACTAAACCTAAAGTCTGGATCATGTTCTAAAATGCCCTTATCATTAATAGACAAACCTAATGACTTAGCAATAGCGGTAGCTTGTTGCTTAGATAACATCGCTTCTTCAAATCCGCGTATGATCGACATCAACCGGATAAAAAATCTAAACGCTAAATTATAATTAATAATTGATATGGAAGTATTAAGTAAACATAAATATGTGCGTATTTCTCCGCAAAAGTGTCGGTTAGTTGCTGACCAAATTCGTGGATTACCTGTTGAACAAGCACTAAATATTTTAAAATTTAGTAATAAACGCGCAGCAGTATTATTGAAAAAAACCTTAGATACTGCGATTGCAAATGCAGAAAATAATGAAGGTGCAGATATTGATGAATTGCGTGTTTCTAGTGTCTGTGTCGATGAAGGACCAACTATGAGAAACGTATGCGTGCCCGTGCTAAAGGACGGGGATGAAAGGATGAGTTGAATTCATTAATTAGCCAAAATTATCTATAGAAACTGTAATCGTACCTATTAACAATATTATAGCTAATAATAATCCTCTTATTTTTGTCATGATTATCTTATTGTCTTCTTTTTGAGTAAAAATTCCCAACCATCTCAATTTTAACTAACATTTAACTTTTTGATTGCCACATAAACAAAATATTATTTAATGATTTAATGTAGTTTCATTCATCTATAAACTTAATTATGTTCTAATTATGTTCTAATTCAGTGCCAATATCAATTGATCAATAGATTTTTAATAAAACTTAGACAATAATTATATTAACTTTATTTTAATTGTATAAGGTTGATTATGAATAAGTTGTTATTAATATTTATGTTTATCATTAGTACTAATGTTTTTAGTGCCCAGAATTTTTCATGTAATGATTGTAATGGATATTGTAAAGATATTAATTCGTGTGATTTAGCATTTTTTTGTTTGACAAAATGTAACAAGACAAGATTTGATCGTGACAAGGATCAAATTCCCTGCGAAAACGTTTGCAGTATTCCAAAAATTAATGGCATTAAATCTAATATTATTTTTGATTTAGCTGAAAGAAGTTTTTCTCAATATTTTTTTCCACATGCTAATACAAATGTTAATAATACTGAATACTTACGTGTTTATAATAATCAATATAAAGCTGCTTTAATTACTAAAAACACGCAGATACATTATGGTTTAAATGATCAATGGCATCATTTTGGAACACTTGAAGATGCTAATAGGCTTCTTTGCAATAATAGTTGTTGGTAGATTTGAACCCGCTATAAAAGCGGGGTGTCATTTAAGTTTTGCTACTTCAAAAAAAATCCCAAAAAAAACATACTTACCAGCCACCATTTCGCGTTATTCTGTGAGCGGTGGTGAAGGCACAGTTATCTTCCAATATTTTATATCTTCAACCTCAAATCCATTAAGTAATTGCGCATATTCAGATTTACCTGCTTTGTGTCTGGATAAAATAACTTGGCAAAACATCGCGTTACTTTCGCTTGTGATGGTGAGTTTGTATTTTCTATTTTCGCTGTCCAGTTGA
>NZ_MCBX01000029.1 GCF_001723685.1 Candidatus Marithrix sp. Canyon 246
CCAGTCATAAGCACAATGAGTATCAGCAGCTAGACTTGGAGCAGTAAAACAAATCTGCTGTACTATTTTTTGCTGATGCTTTGAGGATCTATCCAAATAACTGGTCATTTCCCAGACATTCATTGGCCTCTGACCATCAAGATAATACAAGTTTGGATTATGTGGTGGAGCCGCAGAGGCTAGCTGAGGAAAAATTAAAAACCCCGTATTAGCAAATGCTATTGAAGTAGCTATTAAAACTACTTTTGTCTGTTTCTTAAACATGATGTCTTCCTTATAAATAATTATGAATGATAATCTATATATTATATAGACGGACATTTTGATTATTTTTGCCAAAAAAAATCAAAAATAATTATAAGTGATTGAATTAAATAATAAATAATATGGAGTCCAAAGCGCAGCTTTGTACTATTAGCTGCGTAAGAACTACAGAGATTGCATATAAGCAGGGATAATATTTATGACTGCTTCAGTACTTAGATATTCTTAATTCAATGTAGCAGATATAATCTAATTTTCGAGTTACGATATTATAAGACGGACATTTTGATGAATTTTGCCAAAATTAGTTTTACTATGTTGAACAACGTATTATTGTAGAAATTCAGCATGTCAAACAAGACGATTTTTTTGATCGTTTTATAACCACTTTATTAGTATGGCAGAACAAGTTGATGGTTATAAAGAATACAGTTTTGATCGTACAATATATACTATACTGCTTATTATCAACACACCTCACGATGACAAGATAAAATACGGAAATGGTTAGAATTTATTGAAGGTTCATTAGATGGAAAAATGGATAAAAAAACTTATCCAAACAAATTATGGCAAAAAATTATGGATTCCATTGCCAAACAAGACATAGATCCAGAATTATTATCAGAAATCAAAGACGAAGCCGCTTGGGAAAAAGCTAAAAAACGTTTTGTTACTGAAGGAAGACGTGAAGGTATAATTGATTCTATACAAAAGCAATTATCCCTTAAATTTAAATCAAATATTCCAGAAAAATATAAGTCTAAATTAGAAACAATGACTTTGGAACAATTAGAGATTGTATCAGAAAAAATCATCACCAGTGATACATTAGAAGATATATTTAACTAGATAAGACCTGTCAGGTTTTTAAAACCTGACAGGTCTGTCAGTTAATTCAGATTATTCAGTAGGAATTGCTTTATCAAGACGGAATAAAATTATGATTGAAGTTGCCTCTTTACGCTATGGCGTTATTTTTAAAAAAGCCTTTTCTCAACCTTATATATTCACAGCTTTTGTTAAAGACTTAATTGGGATAGATATTGAAATTGATAAAGTAGAAACTGAAAAATATTTATTTGCTGAGGATAAAAAAAATCGTGTAATTATTGATATTCAACATAAGCGGTATAGTGACCATTATGACCGTTTTCTCCATTATCAACCCAATATGCAAGTCTTCACAATTGTTGTTTTAACTTCAGGTGATAAACATAAAACTGATATATCAATTACCGATTTTGAACCTAAAAAACTTGATGGAACAGGTATTGGCGAGACTCAACATAAAATTATTTATGTTTCTCCTAAATATGCAAGCGATGAAACACCAGAACCTTATCGAGAATGGCTCAAAGCGATTGATGATAGTTTAGATGAACAAGTTGAAGAAAGTGATTATAATAATGAAATTATTAAAGATATTTTTGCATTAATAAAAAAGGATAAAATAACCCCCAAAGAATATGCAAAAATGAAAAATCAATATTCCGAAGAAGAATATTTAAAAGATCAAAAACAAGAAGCAAAAGATACTAAAGCACTGGAAATTGCCAAAAAAATGCTTAATGCAGGGATGGATATAGAAACGATTACGGCAATGACAGGTTTAATGCCAGATTTAATAAAAGAAAAAGACATTAGTTTTTCAACCGAAGCGCAGGATCACCAAAAAGGGTAAACATCCTTAAAACTTCTGCTGAGGCTCCAAGTTCATATTTTTTGATGGTTTTTTAATTTACAGAACAATAATTTGATAAATGGAAACCATAACTACAGGGATTGCATATAAGCATGGATTATATAGGCATATCTATTACTATTATCCCTGCTTATATGCAATCCCTGTAGTTTTTAATAATGGAGTTGGGACTTTAGTCCCGTACATAAGGCAAAATTAGAAGATATATTTAACTGATTTAGGTAATTCGTTAAGACCTGTCAGGTTTTAAAAACCTGACAGGTCTGCAAATTAATCCAATGTAGCAGATATGATCTTATCAGCATGGAAAGTACGTGTTCCATCATATTCAATATCTTCTAAACCATAACAATATGTTACACCAGCTTCAACATTTTGATCTGGTTCAGAATAACTTGCACCCAAGACTCCATCTTGAGATTTAGAATAAACCAAAGGTTGAACTTGTCTTACATCTTGATAATTAGAAGGTTCAAGAGAACATTGCCCATCTATTGGTGTAGCTCTCCAAAGAGTAAAACCAGCGTTGTTGGTTTCAGTTCCAGTGGTCCAATTTATGGTTACTTTGCCATCAGTGACGTTGGCTGTGAATGAATCTAGGCTTACTGATAGTGATGGCGGATTTAAGGTTATTTTACCATTACAAACATCATAAGGATTAGGTGGAATACCAGTACCTCCCCATGGTGCGCCTGCATTTACCGTACCGCGTGATACAAAAGTGTCAGATGATGGATCTTTAACAAAAACTTCCGCTGTGCTATTAGATGGTATATTGTATATTGCAATTAGCCAAGGAGGAGTTGTAACATTATTGGATGTATTGGTTCTTGTATTAACTACGCCTGATGGTGAAGTTACCACTACTTTAATTTGAACAGTTTGTGGAGAACCACCAATATTATAAGTATCAAAAAGTGACTTTGTAAGCTCAATTTTCACACAAGCAGGTTCCTTTTTTTCCCAGTCAAAGTTCCATGCTGAAAAATGCTTTACTTTTCCTTCCAATCTTCCATTCAAATTACGAACAAAACCTTCTTCTATCCATTTGCCAGTAGCTTCATTAAAAGACCATAGTTTTGCTGCTTCATTTTCTTTGTTTGCTGGAGTTGGTACAGAAATAGTAGCATTTGTAGCCAACTCGTACTTTTTCCCTGAAGAGGCACCTACAAATTCAGCCCAGAAAACACCAGCACTTAGCAAGTAAGTAGTTTCACCTTGACTATTGACGGCACTCATATCACCGGGCATTGCTTCATTTGCCAAATCATAGGTATATACATAGGCATTTATAGGTTCATTTACCTTACCAAAAGCATTCGCCGGTAATTGAATATTAGTATTACGAGAATCTTTTATGGTAATTCCTTTGCTATGGTCTGCAATGCTAATTGAGATAAGTTCTGCTTTTTTAAGAGTAAAAACAAGATTCTTGTTAGGCCATTTTTCAATTATAGAAACTAAGGCATAACCCGGTTTGCTTACGCTAATTGCATATTGATCAGCTCTTTTGGCATGAAATCCAAAAGAACCATCTTTATTGGTTTTTCCAACTGCCTCGTTAATCCGCACAGTTGCATTAGGAACATTTGTAGTACCAGCAAAGTACTCACTTACATCTGCAAGTACTTTATTACTGGCAAATATCACCATCAAACCAACAAAAACAATAGATCGTATTCTATCGCTACGTTTTTTCTTTAAATGTCGCGTTGACATGTTTATGTCTCCAAGTTAAATATTAAATTTTAAATTTACGATATTATAAGACGGACATTTTGATGAAGTTTGCCAAAAAAAAATAAATTAAATTCTAAGTATATGAATTTAAACTTAGTAATTTAGCTTGACATTAAGATGAATGATGACTAAAATATTTTGTAAATGTAATGTGAAAGAATAGCTATGCAATTATCATTAATAATACCTGATTTTACTCCATTAACTTTAAATGAAAGCGTAAATGAGTTAAGTAAAACCATTAAATTGAATACCGCGTTAATGTTATTTAAAAATAGTAAATTTTCATTAGAGCAGGCAAGTGAATTTGCAGGTTTATCTATTTATCAATTCATAATTGAATGTAAAAAAAATAAAATTTCGATTATTAGTTATGATGAAGACGAATTAAAAGATGAATTAAACTTAATGAAAAATTTATGATATTAATAGCAGATAGTTCAGCATTAATAACATTATCAATTGTAAATAAACTTGAAATATTAGAGAAATTATTTGGTGATGTTTTTATTCCACAGGCAGTATTTAATGAAATTACAATGGTAAATAAAAAAGAATCACCAGAATTAAAAGAATATTGTCAAAATAGAATAAAAACAATATCTACTAATATTAACTTTAATATATCCCTTGGTATTGGAGAGAGTGAAGCGATTATTTTATATAAAGAAATGGAAGCAAACTTTTTTTTATGTGATGATAAAAAGGCAAAAAAATTTGCTAAAAGTTTTAATATAAATGTAATTGGTAGTTTGGGAGTATTATTAAAAGCAAAAGAGAAAGGATATGTAACAAAAATCAAACCTCTTGTAAAAATTTTAAAACAATCAAATATTTTTATTGATGAAAAAATTTATACATTAGTTCTAGGAAAAGCAAAAGAACTGTAAATATGTTACACCAAAAAAGCTTATTTCAACCGAAGCGCAGGATCACCAAAAAGGGTAAACATCCTTAAAACTTCTGCTGATGCCCCTTGTTCATATGCTTTTATCTTGGCTTGGGTGGTAATTAAACCTAATTTTCTATTGCCTTGTTTGAAGACGCTGTCAAATATATATTTGGCTAAGATCGCATTTTCCCATAAATAGGTAAAATTGCTGGCGGCAAATACTCCAATCGCCCCTGTTTTGGCTATTACCATTTCTTCGGCAAGGGAATAAGCATAGGAGCTTATGAAGTATCCATTGATACATGTCAGCATTAGAGCAAAGATTAGTTGTTCATTGTTTAGCTTTTCTACATCGCTTGATTTAAATAATCCTTTGTCAATACTCCATTTGTCTATTGTGCCATGTCCAATATAATTGCTCATCATTACACCATTGTTTATGCTAGCAATTATGTCTTGATTGGCTTGGCTTGCTTCTACGTGTGGTTCTAAATAAATTTTATCAGCTTCATATTGTGTTGGTAATATCTTAAATAAACGCTTAATACTTTATCAGGTGCTTCATTAGTTGAATTCTCAAAACATATGATTTTATGAATTATTTGCCTTACCATTTCTGGATTGTTTCCCGGAATTCTACCAATCAACATGTCTGGTAAATTGTCATTTGCTGCCACACTTACATACCAGTTGTCATCAGGAGTTATTATATTTTCAGCACTGACATAGAGATGAGTTGGCATCTCCAACTAGAAATACATAATTTGGTGCTGGCTTAGCCCAGTTTTTATAGGCATAAGCTAAGAATTGTTTAATAGCGGCTGAATCAGCTAAGCCATGATTGAATTCATTATAAATGTCTTCGACGCTTACAGTTTTAACCCGCAAACCTTGTTGGCGGCGTAATTGGGCTAATGGTTCTACTGCTGGTAAAAATTCTTTGGTGGTAATTAGTATATAATCTGCGCCGTTGTTTGGATTTTTTAGTTCAGGTGATTGCCAAATACCTATATTTTTTGGACTATGTATTTTATTTATAATAGCATCTTTGCCATGCAATTATATCCAATCATTAATGTATGATGATTGGGATGAGGAGCCGCTGTAGTGTAACCATAAAAAGCTACCTTGATTGTTGTTGCTGAATTTTGTGAGGGAATGTTATAATTTTTAACATCTAAAGCATTTAGTCTGTGCCAAAACCCTTTCGACTCGCGTCTTCCCCAAAATATAACCAATAAACTTTGGATTCTGCATAAAATTCAAGAAATTGTTCTGGTAAATTAATTGTAACCGCAACTTCTTTACCTTGATTAAATAGTTGTAAATTTTCTGGAATTATTGCTGCTGGCATTCCAGCCTTTACTAATTGTTGATAATATAATCTATAAATACCGGTTTCTGTAGTTTCAATTCTTAAAACTTGACATGGCAAAACTCGTAAACGACTAACTGGAATATCGCGTAAAATTTCTCTAACACCAAGCTCTACGAATTCTTTAACTGGTTTATTAACATCCAACAGCTCAGCCCCAAATTTACCGGTTGATGGGTTTTATGTAATTTCATATGTGTAGGTTGGGCTGACAATAGAAAGCCCAACATCAAAGTTACTACTCC
>NZ_MCBX01000002.1 GCF_001723685.1 Candidatus Marithrix sp. Canyon 246
GTTTAATTGATGGTTTACGTGATGCTGTTAAAGCAGAATTGCCTCATTATATGGTACCTTCAGCTTTTGTTAGCTTAGAAAAAATGCCACTAACACCAAGTGGTAAAATTGATCGACGTGCTTTGCCGGTTCCAATTGAAACTAAAACGGATTCTTTCATTGCACCTCGCGATAAATTGGAACAGCAATTAGCCGAGATTTGGCAACAAGTATTGGGCGTTAATGCCATTAGTGTGGATGATAACTTTTTTGATTTAGGTGGGCATTCTTTATTAGCTATCACTTTGCTAGGTAAAATTGAGCAAGCTTTTGATAAAGCTATATCAGTTATTAAACTGTTTCAAGCACCAACTATTGCAGAATTTGCTGATATATTACGTGATAAAGATCATACACCTACTTGGCGTGCATTGTTACCAATTCAAACTAAAGGTAAGCACAAACCATTGTTTTTTATAGGTTCTACTGATTATGCTCGTCTATTAGTGCCTTCGCTTGGTAATGAACAACCAATATATGGTTTAAATATGTTTGGTTTGAATTCTGAAGAAATTTTAACCGTAGAAACTATGGCAACAGAGTATTTAAAAGAAATTCGCACTGTACAGCCAGAAGGTCCATATCATTTATGCGGATATTGTGCAGACGCGAAGGTGGCATTTGAAATGGCACAACAGCTAAAGAAACAAGGGCAAGAAGTAGCATATTTAGGTTTTATTGATGTTAATTGGTATGCAGATTCATCACTTTCTCTGAATCAACGAGCTTCTAAATTAGGAAAAAATATCGCTAAATTTGGACCAAGTTTTATTACACATAAAATTAAGGCTAAATTAAAAGCTAAAAAAGAAGCAAAGATATTATCACAATCAGAACAGGATAAGCTACATTATGAACGTTCAGGGGAAAGCTTACCACTACAATTACAACATCAATTCTTAATTAAGCAATTTTGGAATGCTTTGGATGATTATCAAGCTCAAACTTATTCAGGCAATTTGAACTTATTATTATCATCTGAATTAATTGCAGAATGGCAAATAGATAAAAGTTTCTCAGAACAAATACATAGTTTGGTGACAGGAACAGTGACAGTTGATGAAGTGCCGAGATTTCATGATACACTATTTGTAGAACCACAAGTTAGTGCATTAGGAAGACAAATTAAATTGCATTTACAAATCTGATTTTTGCCTATACTGAAGCTGGTGAAACTGTTGATGTAAAACGTGCGCGTAGTCATCTTAATAAATTGATTTACTCTTTGCAATGAATGATCTGAAGTTACCATGACAGTCGCTGATTGTGATGGTAATGATTGAACAATAGCCTAGGCATTCGTAGGTTTAAAATAATGTTCAAAAACCAAAAATAGTGCATAATAGTTGCTTGAAAATTGTATTTGCATTGCGAGCATGAAAATTATGAATGTTTTGAGATTTATAGTATTAATGTTGTTAGCGTCGCAGACGCTGGCATATAATAATCCTTTAAAAATAATGAGGATAACGCCTAGTGGTAATGATGTTTTTAATCAGCGACAGATTGTTTTTACTTTTAATCAGTCTGTTGTTGCTCTAGGTAGAATGGAGCGCAAGGCTTCTGAAATTCCTATTTCTATTATTCCTTCTGTTGATTGTCAATGGCGTTGGTTGAATACTAATAGTTTGGCTTGCCAGTTAGGTGATGATACTGCTTTGAAGCCTGCTACTCGTTATAGTATTAATGTTAATCCCGGTATTATGACTGAGTCTCAGCAAACTATGGAGCATGAGAAGTATCATGAATTTATTACTCGTCGCCCTCAAGTTACTTATGCTTCTTTTGAATCATGGTTTGCGCCCGGTATGCCTAAGCTTCGAGTTGTTTTTAATCAAGCCGTATATCTAAACTCGGTTGAAAAGCATTTGTATTTTAAAGTGCCTGAACGTGTAGCTGTTAAAGTAGAATTGCCGGTTATTAGTGAGGATGATGATGAAGAAGATAAACCATTATCGCCTACACTTTCCAGAGTTTGGTTAGTATCACCAACTGCATTATTAGCATTAAATCGTTCAGTTGATTTGATGGTTGAACCGGGCATTAAGTCTGGATTAGGTTCACAATTAGGTGTTGAACAAGATAGAGTTGTAAATTTCCAAACATTTCCCAAATTTAAATTCCTCGGTGTTGAATGCACTAAGAATAAAAATCATCGTTGTGATCCATTACGAAGTGTATCTTTAAAATTTTCTAGTCCAGTTATCAAGGAAGAGGTAAAAGAAAATTTACTAGTAATGCCCGACTTAGCAAATGGGCGTAGTGATTATGATCCTTGGGGAAGTCGTAGTGGCTATTCTAAGTTAAATTCTGTGCATTATAAAGATGATACTTATAAAATAAGTTTGCCAATACCTTTAAAAGCTTATCAGGATTATCATTTATATATCAATAGCCGTAATTTTCAAGATGAATTTGGTCGTAGTTTAGCAGATTCTCTTAATATTAAGTTTAAAACTGATAATCGTGCGCCTCGGCATGTGTTTGAGCATCAATTGTCAGTTTTAGAAAAAGATATTGATAGTGATGTACCAATTTATGTTACCAATCTAAACAAATTGGATGTTTATTATCAAAAATTAACCAGTTCAGGTTGGGGTTCTCGACAATATAAAGGCTTATATCTACCTACTGTCAGAAATCTATCTTTTAAAACTCCGCTAGGAATTCGTGATTTATTAGATGAATCAACTGGTATTGTACAAGGTTACTTTAAGACTCGCCCTAATATTAATAATAAAAATGCCAAAACAGAAAATTGGTTTTTCAGCCAAATCACCCCGTTTCATATACAAGCTAAAGTCGGTTATCACAATACACTAGTTTGGGTGACAGATTTTGCTAGCGGCTTAGCTGTCAAAAATGCAACAGTATCCATTAGATTAGACACTTACGCGCCTGATAGTATAAACAAAGCCTTAACCAGCGTCGTTACTGATAAAAATGGAATGGCTTGGTTGCCCGGCACTAAAAATTTAGATCCTAAATTGAAATATAGTAGTGTTTATGGAACTGATCAGAAAGATCAACGCTTTTTTATTCAGGCTCAAAAAGGTGAAGATATTGCCTTATTACCGCTGGATTCTCAATTCCGCGTTTCCGTTTATGAACTAACAGATTATAATATATATGCTTATCAGCGGCAGAAATATGGTCATATTAAGACTTGGGGCACTACCGCTCAAGGAATATATAAAGTTGGTGACACTGTACAATATAAATTATTAGTACGTAATCAAAGTAATAAGCAATTCGTGGCTGCACCATCTGATGGTTATAGTCTGCAAATTATGGATCCTACCGGCAAACTAGCTCATGAAGTTAAAGATTTCAGCCTCTCTGAATTTGGTGCTTATGATGGTGAATTTACTATTTCTAAAGCTGCCGCTGTTGGTTGGTATCAATTTAAATTAACTGCTAAATTTAAGGAAAAAGAAACTTGGCATCCCTTGCGAGTTTTGGTAAGTGATTTTACTCCTTCAGCGTTTAAAGTACGCACAGAGTTAAATGGTGAATTGTTCCATATTGGTGAAAAGGTTGAAATAAATACTGCCGCTAACTTACATGCAGGTGGACCATATGTAAATGCACAAACCAAAATTCGCGCCACTTTAAAACCAACTTATTTAGACACTCAAGATTTTCAATTCGATGTACTTAATGGTGATGAAAAGAATGAAACTGTTTATAGTGTTGAAAATAAATGGATTGATGAAAAAGGTCAATTAACAACTAGCTTTACATTACCTGACAAGTCTGAAGTTTTATATGGCAAATTAACCGTAGAAAGTGCGGTGCGCGATGATCGCGGTAAACATGTTGCTAATAGCACCACTGCTAGTTATGTTGGGCGAGATCGTTTTGTTGGTTTGAAGGAAAAAAGTTGGTTATTGACTGCTAAAGAAACTGCTCAAGTCTCATTATTAGTAGTTGATGAATATACTAAACCAGTTAGCGGCACTGATATTAATGTCAAAATTGAATATCAAGTTACCAAAGCGGCTCGTGTCAAAGGTGCTGGTAATGCTTATTTAACTCGTTATGAACATCAATGGGTAGAAACAAATACTTGCAAACTTAAATCAGAAAATGCAGCAATTACATGCACATTCACACCTGAAAAAGCTGGTGCTTATAAAATAACTGCGACAATTAAAGATACTAAAGATCGTAGCCATAGCACCGAATTGCATCAATGGGCTGCTGGTGAAGATTTTGTAATGTGGGAAACTGCGGCTGATAATAGTTTAGAAATTGTAGCTGAACGAGAAGATTATAAAGTTGGTGATATAGCACGTTATTTCGTTAAAAATCCTTATCCCGGAGCGCAAGCTTTAGTCACAATCGAACGTTTTGGTACACTGAAATCTTGGGTGCAAACCTTAGAAAGCAGCATGGAAATTATTGAAGTGCCAGTAATACCAGATTATGTACCCGGCTTTTTTGTTTCTGTAACAGTAATGTCACCGCGTCTTACTAAACCGATTGATAATAATCAAGTCGATTTAGGCAAACCAGCATTTCGTATGGGTTACGTCAAAACTGAAGTCAAAGATTCCTATAAAGAATTAGTAGTAGCTATTGAAACTGATAAACCGGTTTATAAACCCGGTGAAGAAGTTACTATTGACTTACAAGCTCAAGCGCGTCACCCAGAGATGGCTGGAGAACCAATTGAATTAGCAGTAACTGTGCTTGATGAATCAGTGCTTGACTTATTAACAGATGGCAGAAAATACTTTGATCCTTATAAAGGTTTCTATAGTCTTGACAGCTTAGATATGAAAAATTTCAGTCTGCTAATGAAACTAGTTGGGCGACAAAAATTTGAGAAAAAAGGTGCTAATGTTGGTGGTGATGGCAGTGCTTCTAATTTAAGTATGCGCTCATTATTTAAATTTGTTAGTTATTGGAATCCCTCAATAAAAACCGATGCAGAAGGTAAAGCTAAAATTAAGTTTACAGTGCCTGATAATTTAACTGGTTGGCGCGTGTTAGTAATGGCAGTAACGCCGACTGATAAAATGGGTTTAACTGATGCTAATTTTAAAGTCAATCAACCAATCGAAATTCGCTCAGCTTTACCTAATCAAGTATTAACCGGTGATAGTTTTGAAGCCAGCTTTAGTCTGATGAATCGCACTAATAGAATGCGTGAAATTATGTTGACATTACAAGCAAAAGGTCCTGTTGTTATATCCAATGATAGTGGTGATATATTAAGACGTACCTATATGGTGAAAGCACAACCTTATAAACGTTATATTAAATGGTTGCCGCTCAAAGCTACTAAATCAGGTACGATTGAATTTTCTGCCACTGCTAGTGATGATGAAGAAAATGATGCTTTAGCCACAACTCTAACTATAAATAAACGTCGCCCATCAGTAACAGTTGCGACTTATGGCAGCAGCACCCAATCTAGCGTCACAGAATCAATAAATCAGACTGGATATTTAAATGTTATTACCTCAGCTAGCGTCATTGGTGGAGTTGATAGTGCGTTTCAATATATGCGTGATTATCCATATAGTTGCTGGGAACAAAAACTCACCAAAGGCACAATGGCATCGCACTATAATAAGTTAAATGCTTATGTATCTACGAGCTGGAAAGATAGCAATACATTACCAACTGATACGATCAAATTGGCTAAGGAATATCAAGCTCCTAATGGCGGCATGACTTACTTTATACCAACAGATCAAAATGTTAGCCCATATTTAAGTGCTTATACAGCTTTAGCCTTTAATTGGTTAGATAAAACTCCTAAAGTGGTTGAGAATAAATTGCATGAATATCTATTAACATTATTAAGAAAAAATGTAATGCCAGATTTTTACTCCAAAGGCATGGCATCAACAACACGTGCAGTAGCATTAGCCGCTTTAGCAAAACATGGTAAAATCACACGTCGTGACATCAGACGCTATCAAAGACATTTAAGACGTATGGACTTATTTGGCAAATCACAATTTTTAGCGGCAGCCTTAGATGTTCCCGGCACTGGTAGAATTCGTACTAGCGTAGTAAATATGATATTATCCCATGCAAATCAAACTGCTGGCAAAATTTCCTTTAATGAAAGCCTAGAAACAAGTTATAAACGCATATTATCCTCATCAGTGCGCACCCAATGCTCGATTTTAAGCAGCCTAAGTCGCTACCACGCAACAATGAAACATTCAAGCAATCTTGATGATGATATACCATTTAAAATAGTGCGAAACATTAAAGGCAAATGGAAAAACACTCAAGAAAGCATGTTTTGCATGAATGCGCTGACAGAATACGCCAAAGCCTATGAAAAAGATAAACCAGCAATGACAATACAAGCTTGGTTAGACAATGAAAAATTAGGAACAACCAGATTTGACAGCGTCAAAAACCCAGCAGTAAGCTTCAAACATGAGATTGTCAATAATGGTAAATTGAAAATCAAGCGTCAAGGAACAGGGCGTATGTACTATACAGTACGGTTAAAATATGAATCCAAAACCAAGAATGCAATAAATGCTGGTATAGAAATAAACAGACAATACCATGTTGAACGCGATGGCAAATGGATAAAACTAACAACTCCAATGCAAATAAAAACCGGAGAACTAGTAAAAGTAGATATAAAACTATCCACCCCTGCTCCAAGATACTTTGTAGTAGTAGATGACGCAGTGCCCGGCGGCTTAGAACCAGTAAACCGAGACTTAGCCACCAGCTCCAAGATAGAAGCAGAAAACAACTCATGGCGTTTCTACCACCACGAACTACGTCACCATGCAGTAAGATTCTACTCAGACTACCTACCAGCAGGTAACTACCACCTATCCTACGTAGCCCAAGCAATAGCTCCCGGCGAATTCAACGTAATGCCAACCCATGCCGAAGAAATGTATGAACCGGATGTGTTTGGTAAAACTGAAACTGGAAGATTGATTGTGAAGCGGTAACTAACCAAACCTGACAGGTTTTAAAAACCTGTCAGGTTTATAAATTAAAAAGTAAGGAGCTTTTATGTATATTCAACTTGAAGTTGAAGATAGTCATGCAGAACATCTATTGTTTTTACAAAAACGTTTAAATAAACCCTTGAGTGAAGTGCTAACTGCCGTTTTAGCTAGTGGCATTGATGCTCTGGTTGATAAACCAAAAGTAAAGACTAAGGGAGAGGCTTTAAACATTATGAAAAAATACCATCTCATCGGCTGTATGGATGAAGATGCTAATCTTTCGACTAATTACAAAGAAAAGTTGTGGAACCACGAATGATTATTGCTGATAGTGGAAGTATGTGATTATGCCACGACCATTGATGAAACATTAATAACAACCATGCCAGTAGTTACTGAAGTTTGTTATTTATTACAAAGCCGTTGTGGTTCAAGTTACGCAGAAAATTTTTTATTAGCACAAAACGATGGGCTATTTGAGCTTTTTACTATTGACGAAACCAAATTGGTTCAAATAGCTAAATTGATGAATAAATATGCTGATTTGCCAATGGATTTAGCGGATGCCTCTTTAGTTATATTAGCAAATCACTTAGGACATGGACGAATTGTATCTACAGATAAACGGGACTTTCATACTTATCGCTGGAAAAATACACAGCCATTTATTAATTTACTAGCAGATATTATTTGACCAAGTAGTGAAAGTGGAAAATTGATTGTGAAGCGGTAACTAACCAAACCTGACAGGTTTTAAAAACCTGTCAGGTTTACTAATGAGATATTTGAATATGGCAATAACAACAGAAACTCAGCAAAAAAAATCCCTGCTTACATGCAATCCCTGTAGTTCTCTTGATAAATCTCAACACACCAAAAAAACTACATAGATTGCATATAATCAAGGATTTTTTACACACTATAACATAGTATTAGCATGGAAATATATAAAAAAATAGCCCCTGCCGGGGGCTTCCACGCTAAAAATTTCTGATTAGCGAAAACTAATCAGAAAAAGAAACGAGATTCTAAATTTTAAAAGTTAAAAGGGTAAAAATGATAAATAATAAAGGGTTATAGCCTGGACACCCGGAAGCCCACGCTGTAGTTGCGGGTCGCCGGCTCGGTCCTGTCGCGGGAAGCCGAGCGCACGTACCACCCGTAGTTGTTCCACGAGCCGCCGCGAAGGGACAAACGGTTTGCATTTATAACGCATTGTTTTTCTTTACCTTTATATTTACCTTCATATAATGAGCAAGTCCACTCCCATACATTTCCTGAAGTATCATATAAACCAAATTGATTAGCTTTATAATTTCCCACTGGAGAAGTTTTACCAAAGTTCCAACCATAATTTGCTTTACTTTTATCAATCTCATTTCCCCACCAATACTTAGTTTCCGTACCAGCTCTAGCTGCATATTCCCATTCAGCCTCTGTAGGAAGACGATATTTTTTACCTGTTTGATTACTAAGCCATTTAGCATAAGCTGTAGCATCATTCCAAGAAACATGAATCACCGGACGATTACCACGCCCCCAGCCACTATCACTAGGCTTTTTTCTACCAGTAGCATCAGCAAACTTATCATATTCAGCAAAAGTCACCTCATACATCCCCATAGCAAACTTCCCAACCGAAACCCTATGCACTGGCTTTTCATCACTATCGCCACCACCTTGAATATCACCCATTCTAAAAGAACCAGCCCGAATTCTAACCATTTTTGGACCCAAACCGCCACTTCTTAAACTATCTTGAAAGACTTTGCTTTTTCTTTGTATTTTTATACGAGCTAATTCAACTTTTTCTCTTTTAACATCAGCTAAATCCGCCAAAACAGCTTCTTTCTGCCTTCTGATACGAGCCAATTCAACTTTTTCTCTTTTAGCATCAGCTAAATCCGCCAAAGCAGCTTCTTTTTGCCTTCTGATACGAGCCAATTCAGCTTTTTCTCTTTTGACACTATCTAATTCAGCAACATTAATAACAGCTGGTCTGGATTTATTTTTGACTTTAAACACAAAATCACCGCGCGATAACTTAAAATCCTTAATTTTTCCATACTGTGGAGTTTGATCAGTATGCTTTGGCACCTCATTCCAAAGATAAAGCCCCAACTCCATACCAGTAATATAACCATCATTATTACTATCACCATCCCCATAAGCTAAAGCATGAACAAAAGCCGGAGTAAAAGTACTTTTAGCAGGCACCTCCTCCTTAGCACTACCAGCAGTAATAAATTGACGTACAGGTTTAGCCATTGCTCCACTAATTTGCTTGGGTATAGGAATATTTTTACTCTTAAAAACCGTACCAGAAAAACAACTATCAAACAAAAACAAAGCATGTTTAGACTCAATATTCCGCGCCCAAGTAACCACTTGATTCATAGCAACAGCCTTTCTGAAAAAACCCTTATCATCAGAATGAGGATTAGGCGCATCAACAGGAACAATATAACCCTTGTCACCACGACTATGCCCATGCCCAGAATAGAAAAACAATAACCTATTATTTTTATCATAACCATACTTATTAATAAAATTATCAAAAGTTAATTTTAAATCACGAGAATTAAGATCAGATTTCCTATCAACAACAAAGCCTTGATCTTTAAGAACCGCCTCCACCTTATCCAGCTCACGAGGGATACTATTTAAATCAGCCCAACCAGCGGTATAATCACTCTGTCCAATAACCAAAGCATAACTACCACTATAAGACAAAACTGTAGAACCATTAGTATCAGAAATATTAACCACACTAACACCCTTATCATATAACCTTGTATTAACAGTGGAATTATCACAACTGACAAGTAACAACATTAAAAAAAGACTAAATATTTTCATACATGAAACTCCTTTAATTTGGAAGTTCTAATTATAGATTGTTAGTTAGAAAATAGCAAATTATGTTATAATTATGGGTTTAGTAAAAATGAAACTGGAAGATTGATTGTGAAGCGGTAACTAAGCAAAGCTGTCAGGTTTTAAAAACCTGTCAGGTAATTAAATTCAGGAGTTCAAAGCGAAGCTTTGCATATAAAATGACACTAAAAACACAATTTGTATTTGAACATACAGTAGCACATCATTTAGAAGAGTTATCAACTATAGAAAATAAGTCAATGAATGCTTTAATACAAGAGATGATAGAAGAACGTTATAAAAAGCTAAAAAAACAAAAAAGACTTGAGAATTTTTATGGTGGTATAGGATTATGTACTGGCTTAATCGGAGAAACTTCTATTCAGAAAATTAAGGCAAATAAAAGTGTATAAAAAAATTTTTTTAGATGCCAATGTGACTTAATCGTCTCAAATGATGAAAACTTTGTATCAAAAAGCATAAAATTAATTTCTTCATCTGATTTTTGTAATGAATTTGGTTTATAAAACCAACAAATATCCCTGCTTATATGCAATCCCTGTAGTTATCTTGATAAATAACAACAAACTATTAGTTGTACTATGTTATAATAACTAATATTATGTACCCCCGATTAGTGTAAATTTTATTGCCCCTGAAAGGGGCTGACATACCAGCCTAGGGCAACGCCCTAGGATTCATAGGTTTAGAGTTGTAGCCCTCTTAGGGCGATATATAAGCAATTCTGATCAATTTAAAAGATATTTTGATCATAGGGCATTGCCCTAGGCTGATATGTAAGCCCCTTTCAGGAGCAACACAAATCATAATTAATAATAACTTTCAAGCTTTTGAGTTAAAGCAAAATTATGTTATAATAACCAGATGGCACGAAAACAAAAAACAGTTTATACTTGTAAAATATGTGGTGGCAGCAGTTCTAAATGGGTTGGGCAATGTCCTGATTGCGGTGAATGGAACTGTTTAGAAGAAGCCATCATTGCAGAAGCACCTAGTAATTATCAGGGCAGATCTGTTAATTATAGCGGGGTTGAAGCTGAAGTTTGTTTATTAGATGCTGTTGAAGCTGTTGAACAAGTTCGTACTTCTACTGGTATTAATGAACTTGATAGAGTTTTAGGTGGTGGTTTAGTTGGCGGTTCTGTTATTTTAATTGGTGGTGATCCCGGAATAGGTAAATCTACCCTGTTATTACAAGCATTAGCCACTTTAAGTCTTTCTTCTCCCACTCAACCATTATACGTTACCGGAGAAGAATCTCCCCAACAAGTTAGTCTTCGCGCTCAACGTTTAGGTTTAGATGTTCATAAGATTAAAGTACTTACAGAAACTCAAGTTGAGAAAATAATTACTAATGCTCAACAGCAAAAACCTAGCGTTATGGTCGTGGATTCGATTCAGACTATACATACCGAAATTTCACAGTCAGCTCAGGGTTCAGTTTCACAAATACGAGAAAGTGCAGCACAATTAGTGCGATATGCAAAACAAACCAATGTCTCAATATTTTTAGTCGGACATGTCACCAAAGAAGGCTCCTTAGCTGGACCACGTGTTTTAGAGCATATGGTTGATACTGTTCTATATTTTGAAGGTGATAGCGGTAATCGTTATAGAGTCATAAGAGCGATTAAAAATCGTTTTGGAGCTGTCAATGAAATAGGTGTATTTGCAATGACGGAAAAGGGCTTAGAAGAAGTAAGTAATCCGTCTGCTATATTCTTATCACGAGATGAAGTCGAAGTTCCGGGTAGTATAATCATGGTATCTCATGAGGGAACACGCCCATTATTAATAGAAGTACAGGCTTTAGCTGATAATTCACATAGCCCAAATCCTCGTAGAGTAGCTTTAGGTTTAGATCCTACTCGTTTAAATGTATTATTGGCAGTTTTACACCGACATGGTGGGGTAGCTACTTATGACATGGATGTTTTTATCAATGTTGTCGGTGGAGTACGAATCAGTGAAACTGGGGTTGATTTAGCTCTGTTAATTGCCACTTTTTCTAGTTTACGTAATAGCGTAATTTCTAGGGATGTAGTAATATTTGGTGAAGTCGGTTTAGCTGGAGAGATTAGGCAAGTACCTCATGGAATAGAACGTTTGCGTGAAGCAGCTAAACATGGCTTTAAAAAAGCTATTGTACCAAAAGGTAATGCTCCCACAGAAGCTATACCTAATCTTGAAATTGTGCCAGTTGTAAAATTAGTAGATGCTTTAAATAGCATTTCAACATCAGTTGTTTCAGAAAAAGAAGAGGATTAAACAAAATGGTAGATTTACCAGTATTATTAGAAATAAAATCTCAGTTAGCAATTGCAAAGACTTTGCATGTATTATCATTTGTCATTTGGGTTGGTGGGATGTTTTTTGCCCATAATGCTTTACGCCCTATTGCGACAATATTATTAAAACCAAATCAGCGTTTACCTTTAATGTCACAAGTCTTAAACCGCTTTACTGCATGGGTATGGTTAGCCCTTATATTATTATGGATTAGTGGTGTTTGGTTAATTTTATTATATGGCGGTATGGCAAATGTGCAACCATATGTTCATGCTATGATGTTATTAGCAACAATCATGACTGTTGTATTTTTGTATTTAGTTTTTGGAGCTTTAAGAGGTTTAAAACAATCGCTTGCAAATAAAGATTTGAAATCTGCCGCTAAATTTTTAGCAAAGATTCGTTGGGTTATATTTACTAATTTGTCTTTAGGCTTATTAACTATAATCATTGTTACTGCTGGTAAGTGATGATACGCCAACGCGCTATATTATATAATAACATACGTATGTTTTTTGCCGAGCGTCAAGTATTAGAAGTTGAAACTCCAATATTATCTGGTGCTTGTGTGCCAGATGTTAATATTGAACCTATTTATACTGATAAGTATTATTTGCAGACTTCACCAGAATTAGCTATGAAACGTTTATTAGTAGCTGGTAGTGGTGCAATATTTCAAATAACTAAAGCTTTTCGTGATGGTGAAATTGGGCATTGGCATAATCCTGAGTTTAGTATTTTAGAATGGTATCGCCCCGGTTTTAAAGCCGCTGATTTAATTAATGAAATAGATGAATTATTGCAACTGTTATTAAAGACACCAGCGGCAGAACGTATCAGTTATTGTACAATATTTAAACAATATACAGGTTTAGATGCTTTACATTGCCCGATTGCAGATTTAGAACAATACTGTGCCAAACTTGGCTTTAAGGCTAAAACTGAACGCGATACTTATTTACAATTTATATTTTCTCATCAAATTGAAACCCAATTAAATAAACCGACAGTAATTACAGACTTTCCAGCCACTCAAGCCGCATTGGCGAGAAAACGCACTGATAATCCAGAACTTGCTGAACGCTTTGAATTTTATGTACAAGGCATTGAATTAGCGAATGGTTTTTATGAATTAACCGATCCAATAGAACAGCGTCAACGTTTTGAACAAGACTTAGCGAAGAGACAAAAACTAAATTTAGCAACTCACCCAATAGACGAAGACTTTTTAGCAGCCTTAGAAGTTGGATTACCAGAATGTTCTGGAGTTGCATTAGGTTTAGATAGATTATTAATGTTAATTATGGGTGTATCTGATATTAAACAAGTATTATCATTTCCTATAAACCAGACCTGTCAGGTTTCCAAAACCTGACAGGTCTTTAGATCTTATCATTTCCTATAAACCAGACCTGTCAGGTTTCCAAAACCTGACAGGTCTTTAGATCTTATCATTTCCTATAAACCAGACCGTCAGGTTTCCAAAACCTGACAGGTCTTTAGATCTTATCATTTCCTATAAGCCAGACCTGTCAGGTTTCCAAAACCTGACAGGTCTTTAGATCACTAAAAATCATGAAATTATTAGCAATAGACACTGCCACTGAAGCTTGTTCTTGTGCTTTATTTATAGATGGTGAAATACAACAACGTTCTCAAATTGCTCCTCGCCAACATACAAATTTAATTTTGCCAATGGCGGATGAACTGTTAAAAGCAGCAGATTTAAAAGCAAATCAATTAGATGGCTTAGCCTTTGGAAGGGGACCGGGTAGTTTTACCGGTTTACGTATTGCTGCTGGGGTTATTCAAGGAATAGCCTTTGCAGCCGATATTCCGGTTGCGCCAATTTCTTGTTTAGCCGCTTTAGCACAAGGAGCTTATATTGAACATGGTCATAAAAATGTACTAGCTGCAATTGATGCTCGTATGAATGAAGTCTATTTTGGAAGTTATATTGTTGATGCAGAAGGGATTATGCGCAGCCATGAAACTGAAATAGTTTGTAAACCAGAATTAATTAAACCAAAAGATGGAAACTGGTATGGAGTAGGTAGCGGCTGGGCAACAGAATTAGGCAATATGTTAGAAACATATCAAGCAGACAAATACCCACAAGCGGCTGCTATAATTCCATTAGCAGTAGCTGCATTTAAAGAAGGAAATATCGTTAATGCAGAACAGGCATTACCAGTTTATTTACGTAATAAGGTGACTTAAATATGAGTTATACAATAGTCGGAATTGGTGAATTACTATGGGATATGCTACCATCAGGTAAACAATTAGGTGGTGCGCCAGCTAATTTTGCCTACCATACTAATGGTATTCTAGTATCAGCGATTGGTAATGATGAATTAGGCAAAGAAATTTTAACTAAATTAGATTCATTGTCTTTAAATAAAGACTATATTCATATTAATCAAAATAAAGCAACCAGCAAAGTATCAGTTGAACTAGATGATGAAGGCAAAGCCAGCTATATAATTCATGAAGATATAGCTTGGGATTTTATCCCAAATACCAGTAAATTAATGGCACTAGCTAAAACAGCAGATGCTGTTGGTTTTGGCAGTTTAGCGCAACGCTCTACAATGTCTCATAATACAATTCAAGCCTTTATTGAAGCCACACCAACTGATACATTACGCATTTTTGATATAAATTTACGACAATCATATTACAACAAAGAAATTATAGAATCATCCTTAAAACTAGCCAATATCCTTAAAATAAACGATGAAGAATTACCAATTGTTGCCAACATGTTAGCTTTAAGCGGCGATGAAAAAACAATTCTTCAAAGTTTAAGCAATCAATATGGATTAAATTTAATCGCGCTAACCAAAGGAGACAAAGGCAGCATTCTATATACCAAACAACAAAGCTCAATACACAAAGGCTACCCAACAACAATAGAAGACACAATAGGAGCAGGAGATTCATTTACAGCGGCGCTAACAATAGGATTACTAAAACAGCATGATCTTGATACAATCAATGATCATGCAAATCGTGTAGCTGCTTTTATATGTTCCCAAAAAGGAGCAACGGCTAAACTGCCTCCTCAGCTCGACTTTTCCTAATCTGTTTTTCATCATCGTTCCCAAGTTTCACTTTAATGCCATTAACTTAAGGAATAAAATAAAAAAACCAAATTTCATGTTATATCGTAGGCTGGGTTAGCTTATTGAGCGTAGCTCAATAACGTAACCCAGCATTTGTTGGGCTTTGCTGGGTTACGTTTTTTTACTGCGTAAAAAAATCTAACCCAGCCTACAAATATATCTTTTTCAGGCAAAAGTTTTTGTAAAAAACATTTGCCTGAAATTGAAAATAAAGTTATAAATACTTAAGTCAATGACAGTTAAGTGAAACTTGGGAACGATGATGTCAAAAAGCTAGTGCATAACATCAATTAGTAAATCAGGAGAACAACTAAATGACTAAAGATCGAGAGTTAAAATTATTAGAACGTATAGCTTCTTTAGAAAGAATTATCAAGGATAAGCTTGAGGAACCACCTAAGATTCCTAGCTATAGCTTTGGTAAAATCACTCTTAAAGAATTAAGAACATTATTCGATCTCGAAAGGGTATATGATCATCAAGTGTTTAATCATTGGTTTAATTGCGATGTGCAGGTGACTGATGAGGAAATTAATTTTTTAACAACATTATTAGAACGAGAAATTGATCTAATCAAAGTTTATAATGAAGAAGATTTAAAAATCCATTTTATTGCACCAATTTTAAATAAAATTGATTATAAATCTTTTAAATATAAAATTCGAGATTTTTATGAAGAAACTTTAGTTTATGAAACTCCGCAATTCATCCTAAGTGGTATCACGGATTTTGTCGTGGCAACTGGTTTAGAATATCCAGAAAAACCTTATTTTTTTATTCAAGAATTTAAAAAAGGCTTACAATATTCTAATCCAGAACCACAACTATTGGCAGAATTAATTGCAGCAGTTGAATTAAATAATGTTAAAACCATAAAAGGAGCCTACATTATAGGAGGCAATTGGAGTTTTATGATTTTAACTAAATTAGCTCAACATAAGTATCAATATTCCATAAGTCAAAATTATGACAGTACAGATTTGGATAAATTAATTGCCATTTATAAAAACTTACAGTTTGTTAAGCAACAAATTCTAACTAAGTAATAACTGCCAAACCTGACAGGTTTTTAAAACCTGTCAGGTTTAATTTCATTCCTAAACTGCCTCCTCAGTTCGACTATTCTGAATAAAATTCAAAAAGAAGGCTAAAAAAATACTCAACATAAAAGCTAATACAAAACTAATAATAACGATTAACTTTCTTTTAGGTTTGATAGGAGCTTCAGGAACCACTGCCATTTGATCAAACATAACCGCTTTAATTTTGGTTTCATTAATATCAATATTCTTTAATTTAGCAACTTGTTCTTTTAAATCTCTCAAATCAGCTATAAAAGGCTCATCATTTGTACGAACTTTTAATACTTCAATACGAGAATTTTGTTCTAAGCGTTGAAATTGTTCTTCAAGCTCTCTCAAACCGGGTGTAAAGGGATCATTAGAAGTTCTACTTTTTAGAGCTTGTAATTCGGCTTGTAAGGTTTTACTACCACGTGTATATTCTGGAAGAGTTTTATTATTAATAGAAACTTTATTAGCAGCCGCTTGCTGATTATTTAACTCACTCCACGAATCAATTGGATCAACAATATTTAATTGTTTCGCGATAACTAAAGCCTCTTCCAATGTTACTATTCTATCTTGGCGTTTTTGTTCAGTACGTTGTTTTAAAACCTTAATTTTTTCAATTAGTTCTAAACGAGCAATTTTATCTGCCTCAATTAAGCGTTCTATTTCATCCTGTCGGCGTTGAGCTATAACCCTTTTCTTACTTTGAATGGTAACATCTTCAAGATCCTGTTTTTTAGTACGAATATTTGTTCTAACTACAGTCAAAAATTCTTCAATAGTTTTATCATGAACATATTTAATATAATCATTAACCATCTTAGCGATTAATTCAGGATTTTTACCATCATAACTAATACTGACAAAAGCTTGTTGACCTTTTTTCTTTAAATCTTGTTTTACAACTAATTGTTTATGAAAACTTTCTTCAAAAACTTGATCTTTATTCGCTGTAGGATCATCGCTCAGTTTTGAACTTAAATCATGTTCATTAAAAAATTCTAGTCTTAAAGCTCTTGATTTGAGATTTAAAATAAAACTATTGTAAGCATCTTCACTGCTTAGTGAATAACTGATTGCTGGAATGTTTAATTCTTCAACATCACTGGCTTTTGGTGGTAAAAAATGAGCCGTGGTTTGATAAGTTCTAGGCATGAATAACACAATTATAATTGCTAACAGGGTAATTATTGCCGTCAAGCCGAAAATAAAAAATTTCTTAGCAGCAAGCACTTTCCATAAGTCTAAAAGATTGATTTCATCTTCTTGTGGTAAATACTGCTGAGGGGGCATCATCACATATTGTGGTGATAATTGATTTTGTTCTTGATTATTCATATATATGCTAGTATTTTTTCCAAAAATATTTGTCTATTAAATAAAGCCGCTCTTTGTTCGCAAACAAATCGCATATCCAAAGCCCTTTTAGCAGGGTTTTGCTCAACCGCCTCAATCAGGCTTTCTACTTCTACATCATTAATTAAAATTCCAGTTTCACCATTTACTACAGTTTCCAATAAACCACCTTCAGCGGCACCGATTACTGGTTTACCAGCCGCCATAGATTCTACTGGTGAAATACCAAAATCTTCATCTATTGGAATATAAATCGTTGCGATGCAATTAGCAACTAATTCTTTTAATCGTGTTTCATCTATCCAATTAGTAAAATGAATATTAGATGCAGACTGCGCTAATTGTCTCATGTTTTCATATTCATCACCACCAGATGCGACTATTAATTTCTTATTTGGCATTTGCATAAATGCCTTAACTATCAATTCTACTCGCTTTAATGAATCTAACCTAGCGGTTGATAAATAATAATCGCCTTGCGTTTGCCAGTTAAAACCGCTAACATCACAAGGAGGATAAATAACTTTAGCTTCATGATAATTTAAATGCTTGGCAATACGCCGCTTAACATGTTCAGAATTAGCAATAATAATATCCATATCAGCAAATGCCTGTTCATAAAGTGGCTGAAAATAATGAATTAATGCTTGTAAAATTGGGCGTTGCCAAGCTGGTAATCTAGCTAAAAAGTAATGCTTTTTATCATAAATAAAACGAGGTGGAGTATGACAATATAGAATTTTTTTGGCTGAAGTTTTTGCCGCAAGCGGCGCATAAACACCACTAAAAATAACAGTATCAGCAACTGCTTGATAAGCTTGCCAACGCTTGATTAAACTTAAAAACTGTAGAGGAAAGAAACCCTGAAATGCCTTTAATGAATTAATATTTGAACCATCAAATGACATTCCAGCTTTAATAAAACCAGCAGTAACTGGAACATTTAAATGTTCAGCTAAACTAAGCACCAATTTTTCACCACCACCTTTAATGGCAAAATAATCATGTAAAACTTCAGCTTTTAACATGATAAAATAACAATACCTCACTATATAATAAAATGTTAGGATACTATAAAAAATGAATGCCAATATAATATTTTTAATCTTTTTCAGCATCGCGGTATTAAAACCAATCAACATCCCTAATATAAATCGCTATATGGGCATGGGTTTACTAGTCTTAGTTAGTATCTGGTTTTTCATTACTGTCATCAAAAATTATCGTCATTTAGTTAAAAACTATGCTTGGCAAATCGCCGCTGTTATTTTATTTATAACGGTTAATGCCATATCCTTAATTACCAACTTACACCGATTTGAAAATCTAACTTTGTTAGTTTTCTATGGATTGGCATCATTTGCTGTCTGGCTGATATTTCCTATGACTTGGGTGATTTTTCAATATAACAATCTGCAAAAATATCGTTGGATTGGTTGGGCTGTAATGGTATTTATTGCCTCAGTTGCCTTATGGCAGATTATTGATATGTCAGCCTCTTGGCAATTAAGACAGTATTTTGTTGCCGCTGATGCTCGTTATCTAATTACCTCAGTTACTAGATGGCATACAATTTATGGTGCTATTGCCGCTATTATTGCATTGGTTTGCTTAAAGCAAGTATTTACTCCAACAGTAGATAAAGCCGCTAAAGTATTTTTTCTATTACTAGCAATATTAAGTCTTTACACCGGTGCCCTTGGCGAATCCAGAAATTTCTTCTTCACATTAGGCGTTGGCTTATTAGCAATGTCATTCACAACCATCCTCAAAGCTCCTAAAACCACAATAATAATTGTAATACTTACAATTATTGGAACACATTGGCTAGTAATCAACAATAATAGGATCGCACAAGACTATGGTAAGGTTTTACCTTATATCAGCAAACTCAATCAAGGCAAAGCAATTACAAAACAAGACTTTATTCCAAAATTTAACAACCACAGCATGAGTGGCAGACTGACTTTCTGGCAACGCGGCATCAAATCATGGCAACAAAATCCTTGGTTAGGAATTGGAGCAGGCAGCTTTCGAGCTTCCTCAAATCAAAAATACTTCAATTTACACAATTACTATATCCAAGTATTAGTAGATAGCGGTATGATAGGCATGGCTAGTTTTATTTTGCTGTTAATATTTTTAATGATAAAAGCCTATTCAGCCGGCAACTTAGCGATATTTGTTGCGATACTAAGCTCATTAGTATTTGATAATTATCTTGATTATTCAATGGGATGGGTGCTGTGTATGGTTTGGTTATTGAAACCTGTCAGCTCTGAAAGTCCAACACCTAAACAAATGTTATGATATGCTACCAAGCATGAAACTAAATACAACAGATTTCTATTTATTAATATGATAAAAGTAGCCTCTTTACGCTATGGCGTAATTTTCAAAAAAGCCTTTTCTAAACCTCATATTTTCAAAGCTTTTGTTAAAGATTTTCTTGATATAGAACTCGAAATTGATAAGGTTGAAACTGAAAAATCATTTTCTCCAGTAATTGGTAAAGTTGATAGCCATTTTGACTTATTTGCTGAAGACAAAAAACATCGTACCATTGTTGATATTCAACATGCTAGGAATCCTGATCATTATGATAGATTTTTACATTATCACTGTGCCGCTTTATTAGAACAAGTTGCCAATTCTAAAGATTACGCTCCTGAACTTAATGTGTTCACCATTGTGGTGTTGACTTCAGGTGATAAGCATGGAGTTGATATAGCCACTATAGATTTTGATCCTAAAGATCGCCACGGCAAGGAACTTGGAGAAATTTCACATAAAATCCTATATTTATGCCCTAAATATGTATCTGATGATACGCCTGAACGTTATAATGAATGGCTTAGAGCTATTAATGATAGTTTAGATGAAGAAGTCAATGAAGATGATTATCAGCGGCAAGAAATTAAAGAAATCTTTAACTTAATTCAACAAGATTTGACGACTCCACAAGAATATGCACGCATGAAAGATGAATATTCCGCTGAAGTTTTACGACAAGATAAATACAATGAAGGATTAAAAAAAGGAAAACAAGAAGGTATCAAAGAAAATGCTAAAAAAATGTTGGCTAAAGGCTTAGATGTCTCTTTAATTGCTGAAATAACAGGATTATCTATAGATGAATTAAAAATTCAATCCAATTAGAGCCATATTATCGAGTAAAATTTACTGATGTGGATCATGAAATAAGAGATTTTTATGAACAAAAGCTCACCTATAAAACCGATAAATTTATCTTAACAGGTACCACAGATTTTTTAGTAGCAAAAGGCTTAGAATATTCAAAAATACCTTATTTTTTTATTCAATAATTTAAAAAATCCATTAAAAATGATGACCCTAGACCACAACTATTAGCATAATTAATCTCAGCAATAGAAATTAATAATTTTAAAGTAATAAAAGGGGCTTTTATCATAGGAGAAAATTGGAACTTTGTAATTTTAGAAAAATTAGATAATGAGAAATATCAATATTTTATTAGTCATACTTTAAATGATAGGATGATATAAGAACTACATGGATTGCATATAAGCAGGGATTTTATTTTAAAAAAGTCCAACACCTAAACAAATTTTATGATATGCTACCAAATAATGAAATTAAATCCAACACATTTCGACTTATTACGCCTACTAGAACAACGTTCAAACCTAAACCAAAGAGACATTGCCTCTGAGCTAGAAATCAGTTTAGGCAAAGCCAATTATTGTTTAAAAGCTTTGATTGATAAAGGTTATTTAAAAATTAAAAAATTTAATAGTAGTAAACGTAAGGCATTATATATTTATCATTTAACTCCTAAAGGTATTCAAGCTAAAGCTAATCTTACTGTACAATTTTTAAAACATAAAATGGTAGAGTATGATCAAATTAAAAAGGATATTAAAGAATTAGATCAAGAAGTTCAGCGGTTGCAAGAGTTGGGAATGTTGTAAAAAGTCTGAATCAGGATTTTCAGGATTTAGCTGCGCTAACTTTTAATAGCCAAACCATACATAATACCCAGCCCATAGAATAATCAAGATAGTTATCAAATATTAATGAGCTTAATATTGCAATCAAAATTGTTAGATTGCCTGCGTTATAAGCTCTTTTTAATAGTAATGCTAATAATAGTATTAGGCTGATAAAACCAATAATACCTGAATCAACTAATACTTGTAAGTAATAATTATGTAAATTAAGTTGTCCTTTATATTTTGTGGATAGTCGGTAACTTCCTGCGCCTATTCCCATCCAAGGATTTTGTTTCAATATGAGAACTCCCTCTTGCCAAAGTTTGCTTCTTCCGCTTGTTGCTCTATAGGTTATTTTTGGGATAAAATCTTGGATTGATAAATTTTGATTGTTACTTAGTTTGGCTAAGTAAGGTAAGGTTCTACTATATTGTGCTACTACTCTATGGTTATTTATTACAAGCAGATGTATTCCTATAATACTAATTAGTAGTAATGATATAGTTGTTTTGGGGAATTTTAAGACGTTTTTAAATGACATTGCTAGTAAGCCAATTCCCAGTGTAAATATAAAGTTTCTGGATGCTCCCATTATACCTGTATAAAGGCTTAAAATAGCTAATGTTATAAAAAACAGTTTTGCTGTTGTGCTTATTTTTGATGAAAATAGTAGTTTTAAACAAACTAGTAATATTATTGCTGCAATAACTCCATAAATTGTACGGTTCCTTGTTAGTGAGTTAATATATGATGAATATGAGTATATATCATATGCAACAAAATATTGAGTTAGGTTTTTAGAATATGACATATCAAAAATTTGCCAAAGTGCAACCAGTGTCAGAAATAGTATTAGGCTCCAGCCTATCCAGCTATGTTTTTGTTTGTTATGATATTGGAATATCAGCCATGACATAGGGAAAATTAGCCAGACTGCAAATGAGGCAAATCCATAAAATATTAGTTGAGTGTTGGTTTCAAAACGGTGTTAAGGAAAATATTATTCATTATCAAGGTTCTAATTATATAGGCTTAGTGATATTATCCTTTATAAAAAAAATTCATCCATCATTCACTTTAGTATGGAGTATTCATAGTGAATATTTAGTATCTAAGATTAAAAAAAATTTTTTTATCTCAATGGTTTTTAAAGAAATTGATTATATTATTGCAGATAATATTTATATAGAAAAGCAATTAATAGCTGAAAAGTTTAATAAAAATAAGATAAAAATTATATCTCCTTTTTTAATGCCCGAAAATTATAGTAATGAATATATATCTTTATTTTTAAAGTACAGAAAAAGTAATCTAAAAATATTGTTTTTTTATGCTTATAAATTGAGTTTTAATACTGATGGTAAAGATGTATATGGTTTCGATACACTGATTGAAGCATTTAAAAAAATAAATGAAAATGTAATTTTAATTTTATTGATACCAGCTATGAATAATGAAGAAAAAAAATATTATGATAAAATAATTGGGCAATTAGATAATAAAGATAAAAAAAGAGTAATTTTAAAAAATTATACAAATATAGAAGGTTGGCAGTATATTCAATCATCGGATATATTTATAAGACCAACTATTACAGATGGTGATGCTTTGTCAGTTAGGGAAGCATTGTATATGGATAAATATACAGTTGTTAGTGATTGTACAGTAAGACCAGACGGAGTAACATTGTTTAAAACATCAGATCATTTAAATTTAGCCAAAAAAGTAAATGATTTATTAAATAATGAAAAAATGAAAAATAATAAAAAAGAAACAAATAATATCAATAATTTTATTAATTTTTATACAAACATATAGAAAATTAAAATTAAAAACACTATGCTTACATCTCAATTTCCCAAAGGAATGAATTCACAACTCAATAACTTTGATTTGCTTAGATTATTCGCAGCACTACAGGTGGTGTTTTATCATTCCATATCTCATTTAAATGTTAATGTAAATCCGATAGTTGGGAAGGTTTTTGGTTTTTTTCCCGGGGTGCCAATTTTTTTTGTTATTAGTGGATTTTTGATTACCATGTCTTTTGACAGAAATCCAAATCTTAAAAGTTATGCAATTAACAGAATTTTGCGTATTTATCCGGCTTTGTGGGTATGTTTTATTGTTTCTCTAGTTATTCTTGGTATTTTTGGCTATTTAAATAAAGAAATATTTGGCACATCATTTATTGCATGGATAATCGGGCAATTGAGTATTGTGCAATTTTTTAATCCTGAATTTTTCAGAAGTTTTGGAGTTGGAGTTGTTAATGGTAGTTTATGGACAATTCCTGTAGAACTCCAATTTTATATAATAACCCCCCCCATAATAATGTTATTAGCTGTACTTAACAAAAAATTAAATCAAAACATAATTTTGGCTAGCTTATTCATTGCTTCTTCAATTTTATATATTATCATTATGCAAGATGGATTGTATAAATCTAATTTTATAGCTAAATTACTTAGTGTAAGTATTTTTCCACATCTTTTTATGTTCTTATTGGGTATGTTGATTTATTTAAATATTGAACTATTATTTAAATTTTTTAAAGGCAAATTCTTAATATGGACTGTAATTTATGTTAGTTATATGTTATATATTGGAAATATTTTAAATTTACAAGTTAATGATAATTATCTATTACTGCTTATCAGTCGAATTTTTCTGGCAGCTTGGGTAATGGCATTTGCCTTTACATGGTGTAGTCTAAGTAATAGCATTCTGCGAGGCAATGATATTTCTTATGGGGTTTATATTTATCATATGCTCGTTGTTAATGTTATGGTGGAACTCGGATATATGAATAATCCAGTTTTTTTACTGCTTGTGGTTTTAATTACTGTTGCTACAGCATGGTTATCATGGAAATTTATTGAATTTCCTGCTCTAAAGCTAAAGCATAGACCTTTGCATTCTGTAAATTCCTCAGTTAAAATATAGATTATATTAATAAAGTAAATTTATGTCGCCAAGATAAATCTTGAACTCCTATTAGTTAAAAAGTTTAATCAAACCTGTCAGGTTTAGTTGCAGCTATATTAACTAGCAAGCAAATAAAAGCTTAAAAATCATATAATTAACCATATATCTATACTTGCTTATGTTAATTGTTTTTCAAAATATGAACCGAATGAAAGATAGAAATCAATTTGCTACCAAGGGTAAATGGGCTAAAATAATGGATAAAATTGAACAAAATGCGATGGGAGAAGAGGCTGGAAAAGAATTTGACAAAGGTAGAAGAGAATTTAGAGAAACTTTTGCTATAGGCTAGTATGAATAGTTGCTTTACAAACCCTGAAGGGGCGACATAATATAACCTGATTATTTATTTCGCCCTTTCAGGGCTAACATATAACATACATCTAAATTATCATATGAAACAAATTCTCCAAAACATGTCAACTGGCGAAACTCGCTTAGTTGTTGTACCAGTTCCTAAAAATAATAAATCCAGTGTCTTAATTCAGGCTACACAGAGTCTAATTTCAATTGGCACGGAGCGTATGCTAGTTGAATTCGGCAAAGCTAATATGCTTGATAAAGCCCGTCAACAGCCTGAAAAGGTTAAGATGGTATTGGAAAAAGTCAGTACTGATGGTCTTATGGCAACTGTTGATGCTGTCAAAAGTAAACTTGATCAGCCCTTAGCATTAGGCTATTGTCATGTTGGGCAAGTCATTGATGTTGGACAAGATGTGTCTGAGTTTAAGCAGGGTGATCGTGTTGTTTCTAATGGTTCTCATGCTTCTATTGTATCTGTTTCTCGTAATTTAACAGCGGCTATTCCTGATAGTGTTACTGATGAAGAGGCTGCTTTTACTGTATTGGCTTCTATTGGTTTGCAGGGTATTCGATTAGCTAAACCAAGCTTGGGTGAAAGTTTTGTTGTAACTGGTTTAGGCTTGATTGGTCTTTTAACTGTTCAATTATTACGCGCTCATGGATGCCGTGTTTTAGGTATTGATTTTGATGAGTCCAAGTTGGAAATAGCGCGTCAGTTTGGCGCGGAGACTGTCTCTTTGAATAAAGGGCAAGATCCAGTAGAAGCTGGTATGGCTTTTTCCAAGGGTCGTGGAGTCGATGCTGTCATTATTACTGCATCAACCAAATCATCTGATCCTGTTAGTCAAGCTGCTCGTATGAGTCGAAAACGTGGGCGTATTGTACTGGTTGGCGTAACTGGACTTGAATTGGATCGTTCCGAATTTTATCAAAAAGAACTCAGTTTTCAGGTTTCTTGTTCTTATGGTCCGGGTCGTTATGATAGTAATTATTAAAACAAGGGGCAGGATTATCCTTTAGGTTTTGTTCGTTGGACAGAACAACGTAATTTTGAAGCCATTTTAGATATGATGGCAGATGGTCGTATCAATGTAAAACCACTGATTTCCCACCATTTTAATTTTGATGATGCCGTTGAGGCTTATAAAACACTGAGTGATGATAAACAGGCTCTTGGAATTCTGCTTCAATATCCAGATGTACCGAAGGAATCCTTAATAGTTAAACAAGTAACATTGAAACAAGATGTTAGCTTTAAGGCAGATCAACCAGTATGTGGTTTTATTGGTGCAGGTAATTATGCTTCTCGGATACTAATTCCTGCTTATGCCAAAGCTGGTGCCCAGTTGCATACTATTGTTTCCAGCGGTGGTGTAAGTGCTACCCATCATGGTGAAAAAAATGGTTTTCATAAAGCCGCTACTGATGTTACAGAAATATTAGATAATAAGGAAATCAACACCGTAGCAGTGGTAACACAACATAATACCCATGCCCGTTATGTTATTGATGCACTGAATCGTGGAAAAAATGTTTTTGTTGAGAAACCACTAGCACTTGATGATGAAGAATTGGATGCTATAGAACAGGCTTACAATGAATCAACTAATAGCAAATTAATGGTGGGTTTCAACCGACGCTTTGCACCCCAAATTGTAAAAATCAAAACCCTGCTGCAATCAGTGAATCAGCCTAAATCATTTATTATGACCATGAATGCAGGGGAAATTCCCAAAGATACTTGGGTTCAAGATATTAAAATTGGTGGTGGGCGTATCATTGGTGAAGCTTGCCATTATATAGATTTAATGCGCTATCTGACTGGTGCAAAGATTGTATCTGTACAAGCACGACGCATGGGAAATCATCCAGCTGTTGAAGTAACAGAAGATAAGGCAGCGATTCTACTTGGTTTTGATGATGGTTCTTTTGGAACTATTAATTACCTTGCAAATGGCGGAAAAGCATTTCCAAAAGAACGTATTGAAGTATTTGCTGGTGATGCAGTCTTACAACTAGACAATTTCCGCAAACTACGTGGCTTTGGCTGGAAAAACTTTAAAAAAATGAACCTGATGCGTCAAGATAAAGGACAAACGGCTTGTGTAGTTGCATTTTTAGAAAGTATTCGTAGTGGCAAAGCATCACCAATTAGTTTTGATGAATTGATGGAAGTATCTCGATATACTATTGAAGCAGCGCGTCAATTGCGTTCTCAGAAATAGACATTATAAGATACTTATGCAAAATAAACTAATATCACTAGATGCCTACAGCAAATTAGGATTAACGAATCTGCTACGAGTATTCTGCTACAAGCTAAAATTAAAAACTGGCATAATACGCAAACAATTGCCAATTGGTAACTCTTATGCTGGTGATTTTTTTTCTGTATCAGAACAATTACCACAAGATAATCTTAGTAGTGAAGTAGTTAATCATGCTGATGCTTTATTGCAGGGGCGGCAAACTTTGTTTTCGCATAAATCAGTAGATTTAGGAACACCCCCTAATTGGTCTGCTATAAATTCAGTTCATTGGTCACAGATTGGTGATTTTGATGGCGGAGATATTAAATTAGTTTGGGAGCTGTCACGTTTTGATTGGCTTCTTATTTTTGCAAGAGCTTATCGAGTTTCTGGAGATAAAAAATATCTAAAAGCCTTAAATAGTTGGTTAGTTGATTGGATTAAAAAAAATCCATTCAATCAGGGTCCAAATTGGAAATGTGGTCAAGAAGCCGCTATTCGTATGATGCAATTGTTACTAGCTGCTAAACTTTTAAATCAGCAGCCAAATGAATGCTTGATTAGGTTTGTATCTGAACATTGTCAGCGCATTGCATCTACCTTGGCTTATGCAATGGCACAGAATAATAATCATGGCACTAGTGAAGCAGCGGCTTTATTTATTGGTGGCAGTTGGCTAGGCAAGTATAATAAAAAAGCGAATTATTGGCAAAAAATAGGCCGGCGTTGGTTAGAAAATCGTGCCAAATATCTGATTGAAGCTGATGGTAGTTTTTCTCAGTATTCGGTTAATTATCATCGTGTTATGTTAGATACGTTTTGGATGGTAGAATTCTGGCGTAAACAATTGGATAAAAAAGCATTCTCCGAAGAATTTTATAAACGCGCCAAAATGGCAACCAATTGGTTATATCAAATGCTTGATCTAAAAACTGGTGATGCACCAAATTTAGGTCATAATGATGGAGCCAGATTATCGAGATTTTCGCCCTAGTTTACAATTAGCTAGTGTACTATTTTATGACAAGCCACTATTTTCTTTGCAACACCAAGTTAGTGAAGCTTTATATTGGCTAGGTTTAAATGAGCCGCCACTAAAACAGCAAAGCCAATTGTTTAAAGAGGGTGGTTATGCGGTTTTGCAGAACAATAATACTAAAGCTATTATACGTTTTCCTTGTTTCCGATTCAGACCAAGTCAAGCAGACGCTTTGCATATGGATTTGTGGCATAAAGGACAAAATGTACTGAGAGATAGTGGCAGCTATAGTTATAATACTGAAGAAAAGTGGTTGAAATATTTTTCTGGCACTCGTTCTCATAATACTATTGAATTTGATGATCGTGATCAAATGCCCAAAGTCAGTCGTTTTTTATTTGGAAAATGGCTAACAACCAATTTGCTAACTGAGATTGAACAAAAAGCCAATCAATTATCTTGGTCAGCTGGTTATACCGACTATAAAGGCTGCTCACACCAGCGGCAAATATCTGTATCAGATAACTGCTGGAAAATTACTGATAAAATCAGGGGAAAATTTAATAAAGCCATGTTAAGATGGCGACTAATACCAGAACAATGGATAATTAACAACAATATATGCCAATCAGAAAAGGCAAAAATTGAAATAACTTGTAATGTGGATATTAAACGAATAAAAATTACAGAAGGCTGGGAATCGCGTTATTATCTTGAAAAAACAGCTTTACCAGTGCTTGAGATTGAAATAGCGGCACAAACTGCTGCTATATTTACTACAATAATTACATTACATTAACTATGCACCTACTTTATTATCATCAACATTTTTCTACGCCAGAGGGAGCTTTAGGTACTCGTTCATACGCAATGGCAAGGCACTTGATTGAACAGGGTCATCAAGTAACGATGGTGTGTGGTAGATATAGCGGTGGCAAGACTGGCTTAAAATCTACATTTAACAACAGTATGCGTCATGGTGTGGTGGATGGAATTAATGTAATTGAATTTGATTTGCCTTATTCTAATAAAGACTCATTTTTCAAACGTAGTCTCACTTTTATAAAATTTTCATTGCGTAGCATCAAAATAGCATTAAAAACCGACTACGATCTGTTATTTGCAACATCTACACCTTTGACAGTAGGAATACCGGGCATTTTTGCAAAAATTCTGCGTCGCAAGCCATTTGTATTTTAGGTTAGAAATTTATGGCCAGAGCTGCCCAGAGAGATGGGAGTGATTAGCAATCCAGTGATTCTTAAAATGATGAGCATCCTAGAATGGAGTACTTATCATGCAGCGGACGCTTGTATTGGCTTATCTCCGGGCATTGTAGCAGGTATTCAGAAAAGAGGAATTGACAAGTCTTTAATTACGATGATTCCGAATGGATGTGATCTTGATCTATTTGCACAAACAGACATTAAAGCAAAGCGACCAAATGGCGTATTGGATTCCGATTTATTGGCGGTATTTACTGGAACACATGGTATCGCAAATGGTGTGGATGCCGCGCTTGATGCGGCTCAAGTATTAAAAGAACGTGGACGTGATGATATAAAACTATGTTTTATTGGACAAGGCAAATTAAAAGCTGAACTATTAGAACGAGCAAAAAGAGACAAACTATCAAATTGCATATTTCTTGATCTAATGCCCAAACGAGAACTAGCACAATATTTAAAAGGTGCAGATATAGGAATGCAATTACTAGCAAATATCCCGGCCTTTTATTATGGAACCTCACCCAATAAATTTTTTGACTACATTGCATCAGGATTGCCGGTACTCAATAATTATCCGGGCTGGCTCGCAGAATTGATTGAGGGGTTTGAATGTGGTAAAGTCGTACCACCTGAAGATCCAATTGCATTTGCAAATGCTTTAGAACAAATGGCAACTCAACGTGATGAATTAATGAAGATGGGAAATAGAGCTAAAAAATTGGCTGAGGATAAGTTTGATCGTGAACAGCTTGCTGAACAGTTTGTTTGTTTTTTGGAAAAGCAGATTGGAGACACTCTATAGTGATAGATTACAAAATAGTTCGTGCCAATGAAAAACATTTTCAAAGTATTGCTAGGTTGCATATTCAAAGGATAACAGAAGGTTTTCTCTCTTCTTTAGGAATTAAGTTCCTAACCATTTTATATAAAGGTATTTCTAATGCTCAGAACTCTGGGATATTTGTTGCAGTTAGCGAAGAAAATAACTCACTAGTATTAGGTTTTATTTCATATACTAACAATGTAAAAAAATGTTATATTAACGTGATTAAACGACATTTTGTATCACTATCATTAACAATATTCCCTAACATTGTTAATATAAAAATTTTAAAAAAAATACTGGAAACCCTTTTCTATCCTTTTTTCCATAAACCACAAAAAATTGAAAAACATAATAATGCGATTAGAGCTGAATTGTTATCAATGGTGATTGACAATGCTTATCAAGGTATGGGAATTGGTAAAAGTTTAGTCAAAAAACTCGATGATACTATGAAACAAATGGAAATTGACAAATATTATGTCGTCACATACCAAGTTGATGTTCGTTCAAATAGTTTTTATAAATCATGTGGTTTTGTTCTTAAGCAAGAATTTACAAATCATAATAAACCAATGAACGAATATGTTAAAGCATTAATATAATTTGTTTAATGTAAACACATGAAATTACAACAATCATACAAACAATCACTACAAAAAATCCTTCAATGTGAAAATCTCTTTTTATTCTGGAAAGGCCGTGTTGGTTTATATGCGATTTTGAAAGCCATGGGAATTAAGCAAGGCGATAAAATTATTCTGCCAGCTTATACCTGTGTAGTGGTTCCAAATGCAATTCTTTATCTTGGTGCCACGCCAGTATATGTAGATACTTCAGAATCTACATATAATATGGATATAAATAAGCTTGAAGCAGCAATTACTGATCGTACCAAAGTCATAATTTGCCAAAACACTTATGGACTTTCTAGTAATTTAGAAAAAATCAACTCTCTGGCACAACAACATAATATATACACAATTGAAGATTGTACACATGGCTTTGGTGGATTTTATCAGGGCAAACCAAACGGACAATTTTGTGATGCAGCTTTTTTTTCCACCCAATGGAATAAGCCTTTTTCAACAGGAATAGGTGGATTTGTAATAACAAAATCAGCAAAAATTGCAAGCAATTTACAACAATTAGAAAAACCAAAATCCACGCCTACCCTAAAAGATAATTTAAGCTTAAAAACACTATATTTTGTAAAACGATACCTAATAAATGAATTTACCTATTGGCCACTGATAAAATTATACCGCCTATTAAGTAAACATAACTTAGTATTAGGATCATCTAGTGGTGGAGAAATATCATCCACCAAAATGCCAGAAAACTTTTTTAAAGGCTTCAGTTCAGCTCAGGCAAAAGAAGGACTTCGCAACCTAAAAACATTAACAGAGGTAATGAAAGTTCGTAAACAAAATGCTAATTTTTATACTGAACTGCTAAAAAAATTTAATAAGCGTCATGTTGCCTATGAACTATATGAAAATCATGGATTTTTGAAATACCCAATTTTGGTAAAAGATAGAGAATTATTTTTAAGTTTAGCTGAAAAAAATCGAATAGAACTTGGAGATTGGTTTATTTCTCCCTTACATCCTATTATTGGCGATCTTACTTCTTGGCAGTTTGATGCAAAATTATTTCCTGTTGCTAATTTTGTTTCTCAACATGTAGTGAATTTGCCTACTAATCCGGATAATATTGATAGGGTGCTGGCGTTTGTTGAGGATAATATTAATTTAATTGTCTGAATGTTGAGATCAATTAATCTAGTTATTTATGATATAATCCATTTATCATTTAGGTAAGGACAAGATGATGAGAGAATTAGCACAGTTGTATGATACAAACTATAGTGAATGGGCAAAAGAAAACAGCAGATTATTAAAAGAAGGTTGTTTTATTGACTTGGATATTCCGCATTTATTGGAAGAATTATCTGATATTGGCAAAGCCGAGACTAATGAATTAGAAAGTCGTTTGATTATTTTGCTTGCTCATTTATTGAAATGGCAATTTCAATATCAACAATTGTCTGAGCGTTGGCAAGAATTTAAAGGAGATAGTTGGCGCACAACGATTATTGAGCAACGTTTACGCTTGCAAAGACGCTTACGAAAATCACCGGGGCTTAAATCAAAATTGCCAGCAATCATCAACAATGCTTATGAAGATGCAGTATTGTTAGCGGCTAAAGAAACTAGATTGGCTAAAGAAATATTTCCTGAACATTGTTGTTATTCAGTGGCAGAAATTTTGGATGATGATTTTTATCCTGTTAACTAACTACAGAATTAGCTAAACCCACCAATTAGTTGCTCTATTCCCTGTGGTTACCCTTTATCGTTTAATTAAAAGATAAAATATAAATGAAACAAATATTAATAACAGGCGCAGCCGGTTTTATCGGTAGCCATTTAACAGAAGAATTAGTCAAAGCAGGGCATAAAGTCCGTGCAATGGTACATTACAATTTCCAGAGTAACTGGGGCTGGTTAGAATCTTTACCTAAAGAACTCATGCAAAATGTTGAAGTATTTCCAGCAGATATTGCCGATCCATTCGCAGTGCAAAAAGCAGTATCTGGTTGTGATACCGTGTATCACCTTGCCGCTTTAATCGCGATTCCCTACTCATACCGCGCCCCAGCGGCTTATGTTGAAACCAACATAAAAGGCACACTAAATATACTGGAAGCTTGTAAAAATGAAAAAGTTAGCCGCTTAGTGCATACATCAACCTCAGAAACCTATGGCACGGCACAATATGTACCAATTGATGAAAAACATCCATTAGTTGGACAATCACCATATTCAGCCTCTAAAATTGCCGCTGATAAACTAGCTGAATCCTACTATTTATCTTTTGATTTACCAGTGGCAACTATTAGACCCTTCAACACATTTGGACCTAGACAATCGGCAAGGGCAGTCATTCCAACCGTAATATCTCAAGCATTATCTGGTAATGACACCATTCGTTTAGGAGCATTATCCCCAATTCGAGATTTAAATTATGTCAAAGACACAGTACGTGGTTTTATAGCAGTGGCAAATTCTGACGCTGCAATAGGCAATGTAACAAACATAGGGCGCGGTGAAGGTGTTACAATAGGCGAACTAGCCCAATTAATTTTAGACATCTGTGAATCTAAAGCAACAATTGAAGTTGACAACGCGCGTCTTCGCCCAGAAAAAAGTGAAGTAATGGCATTAATCTGTAATAATGACAAAGCAAAAAACCAATTAAATTGGCAAGCTAATTATTCATTACAACAAGGTTTAGAAGAAACAGTAAATTGGATAAAACAAAATTTAGATAAATATAAAGTCGGGATTTATAATACCTAATTAATTTTATGTTACATCGTCATTTAAATCATCAGCAATATACTTTGGCAGCGATTGATAATATCATTTCGCGTGGAGGCTGGGAAGATTGGTTAAAATTGCGAGATGCCGTTCTTAATAACGGATCTTTACTTGAAAAAGTGCAACGAATTTGTCATGCTTATGTGCATGATCCTTATGCCCAACGTTACCATTTTTGGAAACATTATGCAAAAAAACACCTTGCCTGATTGGGAACAAGTTTTATCATCTGCTGCTCGTTTACAAGATATTATACCTGAAGCAGTACTGGTTGGTGGAACCGCCAGAATTCAAAGACCAGTACAGATTCTGGGCAGTTTAGACGGTATCGAAACTGGAATACGACAATTAATCCGTGATGAGCCATTAGAAACCAATGTCATTAATTATCATGGCAAATTGATAACCATACCTACTAAGGCTGAAATATTACGTATTAAAGGAGTACTAATTCTTAAACGCAATGCCACCCGCGATTATTTGGATTTCGTGGCTTTAGCAGATTATTTAGGTGATGATCAGGTTACATTAGCACTTGAAAATTTTAATCGTTTATACCCGCAGGATAATGGAGAATCACCACTCCAGCAACTACAAATACAACTTGCGAACGCACTACCATTCGATTTGGACGAAGTCAAACCTGAATTATCTGAATACAAAGATCTTGATCCCAAGTGGCATGACTGGGAATGCGTAAAAAATAATTGTGCTAATTTGGCAACTATCATTTTTGATATGGATTTATAATATATATATGAAAGCAGTAATTCAAGCAGGTGGCAAAGGTACTCGTTTAAGGCCATATACCTTAGTACTACCAAAACCTCTAATGCCAGTAGGCGATTTACCAGTTATTGAAATGCTTATAAAATGGCTACGACGCTATGGCATTCGAGAAATTTATATAACAACCGGTTATTTAGGTCATTTGCCCGCTCACTTTGTGGCGACGGTAGCCAATGGGATTGTAAAATCACTTACAGTGAAGAAGTTGAACCACTTGGAACTATTGGTGCTTTAGACTTAATTCGTGAACAATTAGACGAAACATTTTTAGTACTAAATGGAGATTTAGTAACTGATCTGGATTTACGTGCATTTTATCGTTATCACCATGAACATAAAGACTTATTAACAGTTGGTGTCACCAATAAAACAGTAAAAGTTGATCTAGGAGTAATTGAAACACAAGACCAACAAATTACCAATTTTTATGAAAAACCATCATTTGATTACCAAGTAAGTATGGGAATCTATTGCATGGAACCAGAAATATTAAAACATATTCCCAAAGCAGTACCTTTTGGTTTTGATGACTTGATGTATAGTATGTTAGATAACAAATTACCAGTACACGTATATCAACATAAAGGATCATGGATGGATATTGGTCGCCCAGAAGACTTTCAAAAAGCACAAGAACTATTCCAAGAGGCTAATATTCCAATGTTGGGATTATAAAAAAATGATTTCATTAGCTGCTCCGATATTAGGAGAATCAGAAAAACAAGCATTATCAGCCGTCATTGACAGCGGCTGGTTGACTATGGGCAACCAAGTCAAAGATTTTGAAACAGCATTTGCAGAAATGCACCAAGTTTCAGAAGCAGTAGCAGTAAGTTCTTGTACAGCCGGTTTACATTTAAGTTTAGCGGCTTTAGGCGTAGGAGATGGAGATGAAGTATTAGTTCCATCACTAACTTTTGTTGCTACAGTAAATGCCATATTATATGTTGGTGCTACTCCAGTATTTGTTGATATAGAATCTGTAGAACGTCCACATATCTCACTTGAAGACGCTAAAAATAAAGTCACGGCAAAAACTAAAGCAGTAATTGTAATGCATTATGCGGGTTATCTAATAGATAACTTAATTGATTGGCGAACATTTGTCGATGCTAATAAACTGTTTTTGGTTGAAGATGCCGCTCATGCTCCGGGCATAGAAACCGTTGGACAAATAGCAGATGCTGCTGCATTTAGTTTTTTTAGCAATAAAAATATGACTACAGCAGAAGGCGGTATGGTAATAGCGCGTCAACCAGCAATATTAGAAAAAATTCGTGCTTTACGTAGTCACGGCATGACAACTAGTACACTTGATAGAGACAAGGGTCATGCTTATTCCTATGATGTTACCATGTTAGGATATAACTATAGAATCGATGAATTGCGTGCTGCAATCGGTATATGTCAATTATCTCAACTAAAAAAATGGAATAACAAGCGCAGACAACTAACAGCCATTTACCGTAAATTATTCACCGAATCAAACATAACAATTCCATTTAAAGATCATAAAATAACAGCGGCACACTTATTACCAATCTTATTACCAGAAAATATTGACCGCACACAAGTAATGAAACAATTACGTACTGCTGGCATCCAAAGTAGTATTCATTATCCACCAGTGCATCATTTTTCCTACTATCAAAAACACTTTCCCGGTGTCAAATTAAGCAAAACTGAAAATTTTTATAAACATATAATAACCCTACCTCTATATCCTGATTTAAATCAATCAAACATAGAAACGATAGTAAAAAGTGTGAATTCTTGTGTGTAAACGAATAATAGATATAGTTTTCTCATTATTGGGATTATTATTAGCGGCACCATTGATGCTGCTAATTACCTTAGTAATACGTATTGAATCTCCGGGTAATATCATTTTTTCTCAGAAACGTTTAGGTTTAAAAGGCAAACATTTTTTAGTACATAAGTTCCGCAAATTTCCTAGTGATTGGGGTAACGCTGGACCCGGTGTCACAATGGCTAATGATGCTAGAATGACACGAGTAGGCAAATTTATAGAAAGAACCAAACTGGACGAACTACCTCAATTATGGAATATTCTGCTTGGACAAATGTCATTTGTGGGACCTCGACCAGAAAGTTTAAAATATGCTGATTTATTTCAGGAACAATTTACTGAAGTTTTAGATCATGTTCCGGGTATTTTTGGACCAAATCAAATTTCATTTAGAAATGAAAGTGAATTATATCCATCAGACCAAGATCCAGAAATCTTTTATCGAACTGTTCTATTTCCCAAAAAAGCCAAACAAGATTTAAAATACTTTGCTAAAGCCAATTGTTTTACTGATTTAGTTTTAATATTTCAAGGTGTCTGGGTAAGTTTGATTGGCGTAGCAAATTGGCAACGCTTAATAAATTTGCATAGTGCTATTATATTATTAGATATAATGGTTATAGAATTTGCTTGGTCTGCAAGTAACTGGCTGCGTTTTGGATCTAATATAAATGAGGCATACATATCAGTATTAATAACAGGAGCATGGTTATTTCCATTAATATTAATTCCTGCTATGATAATTTTAGGGAGTTATCGTCATCCAGTACGATATTTTTCACTACATGATGCAGCGCGTTTAATTAAAATTGTTTCTTTTTGCTTGATGGTATCTTATTTTATAATAATGTTTCTATATAGATATAGTTCCATAATTCTATTACCTATTACATTAATAATAGCCCTGCCTTTTATGATAGTGCCAAGAATTTTGTACCGTGAACGTTGGTTACGCTCACGTTACTCAAGCAGCAAGAAACGACAAAAAATTCCAGTATTGTTTTACGGAGCAGGTAGCCGTGGTACAGCCTTAATTTCCTTATTAGAACGAGGATTTCCTAGAATTGAAATCATAGGATTTATTGATGACGAAGAACTAATAAGAGGGCGTTTTATATCAAAATATAAAATGATAGGTTGTGAGCGCGACTTAGATACACTTTATACCAAGCATAAATTTGAACAACTTTGGGTTACATTCATACCCACCAAAGGCAAATATCGTCGTTTAAAAAACTGGTGCGAGTCACATAATGTGACTCTAATTGTACCGTTTACTATGGAACCTTTTGCGCAGATTCGTTAGAAATCATCAATAGCCAAACCATAGACAATACCCAACCCATAGAATAATCAAGATAATTATCAAATATTAATGAGGATAATATAGCAATAAAAATTGCTATATTACCTGCATAATAAGCTCGTTTTAACAGCAAGACTAATAATAATATCAGACTAACAACTCCAATAATGTTGATTTTGACTAATTTTCGCCAAATAAGGTAAAGCCCTACCATACTTTTCTACCACTCGATCATTATTAATCACCACAAAATGTATTCCAATAATACCAATCAGCAGCAATGAAACAGTTGTTTTAGGGAATTTTAAAAAATATTTAAATGACATTACCAGCAAACCAACACCAAGAGTAAATATAAAATTCCTAGACTCACTCATAATGCCAGTATAAAGACTTAACAGAGCTAATAAGATAAAAAAAACTTTAGCTTCACTAGTGATGACTAATCTTAAACAAACTAATACAATAATGGCAGCAATAACGCCAAAAATGGTACTATTTCTAGTAAAAGAAGTAATAGCTCTAAAATGATAATATTGATGTATATCATCAGCGACAAAAAATTGAGTAAAAATTTTAGAAAAAGACATATCAAAAACCTGCCAAAGAGCAACCAATGCCATAAATAGCATAACTCCCCAACCTATCCAACGATATTTTTGTCCATTACTATATTGAAATATCACCCAAGCCATAGGCAAAACTAACCAAACAGCAAACGAGGCAAAACCAAAAAATATTAACTGAGTAGTAGTATCAAAACGATATAAATTAGTCAATAAAGATATAACATTAATGACTAAAAACAAACTAATAGCGACTATTTCCCAAAGATAAGTCTTGAATAAATGACGATAGTTTTTGATAACGGTAATAAGAAACCATATACCAATCAAGACAAACAAACCCATTCCCATATAACGGTTAATATTGGGAATGTTAATAGGTTTAATGACGGCTATGGTAAAGAATATGAAGAAAATAAAATGAGTATTCATTTGAAAATCCAATAAAAAAACTAATTATAGCATTTTTTTATCTGTAGGGGCAATCCTTTATGGTTGCCCTTAACTTATGAGGGTGCTTAAAGCTTGGCAAAATGCTGCACCTGAGAGACGTTTACGCATTGTGAGGCTTGGTGTCGTATTTGGGTGGTGGGAAAATAGTAACTATACCCGTTTATATTATGCTTTAAAGAAAAGACGCTTTGCCTATATTGGTAGAAAAACCACCGTTAAGGGCAGCAATTATGTTAAAGATGTAATCCGCTCACTGTATCTATAATCTCGTCTATCCCCAACCCACCACTATCAAAGAAATCTGCAATTCAGAATTAAAGAATTCTGTAAATCCTGATTCAGACAACAAAAGATTATGAATAAAAACGCAAAAATTTATTATTACGAACCCATAGTGAATTAGATTTGACTAATCAAACCGCTGTTGCGGCTTTTTTTCGTTCTGAAAAACCAGATTATGTGATCTTGTAACAATATGGGGAACTGGTAATGCTAAACGTGAGTTTTTGCATGTAGATGACTTAGCGGATGCTTGCCTCTTTATCATGCAATTAGCCCAACCGATGTTATCCCATATAAATATAGGCACCGGCACCGAAGTTACCATTCGAGAATTAGCCGAAACCATTAAACAAGTGACAGGATTTCAAGGACAATTGCGGTTTGATAGCAATCAGCCGGATGGTACTCCGCGTAAATTGTTGGATGTATCGAAACTAAATGCACTGGGGTGGCAGGCTAAAATTGGATTGTTGGAAGGATTGCGTGAGACTTATCAGTGGTTTATCAAGTCTAAATCCAGATTATAACCAGACCTGACAGGTTTTAAAAACCTGTCAGGTCTAAATCCCTGTAGTTATTAGTATCGCTTTGAACTCCTGATATTAGCATTATTATGGTATAATCAAGCCAATTGAATCTGATAAAAAATATAGATAATTATTTTAGATGAATATTTTAGTTGATAAAGAAGCACTGCTAACCGTACAAGAAAACCTCAAATATGAATCCTGAACTACGCTTGAAAGAGATTTTAATTGCTAGCAAGATTGCAGACTGGTATAGCATAGATACCATACTTGATTATGATCTGGATAAATAATGAGTTAATTTTTCGTTATGATAATGTACCACATCATCATGAAATAGCTACATTTCCAGATCATAAACATTATCCAAACACAGTAATTGAAAGCCAAACACCAAATTTGAAGCAAGTTATAGAAGAAATTATTGATTTGATGGTTGAATAAAAAGTATCTTGAAGTCTGAACCGGCTTATCAGAATGGATTTGAATTAACTTATTCGCTGCGTGAAGGTTTAGAAGACTGGCAGAAAGATTGTTTACCTGATGATATTTATTGAAAAATTAGTTTATTTACTTACTCCGCTCCGCTCCGTGACTGCGTATCGTTACTTCGTTTCTTAATTAGTTGTACTAAACTAGACCTGACAGGTCTGAATATTATCCCTGCTTACATGCAATCCATGTAGTTATTATGGTATAATCAAACCAATTGAATCTTGTAAAAAATATAGAGAATTATTTTAGATGAATATTTTAGTTGATAAAGAAGCACTGCTAACTGTACAAGAAAGCATCCAAATAGGTAGGCAAATTCTGCAAAGAAAGCAACTAGCTTATCAAACCAAAATTGCTCAATTTGAAACCACCCATAATATGGATACGCTAACTTTTAGTCAGTTATTTAATCAAGGTAAATTAGGTGATCAAAAAGAGTGGTTAAAATGGGATCATTATGTGAATGTGATTAACTTGTTAGAACAAAAAATCTCCGTTTTGGAAAACCTCAAATATGAATCCTGAACTACGCTTGAAAGAGATTTTAATTGCTAGCAAGATTGCAGACTGGTATAGCATAGATACCATACTTGATTATGATCTGGATAAATAATTAGTTAGTTTTTCGTTATGATAATGTACCACATCATCATGAAATAGCTACATTTCCAGATCATAAAGATTTGACTAATCAAGCCGCAGTTGCGGCTTTTTTTAGTTCTGAAAAACCGGATTATGTGATTTTAGCAGCGGCAAAAGTAGGTGGAATTTATGCAAATAATACCTATCCGGCAGCTAAACTAAATGGTGCAGATAGTGTAACAATATGGGAAACTGGAGATGACTTAGCAGACGCTTGCCTCTTTATCATGCAATTAGCCCAACCGATGTTATCCCAATTAATTAAAAATTAGATGTTATTATGGTATCATTATCAAATTTATTCTTAATTTAGCCAGTTATAATGGACAAAATCATGTTTGCACATAGAATTGAAGCTACAATACCTCAGAATGGTAGATTATATTTAGATGCTTTGCCTTTTACAATGGGTGATAAGGTTGAAATAATTATTTTAAAACAACCGACCAGTATTTATAATAAAAAAAATATTTCTTTTGCCCAAGCTGCTAAAAAATTCCAAGCTTGTATCAAAAAAGCACCGGCTGATTTATCAACTAATCCAGATTATTTTAAAGGATTTGGAGAATGAAGAAAGATGTTATTTTAGATACTGGACCTTTAGTTGCTTATCTGAGTGAAAATGATAATTATCATGAGTGGGCTACCGAAGAACTCAAGCAGATTAGTTTTTTGGTGCAGAGAAATACCGGTTCATCACAGATTATAGTTGAAATGTTGCAACAAGGTTTGTTAGTTATCCCTTTTATTCTATCAGAAGCATTAATTAAAAAGCCTTATCGAACCAAAATTGCTCAATTTGAAACCACCCATAATATCGATACGCTAACTTTCCTAAAATTCTGTAAATCCTGATTCAGACAACCAACAGTCCCAAAATTACGTCAAATGGTCGGTTATCACTGTCAGGTCTAAATCCCTGGCTAAACTAAATGGTGAAGATAGTGTAACAATATGGGGAAACTGGAGATGACTTAGCAGACGCTTGCCTCTTTATCATGCAATTAGCCCAACCGATGTTATCCCATATAAATATAGGCACCGGCACCGAAGTTACCATTCGAGAATTAGCCGAAACCATTAAACAAGTGGCAGGATTTCAAGGACAATTGCGGTTTGATAGCAATCAGCCGGATGGTACTCCGCGTAAATTGTTGGACGTATCGAAACTAAATGCACTGGGGTGGCAGGCTCAAATTGGATTGTTGCAAGGATTGCTTGAAACTTATCAGTGGTTTATCAAGTCTAAATCCATGTAGTTATTATAGTAATAACAAAGCTTCGCTTTGAACTCCTGATATTAGCAACTACATGGATTGCATATAAGCAAGGATAGTGCGACATGTTTCTAAGGTACTTAATTTTTTAAGGACTTAGAGTATTGGCTAGGAAGCCAATATAACTGGTAAAAATGGTAAGGTTAAAATCCTAGGACATCGGTTGAATAATATGCTCAAAAGCATTACCCGCTTGGTACCGTGACTGGAAACATCGTGAGCAAGGGTAAAAAGCCATAAAGGGAAATGAGGCAAGCAAGATAGCATGGCTATAGTGATTGAAGCGTCGTAACTTATAATGGACACATGAGGTTAGTAGAGTGTAATTTGTCCTTTGCACTTTAATCAACTCAAAGAACCTCGGCGTATAGCTAAAACCTAAACTATCACTTCGAGGCGTTTTTGAAAAATTTGCCTCGAAAACATTTTATCGGAACTTGGAAAAACGGATGTAGTATTTCAGGCACATTTGCCTGAAAATGCACTTTATTGGGAAATCAAGTAAAGAGGTCAGTTTAGTCAACTGATAGCGCAACGTCCGGGTAGGAACTAGAGGATAATTCTAAGGAAGAAGATTACTTTAGTGTCATGCGGAGAGTAAATACTAAATAGTAGGTCTTTTGAAATACAAAGTGAATAGACATTGAAATATATGATAATAGAAAAAAACTGTTTTTTTACCTGCAAAAACGTATTTATAAAGCCACGCTTAATCTGGGCTGGCACTGAAAAAGACCGCATGGGGGGAGCCGTGTGAGGTGAAAGCCTCACGCACGGTTCTGAAGACGAGTTATTCATGGCGACATGAGTAGCTTAGTTTAACAAAACAAAATATATAGGTATATTATCCCTGTTTATATGCAATCCCTGTAGTTGTTATATTGGTATAAAAATAATATATATCTATATTATCCATGCCTATATAACATTGTTGCATTATATTATGATATAATGCAACGAAAACTACGATTAAGGAAATTACAGATGAAAGCCATTGAAACCCACGCTCTCATTTCCAATGATAGAACCTTTACTTTAAAAGCACCACCAAACGTTCAACCGGGAAAACATCATGTATTTGTAATTATTGATGAACCTATTATTGAAGAACCAATTTTTACCCAATCAAAATCAGATAAAGTGAACATTAATGCAGCTATTATGGCTTATGCAACATACTACGCTGGTACCAATATGGATTTAAATCAGGATTTTGAGGAAGCCAGTCTAAAATACTTAAATAGCGAAGAGGAAAAACAAGTATGAAACGTGGAGACATATACACTGCCAATTTACGTCCGCGTTCTGGTGCAGAAATTAGAAGTGATAAACCACGTCCAGTTCTGGTTATGTCACATGATGGCTTCAATCAAATTTCAACATGGCAATCAGTAATAGTAATTCCTATTTCTACTTCATCAGCTCAAGCCAAAAGAGGTCCTACAGCAGTATTTTTACCCAAAGGTTCAGGCGGATTAAATTATGATAGTATTGCTGTATGTCATCAAATAACTACATTGGATAGAAGTAAATTAACTCATAAAATAGGAACACTTTCTGTGAAAGTCCTACAACAAGTAGAAATAGGCATAAAAAATGCCTTAGATATAAATAATTCATAAATACTTAGCAGACGCTTGCCTCTTTATCATGCAATTAGCCCAACCGATATTATCCCATATAAATATAGGCCAAGGACAATTACGATTTGATAGCAATCAGCAAATTGGATTGTTGCAAGGATTGCGTGAGACTTATCAGTGGTTTATCAAGTCTGACATCCCGACGATAGGAGGGATCTCGTCGGGATGTCAGGTCTAAATCCATGTAGTTATAAACGATATTCTTCCAATTGATCGTATGGTTTAGTCCATTCAGGTTCAGTATCCTTATCTTCTAGCATTGATTTTATTGCATCCAATGGTTCTTTTCCATCTTCAATTAGTTTTTCGGCATCATTTAAGATACCGAATTGTAATTTTGCTGGTTGTTCACCAGCACGTTTTTTACGGGCATATTCAATTGCTGAATCAACCATAAATCTTGCAATTTTTTGATGCGACTTTCAATTACAATTGTTTCCAATTCCCGATTTTAGCTAGACCTGTCAGGTCTAATTCTCTGTAGTATTTGAAATCGTGTTATAATTTACCTCTATAAAATTAGAAGGTTAATATAATGGCTTATGGGAATTTTAATAATTACGAAGATGTTGCAGAAAAATTTGAGATTTCTTTTTTACAAGAAAAATCAATTTATATTCACCCTGAAATACTAAAGATGATTACAGATAATTTGGCAACACGCAGAAATTATGTTAGTGAAAGCAGTATTTGTGAAACCATCATCTCTCCGATATTAACCACTGTTGCAAAGCAACATCAGTTACCGGTTTGGTCTCATATTCGTTTTGATGTCTCTGAATATGAAGGTTTATGTGGTATTCCTGATTAGGAAAATTTTAATGAAGGTTGGGCGCAGGTTTTAACTGAGATGATTGCGGCACAACGCTTTAATCAGGATGAACAATTACAAATTGATGGTATTGTGACTACAGGTAATTTTTGGCAATTTGCCAAATTAAAAGCTAAAATATTCACCATGGAAACGGTCGATTATTCTGCATTAGAAAATATTAATAAATTATTGAATATTTTAAATTGGATTGTTTTTAACGCTAAAAATAGAATTTCATTGTAAAACGTACCCAGAGAAGCATTAGTTTACCAACCCAGATTTTTGGCCAGCGGCTTGAAAGTTAAATCCTGACAGGTTTTTAAAATCTGTCAGTCCATCAATTCACTTTTTACCGTTTGCAAATATTGATAAATATGTTTTAAGTCATCAAGTTCAATTGCATCATATTTTCGAGATAAACAGTATTGATATTTGTTATTATCCACTTGATTCAAAATCATAAACACCCAAATAGAGCCTATCACAAAAGCTCCTTTTATCTGATCGCTATTATTTAATTTTGTAGCTACAATCATTTCAGATAATAATTGATATTCAGGAAAAGCAGATGTGGTTTGTTTAAATTCTTGAATAAAAAAATAAGGATTTATCGGCTTATCATAACCCTTTGCCACCACAAAATCACATCGACCATTAAAAACAAACTCTTGAGTTTGATACTTTAACTGTACCTCATACCAATCTCTGATATGTTTGTCTTTGATTTCAAAATCTATTTTATTCAAAATAGGGGCGATAAATTTACTAATCAGTTCTAATTCAGTGTAATTATTAATGTGATCAATATTTTTATTGATCAATTTTTCCAGAAAAACATTGTCTTCTGCTACACTATACTCTTTACTAAACCATGCCTCAAAAACTGATCTATCGTGTATTTTTTCTATATCAAAAACATCTTCTAATCCATTTAATGTTACTGATGAATAATTAAAAGTTTTCATGGTTTTTTACCGCTTAATTATGTTTAAACAAATATATGATATAATAAATCTATCTTTTTTGATAACATGAATGAAATAACAATATGTCTATTAGAATTAATAAATCTATACTTGTAACTGGTGGTGCTGGTTTTTTGGGTTCACATTTATGTGAAAGTTTACTTAACTCTGGTTATGAAGTAATTTGTGTTGATAACTTTTTTACTGGCACTAAGGATAATATTTTACCTTTATTAGATAATCCTCGTTTTGAATTAGTACGACATGATGTCACTTTTCCTCTATATATGGAAGTTGATGAAATTTATAATTTAGCTTGTCCAGCTTCGCCAATACATTATCAGTTTGATCCAGTGCAAACCACTAAAACCAGTGTGCATGGGGCAATTAATATGTTGGGTTTGGCTAAACGTATTAAAGCCAAAATATTTCAAGCATCAACCAGTGAAGTCTATGGTGATCCAAAAGTGCATCCTCAAACCGAAGATTATTGGGGACATGTTAATCCAATCGGACCAAGGGCATGTTATGATGAAGGTAAGCGTTGTGCCGAAACTTTGTTTTTTGACTATTATCGTCAACACAACTTATCTATTAAGGTTGCCCGTATTTTTAATACATACGGACCTAATATGCATCCAAATGATGGACGGGTTGTGTCTAATTTTATTGTCCAAGCATTAAAAAATGAACCAATTACCATTTATGGAGATGGTTCTCAAAGCCGTTCATTTTGTTATGTTGATGATTTAATTAAAGCTTTTATTGCTTTAATGGATTCTTCAGATGATATAACTGGTCCTTTTAATTTAGGCAATCCTAATGAATTTACCATTTTAGAATTAGCCACAAAAATTATTGATTTAACCGGTTCCTCATCAAAAATTATAACCAAACCATTGCCTATTGATGATCCTAAGCAGCGTCAACCTAATATTTCTTTAGCAAAAGAAAAATTAAATTGGCAACCACAAGTGCAGTTAGCGGAAGGATTAAAACCAACTATTGCCTACTTTGATATGTTTTTAAAAAATTGCTCATAATTATCGGGTTTTAGACCTGACAGGTTTTAAAAACCTGTCAGGTCTTTAGAATCTTAATAGTTAATAAGCATTCTTATCAATAAACCCCTTAAAAACTGTCAAGAAAATAATCTTCAAATCCAGCCATAATGACCAATTATCTATATAATATAGATCATATGTAATGCGTTGTTCCATTTTCTCCAAAGTTTCTGTTTCACCACGATAACCATTAATTTGTGCCCAACCAGTAATGCCCGGTTTCACTATATGACGTAACATATATTTTGGAATTAATTGACGAAAATCTTCGTTTAGTTTTACTGGATGTGGGCGTGGTCCAACTATTGACATTTGTCCTTGTAATACATTTATAAATTGTGGTAATTCATCTAAAGATGTACGTCGTATAAAAGCACCAAATTTAGTAACTCTTTTATCATTAGCAGTTGCTTGTTTAAATGCAGCGTCGTCTTCACAAACTGTCATGCTACGAAATTTCCATACCCAAATAGATTCACCACTTAATCCGTAGCGACGCTGTCTAAAAAATATTGGACCCGATGAACTCATTTTGACACCAATAGCTACCACTAACATTATCGGAGAAATAAGTATCAAAATCAGGCTGGCAAGTACTTTATCTTCAATAGATTTAATAAAACTATTGCCAGTATTCATTGGCGATGATGTCAATTCAATAACAGGTAAACCGGCTATTTCTGTAATTGAATGATTTAATAAGCTAAATCCAAAGATATCTGGAACTAAACGAATATTAACTGTGGTATCCATAAGCTCCTTTAAAATTTGTTTAACTTTGTCTTCTTCTTTCAGCGGCAATGCTATCCAAACATCATCAATAGTTTCATTTTTTAGGTATTCTGATAATTTTTTACCATCAGTTAATATCGCCTTAATATGAAAACCTGCCCAATCAGCTTGGGATAAAGTATCAGTTACTTTTTTACCTAAGTTATCGTCACCAATTATTACAATATTTTTCTGATTATAACCTTTAGTTCTTAATTTTCTTAATGTTATTCGTAAAGCAATACGTGCAAAAATACCTATAAAGAGAGCCAAACTATACCAGAAAACAAACCATAATCGAGAATATTCACTACCTTCTTTCAACAAAAATAATAATAAAGCAGTGCTTAAAAATAGCATTGATAAAGCAAAAAAATATGCTTTTACTTCATTAAATAATGATTCTCCACGCCATGTTCTATATAAAGGAAAATAAGGAAATAAAGGTACTGAAAAAAATAGTACTATTAATAGCAAATGAATATAATTACTAGGTGGATTGAAATGCTCAAAATAAATCAAAAAAGATAAAAGGCAAGATATTAATAATACCGATAAATCTAATAAGCGTAATATTATGCCTACAAATCTGAAATGATCCTTTAATAATGCTTTATACATGATAATTTTTTTTATAATTATGTAATGCTTGATAAACCAGAAAACTCAACAATAAAAATAACACAAGTTCACGACTCCAATAACCAATTACCGCGCCTAATTCATACCAATATGGAATAGTAAAAACATCAATTACAACACTAAAACCAAGCGCAATACTCAAAGCAATCATAAACCATTTTTGCCGTTCTAAAGCCACTAACACTTGCCCTAATAATGCTGCTATAAATAATATTGGTAATATTGGTAATAAAGTTTGTAAGACTATGATAGATCTATTATAATCTTCTCCATAAAGAAAATTAATTCCCCAAGGAGTTAAAATATAAGCAATTATAACAACTAAAGTTGAGCTTACAAATAATATTAATAATGAATGCTTGAATAAACCAATAAATTGTGAAATTTGATTCACTAATGCCACTAATCTAGGAAAAACAGCCGCCATATAAGCGGTACTAAGAATCACTAAACCATCCATTAAGCGAATCACAGCACTATAAATTGCTACCGCCTGTTCACCATGAAAATACTGTAATAAAAATATTTCAATTCTAACAGACAACACCGTCAAAAAAGCCGCAATAAATAGCGGCCAAGTATGACTATAAATATATTTTATATTGTAACTGGAATAACAAAGATTAAACCAGCGATACTTTATAATTAATACGAAAGTTAATGACAAGCCAATTAAATGGCTGGAAAAATAAGCCGCTGCTACCCACAACATTCCTTGTTCTAATAACGCCACTCCAATTAAGCTAGCACTAAAAAACCAAATTTTTTGGATTATTCCAATTTTTGCTTCTAAATCAAGGCGTTCTAAAGATCTAAAAATACCATTTAATAAAGTAGTTAAAGACAATAACAACATGCCTAAGCCTAACAATACAACTAAACTAAAAGAATAATTAGCCCAAGCCGCAAAACTGAAAAGAATAGCTAGAACAAAACTATTTATAATTAACTTTAAATAAATAATAGCCGCTGGTGTTGTAATCTGCGAGTCTTTTTTTTTGAGGCAATTCTAGTTAATAATACATCCAAACCAAAATCACAAAAAACTCCGCCAACAGCAATTAAAGCAAATAAAAAATTAAATTGCCCAAAATCTCCAATTGACCAAAATCTAGCTAAGCTTAACCATATTATTATATATAATACTCCGCCACCACCCAAATGCAGCGTTTGCCAAAGCACATTACGCCAACGCACTAAAGGTGGTAATCTGTTTTTACTTAATACCAAAATGTTCAAAGCTCCAGATAAAAGGTGCCCACTCCCATTGAATAACAATATAAAGCCATGCACTTAAAGACACTATTAAAGCAAAGCTTCGTATTGAGGATTTAAATCTATTAGATAAGTATATTAATACTGCGCCAAACATCACACATTCTGTGATCAAACGACCATATTGCCAAACTGCGGCTGCTAGTGGACTTAAATCTTTACCTTGCGCCAAATCCATAACAGTTTGCACTACACCCTGTGCGATTTGTCGAGTTTCATTTGGCCATACATAATCAAACCAAGGCCAAAGCCAAGGAATAAAGACAAAATCACCTATTAAATGCCCCATTAAACCAATAGCCCAAGATACGCCAATTTCCCAGTGGCGCGATAATAACCATAAAAATATCATGCCTACAAAAACCGCGGTTAAATTATGTAAATAATTACGACCATAAGGCATCCAGTGTAAATAATCTGTCACCACTTTATCAATAATGTCAGGTAAAATAGCGGCGATCAAAGCAGGCCACATAGGGATAATATTTTTACCAATCAAACGATTAGCAGAATGAACTAAAAGTAAATCAATTGCAAGATGACCGGGTGGATACATAGTATAATAAATTAGTTGTTAATAAATTTTATATTTTACTATAAAAACTCTGATAGTTTTTATGTATAATAGTACTATTACTTAAAAGGAATAAAATTATGCAATTTACACCCAAGATCATAACTTATAGCTTATTCGCAGCATTGTTGAATACAAATGTTTCGGCAACTGAGACTGCTTTTGATTTAATCAATAAAGTCGTAGCAGCTAATAATCAATTTGCATTTGATTGTTATGCCAAATTAACACCTAATACCAATATATTTTTTTCACCTTATAGTATCTCCACCGCTGTTGCTATGACATATGTTGGTGCAAGAGGCAATACCAAAACACAAATTTCTAACACCTTACACTTTCCTAAAAATCAAGAGCAATTAGATACTGCATTTCATCTTTTGATAAATCAAATTAATCAAGCCAGTAAACATAAAAATATTAGTATTCATACCGCCAATTCAATCTGGGCGCAAAAAGATTATCCTTTGAGTAAAGAATTCATCGAAGCTCTAAATAAATATTATCAAACCCAAGTAAAAAAGGTTGATTTTAAAACAGCATATAAACGTGTTCGTAAACAAATAAATGCTTGGGTAGCAACACAAACCAATCAGAAAATCAAAAAATTATTAAACAAAAGAGTATTAAACACATTGACACGCTTGGTATTAATCAATGCCATTTACTTTAAAGCTAATTGGGCAAATCCATTTGATCCAATAAATACCAAAAACGCACCATTTTGGATTGGTAAGCGCGACAATGTTAAAGTTGCAATGATGAATAAAAAGCAGTTTTCTGCTTATATGGAAACTAAAGAATTACAAATACTGGAATTGCCATATGAAGGATCTGGCAAGTATAAACATAAGAATCGCCTTTCAATGACAATCTTATTACCGCGCAAAAGAAATGGTTTAGCCAAATTAGAAAAAATGCTCACAGCCAGCAAGCTTGATAAATTATTCAAACAATTAGACTGGCAACACGTGCAAGTCTCATTACCAAAATTTAAAATCAATAGTAAATTTAACTTGTCACAAACCTTACAAAAATTAGGTATGACTGATGCTTTTACTAGCAACGCAGATTTTTCTGGTATAGATGGCAGCAAAAATTTATCATTAGACTCAGTAATTCACCAAGCCTTTGTAGAAGTGAATGAAAAAGGAACTGAAGCAGCGGCTGCCACAGCTATATTTATGACTAGAGGTTTAGCGGTAAAAACACCAGAATTTCGTGCCGATCATCCATTTATATTCTTGATTCGTCACAATGATTCAGGCAATATATTGTTTATGGGGCGTGTGGTGAATCCAATTCAATAACCATTAATTGTAAACTTTTGTTTCCACGAAACACATTTACATCCAATTTATAAACTAATTGAATTTGTTTAACACAATTAGTATCTACTGTATTAAAAGCTATTGCATCAATTGGTTCTCCTCCGTCAAGGGGGCGAACTTGCATTTTTAGGTGTTTTTCTTTTAATATGCGATGTTGTAATAATTCAAATTTATTCTCAAAAACGGGTTCTGGAAAATTTTGCCCCCAAGGTGTTAGCATTTTTAGCTGTTCAGCTAGTTCTAAATTAAAATCTTCTGATCTTAAATTACCATCTGTTAGAATTATTCCTTCTAAATCATCCTTGCTAATATATTTACGCACTTGTTCATCAAAAGCTTGTTGAAATGCTTCAAATTGTGAACGCGGTATTGTTAAACCAGCAGCCATTGCATGACCACCAAAATAGCTAATCATTTGAGGATTTAATGTAGCTATATGTTCTATTATATCGCGTAAATGTACTCCTTGAACTGAACGACCGCTGCCCCTAATAAAATCAGGCTTATCATTAGTAAAAACTATCACAGGGCGATTTAAACGATCTTTAATCCGTGATGCCAAAATGCCAATTATTCCTTGATGCCACTGTGGTTCAAATAAACAAACGCCAAGCGACAATTGATCATCAATATCAAGCATTTCCAATGCTTGTTGTTGCATTTTACTTTCTGCAAGACGACGCTCTTGGTTAAAATTTTGCATTAATTGTGCGTGTTGTTGTGCAGCATAATCATTGTCACTTAATAGACAGGCTATACCATAAGACATATCATCCATACGCCCGGCTGCATTGATACGTGGACCCAAATAAAAAGCTAAATCATTGGAAGTAATAGCATTTTGTGTACGTTGTGCCACTTCGATTAAGGCACGAATACCGGGGCAACAACAATCAGCTCGTATTCTTCGTAAACCTTGCTCTACTAAAATACGATTATTGTAATCTAAAGTTACAACATCAGCTACTGTGCCTAAAGCAACCAAATCAAGAAAATTAGCTAAATTAGTTTCAGGAATTGACTGATTAATAAACCAATTCTGTTCACGCAAACGCGCTCGTAATGCCATCATGACATAAAAAATCACACCCACACCACAAAGATTTTTGCTCGCAAATTTATCAGCAGCTTGATTAGGATTTACAATCGCATCAGCCGCAGGTAAATCTTGCCCGGGTAAATGATGATCAGTAATTAATACTTTTAGCCCTTGCTGTTTTGCTGCTTCTACGCCGCTGATACTGGAAATACCATTATCAACTGTAATTAATAAATCAGCATTAGAATCTTGTTCAACAATTTGTGGCGTTAAACCATAACCATCTTTTTCCCGATTAGGAACTAAAAACCTAACATTTTGCGCACCCATCTGTCGTAAAGCTTTAATTGCAAGGGTACAACTTGTGGCGCCATCAACATCATAATCAGCGACAATAAGAATTCTGGCTTGTTGTTTTAAAGCATCATATAGTAAATCAACAGCGTCATTGATGCCCAACAAATCTTGATAAGGTAATAAATTTTTTAAACTATAATCTAATTCACTAGCATCTTTAATATCGCGGCTAGCTAGAATACGCTTTATAACAGGATGGAAACTATCAGCTAAATCTATATTATGTAATAATGGGCGTTGCTTAATGATCAATTTCTTCTATTATGTTCTATAGGTAAAGCCGGTTGACTTTGCATATCAGTAGTATGTACTAAACTACCATTAACTTCAGCACCCATTGCCATTTCAATTAAATTATAATAAACATTACCGATGACACGAGCATTTAGTGCTAATTCAATATGCTCTTCTGCATAAACATTACCTCGAACTGTACCATTAAGAATAATATTAGGAACTCGCACATCACCTGTGATAACGCCTTGTTCGCTAACAGTTAAAACAGCTCCAGAATTATCTTCTGCGGTTATATTACCCTCAATCCTTCCATCAATATGTAAACCTCCAGCAAAAACTATTTCACCATTAATTTCTGTTTGTTGACCAATTAATGAATCAATTCTGGTAACTTTTCTTTTACGGCTTCCCCACATGCTATGGTTGCTCCTTTAATTGTAAGTCTGCCCATTTAAAACGAATTTCCTTAGCTTGTTGCTCTTGTGATCTGAAACGGACAATTAGATAATGAGGTGTAAATCCTTCAGCTAATTGAAAATTACCCTTTATTTTCTTAAAAAACATAAAATTATAGTTTTTATGTTCAATTGTCTCATTTGTACGATCACCTTCGATATTTATTTCCATAATGCCAGTAGCAGCTTTGGCTATCCAACGAGTAAGTATCATTTTATAATGATATTGTTTTTTATTATTATCATAAGATAAAGTAAATTTATTAACAAGTAATTTGTTTGGTTTTTTTGCGGTAGGTGTCTGTAATATACGCTTATAAAAATTAATTTCTTCAGTTAAATCACTTAAAGATTGTAGCACTTGAATATAAGTTTTTTGACTTTGTTGTGTAGTACGTACCACCATTGCTAATTGTGAACGTAATTCAGCATTTTGTTTTGCAAAACTGGCGTTTTGTTGCAAAACTGACTCCATATCTGCTTGTTGTTGCTTTTGTATAAAGGATTCATATCCTCCTATAAATATAGAATATAAGAATATTGCTCCTATTACAATCATAGTAGATACAAACAGAAAAGGGCATAACCAAGGGCGATGTTCCTTAACTCTCATAACACTAGGAGCAGTTTTAGAATTTTTAGAAGAGAACATATTAGGCATTGTTATTATAAGTTATGGTGATAATGCTACATTGGTCAAAGCCATTGTTTCTGGTAAACCGCAAATAATATTCATATTTTGAATTGCTTGACCAGCTGCACCTTTGACTAAGTTATCAATGACTGCTAAAATAATAATTGTATTAGAATTTTGAGAACGATGTATTGCTAGTTGACACATATTAGTGCCACGAACATTGCGTGTTTCAGGATGAGAATTAATCGGCAAGACATCAACAAATGGTTCATTCATATAACGTTGTTCAAATAAAGCTTGTATGTCTTCTAACTTCATATCTGTTTGTAATAGATTGGCATATAAAGTAGCTTCAATACCACGTATCATCGGCACTAAATGAGGAACAAAAGTCAAACCAACTTTATCATTACTATATTCATCTAAACCTTGAACAATTTCAGGTGAATGTCGATGCCCTGAAGCATTATAAGCTTTAAAACTTTCGCCAACTTCACCCATCAATGTTCCTATATTGGCTTTACGCCCAGCTCCACTGGCACCAGATTTTCCATCAGCTATCAAATATCCTGTATCAATTATACCAGCTTCTAATAATGGTAAAAATCCTAATTGTATTGCTGTAGGATAACAACCCGGGTTAGCAATAATAGATGCTTTGGTAATTTCTGTACGTTTCCATTCAGGTAAACCATATACAGCATCATTTAATAAATTAGAACACGCATGTTCCATGCCATACCATTGCTCCCATACCGCGACATCTTTTATACGAAAATCTGCTGATAAATCAATTATTTTTATTCCCAACTTCAAGAGTTCAGGCACGCTTTTCATAGCGGTTCCATTAGGAGTCGCAAAAAATACTATATTACAATTAGCTAAATTTTCTAGTGTGGGTTCAGTGAATAATAAATCTATATGCCCTCGTAAATTTGGAAATAAATTTGTTATTGCTGTACCAGCTTGTGCGCGAGAAGTAATCGCTTCTATTTTTATTTCTGGGTGATTTATTAAAAGACGTAATAATTCAACTCCGGTATAACCAGTACCGCCTACAATGCCGACTTTTATCATATTTATAACTCCATTTTTCATGTATCAACCTTGTATTATACAAAGTTTCATTTGAATATCAAAATATTAATTACATTAATAAATACCTGTGATTGTAGTGTTTATGACAAACTGTGGTTTTATATTGCATGTATTCAATCTAAATATCATAGTAAGTTATTGATATTTAGATTGATAAAAATAATGGTACTTGATTTGCTTATAGCAGTTCGCAATTCATTAATTATTAATTTTATTAAAGGTTTTTATATGCTAAAACAAATTAACTTATTTGATTTTAAATCGGAACGGATTCGTATTTTACATTTTACGTGGTTTGCATTTTTTACCACTTTTTATATTTGGTTTAATCATGCCCCTTTAATGGGTTCTATGAGAGCCGCTTTAGATTTAACCGATCAACAAGTTAAAGTATTGTTAATACTCAATGTCGCGCTGACCATTCCTGCACGCATTATAATCGGTATGTTAGTGGATAAATTTGGTCCACGTATTTTGTATTCTCTATTACTAGTAATTTCAGGTGTACTCTGTATTTTATTTTCCATGGTACAAACTTATGAGCAACTTGCCTTGATGCGTTTTCTATTAGGCTTTGTTGGGGCTGGATTTGTGATTGGTATTCGTATGATTGGCGAATGGTTTCCGCATAAACAACTTGGACTGGCCGAGGGTCTGTATGGAGGTTTGGGTAATTTTGGTTCTGCTGCCGCTTCTGTAACTTTGCCAACTGTTGCGATTATTTTAACTAATTATATTGATGCAGAAAATGGCTGGCGTTACTCTTTAGCATTGAATGGTGTGATAGCACTAGTTTATTCTGTAATTTATTTTATCAATGTAACAGATACGCCAAAAGGTTCAACATATTTTAAACCTAATAAAACCGGCGCTATGGAAGTCACAACTACCAAGGATTTTGTACTTTATTTGATAATGAACATTCCTTTGTATCTAGCTTTAGCAGTTTTAGCATGGAAACTTTCACCTGTTAATTTAGGCTTGTTAAATCAAACATATACTAATGTTATTTATCTGATGTTAGTAGCTACTTATATCTATCAAACATATCATGTTTATCGAGTCAATAAACATATTTTTACAGAAGCTGTACCTGAAATTCATCGTTATCAATTTAAACAAGTTGCCATTTTAAATTTAGCATATCTCTGTACCTTTGGTTCTGAATTAGCAGTCATATCTATGTTGCCCCTATTTTTCTTGGATACTTTTGGTATTTCTCAAATAATGGCTGGTTTATTAGCTGGAAGTTATGCTTTTATTAATATAGTTGCACGCCCCACTGGAGGTTTTGTCAGTGATAGATTTGGACGTAAACGCACTTTAATGATTTTATTAACGGGCTTAGCAGGTGGTTACTTTTTGATGAGTCTTATTAATTCTGAATGGTCATTATTCTTCGCTGTAGTAATCGTAATGTTTTGTTCATTATTTGTTATGGCAGGTGCAGGTGCTGTATTTGCAGTAGTTCCGCTGATTAAAAGACGTATGACTGGTCAAATTGCAGGTATGACAGGAGCTTATGGTAATGTAGGTGCAGTTATATATTTAACTATTTTATCTTTTGTTCCGGCTAGTACGTTTTTTATAGTTATTGCTTCTTCAGCATTAATTGTAATGGTCTTTGTGTTTTTATTTTTTGAAGATCCAAAAGGGCAAACAGCAGAAGTTTTGCCAGATGGTACAGTGCAAATGATTGATGTAGGTTAAAATGTCAAAACAAAAATTACAAAGTAAAGACCTGACAGGTTTTTAAAACCTGTCAGGTCTGAAAGATATTAATACACAAACATATAATATCATACTATACTATAATATAGCGATAAATTCAATTATAGTGGCAAAAGCTAGGAATATTTTACTTAATGATTTTAAAAAACATTAAACTAACTAATTTTCGTTGTTTCAATGAATTATTCATTGAATTACATCCACGCCTAAATGTTTTTGTTGGAAAAAATGGTCAAGGTAAAACCGCTATTTTAGATGGTATTGCCAGAGGATTAGGACGAATTATAACCGAATTAGGCGTTTCAGGCATTGGTTTTAAAGATACAGATCTAAGAAAAAAATCTACTGAAGAAACAGCAGAATTTGTACAAGTTCAATTGGAAACTACTGAAAACATTGTTTGGAGTATTTCCAAAAAACGCAAATACCCTAAACCAGCTACAATTCCAAAAGGAACTGGCTTAAAGCAACTATCAACATTTCTAAAAAGCTTGATTGAAGATTTTGAAAAAGATAAATCAACAACATTACCAATATTTGCTTATTATGGCACTAACCGTGCCGTGCTTGACGCAACTATTGAACGTAGGCGACATCAAAGCAAAAACTTTTCACCTTTTGAAGCCTATAGTCACTCACTTGATGCAGTCAGTAGATTTAAAAGTGCTTTAGCATGGTTTGATGCAATGGAAACAGATGAACTAAAACTAAAACAAAGCCATCAAGACTTTAATTACCGTTTACCCATATTACAAACCGTTAGAAATGCAATAACATCCATGATGCCTGAATTTTTTAATCCACGTATCAGCACTCATCCACTTCATTTCATAGTCTCATGGGATAGAGGAAATGGTGTAATTGAAGAATTAAGACTAGAACAACTAAGCGACGGATATCGCACCATGCTAGCTTTAGTAATAGACTTAGCGCGGCGCATGGCACAAACTAATCCCCATATTGAAGATCCTTTACAATCAGAAGCAATTGTTTTAATAGATGAAATAGATTTACACCTTCACCCAGAATGGCAACAAAAGGTTTTACCTGATTTACTCAAAACTTTTCCAAAAACGCAATTTATAGTAACAACACATAGCCATCAAGTGCTAACCACAATAAAAAAAGAAAATCTGCATATTTTAGAATGGAATTCAGAAAATGATGTGAATGTGTATAAGCCGCTAACCAACTGCTATGGCGCAGAAAGTTCACGCATATTAGAAGAAATTATGAATGTGCCATCTCGCCCAGAAAGTCGCATTGAAGAAGTCCATAAACTTTATGAATATCTGGATTTAGTTAATCAAGGTTATTTTGATAGCAAACGGGCGCAGGAATTACGTCAAGAAATTGAACCCATTTTTGCTGATGATTCTGCCCTAGATATTGCTGATAGAGTTATTCGCCGACATAAAATCTTAGGAAAATGAGATATATAAAAAAAGGAAGTGAAGCACCTTACTATTTGGAACAAGCGCGATTAAAAAATCTGATACCGCCAAACCCTGAAAAGGCTTGGAAAAATTTTGCTTATAAGGAAGAACTATGCAATTATTTTTTAGAACCTACACAATACTACATTTGTGCTTATTGTGAAATTAGCTTGAATGAATTAGGAAAGCACATTGAACATATCAAACCAAAAAGTAAGTATCCAGAACAAACTTTTAATTATCAAAATCTTGTATTATCTTGCATTGATGATAAACAGTTAAAGAATCTACCACGACACAAGCAAAGTTGTGGACATTACAAACTAAACAATTATGACCCTTTATTATTTATATCTCCATCAGAACCCACTTGTAAAGATTATTTTTGGTACAGACAAAATGGCGAAGTGATTCCTCATCCTAATTTGACACAATCACAACAAGAACGAGCGCGTTACACTATTGATTTATTAAATCTGAATAATTTACGTTTAGTAAGACGGCGACGTATTCTGATTGAAGAAACGATAATAGAAATTGATAAATTGTTAGATGATTTAGAGGCACTTCACCACTTTGCCGACTGTGATTTATCTTTGACAAATAACCGCCTACAAGCTTTTCATTCTGTTAGACTGCAATATTTTGGCGCGATTGGAGAACAAATTATACAACAGTCAGGCTTATAATGCAGCAAACAAATGAATTACTTTAATTACTGATAGATCAAATGTAATAAAAAAGACAAACAAAGTTTTATTTTGTAATAAAGCATACAAAAAACCTTTAATAAGATATATAAAATTAAATTATTAATGGTACTTGATTTGCTAATAGCAGTTCGCAACTAATTAATTATTAATTTTCTTACAGGTTTTATATGCTAAAACAAATCTCAATTACAATTGGTCAATATTCAGAAGCTGGGCGTAAACAAATAAATCAAGATGCTTTTGGGGTTTTTTCTCCGCCTGAACCTTTATTAAGCACTAAGGGGATAGTTGCTGTAATTGCTGATGGTGTCAGTTGCAGTGAAGCTGGTGATCAAGCTAGTAAAGCTGCTGTTGAAAATTTTTTAAATGATTATTTTAGCACTCCTGAATCGTGGACAGTTAAAACTGCTGGTCAAAAAATTTTAACTGCCATGAACAGTTGGTTATATGGACAAGGTTATCATCTTTATGGCACTAATAAGGGTTTAATTACAACTTTAAGTGCTTTGGTGATTAAATCTACTAAGGCTTATTTATTTCATATTGGTGATAGTCGCATATATCGGTTACGCGAAGGCAAACTAAAATGTTTAACTCAAGATCATCGTATTCAAGTTTCTAAAGACAAGCAATATTTATCTCGTGCATTAGGTATAGAGCTTCATTTAAAAATAGATTATCGAGAACTTGCAGTTGAAGAAGGTGATCAGTTCATTTTTGTTACTGATGGTGTATATGAATATGTAACTGACAACTTTATTCTTGAGTCAATCATTGAAAATGATTTAAATCAAGCCTGTGAAAAACTTAGTAAACTAGCTTTTTCTAATGATAGTCCAGATAATCTGACTTGCCAAATTGTACGTGTCGATAATTTACCAACACAAGATATTGATGGTTTTTATCAGCAATTAACCGAGTTACCTTTTCCACCAGCTTTAGATCAAGGTATGATTTTAGATGGTTATAAAGTTATACGTGAATTATATGCAAGTAATCGCACTCAATTATACTTAGCTGTTGATCAAGAGACAAATAAAAAGCTAGTTCTAAAAACTCCATCAATGAACTTTGAAGATGATCCTGCCTATATTGATTTATTTCTGCATGAACAATGGGTAGGTAAACGCATAAATCATCCACATGTGATGAAAGTTTATGAACATAAAAAACATCGTAAATTTTTATATTCTGCCACTGAATATATAGAGGGGCAAACTTTACGTCAGTGGATGAATGATCATCCTAAAGCCAGCTTAGTTGAAACTAGGGAAATTGTAAATCAAATTAAAAATGGCTTACGGGCTTTTCATCGTATGGAAATGATTCATCAAGATATTAAACCAGAAAATATCATGATAGATCAAGATGGTACAGTAAAAATAATAGACTTTGGTTCTACCAAAATTGCTGGTTTAGAAGAAATTACAACTCCTTTGGAAAGAATCAGTTTATTAGGAACCAAAAACTATACAGCTCCAGAATCTTTATTAGGTTATAGCGGTAGCACGCAAACTGATATATTTGCGCTGGGTGTGATTACTTATGAAATGCTAACTGGTAAACTACCTTATAAGAACAAATTGAATTATATTTCAGCTTCATCAATTCCAATATGGGTAGATAATGTATTAAGAAAAGCAGTTCATCCAGATCCAAAAAAACGTTATGATACTGCGACTGAATTCATTAAAGCACTGGATAAACCTACTAGCAGCCAATCTAGTTTTATATTAGATAAATCTTTTTGGAAACGTAGTGCGGTTATTTCTTTTATGCTGAATTTGATCTTGATTTTATTGGTTTTGATTTTATTAGATTGAATACATCAGTAATTAAAAATACCGTCGAATCAATTCAACCTGAAAACGATAAGCATTTTTTCCAGTTGCTTCTATTAATTCGCGTTGTAATAAATTCGCTTTACTAGCTTCAAAGTCTTCTGGAAATTGTGCTTGCAATTCTGCTTCGCTTACTATTGCTGCCTCTCCCTTTGCTGCTATATATTTTAACATCGCTAGAGCCGTTTTGGTTTTTACTTGACTATTACGAATATCAGACAAAAAGAAGCCTCCATTTTGTAATGCTCCCGGTATTGCTGCTTCAACGTCGCTGATTTGAACCAAATGGCGTATGCTAATATCTTGTTTGTTTTTTAAGTTGACTATTTCTGAACATAATAATTGTGTTAAAGCTGGATGCCCGCGCGTAATAGTTAATACTCGTTGACTAGCATCTTCTTCATAACAAAGAGTAAAATTTGGTATTGGTTGTGTTATTAATTGTAAAGCTTCTTCAGTTTCTAAGTAACTTATATGCACTGTTTGTACATTTATTAAATAACTCGCCCAACGTTCAAATTCGTCTATCGAACTTGAATCAGATAATAACATTTTAATTCGTGGGCGATGTTGAATTATATGACGAAACATACCAAGCACTAAAGCTTCATCTAATAAACCTTTGGCTAACACAAAGTCTAAAACACTAAATTCATCTAACATCAATAAGAATGTTTGGTTTTCATCAAGCTCTTGTTCTATTTCATCTAACCATTCATCAAAATAACTAAAAGGATCTTCAGTTAATTTTTCGCGTGTTAAAACTGGTAAAATTATTTTACGATGACGCTTTGCTGAATTCAACATTGCGCGACTTATATTATATAAAAATCCTGCAAAGTCTTTTGATGAAGCAGGAGGACCTTGCAAATCAACAAATAAAGGTATCATGTTAGTAGGTAATAATTTACTTAAATTATTTAGTAACGAAGTTTTACCTGTTCGACGTTGTCCATACAAAAATAACGGTGGGCGACGCTTATCTAATAATAAACGTTCAATACGTTCACTAATACCACTACGTCCAACAAAAATTTCTTGATCTTCTGTTAGCGGAAGAGCTATAACATAAGGATTTATTATTTCTTGATTTGCTTCTACAATCTCACTAAGTACTTTCAGATGATCTGCTATAGTATGTCGCCATGTTTCAGCAATCGGACGAAATCGTATTGCATATGCCTCAGAAGAACGAGTTAATTCTCGTAATAAACCATCTAAACTTGCTTCAACTTTGTTCAAAACAAGTCTCTGATTATATTTGCTTTTTTGTTCTAATGCTGCTTGAACATCAAGACTAATACGACTAAAACTACGCAATAATGCACTGGTAGAACCTTCTAATTCACCTGCCGCTAATTTCAGATGTGCTTTACTGATTCCCTCAACACAACTATTATTTTGCAAACGTCTAGCATCTAATTCGATTTGCGCCTCTTTTGCAGCCCAAGCTTGTGAATTTACACTTAAATACTCAATAGCATTTTTACCAACTCTTGGATAACGTTCTGTTATTTTTACTAAAAAATTTTCTAAACCATATAAAGGTATATATTGTAATTCATCCCAAAATGCCGAATGCCAACGAATCATACGACTAGTTTTACGTCTCTCGTAAGCGCGACAAATAAATATATTCCATACCGCTTCAAAAGGATACAATAAAAATGGTCGCCACCAATTAACCGTTAAACCAGCTACCAGAGCTAATATTGTCCAAGGTAGAATAGTGGTTAAAGCATAAGATTGCGTAATAATTGCAAAAACTACATAAGTACCACCACTACCTAAAATCCCAGCTAAAATACCTGCCCAAGTATTGGCAATCTTTGTTGCTAATACATAAGGAAATGCAAATAATAATATATAAAGCATAGCATTTTCGATTCCGCCATGAACACCGATCAATATAGGATTACTAAAATAGTTTTTTAGCCAAGTAAATATAGTCAATAATAACAAGGCAGATACACCAATCAATAAAGCTGGCTTCCAACGCAAAGTTAGCAAAGCCCAAATAATCGTGATAGCAAATCCAAATAAAACAGCAATCATGCCATCATAAGCCATAACATACATATTAGTACTTAGCATTAAAGCGGCACGAGGAGCTAAAATACTAACTACAAAAGCGATGATAAAAATTGCAATTGCACTAACAAATATACCAATGGTAACACTGCCAATTTGATGATAATATTTCTGAGCATTAGTAGTTTTGTTGGTGTTGAGCATAATAGTAGCGGCACAACTAGCAGTAAAAATAGCTAAAATAATAGTATAAAAACTTCTGCTATCATGACTTTGAAATAGATTAATTGCATCAGTAGTATTTAATAATACAGCTATAGCGATATTTTCTACCATATTAAAAACTACTAATTGCTCAAGCTGATAATCACCCATAGCCATTGGAATACTTAACAATAATCCTGCCATAGCTCCTGCAATAATGCCAAAAGCTACTGAAATCAGCATACTGCTTAAAAATCCACCAACAGCCACCAGAAATAAAGTATAGCAACTGATTAAAATTAATTTATCGCTAGGCGTAGATAATAACATCAGCACTATTGCAACAATAGCAGTAATCCACACGCCCCATAAAGCATGACCTAAAATCAATAACTTCTGTAAATCATAATTTCGCCAATGCTGTAATTTTAAATTAGCTAAGGCAAAATTAGGGGCTAAATCAGAATCAATATTTGTGATATAGCGTCGCCAAGCTGAAGGTTTAAAAACTAACCAAAAAATGATTAAAAAACTATCTAACACTAAATTTTTTTTCATAATAAATAACGATAACGTTTTATAGCTTGTAAGGCTTCAAGCTTCCAAGCGTTATCTTTTTGACCCTCTTTTAAGGCTGTAAAACGTGAATGACAAATCATTTGTAATAAAAATGGCCATTTAGCACTTTTATTTATGATCCACTCAATATCTTTTTTATCAAAAATTTGCGGAATACTAGAGATAAAATCTAAAGCTTCATCTTCTGTAAATGGATTCAAATTCAAAAGATGTCCAAAAATATTAAAAAAAGGTGAGGGCTGACCATCATCTTGTAACATGTCTTCAGGAGCTTTGTGTGCGGTTAATACATAACCTAATTTGCCACCACAACCTAAAGAACGCATTCCCCACCAAAAATTATCATCTAAATCAGGAGAATCAAAACCCATTTTAATTTCGTCTAATAAAATGATTGTTGGAATATCTAAGTATTGATCTATTATGTCTGTAAAAGCAAATAAATCACATGGTTGAGGAGTAGGCAAGCCGATTTTGGATAAAATATGTTGTAACAAACTTTCTTGATAGCACATACGTGCATCTTGAAAATCTATATACACCCACTGATTTAGTGGTTTAATCCAATCATTACGCTGATTAGGGCGTAAATCTTTAGATGGAGTGTCAATGATACGGCTCAGATAATGTAATAAAGAAGTTTTACCGCTGCGTTTTACGCCAATAATCCCGATATGTTGTAAAGGAGGAGATCTCCAAACATCAAAAATACGTTTTAATATCTGTTCACGTCCAAAAAATTGTCGAGGAGTCGTAATCGGTAATCCTATTACAAAAGGATTATTATCTGTTTTAGTCGGTGCTAAAGATTCGGAGAAATTCATGGATAAATTATTTATTTGTAATATAATGTTAATAGAAGTATATGAAAATTCACAATAGGAATAAAACAATGTCCAGACTAATTATATTATTATTATTAACATTTGCTACTGTAAATGTTACACAAGCGGCTAATATGGTCGTGATTAATTCTAACGATACCAACTTATTTTCTAAGGGTAAGCTACTGAATACTGATATTTCACACAATATACCAGCGAAGGTAAAAATAACAGTTGTATTTGAAAGTGGTAGCGTCAAAACGGTGATTGGACCTTATTCACAGCCACTGAAAGACCCTTTAGCTGTTAATGATCCTAAATTAGTCATTACTTTAGCAAACTTTTTGAAAAATAAATCAATTTTTCGTTCTCGTGGAGAAGATCCTAGCTACCCTTGGTTAGTTGATGTAAATACTACTAAACGTTTTTATTGTATTGCACCTGCATCTAATGTGATATTATCAAGACCACAAAGTGATAGCCAAAGTGCTAGTACTTTGTTAATTAAACATACTCGCACTGATAAAGTAGTAATAGTTAGATGGCCAGCTCATAAGACGAGTTTAAATTGGCCTTCAAGCTTACCAGTGAGATATGGTGACACTTATAAAATAGAAGTGAAAACTCGTAGTAATTCTTCAATAAAGAAATTGGTATTGCACCAATTACCTAACGGTTTACCTACGAATTCACATAAAGTTGTGTGGATGGTAGGTAGAGGTTGTATTCGAGAAGCTAGTCAATTGTTATCAAGATTGTGGTAAATCATTTATGAAATTAAAATTAATTATTCCAATAATATGTTTAAGTATTACTAGTAGTTGCACTAATAGTAATAATACTGAACAGGAACCAGTAAAAGTTGCTGCTGCTGCTGTGATTGTTAATACACCTGAACCTAAACCTGAACCAACTCCTCCAATAGTAGTAGCAACAGCACCTGTTATGCCTGAACCTAAAACCGAACCATGTGAGAAAAGATCCTTTGATAATAAAATTACTGTAGATATATCAGAACAAAAATTACATTTGTATTGTAATTATAGCAATGGCAAGCAAGAAGTAAAAACTTATCAAGTATCAACATCGAAATATGGAATAGGAAGTGCTGCTGGCAGCAATAAAACTCCATTAGGATTACATAGGATTAAAAATAAATTCGGCGATGGTGCGCCACAAAATACAATTTTTAAAGCGCGTCGTAACACAGGTAAAAAAGCAATAATAAATAAACCCAACTCTGGTGATTTAGTTACAACTCGTATTATGTGGCTAACTGGTTTAGAACCGGGTAAAAATTCAGGGCGTGGAATAGATTCTTACCGACGTTATATTTATATTCATGGCACCGGAGAAGAAAATAAAATTGGTCAAGTAGCGTCACATGGTTGTATCAGAATGTTTAATACAGATGTTATTGATTTATTTGATCGCGTTGATGAAGGTACTAAGGTTGAAATTATAAGATAGAAAAAAACCTGACAGGTTTTTAAAACCTGTCAGGTTTATATAATCGTGAAATTATCATTTCAGTTTGTTGACACGAATTAACTTATTATCTAATGGTGCTTGTATAATTAATTGAGCTTGAATTCTATTAGCTAGTTCTAATGGATGTCGGTGATCTTCTCGACATACAATTATGCCAGCATGTTTAGTGACTATTTTATGTAACTTTATAAAGTCATACCTATTTTGAGTTATTACCGCTCGTTGTTGCTGAGTAGCATACGCCAATACTTGGGGATCAGAAATGCGTTGATTGGCTTGCCCAGCTTCATGAGCTGTTAATACATCATGATTTAATTTTCTTAGTTCCTCTACTACAGACTGAGGAAAATTTTCATCCGCATATAATCTAATTATCATCATTTTGAACGGCTATTGCTTGATTAATTTCGTTTTTATGGTCTTGATAATAATCCCATGCTGCTTTTAAATCCATTAAAGTTAAACTAGGATAATCTTTCAGTAATTCTTGATCTGTTGCACCTTGTGAATGAAGAGAGACTAGCATCCACACTGGAATACGAGTATCACGAATACAAGCATTACCTCCACACACATCTGGCGTATGTTGAATAAATGTTTCCGTTTTAGAAGCTTTTGGCGGTGATATTTCAGTCCAAAACAGTATGACTTCTTCTACAATTAGTTTTAATCTTTGTTGTTGCCTCTCTGAACTATTGATATAGGCTTGAGCCACTTTCTCATTTATATCTTGGAGTTGTAATGTTGCCATGTTAATTATCCTTTAATGCTTTATTTATCTCAACATTGTAACATAGTTTAAAACTAAGAATAGTATTCAAAAAAATATAAAAAAACGACATTAAGTCGTTAATTTATATCCAAAATATGATATAATATGCACATATCATTAATGCCTTTCATGGGAAGCTCATAATATGAATATAACCAATTCTGATCCACAAACTATTCAAGTTGCGTTTGCAAAATTACGTGCAGATTATCAGCTTGAATCTGCTAAAGTAGCAACCAAAGAAAATCTTGCAGCACGCCAACAAGATAAAATCTTGGTAAAACAAGCCGCTGCTTATACAGCTGATAATATTTTTCAAGTCTTAGCTAAATTACAAGCAAATTTTGGTCAATCCATTGATGGATTGACCAAAGATATGACTACTGAAGCTGAAAAATTAACACAGATTTCTAAAGCTATTAAAGTCGAAAATCAGCGTTTAACTAGTTTGAACCATATCAAAATTGCGGCTGAAGCTTTAAATATTTTGCAACAACAACATCAACAAGCCTTACAATCCCTCGATAAAGATTATCTGCAACGCAATGAGTCTCTCGAACTCAAAATGACTCAACAACGCGATATTTGGCAACAACAACAGCAACAATTTGAGAACAGCAAAACCAAACAACATGGTCAGCAAGACCAAAGTCGGCATAATGAGGAAGAAGAATACGAATATAAGTTAAAACGTCAACACACAGAAACTAGTGATAATTATGAAAAACAGCAACGGGATTTAGAACATCAATTGGCTGAATCTGAGCGTTTGAAGGAAAAAGATTGGACTACACGTGAACAATTTCTGGAAAAACATCAAGCAGAGTTTGCCGAATCTCAAACTAAAGTTGAATCCATACCTAAAGAAATTGAAGAGGCTAGTAAGAAAGCTCGTGAGAAAGCGATTCGAGATAACACTAAATATGCCGAAACTCAAGCCACTCTTTTGCAAACTGAACAAGCATCCCAACGTAAAAGTTTTGAATTAAGGATTGCATCTTTGAACCAGATAGTTGCCGAGCAAAAAACGCAAATTGCTCAGTTAAACGAACAATTAACTGCCGCCGCACAACAAGTACAGCAATTGGCAATGACCGCAGTATCCAGTACAGGAGTTTAACCCATGACTAAAAAAGTATCTATCAGAAATACTAAAACTGAGATTATTGAAGCTTATCAAGACTTAGAAACTGCTTATAAGGATTTGCAAAAGAAAAAAATTCCAAAAAACACTACTACACCACCTAAAGCAACACCACCAGTTGCTATGACAACAGTAATTCAATCATTGGGTCAATTAAGTAAACAATTTAATACTGCTTTAAGTCAATTATCCAGTAATTTACTGATAGAAGCTTCACAATTAACTGAAGTATCTACTAAAGTAGAAACTGAAAATCGTCATTTAGAAACCTTATACGATTTAAAAATTACAGATCAAAGCTTAAATGACTTGCTCAAACAATATACGGAAAATGCTGAGCAATATCAACAAACACTGCAACAACAAGGTGAAACTTCAGAAAAAGCTTGGACAGAAAAAAACCAAACTTGGCAAACTGAAATCGAAGCTACCAAACAACACTTAAAAGAAGAGGAAGCTGCTTATCACAAACATCAACATCGCAATGAACAAGAATATAAATATGATTTAAGCTTACAACGAGATACTAGCGAGGAAAAATATCAGAAACAACAGCAACAATTACAACAAGTTATTGCTGAAGCAGAACAACAACGTCAGCAAGTGTGGAAACAACGTGAAACTGCGCTAGCAGAACGTGAGCGGCAATTTAAAGACAATCAAACAAAAGTTGAAACTTTTCCAAAAGATTTGGAAGCCGCTATTAAAAAAGCCAAAGATCAAGGTATTGGTATTGCACGTAATCAAACCAAAATTAAGACAGATTTAGCGGCTAAAGAGTTTGCAGGAGAAGAGCAGATTTATCAATTACAAATTCAGGCATTAGAAACTCAAGCAGCAGAACAAACTACCCAACTGAATAAACTTTCTAAACAACTGGAAGCCACTCAGAAACAAGCTCAAGAATTAGCAGTAAAAGCCATAGAAGGTGCATCTAGCCAAACATCCTTCCATGCCTTAAAAGAAATTGCCTTAGAACAAGCGAAAAATCACCCTAAAGCTAAATAAATAGTAGCTGATACTACTGTAATACAGAATTAACACAAGATTTAATTTTATTATGTAAGCTTAGATTGTCGGAAACTGGGCAACTTACTACTTTAAACTCAACCCGGCGATCAATCGCATCTTGAGCATCATCAGTACCTGAACCAACAATATTTTGTGACCAAGCTTTAGCATCAGTTTTTGAGTTTGCCTTAACAAGCTTATAATATGGTTGCAATTTTTGTTGAATTGCTTTTGCACGATTTAAAGATAAATTGCAATTGTAGTCTAAGCCTCCACTACGGCTACTGTGCCCCACAATATGTAAACAAAGATTATTATTATCCTCAAGGTATTGACCGATTTGACGTAACCAAATAGCATATTGGGCTTTCAGCTTGCTATCAAAAGTTACTTTATTCACTAAAAATATAAATTTAATACCCAAGGAATTATATTCTTCAAAATTAAGTGCAACCATCTTTGCAAAAGCTTTTTCAGCAGCATCCCAATTTCCTAAATGAATGTTGGTTTGATATAAACCAATATATGCATTCATCATTTTATGTTTTTCAAACGATTGCAGTTTGCTAAATTGAGTATATAAAGCTAATGCTGTTTGGTAATCTTTATTTTCATAAGCAGTTTCCGCTTGAGTTATTAATGCACCCACTTTTAAAAAATTATTATAATTTTTAGGAACTTGTGCGTCAATATTAAGTTTTACTACTTGTTCAGCAATACTGTGAGAATCTTGGACAATCATAGGGCTTTCTATTACCATGCGAAAATCCAGATCATAATTGGAAATCCAGACATCTGATTTTGCCACTACTTGACCAGTATTTTTATGTATAACGGAGGATATAACATGATAGTAATTAATGTCTTGTTCACGGTATGGTTCATAAGTAAGTACACCATGCATGATATAGTCAGCTTGAATGCTATTTTCATGGATTAAGCGTTTGATACTGAATTTATCACCAAACTTTTTCTGAGTTTCGGTAAAAATAATAAACTCAATTTGCCGACTAACTTTTACAACTTGATGACTTGTGAGATCAATAAAGGGTTCGAATAGTATTTTTTTTTGATCAAAAATATCTAATATTCCTAGCTTATTTTTGATTTGAATTAGCAAGTGATTTGTTAATATAGGAATAGCGACTTCAAAACTAACGGGCAAGCCAGATGGTGGAGCAAGCTTTGTTGGCCTACATGAAACTAATAATGTAATAGATAATCCTAATATAATCAAGGTCATGAATTGTTTAATATGATATAACATAAAATATTCCTGTGTGATTACTAAAATAAATTATGCAATTTATATTCCACTTTAGCCGCATTATCAAAGATATGGAGGGTAATAACTTACAAGCCATGATAAGTAAAATCACCCCAAAATCCCTGACACAAACTCAACATAGCTATAGCAGCAGTTTCAGTACGAAGTATGCGTGATCCTAACCCAACATCTAAATAACCTGCTTCTATAGCGTATTGTATTTCTTCATCTGTCAAACCACCTTCAGCCCCAATTAATACAGTAATTTTTTTATCAATGTCTAATTTGGAAACGCTATTATTTGCTTTTGGGGCTAAAACTATACAATTTTCTAATTGTGTTTTATCAGCTAAATATGTTGTTAAAGTTTGGACTTGATCTAATATTGGCAGGCTATTTCTACCAGATTGCTCACAAGCACTGATAATAATTTTCTGCCACTGTTGTTCGCGTTTATGGATTTTATTTTTATCTATCGGCGGGCTACGTTTACTGATTAGTGGCACAATACGTGTCACTCCTAATTCCACAGCTTTTTGTATGGTATAATTCATATGTTCTGGGCGAGAAATCGCCTGAACTAAGGTTAAATCTAGGCTAGATTCGCGTTCAATATCATGATATTCAAGTAATTGTAATTTTGCATGTTTTTTATCAACTACTATTAAACGCGCTGTATATTCTCCCCCTTCTCCATTAAATAATACTAATTCTGCCCCGACACGTAAGCGTAAAACATTGACCAGATAATGAGCGGCATCTTTAGTTAGAACAATTTCTGCTTCTGCTTTTAAGGCTTGATTTATATATAAACGTGAAATTCTCATTTATAGTTTTTTATCCAACCATTTAAAAATTAACATTAAAATAGCACCAAACACCACCATCAACAACGACGGCACTGCTGCTCGATCAAACAGCCCTAGGGTTAGTATCACTGTTGAATAAATAAGGCTTAAATATTTATCTGACCATTCTTCATTGAAAATATCAACAGCCCAAATTACTAATTGTAACATTGGCATAGCAAATGACAGCATAAATACACTAAATACAAACAGGCTTATCAATGCACCGACTAATCCTGTGGCATGATAGACTTGTCGATTCGACATCTCAGATGAATAATATTTTGTCCCACCTCTGGCTTTTTTCTCAAAATAAATCAGAAAAAAAGCAATCAATACCAAAATGCTAGCTAATTGTGTCGCTACTTCGATAGATCTAAAATCACCCCAAGCAGAGTAAATCGCAGTAGTAAAAGTATCATAATTAAATAATGAGACGACTCCAAAATCAGCCAGTGTCTCCATTAGTGTCACCAAAACACTTGCCACGGATTAGCACCCAATAGTTTTCCTGATTCAATCATGCTGAGTTTTTGACGCTTAAAAGACGCACGACTCATCATATAGACATAAGGGTAAAAAACCAGCACAAATGTCATAATAATAGCCCAAGAACCTGCACGAATATCAAATAGGCACACACTGTGCCTAAGATGGTTACGCCAATACCTACACCAAGCAATAAAATCGTGGTTGATATAATGTTTTTCCAATGAACTACCTATAACGCGCCATTTGCATTAGAAACACCGCTTTAGCAGCAGATAACCATTCTAATAGTTTGATTGCGCCGGCTGGATTTTTTGCATGTTTAGTAACACCAGCATCTGATACTATGTATTAATTATACCTACATCACATTGATCAAACATAATTGCTCTCATAACATGAGAATCTCTTAAATGTTCCGGAATATTCTGGTTTAAAGTTTTACTAATAACTGGCTGAAATAGATTCTGTGAACCTGCATCTACTGTCATCAACATATCTGCATGAGTGTATGCTTCATCTAATAACAATAACTTAGGCGATGGTGCTAATGCACGAGCAAGAGCAACCCGTTGTTGTTCACCGCCTGATAATTGGTGTGGATATTTTTTTTCAATGCCCTCTAAATTAATCAGAGATAACAATTCCTTAACTTTTTGCCCAGTCATATGTGGAAACAAAGAATAATCTTGAAAAACCATACCAATTTGACGATGCTCAGGCTGTACTTGATGTTTGCCAGAACGTGTAAGTGATTGACCATCTAAATTGACATTACCTTTAGTAGTAGAATCTAAACTTATCAATTCTATCATATGATGCAATTGATAACAACACTTAGTTTTATTATGGAATCAGCTTAGAATAGTCATATGTTATAATTTAAAAAAATTGTTTGTCAGACCTGTCAGGTCTTTAGGCCACAAAATATTACCATGTCATACATATTAAAAAATACCCTAAATCAACTAGGAACACAAAAAACCCCGTTTTTATTTGTTATTGATTTTGAAGTAAAAAACTATTATATCGCGCCACTGGATCAATTAGATAATAACATTTACTTTAATATAGATAATTTTTCTAATATCAGTTCTAATAAAGAAATTAATAAACATTATCAGCTTAAAAAAAACCCGATTAGTTTTATAAAGTATAAAGCTGCTTTTGAGGATGTGATTCAACAAATGAGGGCTGGTAATACTTATCTGCTCAATTTAACTTTTCCTACAGATATTGAAATTGATACATCATTATCAGATATTTTTCATGCTAGCCAAGCTCCATTTAAGTTATATTTTAAAGATAAATTTATTAGTTTTTCGCCTGAACGATTTATAAAAATAGAAGATAATATTATTAAAACTTATCCTATGAAGGGAACAATTGATGCTCAAATTCCTGATGCTCATGCCAAAATTTTAAGTTCAGAAAAGGAAAAGGCAGAACATACTATGGTAGTAGATTTATTGAGAAATGATTTATCTATCGTAGCTAAAAAAGTAAAAGTCAATAAATTTAGATATATAGACACTCTTAAAACTAATCATAAACAATTATTACAAGTCAGTTCAGAGATTGCTGGAGAATTAGAAAACGATTGGCATAATAAAATTGGTGATATTTTATTACCATTATTACCAGCCGGTTCAATATCAGGCACTCCAAAACGCAAAACTCTTGAAATCATTAAAACCGTAGAAAACTATAATCGAGGATTTTTTAGTGGCGTATTTGGTTATTTTGATGGTAAAAAATTAGATAGCGCGATCATGATTCGTTTTATTGAAAATCATGGCAAGAAATTGATATATAAAAGTGGTGGCGGCATTACTATTGATAGCAATGCCGCTTATGAATATGCTGAAATGTTAGATAAAATTTATATTCCAGTTTAATTCTAACATTGTTCCCAAGGCAAGCCGTCATAACGCCAACCATTTAAGTTACTACGCTGATTGTTCTTATCTAAATCGCCTTCAAAGCCTGTGTCAATATGAGAAACCTTAGTAAATTCTTTATTGATTAAAGCAATACCAGCATCCATAGAGCGTTGCCCACTACGGCAAATTAAAAGAATCTCAGTGTCTAACGGTTTAAGTTCTCTTACCAATTGACAAAACTCAGGATTGACAGTCCAATCTGGTTCATCTATCCACGGTACTAAAATACTACCAATAGGATGACCCACAAATTTATATTCCGCATAAGAGCGCACATCTAAAAATAGAATATCTTTATTTTTTTGTAGTCTGTCATACCCCTGTTTAGGGCTTAAATCTATTAAATATGTCATAGTTTAAACAGAAACTTCAAACATCCTTTCTAAAGCCAAACGCGCTTCAGCCGCTACATCTTCTGGCACTGTAATTTGATTTACCACATTACCTTCCATTAAGTTTTCCAATGTCCATAAAAAATGTTGTGGATCTATCCGGTACATTGTTGAACATTTACAGGCAATTGGTGCCATATAATCTACAATTTTTCCTTCTGCCTTCGCCTGTCTTGCTAAGCGATCAACTAAATTTACTTCTGTTGCTACTAACCAGCGGCTACCTTTTGCAGATGCTGTAATCGTTTTAATTATATGATCAGTTGATCCCACTTCATCCGATTTTTGACAGACTTCAAATGATGATTCTGGATGAGAAATTATTTTAGCGTCAGGGTATTTGGCGCGATATTGGTCAATATGGTCTGGTGAAAATTGCATATGAACTTCACAAAATCCATCCCATAAAATAATTTTCGCTGCCTTAATTTTTTCATGGCTTAAACCACCATAAGGTTTATCAAAATCCCATGTAACTATTTGTTCTAATGGAATTCCCATTTTATAAGCGGTATTACGCCCTAAATGCTGATCTGGAAAAAAGAATACTTTTTCGCGCTGATTAAATGCCCAATCCAATACATTAGCTGCATTGGTAGAAGTACAAACAATGCCTCCATGACGACCACAAAAAGCCTTTAAATTCGCAGCAGAATTAATATAAGTTATTGGCGTAATTGTTTGATCAGCGTCTAATATAGTGGATAATTCACTCCAAGCTTGTTCAACTTTTGGTAAATCTGCCATATCAGCCATAGAGCATCCAGCAGCTAAATCAGGCAAAATAGCTTTTTGTGTCGGTTTTGATAAAATATCAGCAACCTCAGCCATAAAATGCACACCACAAAAAATTATATATTCGGCTCCAGATTGAGCCGCTTTACGTGATAACTGTAAAGAATCTCCGGTAAAATCAGCAAATTGAAAAACTTCATCACGTTGATAATGATGACATAAAATTACTAAACGTTCACCAAGTGCCGCTTTTGCAGCTTTAATGCGTTGTTGACATTCAGCATCATTTAAAGAAATAAATTGTTTTATTGGAATTGTTACATTATTCATAGACATATTCCCCCTCTTTTAGAGGGGTATTACCATTTAAGCTGGATTTGTTTCTTGTTTCGCTAATTCTTCACGCACCATATTCATATCTAAGCCTTTAGCTTTTTCAATCACCCCTTCTAAATCAGCTCCAGATAAAGCTCCTGCTTGTGAAAAAATGATTATTTGTTCTCTAAAAATCATTAATGTAGGAATAGAACGAATTTGAAAATGACCCGCTAAAGCCTGTTGTTGTTCTGTATTAACCTTAGCAAATACAACATCTTGGTATTTATTAGATACTTCTTCATAAGTTGGTGCAAAAGATTTGCAGGGCCCACACCATTCAGCCCAAAAATCAATAATGATAACATCATTATTTTTTATAGTATCTTCAAAATTGCTTTGTGTTAATTCTATAGTAGCCACATATAATCCTATGTAATAATATTATTAAAAGCTATATTATTACATAATTTCTCATTTAACGTTCAAGAGTATAACGTATATCTGCGCCACTCTCGCTGCCAGTTTCAGTTTCTAAAGTGAAATTATCGGTGAGTGAATAACGTACTTTAAACAATTGGCTACCAGTAAATAAACCAATCCCATAACTAATATATAAATTTGGGTTTAAATATTTACCTATTACAAAAGCGGTTTCATCAATGCTACCTTCTGAAGTAATCATCGCATCGTCTAAGCCTAAACTGTGTGCAAGCTTAGTGGTTAATGATTCACTTTCATCAATTTGCATCGCAATTGCAGCAGCAAATAAACTCGCACCTTCTTTATCTGAAGTGTCTATTAATGGTTTGCCTAGCATTAAATAAGATAAAATATTACTTTGATCAAAGCTTGGTTCAGAAAACAAGTGAATTTGTGGTGACTTAGCATTACCTTGGATTTTTATTCCTGCTCTTACATTTATGTCTCCACGTCTTCTAATCCGTCGAGAAGTTGTAATGTCTAAACTAGGATTATTAACTGGATCATTGGAAAAAATAATTCTTCCTTCATCAACTGTTAAATTTTGCCCATAAGCTTTATAACTTCCACTAATTACTTTTATTTCACCATTAGCAATGGTAGCTTTACCGGGTACTTGTTTAGAAATTAAATTACCATTCAAACGAGCTTTTACGCCATAGCCGCTAAAGCGAACATTATTACCTAAAATCATTTTGATTTTACTAGATACTGCAAGTTTTTTTTCTACAGCTTTAGGCGTATTGTTAGAGTTGACAATTATGACATCTTCAGAAAGACTGATAACATCATTGCTGGCTTTAGGGGGAGTAAACATTGCTGTTGGAATTAGAACTCTACCAGTAATGTTAAGCTTTTCCGGTTTGATTGATATTTTTAAATTAGGTGATGCTAATACCCATGCTTCAGGTATATTTGCTACTTCAAAACTATGAGCTTTAATATTTAAATTACCTTGCCATTTTAAAAATGAATCAAATTTTATATTACCGCCTACTAATAATTTCCCCGGTCCTGATTTTATATTACCTTTTATAAATAACTTATTACTACCATAGCCGCGAACATTAAAATTTACTTTTTTAAATTTTAAACCTAAATCAGGTAATTCAGTAGTAAGATTTTTGCACTTTAATTGTCCATAAATTTTTGGCTTGCTTACTGTTCCTTGCAATTGTAAATTCATTTTAATCCTACCTTTAGTGTTATCTAGTTTTGGTATCACACTAGATATTACCGCTAATTCGCTCAGATTAGCTTTTATTCTACCTCTTATGACTTGGCTGTCATTTATAGGTAGTTTATTAAAGTCTGGTAATTTAATTTTTATTTGTAATCCACTTTTTTTCAATAGACGCAATGTTAATTGACTGTTTAAACCGTATTTATCAATTTTTAAGTTTAAATTACCACCTCTATGGGAAAATTCTTTATATTCATCTTCTGAAATTTGAGTTTTAATATAACCAGATGATAGTTGTAACTTCATAGCTGATTTTAGATCACCATTGGGTAGTAAATCAGTTATTAATTTACCATTAATATTACCTGTTATATCAGTTAATGGCAGCAAACTAGCAATCATATTGAAAGGTAGATGATCAATTTGGATCTGTAATTTACTATTGTGATGTTTTTTCCAATCTAATTGGAAACATAATTTAGCTTTTTGGAAATTGTGCAAACAATTACGAGCGATCTGTACCTCTTCCGCAGAAAATTTAACCTCACTAGTTTTTTGTAATTGCCAAATTCCTAATTTATCTGTAATAATTCTCAGTTTTTTTAACTTGCCTTGCCAACTACTATTATTTTTATTAATTTTTCCTTGTAAGTATGCAAAAACACTTTGCTTATCAGTGAAGTTGAAATTAACTGATAAATCATTAGGTGTTAATTTAACCGCTAATTTATCGGTAAATAAATCAGCAGTTATCTTAGGAGTTGTTAATACATCTTTGATTGTACCAGTTAGATTAACAATAACAGGCTGAATAATAGTAATCTTAAACTTTAAATTTTGTAGATTACCACTAAACTGCCCTTTTCCTGCGATAGAATTTTTTGCAGACCAATTAATATTCATTGCAAGCGCATGTGGTGGTTTTACTCCTAAATAACCATCCACCACTGCATTAAATTTCGGAGATTGAATTTGAAGATATTCTAAGGAAATATTGTCACTATCACTAGATTGTTGCTGTTGTATGAATTTTAGAATTAAATTCTGAAATGAATGAACTTCTGTGATTAATATACAATTAATGAAAATAGAAGATATGACGATTTGAAAAAATCTAATTTTCCTTATGCGTTTTCTCAAAAATTTGAACTCCCGGTGTTAATAATTCAAAACCACCCTTTATGTTAGTACCTATAGTACCTCTAATGTTTGCTATCCAAGCTGGATAATTACGAGATGCTTGTTGTAGTTTTTTCCAAGTTCTAGGACGTATAGTAATCTTTACAGTTTTACCTTGGGTATCAATTATAAATTCTTCCCAGCCATTTCTAAGGGTTTTTGAACCTTGAGGTAGATCGTTGATTTTTATACAAACTTCTAACTTAGCCTTTATTAATTCTTCTGCTTTTGGTCGTTTAAGCCTCTTTTCTTTGGCATGAGTTTTATTTTGCTTGGGTTCGCGCATGGAAGTGATTCCCATGAGTCTGGCTTCTGCATCTTGTTTATGTTGTTCAGATACTTCTCCACAAGAGTTGCCTTCCAAATCAAGACGTATCTTATGGGCAATTAAAGATTTGCAATAATCAATATTTTGTGTATAAATAGCTAATCCAGCTGATATTTCTTCTCTAGGATATTCATAATTTAAAGCTTTATAAATTTTTTTATGAATATACTTTTGTAATGGGCGTATGTTTTCGGCTTCTTTAAAAAATGTTTTAGGGAATTTTTCAAATAAAAATTCTAGCATTGTTACATCTTTTTTTTCTGAATCTGTTTTTTCGGAACAAACAGTTGGTTGTGATTCTAACCATTCCATTGCTTCATTAACATTGTTGCCAATTAAATTGGGTTCAGTATCTTTGTTAAGATACCAGCCATGTTTACCACTACTACGAACATATTCGCAATAAGCTTCATCACCGTATAGTGATGTAGCGATTTCATTTAAGTCAGATTTAGTAATCCGTTTTTTAGTCATAATTTTACAAATTAATAATAATGATGATGATAATGAATATTACTTACCTAATAGTCATTAATTTCAAAGACCTGACAGGTTTTTAAAACCTGTCAGGTCTGGTATTCTACGTAAAAAAATAATTACAAATCTGGTCCGATTGTAATATGTAAACGTAATGGGAAGCCTTCTTCTTCAAGAGCTGTTGCTACATCAAAACGAATTAAGCCAACTGGTGAACGCCAACGAACTCCTAATCCTATTCCGTGTTTAATAGGATCTGAAAAATCATTGAAGGCATTACCCACATCATAAAAAGCAGCTAGATAATATTTATCTAGTATCTGATATTCATATTCTATACTGCCTATAAATAAATTTTTACCACCTATAACAATACCTTCGGTATTTTTAGGTCCTAAACTTTGGTAATCATAGCCTCTGATGCTACGATCACCTCCTGCAAAAAAGCGTATTGAAGGTGGTAAGTCATTAAATTCACCCCTAACTAATGAAACAAAACTGTAGGCAAATTGCCCTCTGGTTATGATTCTTCCTTTGTTAAATAAAGGGTGAATTAATTTTCCGTCTAAACGAAATTGTAAGAAAGATGTATTTGATCCTATATTATTTATAGCACCTAATACATCCATCGTAAGTTTATGCCCTTGCCGAGTATAAATACGATCATCAGCATTTATATAAGACCAATTAATGCTTGGTATTAGTAATTTAGCATGTCCACTATCGCTACCAATAGTATATGTTTCATCATGATATTTTATACCAATAATTTTATTTTTATGGTTTTTATTAACTCCCAAGGCAAATATTTTACTATCACTAGCTCTGATATGTTCATTTTTATAAAGTGCTGTTATAGAAAACAATTCATCTTGATGCCAAGCTTTAGGTACCGTATAACTAGCGATTGCACTTTCACCAATTTCTGCTTGTGTTGCCTTGATAGAAAATTTATGCCCATATCTATTTAAGTAACGTCGTTTCCATTCTAAACTGCCTCTTGCTCCAGTATTGGTTCCATAACCTAAACCAATTGCATATTTGTGTTTTTTGCGTATTCCTAATTTAACTTTGATCGGCAGACGCTGATTTTCTGTTGTTGCTAAACGTAGAATATCTACATCTACTTTATCAAAGTAGCCGCTGTACATTAAGGCATTTTTAAAGGCTAAAAATTTACTACTAGTATAAAAATCACCGGTTTTAAAAGTTACATATCGTTGTAATAGCGATTCATCAAACCAATCTTTTGGAAATATAACTTTACCAAAGCGATAACGTTTTTTGCTATCAAAAATTAATGATATTTCAGCACTATAAGTTTGTTTATCTACGCGAATTTCATGTTTCTGAAATTTTGCATGAAAATAGCCGCGTTCTTCTGCGAGCTGACGTAATAACTGTTTAGCTTGTTTGTATTTAAGATGTTTAAATATTTCGCCAACAGCAAGAGGAAATTTTAGTTGCTGAAAATTTTTATCGTTGTTTGCTGCACCTAGTATTTGTATATCTAATTTGGTGATTGTTATCGTTTTACCTAATTTTATAATATAAGTAGCCCGCCATATTTTAGGCTGTAGTCGTTTTAATTTCGCTCTAACAGTTACATGATAATAACCAAACGCTTGTAAGGCGCGTTTAATTTCTTTCTTGGCTCTTTTATGTAAACCTTTAATACGACCTGTTGACAGTTGTGGATGTTTTTGTCCTATACTTAAATAACCACGTATATTGTCTAGCAGTAATGGATTTTTGATACCAATGATATTAAGCTGTACTGCATGAGGAGTCGCATACAGATTTGAAATAAAGCTAATCGGCAATAATAACGCTATTATGATTCTCATTCATGAATGCTAAAGCTTGTTTGATACGAACTATGCTACGATTTTTACCAATTAAATGAACAGTGGCATCAATTGATGGAGATATTGTACCACCAGTTACTGCAACTCGTAATGGTTGTGCTATTTTACCTAGTTTTAGTTCATATTTTGCTGCAACTTTATGAATCAAGACATGAATTGCATCAGCTTGCCATGTATTCATTTGTTCAAATTCTGTGCATAGATTAGCCAGCGCATCATAAATAGCAGGCTTTAAATGTTTTTTGGCGGCTTTTTCATTTAATTCCACTGTATCAGTAAAGAAAAAGCGGCTATTTTCTGCCATTTCTTTCAAAGTTTTTGCGCGTTCAGCTTGTAGCTTAATAACTTCAGTTAAATTTGGACCATTTTTAGTATCAATATCTAATTGCTGGCAATGAAACTGCAAATGTTCTACCAATTCTTCAGCGGCAGTAGTTTTAATGTATTGTTGATTTAACCATAGTAATTTATCAGGATTAAAAGTTGAGGCGGCACTATTAACAGATTTTAGATCAAATAGTTCTATCATTTCTGTTAGAGAAAATATTTCTTGATCGCCATGTGACCAACCTAAACGTACCAAATAATTTAATAATGCTTGTGGTAAATAACCCTCATCTCTATAATTCATGACATTGACAGCACCATGCCGTTTAGATAAGCGTTGCCCATCACTACCTAAAATCATTGGAACATGAGCATATTGTGGTACTTTAGCTCCTAAGGCTTTTAAGATGTTGATTTGACGAGGAGTATTGTTTAAATGATCATCCCCACGAATTACATGCGTAATACCCATTTCTGAATCATCAACAACTACTGTCAAATTATAAGTTGGAGTAGCATCAGAACGTGCAATGATTAAATCATCTAGTTCTTTATTTTGAACTATAACATCACCTTTAATTAAATCCTTAATAATAACCTCACCTTCTTGAGGATTTTTAAAACGAATAACAGGTTTAACGCCAGTATTTAATATTGTGTCAATATTACGACAATGACCATCATAACGAGGTTTTTCTTTATTAGCCATTTGTTTAGTACGTAATTTATCTATACGTTCCTTAGAACAATAACAATAATAAGCTTGACCAGTTGCTAATAATTGATCAATTGCATCATTGTAACTATCAAATCGTTTGGTTTGATAAAATGGACCAAGATCATGCTTTAATCCTAACCATTTCATACCATCAAGAATCGCATCTACAGAAGCTTGTGTTGAACGTTCACGATCAGTATCTTCAATACGTAATACAAATTCTCCTTTATGTTGACGTGCATATAACCATGAAAATAAAGCGGTACGAATACCACCGATATGTAAATAGCCTGTTGGGCTAGGTGCAAAACGAGTACAGATTGTCATTTTTTAAAAACGTTGTTAAAATATTGGAATTTCAATTTAGTATATCACCTTATGACAACTCGACAAAAAGCAATAAGTTTAATTGAGTTAATAATAGTTATTATAATAATCGGCATTATAGCTGCTATGAGTATTCCTGTTTACAAAGATTATCTGCAAAAAGCTAAAGTACATGAAGCTAGAATTTTATTTATTGATTTTAAAAAGTCAATAGAAAATTTCATCGAAGATAAAAATGATTTTCCGCCTTCATTAGAAGCATTAAGTGATTTTTCTACTAAAGCTTATTATGTTACCAAGGTAAAATATACTCATGATGACAATCCAAAAATTGTAATGACTTTAGATGGATTTATAGATCCAGAAAATACCATTGCATGGATATGGGTTAAACAAGGAGTATGGTCATGTCGTCATACAGACACTGATGCCACTACAATTAAATTAAAATATCTTCCTAAATTATGTCAAACATTAAAAAAGTAGTTTTAGCCTATTCCGGCGGTTTAGATACTTCCATTATTTTAAAATGGTTGCAAGATGAATATCAATGTGAAGTAGTTACATTTACTGCGGATATTGGTCAAGGCGAAGAGGTTGAACCAGCGCGTGCTAAAGCGGAAGCTTTTGGTATAAAAGAAATTTATATTGAAGATTTACGTGAAGAGTTTGTGCGTGATTATGTTTATCCAATGTTTCGCGCTAATACGATTTATGAGGGTGAATATTTATTAGGTACTTCAATTGCTCGCCCATTAATTGCAAAACGTTTAGTTGAAATAGCTACTGAAACTGGTGCTGATGCGATTTCACATGGTGCTACTGGTAAGGGTAATGATCAGGTGCGGTTTGAGTTGGGTGCTTATGCTTTAAAACCAGATGTTCATATTATTGCTCCTTGGCGTGAATGGGATTTGAATTCACGTGAAAAGCTGTTAGCTTATGCTGAAAAACATAATATACCAGTAGAAATGAAACGTGGTAAAAAATCTCCATATTCAATGGATGCTAATTTATTACATATATCTTATGAGGGCGGTATTCTTGAAGATCCTTGGGCTGAGCCAGAACAAGATATGTGGCGTTGGAGCGTTTCTCCTGAAAATGCACCAGATAAAGCTACAGAATTAGAGCTAGAGTTTGAAAAAGGCGATATTGTAGCAATTGATGGTGAAAAAATGACACCAGCTCAAGTATTGGCTTACTTAAATAAGCTTGCTGGTGCAAATGCTGTTGGCAGACTTGATATTGTTGAAAATCGCTATGTAGGTATGAAATCACGTGGTTGTTATGAAACACCCGGTGGCACTGTGATGTTAAAAGCTCATCGCGCTATTGAGTCTTTAACTTTAGATCGTGAAGTTGCGCATTTAAAAGATGAACTAATGCCTCGTTATGCGACTTTAGTGTATAACGGTTACTGGTGGAGTCCAGAGCGTAAGTTATTACAGGAAATGATTGATTCATCACAACAAACTGTCAATGGAAAAGTTAGAATCAAACTCTATAAAGGTAATGTTATAGTGGTTGGGCGTGTTTCAGAAACCGATAGTTTATTTGATGCTAAGATTGCAACCTTTGAAGATGATGAAGGTGCTTATAACCAAAAAGATGCTGAAGGATTTATTAAGTTGAATGCTTTACGTTTGCGGATTGCGGCAGGGTAAATAATAAACCTGACAGGTTTTAAAAACCTGTCAGGTTTGAGAGCCATGTAGTTCATGGGCAACACTGTTGGTCGGTTCCGTAAACTTCACTGACCCTACAGCGCAGCGGAATAATAAATCATGTTCAAAACATGATTAGCCAAGATATATTCGTGGTACTAAACACTACTATGAAAATGAACTTCATACAACAAATCAAAATAGAAAATTACAAATGCTTCAACAATTTCAAAGCTGACAGTTTCAAAAGAGTCAATCTATTATATAATGGATGCTAATTTATTACATATATCTTATGAGGGCGGTATTCTTGAAGATCCTTGGGCTGAGCCAGAACAAGATATGTGGCGTTGGAGCGTTTATCCTGAAAATGCACCGGATAAAGCCACACGGTTGCGGATTGCGGCAGGGTAAATTAGTTCCGCTGTACTAAAAACCGACCAAGAGTGTTGCTTATCCTTGATCACCCATATTATTAACAATATCACATGGACCCTGATATTGTGCTGGCACATTGGCTGGACATTTGCCACACATTTGATTACCCGGCACTGCAAAGTCAATTTTTCTTGGATATGGCAAATTGAGATTATTCATAATTTCTATGAATTCTGCTTCAGTTTTGCCGCTTAGACGAGGGTTACGTTGTTTTTCTTGACCAATAGTTGATATTTGTCGCTTTTCATAATCATGACCCGGATAAACTAGGGTTTCATCTGCTAAAGTAAAAAACTTTTGTGTAATACTATGATAAAGAGCTTGTGGATCACCTGATTGAAAATCAGTACGACCACAAGCTTCAATCAATAACGCATCTCCTGAAAACAGTAATTTTTGTGTACCATCATCAACTAAATAAGCGTGATGTGTATCAGTATGACCGGGGGTATATAAAGGCTGAATTTCTATACTGCCAACACGAAAAGTTACACCTTCTTTGATTCCTAAATCTGCACACTCTAATTGATCCATTTCTGGAACCACAATTTTACTATTTGCCAATTCTCTCATTTTACGCGCACCGGTTAGATGATCGGCGTGAATATGAGTTTCTAAGGTATAACTAGGCTTTAAATCAAGTTTCTGTAACAATTCCAGATCGCGTTCTACTGTGTCTATCACAGGATCAATCAGTATTGCCTCTCCAGTTTCTTCGCAAGCTAATAGATAAGTATATGTACAAGAATCTGCTTCAATCAGTTGTTTAAATAACATTTTTTTAGTTCCTATTGTCAACACTTAAAGTCAACATATCAGCAATATTATTTACATTAGAGTTATTAACCAAATAAGCTATACCTCTATGTAAGTGTAATTTAAATTGTTCATTTAAATTTTTTTCAGATAGTTTAAAACCATCTTGTTTACAACGTTGTATTAGTAAAGCTGAATATAAATCAGCATTTTTACCTGCAAAAATTTTCCAAGTCATTTCAACAGAACTATTCAATTTCAATTTTTTTTCTTCTGGTGGAATTGAAGCTTCTTTTAAAGAAAGACAAAAACCCCATCTACATAATACATTCCAATTAGTAATACCAGTTTTACGTTTTAAAACGACTAATTGATTTTTAGCTCGTTCAGATAGTTTTACTGTTTCAATCATATTATTTTAAATCCAAGCGCGTACACAACGTTTATAAGCTAAATAAGTTTCACCAAACTTTTTTTCTAACACTTCTTCTTCTGGCTTTATTTGTTGTATATTCAAAGTTATAACAAAGAATGGTAGAATAAAAAATGCTATTAAGCCCCCTAAATAAATTGCCCAACCAATTAACATTGTTAATAATCCTAAATACATGGGATTACGACTAAAACGGTACATTCCCCTAATTACCAATTCACTAGCATTTTCAGGTTTTATCGGATTAGGTGTGGTGCGCACTAGAAGAAACAAAGTTAAAGACCATAAATCTAATAAAATGGCAATTGCAATTAATCCTAATCCTAGCAGTTGCCAAGTTTCTGGGAAAATTTGCACAATTGGCATATATTTATCAAGTAACCACATTATTGTGGCAAAAAACAGCATATATATAGGTGGAGGGATAATTAGTTTTAACATAATATATTGTGGTATAATACTATAAAATTAACACAAATTAAATTAATAACAAGGATAAATTAAAAATATGCGTCAATCGCTAGTTGTTGGTAATTGGAAAATGAATGGCTCTATTCAAAGTAACCAATCTTTATTAGAAGCCTTAAAAGCAGGAATGTCAACTGTCAAAAACTCTGAAGTTGCTGTATGTCCACCTTTTATTTACTTGCAACAAGTAAGTGAAATATTAAAAGACACTGCAATTGGCTGGGGTGGTCAAACTCTATCTGAACAAGATTCAGGCGCGTTTACTGGTGAAGTTTCTGCTAATATGTTGCTTGATTTCCATTCTAAATATGTGATTGTTGGTCACTCAGAACGACGTAGCTTATATGCTGAAAGTGACCAATTAGTAGCCGAAAAATTTGCTAAAGCACAAGCGGCTGGTTTAATACCAATTTTATGTGTCGGTGAATTATTAGAACAACGTGAAGCTGGTGAAACTGAAAATGTGGTAAAACGACAATTAGATGCAGTCGTAAATTCACAAGGCATAGCAGCTTTAAGCAACTCAGTAATTGCGTATGAACCAGTATGGGCAATTGGCACTGGCAAAACTGCAAGCCCAGCACAAGCTCAAGATGTTCATGCTTTTATTCGTCAACAAATTGCAGCACAAGATGTTAATGTTGCAGAAAAAGTCCAAATACTATATGGTGGTAGTGTAAAAGCTAACAATGCTGCTGAATTATTTGCGATGCAAGATATTGACGGTGGTTTAATAGGCGGTGCATCCTTACAAGCAGAAGATTTTTTAACAATTTGCCAAGCTGGCTAAAAAAATTTTATTGATAAAAAAATGTTTCATGATATACTAGTAGTAGTTCATCTTATAATTTGTTTCGGATTAATTGGATTAGTATTAATCCAACATGGAAAAGGTGCAGATGCTGGAGCTGCCTTCGGTGGCGGCGGCGGTGGTGGTGCATCAGGTACAGTATTTGGTAGTCAAGGTTCGGGATCATTTTTAACTCGTACCACTGCTATTTTAGCAGCATCATTTTTTGTTACATGTTTGGTTTTAGCTTATTTTTCTATGCAGAAAATAACGCCTAAAAGTATTGTGGAAACACAACCAATTGTGACAGAACAACAGAAGCCATCAGTTTCTACAGATGATGAGACTCCAATAGTTCCAGAATAAAGATTTAAGCCGATGTGGTGGAATTGGTAGACACGCTATCTTGAGGGGGTAGTGGCGCGAGCCGTGCCAGTTCGAGTCTGGCCATCGGCAAACTTATGTTTTTATTGATAAAACCAAAGCATCCTCTCTTTCTTGATCTCCATTCGGATAATATCCTTTACGTAGCCCAACCTGTTTAAAACCAATTTTTTTATAAAGGCTAATTGCCGCTATATTCGATGGGCGTACTTCTAAAAAGACGCTTTTTGTGAATTGAGTAAATTGCAATAAATGTTCTAGCATTTTTCGCCCATAGCCATAAGTTTGTTGTCTGGGATGAATGCATAGGTTTAAAATTTGCGCCTCATCCAACACTCTTATCATTAAACCATAACCTACAATTGTTTGATTTACTTCTAAAACTTCTGCCTGATAACCTGCTTTTAAGCAATCCTGAAATGTTTGTAATCGCCAAGGAAAAGGATATGCTGCTGTTTCAATTTCTAATACAGTTGCTAAATCGGCAATTGTCATTGGGCGTATATAAATATTTCTCATCATTGCTTTGTAAAAATTTTAGCAATTAATTGCAAATCTTGCCAAGCATTAGCCTTTTCAGTTGGGCGATGTAATAAATATTTTGGATGATAAGTTACTATTAAAGGAATTTTTTCATCTCCATATTCAAATACTTGACTACGTAATTGAGTGATTAAAGTATCTGTTTTTAATAGTTCATGAGCTGCAATTCTACCTAATGCTACAATTAATGTAGGTTTTATTGAGGCAATTTGTTCTAAAAAATTATCACAAATATAAGCTATATTAATAGACTCTCTTTTGAAATCAATAGCGTATAACATTGCATCAAATATTTTGTCTGCCTTTTCATTTTCCTTTGGAGCTTCAGCAATAAACATTAAATTAGCAGGAGGTGGAGTTGGATCTGGTATATTCCGCCGTACCCATACTTGAATACCCATCGCATTCAAGTATTGAGCATGAAGTGATTCTTGATTATTCACCATACACTTCTTGTAATGCCACTATTTTGCCATCACTACTTATAGCTACTAAGGTTTCATCTAATACCATTGGCGCAACCTTGATACTAGCATTATCAATTTGATGGCGAATCACAAATTTGCCATCTTCACGTTTCATCCAATGTAAATAACCCTCTAAATCTCCAACCACTACATAATCATTGATTAGTGCTGGAGCTGTTATAGCACGAGCTTTTAATTTTTCTTGTTTCCATGCAAATTCTCCTGAAAACCTATCCATTGCAGCAACATAACTATTACTGTCACTGATATAAAGATAATCTGAATCTATATCTAAACCAGTATAAGAGGATGATTTCTTTTCCCATACCAATCTTCCTTTCACTAAATCAATAGCTACGGTACGCCCTTGATAACTGGTTACATAAACTATGTCTTTATATAAGATAGGATCAGCGTCAATATCAACTATTCTGTCTAATTCGGTACGCCCACTTGGTGTGGCAATTTGAGTTTCCCATAATACTCTGCCGGTTTTTAATTCTAAAACTGCCATTTTGCCATCATCAAAACCAGCAATGATAAAACGCCCGGTTAATATTGGTGAACTGGTTCCACGTAAGCTTAGTAATGGAACTCGTGGGCGTTCATAAATCCAAAGACGTTTTCCTGTTTGGCTATTTAGAGCAGATATTTTGCCATCAATAGTACGTATTATGACCACACCTTGTTTTATACGAGGTGTTGCTAATACTTCACTAGAAACATTAGTATGCCATTGCTTAGTACCATCTATTTCTGATAATGCAATTACATCACCTTTATTGCTGCCAATTACAACTAAATCTTCACCTACTCCTGCACCTGCTGAAATAGGTATATCTAATTTTATTTTCCAAATTGATTTTCCATCTGTAAAATTAAATACACGTACATGTCCCTTTGGGGATGTAGTAAATAAATTACCATTTTTTAGGTTTGGCTTTAGCTTTAAAAAGTATTTATCAGTTCCCGCACCAGTATTAGCTGTCCATATAGTTTTTAGCTGTAAACTGGGAGCAAATTTAACTAAAGGTGCAGGTGGTTCACTATTATCTTTACTTTTAAACCAACCACAGCCATTTAGTAGTAGCAATAATAAAACTAAAACTAGTTTAGTTGGTACTGTCATTGCCGTAATCATCAACAGTTTTGGGTAAAGGTATAGAATTAGGAATTGCTACCTTAATTGTACTGTCATTGCCGTAATCGTCAACAGTTTTAGGTAAAGTTATAGAGTTAGGAATTGCTGCCTTAACTTGTACTTTATTGCCTAAATTATCTAATTTCATTTGCACAATTTGACTAGTAATGTCAGCTTTTAAAGCTTCTCCGTAAGCAATCCGTGCTTTATCAGTTTCATTTTCTATTACTGCAATATCACCATTTAATTCTGCATAAGCACTTTTAAATTTACCTGCTTCAATATTGGTGATTAATTTTTTTGCCTCGGCTACTTTTTGTTCTGATAAAAATAATTTCGCTTTATGTAAGCGAGCAATGTGTTGTAATTCCTCTAATTTTATATCTTGATCAAGTATCCATTGTAAACGTATATGAGCACTGGCTAAATCTTTTTTTATTATATCTTGACGTGCCATATTCAAAGCAGCCAAAATCGCATAAGGGCTATCACTGTGATCAGTTAATAGTTTGGCGGTGATATTTTCTGCATTTTCTAATTCCTCATTTGAAACTGAAGTTTGCATACTTTCATATAAGCGCGAGGCTAATTGCCCTTGTTGATCTGTATAAGTATTATACCAACGCCAGCCAAATAATAAACCTACTCCTACCAGCACTCCAATAAAAATTGAGCTACCATTGTCTTTCCACCATTTTTTAATTGCTTCTAATTGTTCTTGTTCAGTTTCGTAGTGTGCCACTCTTATTCCTTTATTAATTGTTTTAAATTATCTGCTAATTCAGATATTGATAATAATGTTTGTTCTGATTTTTTACGTAGATTCTTTATTGCAATTTGCTGTTTATGAAGTTCATCTTCACCAAGTATTAACGCGAATTTAGCAGCACTTTTATCAGCGCGTTTAAATTGAGCTTTAAAACTACCACCACCGCAATTAGTGATTAAACGTAGTTCTGGTAAGGCTGTGCGTAAAGATTCTGCTAAGGCAAAACCTTGCTGTTGCACTGTTTCGTTACCTACCATGATCATATAGATATGAGGATTAATATCGCTTAATTGCAACTTAGATTCTAATAATAATACCAGCCGTTCTAAGCCCATTGCAAAACCAACAGCAGGAGTTGAACGCCCACCAATTTGTTCTACTAGAGTATCATAACGCCCACCTGCACATATAGTGCCTTGTGCGCCTAATTCTTGTGTTACCCATTCAAATACGGTGCGATTATAATAATCTAAACCACGTACTAGTTGGGGATTAATACGATAATTAATACCTGTTTGATCAAGAATATTCTTTAATTGCTGAAAATGTGTTTGTGATTCTTTGTCAAGATGATCTAATAATTGTGGTGCTGATTGTATCAAATTTTGCATTTGAGGATTCTTACTATCCAAGATTCGCAAAGGATTTGTGTTTAAGCGGCGTTTACTGTCTTCATCTAATTGACTTTCGTTAGCTAAAAAATAATCTACTAATTTATTTCGATAAACTGCTCTTGCTTCAGCACTACCAAGAGAGTTAATTTGTAATTCTAAATTATCAAGCCCTAATTTTTGCCAAAAACGCGCTGTCATTAAAATTATTTCAGCGTCAATATCAGCACCGGTTAAGCCATAAGCTTCTACACCAAGTTGATTAAATTGTCGATATCGACCTTTTTGCGGACGTTCATGACGAAACATTGGACCGATATACCATAATCTTTGTATTTGATTATAAAATAATCCATTTTGAATGCCGGCTCTGACACAACTAGCAGTTCCTTCAGGGCGTAATGTGAGATTATCAGAATTACGATCTACAAAGCTGAACATTTCTTTTTCAACAATATCAGTAACTTCCCCGATAGAACGACTAAATAATTCAGTTGCTTCTAATATGGGCATCCGAATTTCTTGATAACCGTAACTTTCTAATACTTGATGAAGTGTATGTTCTATATGTTGCCAAATCGGTGTTTGTGCTGGGAGAATGTCATTCATTCCCCTGATAGCTTGAATTTTTTTTTTAGACATAAATTATTATTAATTACCTGAATGTGCCCTCAATTTTATGTAAAATCGTATTTGTAGTATTTGTAGGGTGGGTAGAGCGAAAGCGATACGAAGTCAGCGAAGCGAAACCCACCAAGGTAGCTAAAATGGTGGGTTTCGCTTTCGCTCTACCCACCCTACATGAAAGATTGTGACATCAAACTAAGATCATATTCGCACTACCTTCTTAATATCGCAATCCATCGCCATAAGCTGAGTAGGCTAACTAATGAACTAGCAACATAAGTTAAAGCACAGGCGGTGAGAATTTTACGTGCTGCTTTTTGATCAATTTCATTAATATATTGACCTTTTTCTAATATTGGTAAAGCGCGATTAAAGCTAGCATCCAATTCTACTGGTAATGTTATTAAATGAACTAATACTGAAGCCCCTAAACTGGCAATACCACCTAAAAACATCAAAACACCAGCGGCAGGAATACGCGCAATTAAAGCAATAACAGGAATCAGCATCATTAAACCGGCACCAACTTTTTCAGCAATTTGCGCAATACGCACTAACTTGGTGCGATTATGTAAAGCCTTATAACCACTATAATCTTGAATAGCATGTCCAACTTCATGAGCCGCTGTAGCAACTGCGGTTAAAGATTTACCATGAAAATTATCTGAACTTAAACGTACAACTTTCTCTATAGGATCATAATGATCCCCAGCTTCAGTAATCTCAACTTTAACAGCCATATTAAATTGTTTTAATAAATGTTGAGCTAATTCACCGCCAGTGCCGGGGAAATCATCACGATGTCGGCTATACTTTTTTAGAACTCTTTTAGCCCAAAACTGGGGACCATAAATGATTACCAATAATAGTAATAATAATATTATTATCATCATATTTTATTGTAATATACCAATCATAATTGCAAATATGGCTTCAATATCTTCTGGTACACGATATGTATGTATATCTCTAATAATTTGTTTTTCTTTTCTATTTAAAATACCAAAACGCCACAATTCCCCAATACTTACCGCGCCATATAAATTTTGTGATTTATTGTCATCTTGATATTTATCCATCGCAATCAATTCAACTATAAGTTGATTAAATCCTTTTTCCATATCACCTTTTTTAGCTTCAATGACAATAACTTCTTGTTCTGAAGAGATTATATAATCTAATAAACCACCTAATCTATCATCAATATTTATTGGATATTCTACATTTATTCTTGCTTTTACATGAGAAATTATTTCCCATAATAATGGTGCTATCATAAAATCCCTTTTTGCCATTTCCGAATTTAAGGTGATTTTTGGTAGATTTTTATAAAAACTATCTTGTAAAGCTTCTATTTTTGTTATATCAATATTTTTTGCTAGATTAAAATCAATAGCTTGAGTATGAAACTGATAAGCAAATTCAGCAGCTATTTCTTCAGGTGGATTATTAAACTCAAAATAATCACTAAATGTATATTTTTTGCCTTCTTTAAAATTTAACTTAGTCATAATGCTTACTACGAAACCGATAAACTGCTATTTCTCCTAATAAATTAGGCATTAAACTCATCAACCAACTAGTATGGTGTTTAGTATCTACTACTGCCCGTTGTAACACTTCAATATCTAAAGTATCACAAAGTTTCTCAAAATCATGTACAGTGCATAAACGAATATTTTCACCATTATACCAATCTTCTGGTAAAGCCCTAGTTTTAGGCATTAAACCATTAAAAAACAATGATTTTCTAACTTTCCAATGTCCAAAATTAGGAAAAGTAACAATCCCTTGTTTTCCAACTCGTAACATTTCCTTCAATAACAAATCAGGGCGATGAATAGTTTGTAAAGCCTGTGTCATAACCACATAATCAAAACTATTTTCATTAAAATCCGATAAACCTTGATTTAAATCAGTATCAATAACATTGACACCTTTCTCAATACACAATTCAAGATTATCATCATCAATTTCTAAACCATAACCAGTAATGTTGCGACTATCAGTTAAATGAGCCAACAAAGTTCCATCACCACAACCTAAATCTAAAACATGTGAACCTTCAGTAATCCATTCACTCATCAATGCCAAATCAATACGCAAATCCATATTTACTTATCCATTTTACAAAAATACGGCTGGTGATACATGAAAACGCTGACTAAGACTTTTAATTTGAATGACATTTAATTGAAATTGACCAATTAATATATTCAATATATCTTTTTGATTACCAATTTCAGGTAAATCATATGCTGTTAAACCATGTTCTTCCATTAAAAATCGTAAAACTTCATGTGCAGGAGCATCCGCTACTGGATAATGTTCTTCTTCATAAACTTCTATTAAAGTACTTAAAGTTTCCAACAAACCAGCCAATATATGTGTTTCATCATCACCAACAACATTAAGTAATTCATCAAGTAAATTAAGCATACGTTGATATTCTATCTTAGAATGTGGAATAGATAATACATCTTCCACAGAGTGCCAATGATTTACTGTTTTTGCCAGCAAGGGAGTCATCATATTTACCTTTTAATCAACTTGTCTTTTTGCATTCATTTTTCCACCCACCTACATCATATTCTGAATGTGTGAGTATATGTCTAATATATAATCTTTGTTTATTATAATGAATTGCAGCAATTAATCTAACTTTATTACCTCCAATATTAAACACAACACATCTCCCCACTAAATCTGCGCTAGGAAAGCTAAGACGTAATTCATTAAAATTCTGAAAATCATTATTTTTTATTAATTTATACCATGCTTCTAAAGCATTTTTTGTTTCAGGATACTTTTTTATAAAATAATTCAATCTTGCTCGTTTAATTATACGCACTTCATTCCTCCGCCACTCGCTGCATATAAGTCTTAAACACTCGCATATAATGAGGAATCGGCATTAAAAAAGCATCATGCCCTTGATCGGCTGTAATCTGAGCATAACTAACTTGTTTCTTATTATCTAATAAGGCTTTTACCATTTCACGCGAACGAGCTGGAGCAAATCGCCAATCAGTAGTAAAGGAAATCACTAAAAATTTTGCTAAAACTTTGGCTAGTGCCGCTGATAGATTATTGTTATGTTCGCTAGCTGGATCAAAATAATCTAAAGTTTTGGTCATTAATAAATAAGTATTTGCATCAAAACGATCTACAAAAGATCGCCCTTGATAACGTAAATAACTTTCAACTTGAAATTCTACATCAAAGCCAAAATTTAATTTACCTTCACGTAATTCTCGTCCAAATTTATTGCGCATTGCATCATCAGATAAATAAGTAATATGCCCTAACATTCTGGCTAACATTAAACCTTGACGAGGCACTGCATCATATTGATAATAATGACCTTCATGAAAATCAGGATCATTCAAAATTGCTTGACGTGCAACTTCATTAAATGCAATATTTTGTGCGGTTAATTTTGGAGCAGCGGCAATTACAATGCAATGACGTAAATTTTTAGGATAATCTATTGCCCATTGCAAAGCTTGCATTCCACCTAAACTACCACCGATCACCGCTGCCCACTGTGAAATACCTAATACATCAGCAAGACGCGCCTGAGTTTTTACCCAATCACGCACAGTTAAAATGGGAAATTCTGGACCATAAGGCTTAGCAGTTTCAGGGTTAATAGTATTAGGACCAGTTGAACCCTTACAACCACCTAAATTATTTAATGAAACCACAAAAAAAATATTAGTATCAATTGGTTTACCCGGTCCAATGCAAGTATCCCACCATCCGGGCTTTTTATCTTGCATAGTATAATAACCTGCGGCATGATGATCGCCGCTTAAAGCATGACAAATCAACACTGCATTAGATGCTTGTTTGTTTAATTCACCATAAGTTTCATATACTAGTTCATAACTTGGCAAAGTACGCCCACAATCTAATGCTAATGGTGTTGTAAATTTCTCAGTTTGTACTGTAACTAACCCTACATTATCAGGTGCTAACATATCAGGCATGATATTAATAACGTCGTCTTTGTCTCATTTGTTGTTCGCTAATCATTCTATAACCACTAGGCACATTAAAGCTATTAGCTGACACAGTTATATTAGTTTTAACACTAACAATTTCATGTAAAACCCTGCTGCCCCTTCTACCCATAATGACTTGCATCTTCATAGATATACCTAATGCTTTCATTTGTCCTCTTAATTTTTGATGTCCTCTAATGCAAGGTGGCATAGGCATTCCTTGAACTTTTCTGGAGTTTTCCATTTTAAACATGGTATTAATATATCTTTTAAAATCAGTTACTTTAGCTAATTTTTTAGAAAAATAATATTTAGAACAAGTTCTACCATCAACTTTAAGAACATATTTAGTAGTGGAATAACCAGCAATTAATCTATTACTACGTTTTTTGATTAATTTAGCAGTTATAGGATTTTGTGCTCGAAAATTATGCGTTGGAATTTCAGGCGGTTTGCCAATAATATCCAGATTTACAATCCGTCTTTTACGAGCATCAACTATATACATTTTGCCCTTATCCATGTCAATCACACTATAATTATTAGGATTTCCGGTATTTAGGCGCACCATTGAGCCATCAATAATAATCGTTTCAATCTTAGCTTCGATATTACGACGCTCAACTTGAGTTGCTGCTAAACTGGCATTACAAATACCAACACTGCTAACACCAATAATTATTAGGTTTTGTAATTTAGTCATTCAATATTCTCCTATGTCGTATCATAAAGATCAAATTTTACTCTTTCAGCAGAAATTTATCTATAGTTTATGGATTGTTTTTCGCATAGTCACTTTTATTTTCATTACCATTAAATAGCAATGATCCGAATTCACGCATTAAAATTATCATTTCTTTTTATTTTTTGTTGTTATCTAACTCCAGTTGTATATGCTCAATGTAGTTTACAATATCTAGTTAAAGTGATTCCAGTTATATCAATAAAAGGCGAAGTACAAAGAATAGCCTCTGTTGCAATTTCACCTGATGGCAATTACCTGCTGTCAGCGGGGAAAGATAAAATAATTTGGTTATGGAGTCTGCAAACTGGAAGACTTATCAGAAAGTTTTTCGGGCATCGCGATATTATTAGTTCTGTTAATTTTTCGTCAGATGGTAAATATGCCATTTCAGGTAGTCGTGATAGAACCATACGCTTATGGAATGTTAAGACCGGTAAGTTATTAAATACTTATACTGGGCATCGTGGTTTTGTAAGTTCAGTTCAGTTTTATTCTTATGATCGTTATATTGTTTCAAGTGCTTATGATAGAACCATAGGCTTGTGGAATAAGCGTAGTAAAAAAATGATATATAAATTCAAAAAAGGTAGTTGGGTATTATCTTTAGATATTTCTCCAGATCAACGTTTTATGATTGCTGGTAATCGAGATCGAAAAATGCGTTTATGGAATTTAAGCACTGGTAAAGTGAAACGTACTTTTAAAGCTTATTCTTATTTCATTTCTGTAGCCTTTTCTCCTAATGGAAAATATATTGTTTCTGGGCATTCAAGTCGTAGTGTCAGATTGTGGAATGTTAAAACTGGCAAAATGTTACATAATTTTCATGGACATAAAAATTCGGTTTTTTCAGTAGATATTTCTCCCGATAATAATCAGATTGTTTCTGCTAGTTGGGATAAAACTGTACGTGTTTGGGATATTAAAAGTCGTAGATTATCAAGGATTTTTAGAGGGCATATGGACGATGTTTATTCTGTTAAGTTTAGTTCAAATGGTAAACGGATTATTTCAGCAGGAGATGATGGAATTTTTATATGGGATACTAAAACTGGTTCCCAAATTGCTCACTTGATATCTTTTAAAGATGGTGAATGGATCACAATCACTCCTAATGGAGCTTTTATAGCTTCTGGCAAAGGGGCAAGAAAGATTCTAATAGCTAATCGTCAAGTACGTAATGATAATGATTATCATTGTCCTGAAGTAGTAAAAAAATCACTTACTGAGGAATGAATGTCAAAGTATGAAAATCAATCATATATTAATAATATTTATATCTTTAATTATTTATCATAGTAATTCTGTGGCATGTAATGCTAGTTATGATAATGAATTAGGTTGGTTGCAAGAAGTTGAGGTAGCGTCTGGATATAATGAACCATTAACAGAAGTGCCTGTACCTGTGACTGTAATTAATAGCAAAATGATAACAAATATTGGTGCTAAAACTCTGAAAGATGTGTTAGTAACTTATGTACCGGGTATTACTTTTGTGCAAGATCAAAATGAAGTAAATGTTGCAGGGCGGGGGGTGTACGGCTCTTCACAACAAAAGATGTTAATTTTGTTAAATGGTCATCGTCTGAATTCACGTGCTTATTCTATGGCCAATCCAGATTATAGTATAAGTTTAGATAAAGTAAAATGTATTGAAGTGCTTAGAGCGCCGGGATCATCTTTATATGGTAATGTTGCTTTAAGCGCGGTTATTAATATTATTACTAAAAAAGCTAGTGATGTGAATGGTGTACAAGTTAGTGCTGGCTTTGGTAATTATGGGCAAAAAAAATTCAGTTTTCTTTTAGGTAGTGATTTTGAAAATGAAAACAATGATTTACTTTTATGGGGTAGTTGGTATCAGAGTGATGGTGAACAAAAGGCTTCTGCTATTTTAGATGGATTTAAAGATAAGGGAGCTTATGATGTTGGTATTAATTTAAAATTAGCTAATTTTAATTTTTTAGCAACTCAACGTTATGCTAAATATATAGAGCCATTTTCAGGTGGTGGAAAAACTGGTGAAGCTTATAATTATAATGATTATCAGAGCTTAGCTGGAAATGGACCCGGTTTAGGATCAAATTCCTCACATATAGGTATAGATTATAATAATGACTATTTAAAATTACAACTTTATTATGATGAAAATGATGTCAACGCACATCTAATCACCAATCCACAATTACAAAAACATACCTTAGCGGGTTGGTCAGAACGTTCATCAGGAATCATTGCACAAATAAATAAATCATATAATATCTTTGGTAAAGAAGGTACATGGATGATAGGGATTCAAGAAGATAGAATGGAGTTATATGATAGTGAACTTGTTAGTGGAATCGGAGGTGGATGGTTTCCAAAAACACGTCCATTATTAGAAGTTGGAAAAGAAAATATATCTTCTGTATTTAGCCAAATAAAACATCAATTTAGTGAGCAATTAATAGCTAATATTGGAATACGCTTTGATCATAAACAGCGTTATGAAGATGATGATTTAAATGCAATATCTCCTCGCCTAGCTTTGGTATATATACCAAATAATAATTTTGATATAAAATTATCTTATTCAAAAGCCTTTGTAGATGCGCCATATTGGTATAGATATAATACACTAGCTAGTTATCGCGGCGCACAATCTTTACAGCCAGAACATATGGAATCTTATCAATTTACACCATCTTTAAAATTAGCAGGTGGCAAAGTTCTGAGTCGTTTAAATCTATTTTATAATAAATTCACAGATTTTATTTGGAGAAATAATAATGCCGCTGCTAATGAAGCGGTGTATCAAAATGCTGGCTTTTTAAAAGTTTGGGGTATAGAAAATGAAACTAGTTATCAAGAAAGAGCTTATAATATAGCATTTAATTTTACTTACCAAGCCGCTCATGATGCTGAAAACTATAATATATCGGGTAACGAAATTGCAAATATCCCAAATTGGACAGGGAATTTAGTGTTTAATATTAATCCATTAAAATTAACTAATTTCAATCAAGATAGTTTTTCTTCTGATTTATGGTTTAATTTTACAGCAAGATATATTGGTCAACAATTTTCATCAAAAGATAATCAAGTTGATGATGTGCTATTATTTAATAGCGGCTTTCGTTGGCAATGGCAAGATATATTTTTAGATGCACGAGTCTATAATTTATTAGATGAAGATTATTATCAAGGTGGAAGTGTGACACATCCATATCCTCAAGCCGGGCGGTGGTTTATGTTTACTGTTGGGTATCAAGGGGAATTTTTATAATATTTAATGTATGGTGGGTTTTGTGACGTGGTGGGGTTTTTTGGCGTGGTGGGTTTTGTGACGTGGTGGGTTTTTTGGCGTGGTGGGTTTTTTGGCGTGGTGGGTTTTGTGACGTGGTGGGTTTCGCTCTCGCTCTACCCACCCTACAAAACTACAAAACAAAACAAAAATTATAAACGTAGGGTGGGTAGAGCGAGAGCGAAACCCACCATTTAGCACAACAAAAATTATAAACGTAGGGTGGGTAGAGCGAGAGCGAAACCCACCATTTAGCACAACAAAAATTATAAGCGTAGGGTGGGTAGAGCGAGAGCGAAACCCACCATTTAGTAGATAAGGATAAAATAAATTATGTCCAATTATCGTCGTGTTCGTATTGAAAGTGGATGTTATTTTTTTACTGTTGTTCTTGCTAATCGGAAATCTCGTTTATTGGTTGAAAATATCGAATATTTACGACAAGCCTTTCGTGAAGTGATGAGAGCGCATCCTTTTAATATTGATGCTATTGTTATTTTACCTGATCATCTCCATTGCATTTTCACTTTACCAATTAATGATGATAATTATTCAATGCGTTGGCGACAAATTAAATCAGCATTTTCTCGTAAATTACCTTGTATCGAACCACGTTCTGCCAGTCGTATAAAACATGGTGAACGAGGTATTTGGCAACGACGTTTTTGGGAACATGTGATTCGTGATGAACAAGATTATTGTCAACATGTGGATTACATCCATTATAATCCTGTAAAGCATGGGTATGTTCAACAGGTTATAGATTGGAAATATTCATCTTTTCACCGTGCTGTTAATTGTGGAATTTATCCATATAATTGGGGTGGTGAAGGAGTTAATGAAAAAATTAATGGTGAATATTTGGAATAAGTGACATGGTGGGTTTCGCTATCGCTCTACCCACCCTACGCTTGTAAGTTTTATTTGGTAGGGTGGGTAGAGCGATAGCGAAACCCACCATTTCGACATTATGGTTTTTTTGTTTTATGTTTTCTAATAACATATTAGTTAAAGTACAGAATATTTCTGTACGATTTCAAGGAAATGATATTTTAGATAATATTTCTCTTGATGTTGAGCGTGGTAGAATTGTTACTCTAATTGGTCCAAATGGTGCCGGTAAATCGACGCTAGTACGTATAGTTTTAGGTTTATTAAAGCCCAATTCTGGAAGTGTATTTCGGCAAAGTGGAATACGTGTTGGTTATATGCCACAGCATTTGAGCATTGATCATAGTTTACCAATTACTGTGCTGGGTTTTCTGCGTTTAAGCAGGGTTAAAACTGATATTCAACAAGTTGTTTTTGAGGTAGGTATTAGTCATTTGTTAGATCGTCCAATTCAAAAAATTTCTGGTGGCGAAATGCAGCGGGTATTATTAGCACGCGCTTTGTTACGTGAACCAGATTTGTTGGTATTAGATGAGCCAATTCAAGGGGTTGATATTTCTGGGCAATCTGAATTATATGAATTAATTAGTAAAATTCGTCAGCAACGGGGTTGTGGAATTTTAATGGTTTCACATGATTTACATTTGGTAATGGCGGCTACTGATTATGTAGTTTGTTTAAATAAACATCTTTGTTGTTCTGGGCATCCAGAAGTTGTTACTAAAGATCCTGCTTATTTAAAATTGTTTGGTACAGCTATTTATACACATAAACATAAGAGTTAATATGGATGATTTTTTGTGGCGAGCCTTGTTAGGTGGTGTAGGTATCGCCTTGATTGCTGGACCATTAGGCTGTTTTATTGTTTGGCGACGTATGGCTTATTTTGGCGATACTTTAGCCCATTCTGCTTTATTAGGAATCGCGCTTGGGTTCTTAATGAATTTCAATTTAATGTTCAGTACTTTAATAGTTTGTGTGGTGATTGCTGTGTTATTAGTGATATTAAGATCACAAAAAGGCTTAGCAAATGATACTTTATTAGGAATTTTAGCACATAGCACTTTATCTTTAGGTTTAGTAGCATTAGCATTTTTACAAAATGATGGTTTAAGAATTGATTTATATGGTTATCTATTTGGTGACTTGTTAGCTGTAACACGTTCAGATTTATATTGGATTTATGGTGGTGGTAGTTTGATATTGTTAAGCTTGATCAGAGTTTGGCAATCTTTGTTATCAATCACTTTGCATGAAGAATTAGCTCAAGTAGAAGCTGTACCTGTGGTTTGGATTCATTTGTTATTTATGTTAATGGTTGCTTTAGTTATAGCTATCGCTATGAAAATAGTAGGTATTTTATTGATAACATCACTATTAATTATTCCAGCGGCTACTGCACGTAATTTTGCTCGTACTCCTGAACAAATGGCTTTTTTAGCTATTTTTATTGGTAGCTTAGCAGTTATAGGAGGTTTGTATATGTCATGGCATTGGGATATTCCTACTGGACCATCTGTGGTTTTGAGTGCTAGTTGTTTGTTTATTATAAGTTTAATTAGTGTGCGTTAGTACAAAACTATCAATTAATCGAATACCATCTACAAAAAAAGCAATATACAAAATAACATCTTGATCACTTAGAATTTCTAAATGATCAATTTTAACCGATTTTTCTTCAGCTATTAATGCTTTAATTGTATCTAATACTAAATTATAATCTGACTCACCAGATTTTATTAATTGTTCACCATGCCTGAGTGCATGATGAACTTTTAAAGCAGCATCGCGCTGTGGTTTTGATAATAAACTATTTCTTGAACTAAAAGCTAAACCATCATTATCTCGTAAAGTTGGCACAGCTACTACTCCTATCTCAGGAAAATATAACTTAGCCATAGTTTTTAATATGGCTAATTGTTGAATATCTTTTTCACCAAAATAGGCGCGATGAGGAGATAAAATCTCAAACAATTTATAAACAATTGTAGCGGCACCATCAAACACCCAAGGATGTAATTTACCATCTAAGTGATAAACCAAATTCGCAGGCACCCTAACCACATTATCTATTCCATTATTTTGGGCTTCAATAACAAAACTATCGCGTTGCTTAAATTCATCTGCTTGAAATTTCGCAAAATTTTTCATATTTGGAAAAATTTCATCTACCGATGGATGAAAAATCATATCAACATTAGTTTGATGAGCAACAATTTTATCTTGCTCAAAATCACTAGGATATGCCAAGAATTGTGGTTGCCGAAATTGCATAGGATTTAAGAAAATACTTAATACAGTAACATCATTTTCCTTATTTGCCTGCTCTATAAGAGACTGATGCCCCTTATGCAAACCACCCAAAGTTGGCACCAAACCAATTTGTTTTCCATCAACATAAGATTGAGCCTCAGCAATAGATTCTATAATTTCCAGCTCAACCTCCACCAATAGCTTGCACTATTTCAACCTTATCTTGATTTTTTAATTGAAATTGCTCAAATTGACTGCGTGGAATAATATCTAAATTAACCTCTACTGCAAAACGTTTCTTTTCTAAACCTAAATCTTGAATTAAATTAGAAATAGTTAAATTATCAGCAACTGATTTTAATTCACTGTTTAAATATATTTCCATTTTAAATTATCCAACTATAAATTCAATAATTTTATCTATAGGGATATTCTGACTTTTCTCATCAAGCCGCCCTTTATATTCAACTTCAGATTTATCTAAACCACGATCACCAATTACAATGCGATGAGGAATTCCCATCAATTCAGCATTAGCAAACATGACTCCGGGGCGTTCTTTACGATCATCAAATAAAACATCTATGCCAGCAGCTTGTAATTTATTATATAAATCTTCAGCAGCGTCGCGTAATCGTTGAGATTTATGCATATTCATTGGCAATAACGCTACAGAAAATGGTGCTATTGCTTCAGGCCATATAATACCATTTTTATCATGGTTTTGTTCAATTGTAGCCGCTACTAAACGCGATACACCAATACCATAACAGCCCATAATCAAAGTAGTTGACTTACCAGCTTCATCAAGCACAGAAGCTCCCATTGCCTTAGCATATTTATCACCTAATTGGAAAATATGCCCCACTTCAATACCACGAGCTATATCTAATACAGATTTACCATCTGGGCTAGGATCACCAACTTTAACATCACCTGCCACTTCTACATTAGCCGCATAATCACCTGTGGTGCTATAAGCAATTGCATCTTCTCCAGACTCTGCTAACACATGAAATTCATGAGAACGACTACCACCGATATTACCATTATCTGCTAATACAGCACGAAATTTCAGCCCTAAACGATTGAAAATTTTAGTATAAGTTTCATACATCAACTCATAAGTTTCATCTAAAGAACTTTGCTCCAAATGAAAAGAGTAAGAATCCTTCATTAAAAATTCACGCCCGCGCATAATCCCAAACCTAGGGCGAATTTCATCACGAAACTTAGTTTGAATTTGATACAAATTAACCGGTAATTGTTTATAACTTCTAATTTCATTACGAATTAAATTAGTAATAATCTCCTCATGAGTTGGACCATAACAAAACTCACGATCATGACGATCCTTAAAACGTAATAATTCTGGACCATATTGATCCCAACGTCCTGATTGTTGCCATAATTCTGCTGGCTGCACTGCTGGCATTAATATCTCTTGTGCGCCAGATTTATTCATTTCATCACGTACAATATTTTCAACTTTACGTAATACACGCAATCCAAGCGGCAACCAAGTATATAAACCAGCAGCCAATCTACGTATCATACCTGCTCTCAGCATCAGTTGATGACTAATTACTTCAGCATCAGCAGGGTTTTCTTTTAAAGTTGCAAGTAAAAAGCGGCTAATTCGCATAATTTATTTATATTTTCTAGCAGAAGGAACATTCACATAAACAGTATCACGATTAGGCGCATTGAGCTTGATTCTGGAACTCATTCGCCCACGTAAATAATCTATATATAGATCCTTTCCGAGGGGATACAACATTGACATTGAATGCCCTTCATCAATTAACCAACCGCTTTTAAAAGTTGAACCTTCTCTATGCCCAGCAGCAAAATATTTTAGGGTTAAATAAATCATTGCCACTACTTTTTTACCATCATGAATAATGATATTTTGCATTTGGAAAGTTTTATTTGATGAAGGTGTTAATTTATTATTACGAATAAAATTTTTATTTAGTTTACCAAAAGGAGCTAAACCATAATAATTACTAACATTGTAGCTAGTAGAAGCAATTATAAATTGCCAGAAATTCATATTGATTTCACCGGGTGTAAATCCATATTCTGCTAATTTTTGTCTTCTACCATTTTTTTTAACATAAGCATCAGCAACGTACCATTTAAAATCTCTATGCTTTTCAAATTTTACATATAAAATATTACGGGTATTTTTATTAATGATAAATTGTTGCATTCCAACATCATGTCTATTATTCCAATTAATACGATTGGTTTTAATATACTTTTTCAAAGTTTTATACCAACGAGAACGTTTAAATCTTCGTGTTGATATTTTGTCTAAATATCTAGTATTGCGTTTACTAAACGCTTTATCTAAAAAGAATAGTGTTTGAGAACGATGTGCTATATCTCCCTTTCTGATTTTATCAATTTTATTGCCACTGCCAAAGGCAAATGAGTTAATTGAGATTATTAATGAGAGTAATGTCAGGATAATTTTAATTTTCATAAATATATTCCCCCATATAGGGGGAGAGATTAGTTAAAATGGAAGGATATTAGAAGTCTGAAGATGCGCCTTCACATTCTTCAGGTGCCCATCTACAGCGCATTTGTTTATAATCTTCTAATCTCATAGTTTGCTTTAATTCAGCAGTGATGGCTTTTACTTTAAAATCCCATGCTGCAACATTGTTATCATATTTAAATACCATATGAAATACTTTTTTAGTAGCATCAGAATAACATTCTGAATTTGCATCTTTACAACCTATAAAAATTTGCCACATAGCAACACTAAAATCAAACTTTTTCTTACCATTTTCATAGTATTCTTCAATATCCCCTAAAGAGAAATATTTTTTATCAAACAATAATTTAACAGTAGTATAATACTTTCTTGACATACCAGCTAAACGAGTTAAATAATCGCCAACAGTTTCAGTTTGACTTACTTGTCTGCTTAAACTAGTTGTTTGTACAATAGCGTTACGGTTCACAAAAAATCTAGCAATAGTTTCTTGAACTAAATTATCTTTTTTAAATTGAGGAGTTTTATGTGAGGCAACTTTTTCAAAATTATTTTGAATGGTAATTGCCATAGTATCAACTTCTATCAAAAATTTTTCGGCTATTTCACTAGAAGTACCTAATTGTTGTCCAATTCTATCTAACAATCGTTGATAAATAGCGTCATTAGCTAGACTGACAGAGGGGGTAAAATTTAAAATCAGTAATAAACTGATAAGACTTAACCGTAATGCATTCGTCATAATAATCTTCTTTATATAAATATTATTAGTTATTGTTATAATATGTAGCTTAGCGATCCATTTCACCGGCTGACCATCTGCTTTTACGAGCTTCTGTTTCAGGATCAGATATTGGTTCTACATCAGGCATTAGTTCTGGTTCTTCTACAACATCAGGTATTGGGTCTGGTTTTTTAGGAGTTTTTGCACAAGCATTGATCATAGTTGCCATTACAGCAAGTAAAATAATATTAAGTAAACGATTTTTCATCATTTATTACCTTCATTTATAAAATGTTTAAATATTAATTTTATTTCTATAGTGTATAAGTGTCAAGAACTATTTTGTATCTTGTTTGATTTATACTTGTATTGTTGATTATATCTTATAATCAACAATATTTCATGCATCAAACTTGTCAGGGTATCATGGCACAAACCGACGAATATTACCATAAACCCGATAAAATCCACCACGCGCCGCTTCTCGAATTTCATCTACTATAAATAATGCTTCTTCTTCACGCAAATTTCGCGGAAATTGAACATTCCATTCAGGATTATATTCTTCTAATAATACTCGTACTCGTAATTTGCCTTTAATATTTAGACATTTTACAATTACGCCTTGAGTTGGATCAGATGTCGTTTCTAACTCTTTAGTTTTGGAAACTGCAATTGGTTTTGGTGCCTTAATGCTTTTGCTTTTAGGAATTATACCAGTTTCAGCGGCTTTAATCGCTTCAGCACTCGCGTCAATACAAGCTAAACTTCCATTAGTTGTTACTATATAAACTCGTTCATTCAGATATTGCATCGAATAGGCAGAACCACAACTAGTACCTAATTTCCACAATCTATCTCCAGCTTTATTAAAACAATATATTGATGAATAACAATCACCTGCAAATACATATTCTCCATCTTCTGATGCAGCGCAAGAATATACAGCGGCATCACATGAATATATTTGTTCAACTTTTCCAGTTTTTTTAGTTAAAGCATATACTTTTTTAGTTCCTGTGCCTGCATAAACTGCCAATTTTTCTTGCCAGCCAAACAGAACCTGCTTTGCATCTTTAGTATGCCAAAACATTTTTCCTGATTCAGAATAACTAGTTACGCCGCCACTATGCCCATGATAAACTCTGTCATCATCACAACGAACCATCCAGCCACTACTGCCTTGACTTTTTTTCTGCCACAAAGTTTCATCTTCATGATTAGCAGTCATGATAGTGCCACCTGCATCAGCAACACCAAGCAAACCGTTATGAATATCAAGCCAATAAATATCAACATTTTCAGATATTTGATATGCGACACGCGGTAATTTACCAGTCAGATCATATACACAACCATCATCACAACCAGCATAAACCCAAAGCGTATCAGCAACAATACATTTCACTCCATCCGGCAAACGATATTGATTTATAACTTCAGCTTCGTGATTTAATACAAACACACTACCATCTTGATTACCAATCCAACAATAATCCTCATTAATAAATATGCCAAAGGCAGAAGCACCAGAATTAAACTTCCATAAAACAGGAGCTGGTTTAGCTTTTGATTTTTGACTATTAATTTGTCGTCTAGTAATTGGACGTTTTTTACGCTCGCCCATTACCGCAGATTCATAGCCTTTTTTGCGTTTAGCCTTAATTTGTTTCTGAGCTTCAGCATTTGCTTTTTCTTGAGTAGGATAATTTTTAGTACTAGCTCGTCCATCAGTACCAATTCTACCATAACGAATAGTTACATCATTACCATTGATGGTGACTTCATAGAACTTATGTGAGACTCCATCATCTTCTGACAATTCTAAATAAATTTTTTCGTTTGACATATATAGTGTTGTATAAACCTGACAGGTTTGTTAGTTTAAGTTAATTTTTCCGTCGTATGCGACTAGACATTCCAAACCAAAGCCCCAAAATACCTATAAATAAAACTACATGGATTGCATATAAGCAGGGATGTAATTTAAGGGGTTTTATCCTTGTAGTTAATTGTACTATGATTTATTCTGCAAGTTCATAATAATTACGTTCTATTTTAACATATTCACAGAGTCTCATCTCTGTGCTTGTATCACACATCAATGTTACATTATAGTACAACGAATTAAGAAATAAACGAAACGATACGAAGTCAGCGAAGCTAAGTAATTAGTTTGTTTCTTAATTCGTTGTACTTATATATGTGAGTATGTTAAAATATTTATGCATATCTACTTATATGCTTTTTTTTATTTTTAAAGGAGAAACTTTGTTGAAAAGGTATAATTTTATTAAGACTATGGTCTTATTCGCTACATTAAGTGGCAATGCTTTGGCTGATTTGAATGATGGGCTGGTTGCGTACTATCCTTTTAATGGCGATGCGAAGGATGCTTCGGGGAATGAAAATGATGGAACGGTTAATGGCGCGACACTGACTGAGGATCGGTTTGGAAAGAAAGAAAGAAAGTGCTTATAGTTTTGATAAATACAAGGAACTTATTAAACTCCCACATACTATATTAGATGGTTTAACTGAATTCACCTTTTCTATTCATTTAAAATTGTTTGATAATTCAAAAGCAATGGGTATTTTGTCTGGAGCAAATTCAAATAGTGATAATGAAGCATTATTGTTTTTTGATGAATTAACCTTGAGTCCACACATTAAAGGACCTAGACTTGAGACATCAGCAACAATAAATTCAAATAAATGGACTCATATTGCTTGGGTTCATTCTGGAAGTAGTGGTAAGACAATAATTTATGTTAATGGTATTCCTGGAAAAGCTGTTGTTACAAACAAACTTGGAGCCGTTAAAATTTCTCCTAATGGATTGTGGCTTGGAAATGATCAAGATAGTGTTGGCGGAAGCTGGGATGCCAGTCAACAATTTTTAGGAATCATGGATGATATTAGTTTCTACAATCGCATTCTTTCCGAATCAGAAATCCAACAACTTTATAAACCCATAGAAGATGAAAAGCCACCAGTAGAAATTTCTTCAAAAGCGACTTACTATTCAAAAAATAAAACATTATATTTAGAAAGTATATTGGTTCCGTTTATAGACGAATTTTCAGGTGAAGAAACTGATATAAAAGGAATATTTGACGCTCAATTAAAAGAAAAAAATAGATTTGAATTTGAATTAATTGTTTCAAGTATAACTTTCAATGAAATGTTTGAAGCAGAACAAACTAGCGGCTATATATTATATAATCATAAAAAAAGATCAGTCAAGATACCTTGCTTTAAAGTTATGACCATTGCCAACTTTGGTAATGGGATTGAAGGTAAGCCTATATATTATAAGAATGTACTTCTGAAACAGCGGCATGTTGCTGATCTTATATTTTATGCTGAAGATATGACTAAAGTTGATAGTTGTAATTAATATGTATAAACCTGACAGGTTTTAAAAACCTGTCAGGTTTGTTGTTTGAGTTAATTTTTCCGTCGTCTGCGACTAGACATTCCAAACCAAAGCCACAAAAAACCTATAAATAAAACTACATGGATTGCATATAAGCAGGGATGGTGCGACATGTTTATATGCAATCCATGTAGTTAGTGACTCAGGCATAAACCGACGAATATTTTTGCCTTTAATATTTTTCTATAGTATATTACTAGAAAGAATTATTTTCTATTGTTGTTATATTATGAATATAAGATTAAATCAAGAATATGTAAATTTTATTTGCAATAAAACCAAGATAAAATGGGAGATAAATTATTTGCTGCTATATTAAAGAAATTTCAAGAATATAAATCAAATATGCCGCTGATTGATGTCTTAAACAAATTAGAAAAATTTGAAGATGATATAATAGAAGCGATAAATTTATCAATAACTACCTATTTGAAAATGAAAAAAATATATATTCAAATGTTAAATGCTACTGGTGTTTGCTGATGGCAAATTCAAGTTTTATACTGAACTTGAGAATAAACTTATTCAATAATAATATATTTTGAAGCAGCTATCATGGTATAAACCGACGAATATTACTAAACATCTGTTAAAATTTCTGCAAATGGCTTATTTAAAAAGTCTAAAATAAATTGATATTCTTGTTTTGCTATAATCGCAAATACAATTGTTTCTGAAACATTCATATATTCATGAACAATTGTATTTCTAAAACCAATGGTTTTTTGCCATTTTTCAATATCATTAATTATATCAAGTTGCCCTAACAATTCAAATACATCATAAGCTGAAACTGGGAGCTTCATCTAAAATATCTTGATGCAAACGGCACATTTTTTCCGTTTCAGCTTGACCAAATTCGCTTATAAAATAAATTTAATTCTAATAAGCCATCGCCTTTTAGGATAATGATGCGCTTTGTAAGTCAACTATATCTATTTTGTCAAGATTAATGAATCCACCACGCGCTGCTTCTCTATTTCCGATTTTCCATAGCCATATGACTAATTTCTTCAATACTTTTATCAATCCATAATTTTTCTTGCCATTTTGTATAATCAAATGGTTCTCTAAGTATCAAACTAATGAAACGCTCAACTTTAACCTCTCCTAAAGAAGTAAACTGAGCTTCAATACCTTGTAATTTTATTTCATTATCTGTTATCGCTGTGATCATTTCTCTAACACCTTAATGTAATCAATAGGACCTAATGCTCTAATTATGTTACTTCTTTTAATACCAGAAAGTAATTTATCATCTGCTTTGCCTTCTATAGCTGATGCAACATGTAATGCATCTTTAGTTTTGATACCAAAGCTTAATAATTTTTTTGCATTAGCTAAAACATTTGGAGTTTCAATTACATCAATAATTGCCAAATTTCTCCATTTTGCAATAGCTCTCCTTCTTTCGGAGTGTGGATTCTTAGAATTTTCAAAATCCAAAATATAAGACCAAACTAATTCTAAAATATTATTTTTTATTTGATCTTGAATATAGAGTTTTGCTTCTGTTTCAAGTCTTATGCGAATTTGACTTTGATTATCAAAGGGTCTATTAAACATGCAATTATCAAGATATATTCTCATAACTATCCATAAACAAATAGTATAAACCTGACAGGTTTTAAAAACCTGTCAGGTTTGTTAGTTTAAGTTAATTTTTCCGTCGTCTGCGACTAGACATTCCAAACCAAAGCCCCAAAAAACCTATCAATATTGGCATTAATCCAATATTAAAAAACATCATTTGAGTTTCTAAGCGTTCTATGTCTTTTTGTAGTGCATGTTGTACATTACGCAGTTCTTTTCTGATTTTTATCTTTTGTTGACGGAAGCGTTCTATTTCTTGTTGTTGTTGAATATTTAACATTAGTTCGTTGCCGCCTTGTTTATCGCTTTGCAAGCTATTCAGTTTTTGTTCTGCTTGTTCTAATCTTGCTTGCAATTGTTTTTCTTTTTCACGGAAACGAATTTCTGCATATTGTTGAATTTGTGCTACTTTAATAAATGGACGAGTAGAGCTTCCACGATTGCGTACACTGATTAAGTCTGTGCTGCCGCTTAGATTATCTAAGGCATTAGAAACAAAAGTTGCATTGGCTGCATGAGGCATTGCTAATCTTTGCCCAAATAAATTTTGCACTCTTACCCAGAATTTATCTTCTAATAAATCTGTATCAGCTACTACAATCACGTTAATCTCTGCTTCTTTTACAGAATCCTTATTATCAGGAAATGCAGTTTTAGCTTTACCAATTACTCGTGCCGCTAAAGTAAATTTACCTTCTTGTTTGAAATCTCGCGCTAAATCTTCTGGTTGAGAAAACATACCTAGTTTTTTAACATCTATCTTCATAGCTATATTACTAGTTTCGATTAACGGTATAATTTTAGTTGCAACATCACCTTTTTTAACAATAGCTCCCGGTGTAGCAAGTATCATATTATCAAGTTTCGCGGTGATAATATCGCTTTGATTAAAATTATGTTTAGCATTTAAATCCATCCATACCGGGTATGTTACCACTATCGCACTATTACCCTTTTGCATTTGCACTTTCTTAGCAGCGCGAAGATCACCTATGACTTTTTCGGCTACTATTTCAATTCCCCAAGCATCAAATAACTTGTTTAAATCAGAATTACGTGAAGCCTGCATAGCCGCTAAAGGATTTTTAGGATCAGTTGGTGGCTTATAAGCTTCAGAATAAGGATCAGCAAATACAATTGCCTTACCACCTTTCAGCACAAATTGATCAATCGCATATAAAGTATCATCACTTAAATCTTTAGGATGCACTAACATTAAGACATCAACATCTTCATCAATCTCAGTTTTAAGTTTTCTAATTTCAAATAATTGACTTAAATGATCAACAATCATCCAAGAAGAATCTCTATCAGCTTGAATTGGCAAACTACTCATTAAACCTACTACAGTTTTCTTAGTATTATTGAGTTGATAAATCAGCTGAGTTAAATCATATTCTAAAAATTCTTCACGATTTGGAGAGAAAAATGCAATGACTTTTTCATCATCAGTTGAATTAGTGGCAGCTAAACCAAAATAAAATTTAGTATTGCTATTATCTACAGGCACACCTTGTATTCCATAGCCTTCTGCACTATCCTCAGCTTCAGAAAAAGGTTCAGGATCAATTATATGTAAATTGATATTATTTCCTGCTAAGCGTTGATATTCTTCTAATAGTTCTCGCACTCGCAAAGTATAATGACTGATAGCCGGCAAACCGCTAGCAAGCTTTTTAGACAGATAAAAACGTAAAGTGATAGGTTCTTCTAAACTAGCTAAAATATTCTTAGTACCTTGTGACAAAGTATAAAGTTTATTATCGGTTAAATCTAAGCGAGCCGATGTTAAAGTAGTATTACTGATAATATTGACAGCTAATAATAATGCAATTGCCATCAAGAAGCCGCTAGTAGTAAGTATTTTTTTATTCATAATATTAATCAGCCTTTTTCATTTCAATTAAAATAGCAGTACAAAACAACCAAAACACTATTAAAGATAAGAAATAAATAATATCTCGTAAATCAATTACACCTTTAATAATAGAATAAAAATGAGTCAAAAAGCTAAATGAACTGATAGTTTCGACTATTATTTGAGGTGCCCAACTAAAGAAATCTAATACCATTGGAAAGCCGCTGAGAATAAAAACTAAACAAACTACTACTGTAATCACAAAGGCAATAACTTGATTTTTAGTAAGCGCGGAGATACTGGAACCAATAGCCAAAAAAGCACCAGCCATCAACAAACTACCTAAATAACCAGCAGCAATAACAGCATTATCAGGTTCACCTAAATAATTAACCGTAATCCACATTGGAAATGTAAGAAATAACGCAATAGCGGTAAATGCCCAAGCGGCTAAAAACTTGCTTACAACTGCCTCACCAATCGTAACAGGCAAAGTTAATAACAATTCTATACTACCGCTTTTACGTTCCTCAGCCCATAAACGCATAGTTAAAGCAGGAATCAGAAATAAATATAACCAAGGATGAAAAGTAAAGAAAGTAGATAAATCAGCTTGCCCTAAAGCAAAGAAATTGCCCAAATAAAAAGTAAAAATACCACTTAAAAACAAGAAAATAACGATAAAAACATAAGCAATTGGAGTAGCGAAATAACTACTCAATTCTCGTTTAAATAAAACTGAAATTTGACTAAAACGCATTAAATTAACCCTTAAACTCCTGTTGTAATTGTTCTAAAGACATCATCTAAACGCCCTTTATTGACAAACATTTCCTCAACTTCCCAGTTTTGTTGATGAATATGTTGACTAATTTCAGCAATGATAGAACGATTCGCTTCAGGAAAAACTTGATAAGTTAATAAGCCGCTATCAGCGGCACTCAAAGCTTCTAATTTATAGACACCAGAAACTGCTAATAAGGATTTACGTAACTCACTAGCCTGATCAGCGGCTGCTCTGACACTAATAGTAATAGAATTATGATTATCAGACTTAGCTTCTAACTCAGTTGGCGTACCATCAGCGACAATTTTGCCATTAGCAATAATGATAGCGCGATTACAAACCGCATGAACTTCCTCAAGAATATGAGTAGAAAGAATAATAACTTTCTCTTTAGCCATATTTTGGATAAGGTTACGAACCTCATGTTTTTGATTAGGATCCAATCCATCAGTAGGTTCATCTAAAATCAACACATCAGGATCATGTAAAATAGCCTGCGCCAAACCAACGCGGCGTTTAAAACCTTTAGAAAGAGTATCAATAGACTGATAAACTACTTTATCTAAATTAATTCTTTGAATAGTATCATCAATTCTACGAGACTTATCTCGACCTTTAAAACCGCGAATCTGCGCGATAAAGTCTAAAAAAGCCATTGTAGTCATATCAGGATAAGCTGGTGCGCCTTCAGGCAAATAACCCAAGCGTTGCTTAACTTTAATAGGATCATTAACAATATCATCACCATCAATAGAGACACTACCACTAGTAGGAGTTAAAAACCCAGTAATCATCTTCATAGTAGTGGATTTACCGGCACCATTAGGTCCCAAAAACCCTAAAACTTCACCCTGATTCACCTGAAAGCTTATATCATCCACAGCCATCAAGGAACCAAATTCCTTATATAAATTTTTAATATTAACCATATATTATAATTAATGTGATTATTGAAAGTATATTATATAGGAATTTTATTGGTGGGTTCAAATACTTCTTCCTCTATAATCTAATTTTTTTTCGCTATTTCTACTAGAATTAGTACAACTAATACACCTAATACCAGTAATCTTATGTTATCATTCAAATAATTATTCACAATAAATACCTAAAAACCATGCAATATCCCTTAACTGAAAAAATAGGCGAACCAGAATTATTAGTTGGGCGAGAAAAGGAATTTAAACACTTCGGCAAATGGATAAAAAACATACCCAAAAGACTATCCAAATCCAGAGTAATCATAGCCAGAAGGAAAAGCGGCAAAACTAGCTTTGTACAACGAATTTTCAACCAATTATGGACAGAAAATAAAGAAGTGATACCATTTTATTTTGACTTTGGTGAGAGTAAAATGTGGTATCCAAATTTAGCGATTGATTATTATCGTGCTTTTGCTTCACAATATATTTCTTTTATTACTCGAAACCCAGAATTGGTAATACATCATTTATCTTTGAAGCAAATAAGAGAATTTGGTATAAATAAATCAATTACACCTATAGTTGATGATGTCAATTTTATAATTGAAAATAGAGAAGTTGAAGGTAGTCATGAATTAATGTGGAAAACTGCTTGTACTGCACCACATCGTTATGCTTCAGTTCTTAATACTAAATTTTTAGTGATTTTAGATGAATTTCAAAATATTACTAAATATATCTATCGAGATGAAAAATGCAAAGAAGAAGCTGATGAAACTCTAGCCGGCAGTTATCATTCTCTTGCCGAATCAAAAGTTGCTCCAATGTTGGTAACTGGTTCCTATGCTGGCTGGCTATTAAAAGTCATTAGTAAATATTTAGAAGCTGGAAGACTAAGTCAAATCCGTTTTTCTCCTTATTTAACTGAAGATGAAGGTTTAGAAGCAGTTTATAAATATGCTTCATTTTATGAAGAACCGATTACTAATGACACTGCTATGCAAATTAATAAATTGTGTATGGCTGATCCATTTTTTATATCTTGTGTAATTCTCAGCGATTACGAAGAAAAAGATTTAACTACTGCTGAAGGGGTAGCAGATACTGTTGATTATGAACTTTCAGAAGAAAATGCTGAAATGTACTTAACTTGGGGAGAATATATTCATCATACTGTAAATGAAGTAAATGATCAAAATGCAAAAAATATTTTATTGTTTTTGAGTAAACATAATGATAAATATCTTACACCCAAAGATTTGAAAGAAAAATTAGGCTTAAATTTAGAAATTAATGAAATTCATAAGCAATTAATTGTTTTAAAAGAAGCTGATTTGATTCATAGGGCTGTTTCTAACATTCATTTTAGAGGCTTGCAAGATGGTACGCTAAATTTAATTTTACGTAAGAGTTTTGAAGAAGAAATCAAAGGATTTCCATCTAATTTTAAACAAGAATTTGCTGATCAAATTGCTGAATTAAAGAAGGAAAATAAACAACTACAAGGCAAGCTCAATTATTTCTCTGGTAAAATGGCTGAAAATATGTTAGCCACTGCTTTAAGAAATAAAAAACGTTTTAGTCTATCTAAATTTTTTAAGAATGTTAAAGATAATACCGCTTTAAATATTCAAAAAGTTAAGGAAAGAGTTCACATTCAGCGTGAAGATGGCAAAAATATGGAACTTGATATTGTTGCCGAATCTTCATGTGGTAGAATGGTTTTAGTTGAAGTGAAAAAAACTAAGACCAAAATGGGTTTAAATAAGATTGAAGATTTTCAAGATAAAGTTGAGGTTTATAAAACTCTTTTTCCTGATGCTATTGTTTTAGCAGCTTATTTATCTTTGGGTGGTTTTACTGATGAGGCTGGTGATTTTTGTTTGCAACATGGAATTGGAGTGGCTGAGATAATTCAAGAATTGTAGTTAGTGAAGTAAACCTGACAGGTTTGTTCAACTAATTATTTAGGCAAAGCAAACAATCTTTGTTCTGTTCCATCAGGATAAGTAATCATAACATCATTGCTATCTGGGATTTCTGTTACTTTATAATCTAAACGCCCTTTAATTTTTTGACCATCAATTTCAAATTTTCCTAGAGTTCTTTTGTTTCATCCATAACTAATTGACACTCAGTGTCACTACCATCACAGGCACCTTCCCAATGACTAAACTCATAACATTCTGAATTTGGTATAGCTGTAATAGTTACACTATTACCAATAGTATATTATTTTTTGTCAGGTGTTGGTGTTTGTGTTGGTGTGGGTGGTAATGGATTAACTGTAATACTAAGACTTTGTTCATCACTGAGATTTGAATTATTTAGATTCTAAAAACCGTTCAATCACAATATCATTAAGTAATCATATCAGTTATTGTTTTTGTCGGAATAAAAAGCGTGAGAGATTGGGCTGTTAATTCATGAAAACCGTATTGAAAGTAAAATTTTTTTACTCTCTCATGTTTAGCATCAACTACCAAACCAAATATACCAATTTCTTTAGAAATATTGACACAACGTTTAAAAGCATCCATAACAAGCCATTCCCCTAATCCTTTTCCCTGCACAGTTTTATCAACTGCAAGCCTGTTTCTAGTACCCACTCACAATTTACGCATAGCCATTTTCGCCTTTTCAGTTGGTTCGGGTGGGTTGTCGAGCAGTGCTATAAAACGATCACGCTCCTCATTGGATAGTTTCAAGTTTTCATGTTCTAAAATTACTTGTTTGGCATTATCATAAGCAAGATTAATAAGGTAAGCATTAACTGACATCATATTTAATTGCGCGGCTCGAACAATAACTTCTTTAAAGTCTGGATTCATTTTTAGGTTAATGCTTGCCTGCTGGTTATAAGATATTGTACTCATAGTTTATTTCCATGTTAAAAATTTAATATATATGTCAAGTTTAAACTACCTATTCAGATTCTAAAAACCCTTCTACCACTAAAAACAAATCAGTTCTATCAATCCAGCCTTGTTTCTCTGGATCAAAAAAATCTCCAAGTGCATTGCCCATTTCAGCTTCATCTACTTTTCCATCTGCTCCTGCTATTAAATCAACCATATTTAATTTTCCTTTTTTAATCACTATACGTAATGTTTTTACTTTGCCAGTAGCATCTTCTAGTTTAATTATATCTTCACTTTGCTTTTCTAAGGCAGTAAAAGTTACGCGATCACCTTCTCCTTTAACTGTCCAACTATAAGGAGGAGTGCCCAGATACATTAGCCGCTGTATAAGTTAATTTGCCTTTATTTTCTTTAACATCTCCACTTTTAGCTGTTACTGTATATTTACCATAGCCGCCACTAATATTTAATTCGGCTTCTTGATTGCGTTTTAAAAATAACTCTAGTGGCGTTATTGCTAGTATTGATTGAACAGTAACACTAATATTAGTATTCTGGTTTTCTTTATCTTTAATAGTTAAATTATAATCACCTGCTATTGATGGTGCTGTATAGTAAAAATTACCATCATCTTCAATGTGTGTGCCAGAACTAGCTGAAATAGTATAAGGTTTGCCTCCACCAGTAATGTAAAACTGTTGCTCTTCATCAGGATTTAAAATTAATTCAGTAGGTGAAGCAATTAAATCACCACCAACATTAATGACTGCTCTTTTTACATCTCCTTGTTGATCAACTACACTGATTTCATAAACACCTTTAGCTTCTGAAGCAGTGTAAGTTACCTCTGTGCCTTGTGTTTTATCCAGTTTACCTGCTGTTACTTGCCATGTATAAGGTGCTAAACCACTAGCAATTGTAAATACTTGAGTAGTCTGAACATCTAAATCAATCCTTGACTAATTTTGACATTTAGCGTCACTTTAGTTTGATCTTGATCAGTTACAGTGATAGTATCATTATTAGCCTTACGTGCTGCTATATAATTCCAACGCCCAGAATTACCATTAACGCGCCCTTTTTCAGCGGTTACTGTATAAGGAGCTACACCGCCACTAATATTAAAGTTATTAGAACTTCCAGCTCTTAAACTCAAACTTTCTGGTGAAGTTTCTAAAGCTAAAGCTGAATTAACAAATACAGCCACTTGAGATTGTAAATCATCACTACTTTTCCATTTAGCGGCTTGAGTTTTATCTTGCTTAGATAAATCAGCTAACCAAACTTGCAATGAAAGAGCTTGTTGTGCGCCAATAGGTAATTCACGATTGCCACTATTGCCAGCAACTGAAAAACTTATGTTTTTTCCGGGTTTAACCGAAACTTGATTAGGGGTAATACTGAGACTATTAGCAGATAAGGAATAAATGGTGGAAAACACCAATAAGAAAGAGAGGAGATATTTTTTCATAGATAGATATTTTAGACCTGACAGGTTTTAAAAACCTGTCAGGTCTTTTTTCCTTATTTAACTAAAACACTATAAGGCTGTGTAGCATTAAACAATAAACCCTTTAACACATCAGTTCCAACAGCCGCATATCCAACATAAAACACCATTTGATGACCACTATATTCTGATAATGGACCATTATATACATCCTTTACAACAACTTCAACTTTTTCACCAGCTGCGGCGGTTTTATAAACCGGAAATTCCTGACTTAGATCAGAACGCACCAACTTTTGCTGAGTTGAGGTTTTAAACAATATTACAGGTTGTTCTTCTAAGCCAACCCATAATATAGCAGCATAAACTTTATACTGTTGACCATCATTAGGCATTTCTAAGCTGAAACTAGCTTCTATATTAGAAGCAGCATCTACTAAAATTTCTTTTTCATGACGCTCAATACCATCAACAATAATATTGCTATTAATTGAACCCATGTCATTTCTTGGTTTGCCAGATGGTAAATCAATTACATCAGCTTTAACAATTACCTTGACTTGCCCTTGTACATCGCGCCCATCTCTTACCGTAATATTATAACTTCCGGGTTGATCAGGTGCTATATAAGCAACTCGTGTTCCTTTGGTGCTGGATAAAGTTCCTGCTTCTGCATTCCAAGCATAGGGTGAGGTGCCGCCAGCAACAGTTATATTTAGAATCTCATTGCGAGATAAAAATGCGCGTTCTGGTGTTAAACCTAAGTTATTATGAATTATATCTACTATTGCTAAACCTGTATCACCAGCAGCATCTGTAACTATCACTTCATGGCGACCAACCTTGGTAAATTTACCAGTCCAAATACGTCCAATTTTACCATCTGACCAAGTATAAGGCTCAGTTCCTCTAGCAGCAGATATTTTTACAGTTTCACCAATTGCTACCACAGTTTTAATAGGTGTAATAATTAAATTACCTATAACTTGTATTCTAATTTTAGCGGCTTGTGATAGCGCATCTGTTACTGTGACTTCGCAAACACCATTACGTTGAGGTGCAGTATATCCAACTAAAGTACCAGAAGTTTTAGTTAAATCACCACATTCTGCAACCCAAGTAAAAGGTGCTTGACCACCTGCAATTTGTAATTGAGCACTTTCTCCAATAGCTAAGAGTTTTTCTGTTGGTGAAGCACTCAAACCTTTTATAACTCGTATTAATGGAGTTACTGATTTATCTTGGGCATCTTTACAAGTTACAGTAAATTCACCTTCTTGAGCTGGTGGTTGATAATTGACTTCGGCACCTTCAGGTGGATTAATGGTTCCAGCTTCTACTTCCCAACGGAAAGGTTCAGCACCACCCATTGCACGAAATGTGATTGGACTTTTATCACCTAAAATCATTGTAGTTAAATGAGGGCTACAAGCTAGTTCATTAATCACTTTAACTGGTACTTCAGTTTCATTGCCTTTATTATCAGTAACTGTGATTGTTTGTTCTCCAGATGCTTTTGGAGCAATATAAGTTACTGTTTTACCTTGAGTTGAACTTAAAGTGCCAGCAGTTACTGTCCAATTATAATTAGGTACTCCACCTTTCACTGTTAGACGAATGTCTTCTCCTAAAGATAATATTAATGGATTTTCCACTGTACCTGATGGTGTAACTGTTGGTTTGGTATCAGGAACTATATTAATTTGAGCTGATAGTTCGCCTGCAATTGCATCTTTCACTGTTAATGTAACGGTACCGGGATTCTCAGGTGCAGTAAAATTATAGTTTGCTATCCCATTAGCATCAGGGCTGATTGATTGAGAAAAACCAAGGCTGGTTGTTACTAAATATGGTGGTTTACCGCCTGTAATAGCAAATGCTTGTATTTTCTTAATTTTTAAATTAGGAACATATTGTGGAGATAAACTGAGCTGTGAATAAACTTCAATAGTAACTTGATCAGTTTGACCACTCTGATCTGTTAAAGTTACTTGATAGTTTCCGAGAACATTAGCAGAAAAATCTACCATCTCACCAGTAGTTGCAGTTAGTTGTCCACCTGTATTTGACCAACTATATGGCTGTACTCCACCCTTAGCACGTAATCTAGGTTTTCCGTCTGTATAAATTGGAATAATTTCTTCTGTTGGAATAATATTGAGTTCATCTGTTATACATTCAGCAATGATATTTTTATCTTCTGTCATAGTAATGCTGATATTTGGATTAGAACCACTAGCATCACCTCTCCATTCAACAAAATTAAAGTCTTGATTTGCTACCGCGCTTAATTCAACTGTGCTGCCACAATTATAAAGTTGATTATGAGGATTAAGGATAACTTGACAATTTCTGACATCTACTGTTAAGCTGAAAGTTTCAGGTTCAAACTCTGCCATAACTGAGGTATTTTCTTTTAATGTAATTTCGCAAGTTGGCATATTACCGCTACATGCACCGTGCCATTGTTTGAATTTATTACAATTTTTAGGTTCAGCAGTCAATATAACTTCTTGATCATAAAAATACTTGTCAGATTCAGGTGAAACTGATACAGAACCATTGCCATTAGGAGTAACTAACAATGTTACCTCTGTTGGTTCAAAAATAGCCTTAATCTCTTTATTACTATTCATTGTGACAGAAAAAGGATTACTACTGCCACTAATATCGCCATCCCATCGCGCAAATTCATAACCTTCATCGGGTGTAGCAGTTAATTTAACTTCTTCATCACAAGCATAACTTGATTTAGCTGGATCAGAAATTATTTTACCTTTTCCAGCTGGAATTAGTTTTAAACTAAAATCACCCTTAACAAAATTGGCTGAAATGGTTTTATTATTATCCATTATAAGTGTGCAATTAGAATCATTGCCGCTACAATCACCACCGCTCCAGCCTGTAAAGCTATAACAATGTTCTGGTTGGGCTGTTAAAGTAACTTCTTCATCTTTTTCAAATACTCTTTTACTTGGTGAAATAATACCTCCATTTAAAGACGGATCAATAGTGATTTTACAACACTCAATTTTTTCAAAAACAGCAGTTACTGTTTTATCTTTATCCATAGTAATAGTGATTGGGTTTTCATCACCGCTATCAATTTCATCTATTTCCCAACGTACAAAGTTATAACCTTCATCAGCTCTTGCTTCTAATGTAACTTCAGTATCACATTCATAAGGTTCAGCGGGTGATCTTACTATTCTACCTTCACCTATGACATTAGTTGTTAATGTGCAAATAGGTGGTGGAATAATAATAATTGGTGGTGGATCAATTAGTTTAAGCCCTTTTGGTGGAGTAGCGCGTTTGAATAAATTATCTCCCCAACATTCAACACTATTATCGGTTTTTTTGGCACAACTATGATCTGAACCAACACTGATTTCCTTAAACGTTCCAATTGGTGGTGTTTTTTTACCAGTTTTACCCCAACAAACTATACTGTTATCAGTTGTTCTAATTGCGCACGCATGATTTTGACCAACACTTAATTTGGAAAATTCACCACTTGGTGCTGAAGTTTGATCTTCATCATTTTTACCCCAACAATCTAATGTTCCATCAGTTTTTATACCACAAGTAAATTGATAACCTGCTCTTACTAGAGAAAATGTGCCGCTTGGAGGAATTGTTTCACGATTAGTATTTTCTCCCCAACACTGAATAGTATTAGTAGTAGTTACACCACAACTATGGTTATAACCAGCACTTACTTGTGAAAACTTACCGTTAGGAGGATTCATTTTTCCTGTTGTTAGTATATCATTACCCCAACAAATAACAGTATTATCAAATTTGATCGTACAACTATGAACATTGCCGCTACTTATTTCTAAAAATTTACCTGTTTGCGCAGTTGCTTGTCCAAAATCATCTCTACCCCAACAAGTCATTATTCCATCATTTTTAAGGGCACAACTATGATATTTACCTACACTAACTTTGGCAAAATTATTGTCACTAGGTGAGGCACTTTGACCAAAATCATTTTTACCCCAGCAACTTATAGTCTGATCATCTTTTACAGCACAATTATGCTGCTCGCTGCTACTTAATATTTCTGCTGAAGTATTTGTTGTTACCAACAGTGCAAAAATTGCACTTAGATAGCATTTAAAGTCTAGTTTCATCCTTATTTCTCCGTTAATTTAACAGATCTAATGGAGCATAAACTCTAACTTCTAGTTCAATTAGATCTTGAGTTACTTCATCATACACTTGGATTTTATGTAATCCAGCTACATTTCCAGCTTCAACCTTTAATATACTACTATCTTTGTGTAAATTCAAATAGTCGTTAGGTTCTAGTTGCCATTTACCGCTGCCACCAATAATCATAAAATTAGTTTTATCATTTATAGGGATATTACGAATACTAGGAGATGCTTCTAATGGACGTAGCACATTAATATTTACTTGTATAGTTTGACCAGCGCGATCAAAAAAGCGTACATAATCTTGCATATAGCGTCGCGGGGCACGATAAATAAAGACATTTTCATCTTTACTTCTTCTTACATCACCAGTTTTACTTTGCCAAAAAATAGGTGTTAAACCACCTGTTACTGTAAAGTAGTGAGTTTGATGAGGTTTACTCCAAATTTCTTTGGGCGTGACTGTTAATGCTTGAGCAGAAGTTGTGGAACAAAATAAGATTAATATTAATAATGAAATTATGTTATTCATAGTTTTTTTTTATAAAGGAATGATAGGTAAAAAAAAAGCAGAATCAAGTATTCAGAGGAACATCTTCCCTAAACCTCAACTCTGCTATTTAAGTTATCCTCTCCATTAGGAGAGGATAATAGTAATACTAAATACTTTCAACTATCAGACCTGTCAGGTTTTCAAAACCTGACAGGTCTTTAGACCAAAAGTATTGTTATTGTTGAATACCAACTTGATTCACAATAATGTTAGCTTCAACGTGCATATATAATTGGCGTTTATCAATAGTGACACCATTTAATGCTTGACCATTAAAGTAGTGTTCTATTGCTAACTCTGCTTCTTCATCAGAAATGATGCCATCACCATTTAAATCACCGGGCAAACTACCTACAACAATAATGGCTTGTGTACTATCACCATTTTGATCACGGCAAATAACTTTATATTGAGTACCTAGTTCTACATCAGTACGTGGGCGTACTACAATATAGTCATCACCTTTCTGAAGTTCTTGTAGATCGGCAAGTGCCCAATCGCATTTACCAGCACCACCTAATTGAGTGAAACGTACAGCCACAGATTCGCCCTTATACACTGGATGTGATATAGGTGAAATCATTAAAGGTTGGAACACAGTCACAGTAGCTTTGCCTTCCAGACCATTTACATCTTCCACCACTACTTCATAAGTACCAGCAGTTTCAGGTGCTGTTATATTAACAATCTCAGTTGTGATATAATTATCATCTTCACCTTCTCTGATAGGATTACCATTAAAAGTCCATACATAAGGTGCTGCACCTCGATTAACCATTAAGGTACGAGTTTCACCCGGTGACATTGTGATTATTGATGGTGAAATAGTAGGCGTAGAGGGTTCTACAACAGCCTGAATCACAACTTTTTGATCTGAACTATCAGTTACTGTTATATCATAAGTACCAACACGTTTTGGAGAAGTATAAGTTCCTTTACCGGTATCCTTATCAATTTTTACTTCACCGCTTGCTGCCTCTGCAAAGTAGCCACCAGTACCACCTATAACACTAAAAGTAGTTTTAGCATTTCTATCTAAATAGATAGTTTTTTTACTGGCTTTCAATCCTACTTCAACAAAAACGCTGACTGTTACTGATTGACCTGAATTATCACTAAATGTAATTGTAACATTTTCATCAGCATTCATTTGAGCTGAACTAAATGTAAAGTCTCCAGTTTCGCTAGTAGGGTTTATTGTACCTTTTTCACTCACAGCAGTATAAGGTCCTACACCACTAACTACACGAAAAGTGGTAGTTTCATTACGTTTCATATAACGCACATTAGGTGTTACTTGAAGAGGTTGTGTTACATATACTTTAACTTCAATCTTATTATCCTTACGATCACGGATATTAATTACATCTTCACCCATTATATTAGGTGCAGTATAATAATTATAACCAGCATCCTCAGTACGTACATCTTTCATTTCACCTTTACCAGCTTGCCATTCAAAGGCAGGTACACCACCAGTTACAGCAACACGTTTAGTTGCTCCCGGTTTCAAGTAAATCTCCTGTTTAGTAGCACGTAGTGGTATATCTACATATATAATAGCCTGATATTTTTTACCTTCATTATCAGTAACTGTTACAGTAACTGTTTCAGAGACTTGAGGTGCTTCATAAGTAACACGATTACCACTTGTAGTTACCTTACCTGCTGTTGTATTCCATTGATAAGGTGCTGTACCACCAACTACATCAAATGCTACTGTACCACCTTTATCTAACCAAGCAAATGCAGGACTAATCACAGGTATATTCTTAACTTCAACAGTAACTGAGGCTTGATTGCCATTAGCATCTTTAGCAGTAACTACATAAGTACCTAAACCTGATGGTGCGGTATAATTACCTTTATCATCAATTTTACCTTGTGTAACAATCCATTCAATTGTACCACTACCACCAAATACCGTAAATTGTTTAGTACCATTAGGTGACAATATTGCTTTTTCAGGTGTAATCACCATAGTGCCACTGACTTTGATCTTAACTTGACCAGTAACACCTTGATTATCTGAAACAATTAAACTAACTTCACCAGCACTACTACCAGCAGTAAAGCGCACACTGTCGCCAGTATTACTATCTAAGAATCCTTCACCTATTACATTCCAACTATAAGGTGATTCGCCACCAGTAACACTAAAGCTGCTACTACCACCAGCACTAACTTGAGCTTCAGTAGGAGTTACAATTAATTTAGAACCTACTATAACAGTAGCTTCTACGCTACGACCACTCTTATAGTCTATTGCTGTAATAGTATAGCTACCGCCGCTTGGAGGTGCAGTGAAAGTACCATTACTATCAATAAAACCACCAGATGCACTCCAGCTTATACCACCTATATTATTAGCAATTGTAAAAGTTTGTGTATCGCTGGGATTTATAGTTACTTGTTTTGGTGTAATGGATAAAACACCTACTGTTGATAACACATTAACATTAACTGTTGCAGTATTGCCTTTATCATCCGCTACTGTAACTTCATCAGTACCAGCTAAGTTTGGTGCTGTATAAGTTATACTAGCACCTTTATTAGGTGAAACAGTACCATTTTTAACAGTCCAAGTATAATTTCCACTACCACCTTGTGCAGTAAAGGTTTTAGTTTGTCCAACTTGCACCGCAGCAACAGATGGAGTTACCCGTACACCGAGTACACCTGTAGTACCAATTACTTGAACACTTACTGTTGCTTCGTTACCAGCAGTATCTCTAATTGTAATAGTATCTGCGCCTATAGAATTTGGTGCAGTATAAGTAACATTTCCACCAGTGCTAGGAGATAAAGTACCTTTTGTAGCACTCCAAGTATAACTACCATTACCACCAGTTGCTGTTAATGTTGTAGTACTATTAACATCTACACTTATAGTAGATGGTGTTACTATAATACCTTCTGCAACTTGTACACATAGTTTTGCAATTGCACCACTGGCATCATGTACAGTAACTTCATAAAGTCCGATATTTGACTCAGGTGTAAAGCTAATTTTGCTGCCACTAGTAGAAGATAAGCTACCAAAGTTAGCTTCCCATTTATAAGGAGCTGTACCACTAACAATTTCAAAATCAGCAATTTCATTACGTTGAATACGAGCGCAATGTGGTGTTACTATTAAAGGAGTACCAGAATTTAGAATAAGTGAAGCTGAAGCTCCGCTGCCATCTTTTACTAAGATATGATAAGTTCCCGGTACGCTAGCAGCTTTATATTTAACTGTATTTGCTGTTGGATTATCAACATCTCCACCAATTGTAGTCCATTGATAAGAACCATCACCACCAGATATTGTAAACTCTGTTTCAGAATCAGGTTGAATTGTTACATTTGGACCGTTAGGACTAATTTTTAATTGCCCGTTATTGGTAAAAGAAACAGTTTGAGTACGTCCAGCAGCATCTGTCAGTGTTGCTTTAATTGTTGCAGGATCAGCACCTAAAGTTATTTCAACATTTTCATTGTTATTACCAGAAGCTTGGAATGTAGCACCATCAACTTGCCATTCATAAGGTTCTTCACCACCAATCCCGTTTAAAGAAATATTAGTAGATGGTGTAAATTTCTGACCATTTACTGGTGGATCAATTGTTAATGCAGGTAACACTTTAAGAATTACAGTAGCGGTAAAACCTTTTTTATCTTTAACACTAAGTTTCTCTAAACCTGTTAAAGTTGGTGTATAACTGGTTTTATCACCCAAAGTGGTTGATAAAGTACCATCTAATGCAGACCATTCATAAGTACCATAACCACCAGTTACTACAAATTCCACTGGGCTATCACCAACTGCCATAATAGAAGATGCTGGCGTTACTGCTAAAGGCGAAATAGGTTGCAGAACTTCAAAGCAAGTTTCTGTAGATTGTACATTAGTTGTTGGATTACTAGCTTTTACAGAATAGCAAACCTTATCACCCGGATTTGCTGCTGCAATTTTAGCTACGTAAATATTAGAATTACTCAACATTTGCGCATTCGTACCAGTAATTGATTGTGTCATGGCGATTGTTGCACCATTGGAAACTAATTCAACTTGTCCACCATTAGAAACATCCAAACCAACTACAATTGCATGTACTGAGAAAGGTCCAACATCTGTAGTATCTGTATGTTTAGTAACATCTACAATAGTTACAGGAATAGCATTAACAGTCAAAGTTTTAAGTTGATTGCTAACATTACTGTTTGCATCTTGTGCTACAACATCTAATTCAAGTCCTTTAAATCCTGCAACAGCAGCCGGTATAGTAGCTGTAAATGTACCACCACTTTCAGACATAGCTATATGTTGCCAAGTAGCATCACCTACTTCACGATATTTTAAGGTAACAACTAAACTAGCACTACCATTATCATCACTAATATCTACACTAATATTTACATCTTGTTGATAATCATAATTATTAGAACTTATAGTACCTATAACTGGTGGAGTATCAGAAGCACAAATTCTCCATTTACCACCCGGTGTATTACCTGAGTTAGCAGGAACAGTAGTATTGCGTCCCTCATTATCTAATGCTTGAACTGCGAAAGCAAAACATTGATTTTGATTAAGAGTACCTGAATAAGTGTGACCATAAATATTATTACCCAGAGCAGTCATGGCATTAGTACCATTATTACTTGGGTCATCCCATAAAATATTTACCTGACTAATACTACCATCTGGATCAGTAACTTGAGCTTCAATATTGATTGTAACAGCACCGGGAGTGACACCATTATTGATTAAATCAGTGAGTGATTGAGGAGGAGAAACAACTGGATTAGCTCCAATTTTAAATGGTTCTTTATCTTCACCAACTGGATCATTAGTACTAGGTGTAACATGTAAGAAATGTTGACCGGGACCAACATTAGTCAATAGTGAAACACTATAAGTATTGATAATAGAATTGGCAATACTATTTAGAATGCTATTAAAGTTATCACGAGCGTTGAATAACTTACCACCAGTTTCATTAACTGCTTTCACAACATTACCTAAATGAGTATAAGAAATACCATATACTTTAGAGGCATTATTTTTTACTATTGGTAAAGCTGTGTTTATATTATATTTACTACGATCACCATTTTCATCAGTAATTAGAATGGTAATTCGTTCAGCACCAGAACGATATGGATATTGAGAAGCATATACAAGACAATCAAACCATTCTTCAAAACCTCCGCTAGCACGTAAGCTTTTAAATTCATTTATAAAACCTTGTGAATTGGAATAAAAATTACCATTATTACGTTTACGAAGTTGAGGCGATCCACCTTGACCAAATGTAATCAAACCAAGCCGTACATCAAAGTTTTTACTGGATAATTGGTTGACAAAACTCTGAGTATTATTTTTGACTGAATTAATTTCGCCACTCATACTACCAGAAATATCCATGCAGAACACAATATCTGCCATCTTATTGGTATTCTGCTGATTAGGTGGTACAACAGTAGCTTGTACTGGATTTCCATCCACTTTAACAGTAAATGCTGAAGATCCTAAAGCATTTGAAGCTGCATTGTTGTTGTATAGTTTGAAATTGCCCTGAACTATAGCAGAACCATTAGGGTTATCTACAACTTGTATTCCCGGTTCGACATCAGTATTATACCCTTTAAAGCTTGGCGAACCGGCAATTGTCAAGCTAGGTATTAATAATAGGCTTAACCAAAGCCATAATATATTTTTTCGTTTCATAATCATATTCCTTTTATTTTAATACCACAAAAATTTCATCTATTAACTTAAAATCCAATTGACCGGGTGTAGTTAAAGCAGCAGTGAGTTTGTATCTACCAGCTATATTTTCAAACTTCAATCTTGGAAGAAGTGTTATAATTTTCTTCTGAAGATTTAAAGTTTCTATATCGATATTAGCACGTAATTTTTGAGGTGACTGATCGTTTCGAAGTACCCATTGACCATCTTTATTAACAGTTAATGTAGCACCGTCTAATACGCCACCTTCTATCCATATATAAGCGTCATATACACCATCGCCATTTAAGACAACTTTGATACCAATCTCTTCACCAGATTGAACATTAGTATCATTAACCAACACAATAATATTGCCAGCCGCAGCCGCTATCCCACAGGATAAAGACAAACTTGCAGCAACCCCCAAGCCTAACAGGCTTTTTGATATTTTATTCATGCACGTACTCCAATTTTAATAATATTGAAATTATTTTCCCTAACAACCTAAAATCCATGTGCCATATATAATACTCGGTATTATTTTTTATGTCAAGATTTATTTTTGCGTAAACTTATTAGTGTTTTTTTTAAAAAAAACATCATGCTATATAATATAGAATGCAACAATGAGGAACAAGGTCAGGGCAAAATTGAATTTTTTTTGAAATATTTTAAATTATTGAAATAAGTATTTGAAAACAATATATAATTAACTAGTTGGGCTTACGAAAGTAAGCCCAACGCGAATCATGATGGAAATATAAAGTTGAATTTAGTACAACGAATTAAGAAATAAACGAATTGTGAAGTTTTATTAGTTTATCCACGTAATTCGCTGTACTTAATTTAACAAGTTTTTATGAACCTATCCCACTAATTAATAGTGGGATAGGTTAATGTATCAAGCTAATTTTTTTGATAAATCTCCCTTCAACTCATAAATCATATCCAAAGCCTCTCTTGGAGACATATCATCTGGTGACAAATCATATAACTTGCTTATTACTGGATTAGTATTTGTTTGTTTACTTTCTAATTGCTGAAGCCGAAGTTGGGCTTGTTTTACTATATGTTCTGGCACTCCAGCCAATAAGGCTACTTGTAAACCATAACTTTTATTTGCCGCTCCTTCTTTTACAGTGTGCATAAATCTTAAAGTATCATCTTGTTCTATCGCTTCTAAACATACATTATGTATTCTGTTAAATTTTTCTGGTAAGCGCGTTAGTTCAAAATAATGTGTCGCAAACAGAGTATATGCTCCAATGGTATTTGCCAAATATTCAACACACGCCCAAGCCAAGGATAAACCATCAAATGTACTAGTGCCACGCCCAATTTCATCCATCAATATCAAGCTATTACGAGTTGCATTATGCAATATGTTGGCTGTTTCTGTCATTTCCACCATAAAAGTAGAACGCCCACCTGCCAAATCATCATGCGCCGCTGTTCATCTAAGCGTCTATAATTTCAATGCCTTCATTATTAGAAAATTCTGGTGGATATAATTTTAAAGTATTAGCCCGTTCAGCAAAATTATTTAGCACATCCCTAAAAGACGCGCCGCTTGAATAGCATCATCAAAAAAGAACTCATAAAAATCACCCATCCGATAAAACAACAACATATCGGGATATTCATCTTTTAATTCCAAATAATGCTGCATAGCGGGGGAATGTTTAGTTTTAATTAATATTTTTTTAAGTATATTATAAAATATTAAAATTCAATTAAGTGTATGTGTTTATATAAACTAAATTGTAGATCTAGTGTATAATACAATAAAACAGAATATACATTTACTTAAAAGTTTAAACCAAGGAACCACAAATGTTTCAAAACCCACATCAAATCATCAGTAAAATTGAAAATGGAGTGATTCCCATTGAGTTACGCCCATCAAATATTATTGGTACAGTTCAAGATGATCCTTTTGATTCTATGATTGCACAAAAATTATCAACAGCATTTTCTGAGCTTGAAATAACTAGTTCAGGCAAACTAACCACTCCTGATATTATCTTGCGCGATAAGCAAACTGGGGTAATAGTTGGTATTGAGGTTAAGAAACTAATTCAGAAAAAGAGTGGTGCTGATTCTCGTGGTTTAACAATAGATTACAATAGTAGTTTACCCTGTGGCACTACTTTGATTAAGATGAGTTCTGCTACTGTTGATATTCCTTGTTATTATCTCTTTTGCTTATTAAGTATTGATAGCACCAGTATTGTCACATTTATTTTGATACATGGTGATTTTATAAACTACGATTTTAATCTACACAAAAAGGCTAAAATTTCTAACTACACAGAATATGGTCATGGTCCATATGGTGAAGGTTCCGTGCGTCACCGTGCAATGTACACTTATCCCAATCCACTTAATTACAAGCTGAAGTGTTTCCATACAAGGAAAGTTTTTGTCGCTAAGAAAATAGATATTGATAATCTTCAATTGACTGAATATGTAACTCATGAAGTAGAACGTTGCGATATTTATGAAAATAACTTTTTGTATTCAATTGTTGATAAGGCAAAACAGGATAAATCTCAGCAACCAGAACTTATCAAAGATATTTTCGCTGACTGCAAAAAACGTACTGCAAAGCCCCGAACCCCTTCAATGCCTATCTTGAGTGAGTAATGATTAGTGAAACGTGCCATCGAATTAGATTTTCCATTTGAAATGATAGATGAAATTGCGGAACTCGAAAGTTATCGCAAAGAAATTAATCGTCCTATTTATTATATACATAAATGGTGGGCAAAACGCTTAGGAAGTGTCTTTCGTGCCATAGTTTCAGGTTCCTTGTCTGAAAATTGTTGGTCTAATTTTCACGAACAGCAAAACTATGCCGGCAAAGTAGTTCTTGATCCATTCATGGGATCTGGTACAACTCTTGGTGAATCGATTAAGCTAGGAGCAAAGGTAATCGGTTGTGATGTCAACCCAGTTAGCACATTTATAGTTAAACAGGCATTAACATCTGTCAACTTAAATGATCTCGAAACAGAGTTTCAGGCGATTGAAAAAGATGTTAAAAATGAAATTCTATCGTTTTATACTACCAAAGTGCCGGGCGCATCAAAGCACACACCAGCATTATATTATTTTTGGGTAAAAATAGTTACTACGCCAGATGGTGAAGAGATATCTTTGTTTTCAAGTTATGTATTTAGTAAAAATGCTTATCCTAAAAAGAAGCCAGAATCACAAATATTGTGTCCATTATGCGAAAATATTTTTACAGGAAAATACAATAGTATTAATGAACAGTGTCCACAATGTACCCATATTTTTAATCCCCAAATTGGGACTGTTAAAGGTGCTAAGGTATTTGATAAATATGGAAAAGAATATAAAATCAAGGATTTGGTCAACGATAACAATCATGCACCAAATCATAAGCTCTATGCAATTTTGGCACTTAATGAACAAGGTAAAAAGGTTTATATCAAGCCCACTGAATTTGATCATAAATTGTTTAATCGCGCCAAACAGCGGTTTGAAGAATTAAAAAAAGAGTTACCTTTACCAACAATGGCAATTCGTTTTGGATATAACACTAAGCAAGCCAAAGGCTATAATTATCATTATTGGCATGACTTTTTTAATGAACGGCAATTATTATGTTTAGGAATCTTGTTAAAGCGTATCTTAAAAATAGAAAATACAACTATTCGTGATCAATTTGTTTGTTTATTTAGCGGAACCCTTGAATTTAATAATCTGTTTTGTAGCTTCAAAGGCGAAGGTACAGGTGCAGTTCGCCATCTTTTTTCACATCATATTTTAAAGCCAGAACGAACTCCCTTAGAAAATACAGTATGGGGAATTGATGGTAAGAGTAGTGGTAGTTTTAGCACTTTGTTTAAAAGTCGTTTACTAAAAGCAAAGGCATATCTTGATAATCCTTTTGAAATAATGATTGATAACAGCAAAACTAAACGCACTTCAAAAAAGCTGGTTTGTAGCACTCCAATTGATGTTGTGATCACAGATGATTGGAATTCTTTTAAAGCCAAAGACAATAGTGCTTTAGTTTTGAATGGTGACAGTTCAATACTTGATATTCCTGATAGTTCAGTTGATGCAATTGTCACTGATCCACCTTATTTTGACTTTATACATTACAGTGAATTAAGTGATTTTTTTTATGCATGGCTTAGTAAGGCACTTAGTGATGAATATGCTTATCTTTCGCACCCAGATTCATCTCATAAAAATGAGGTTCAGGATAAAGATTATCAGCAGTTTTCGTACAAGATAAGTAAAATATTTGCCGAATGTTTTCGTGTGTTAAAAAGTGAGGGTTTAATGTGCTTTAGCTATCATCATTCAACTATTGAAGGATGGATAGCGATATATAATGCAGTAACTCAAGCGGGATTTAATATCGTCGCAGCACATCCTGTCAAGGCAGAAATGTCTGTATCTACTCCAAAGAGTGCTGCAAAAGAACCAATTAACCTTGATATCATATTGATTTGTAAAAAACAAAATGAATCATCAATTATTAAATATAATAGAATTAACTTGAAAAAAAATATTGAAAAATATATGCAAAGATTTGACTCAATTGGTAGAAATTTAAGTTCAGGTGATAAATTTGTTATTGCTTGTTCACAAGCAATCTCATTCGCATCCTGTAATAATATTACTGAAAAAGAAACAACTGAATTATTACAAAGGATATCAAGTTATTAAATAATATCCAAATCTCCCTTCAACTCATAAATCATATCCAAAGCCTCTCTTGGAGACATATCATCAGGTGACAAATCATATAACTTGCTTATTACTGGATTAGTATTTGTTTGTTTACTTTCTAATTGCTGAAGCCGAAGTTGGGCTTGTTTTACTATATGTTCTGGCACTCCAGCCAATAAGGCTACTTGTAAGCCATAGCTTTTGTTTGCAGCTCCTTCTTTTACAGTGTGCATAAATCTTAAAGTATCATCTTGTTCTATCGCTTCTAAACATACATTATGTATTCTGTTAAATTTTTCTGGTAAGCGCGTTAGTTCAAAATAATGTGTCGCAAACAGAGTATATGCTCCAATGGTATTTGCCAAATATTCTACACATGCCCAAGCCAAGGATAAGCCATCAAAAGTACTAGTGCCACGCCCAATTTCATCCATCAATATCAAGCTATTACGAGTTGCATTATGCAATATATTGGCGGTTTCTGTCATTTCCACCATAAAAGTAGAACGCCCACCTGCCAAATCATCATTTGCACCAATACGGGTAAAAATACCATCTATCGGTCCCAAGATTGCCTGTTGAGCCGGAACAAAACTGCCAATATGAGCCAACAAGACTATTAAAGCAGTTTGACGCATATAAGTACTTTTGCCACCCATATTAGGAGAAGTCAAAATCAACATGCGCCGCTGTTCATCTAAGCGTAAATCATTGGGAATAAAAGCTTGTTCTTGTACAGCTTCAACAACTGGATGTCGCCCTTCTATAATTTCAATGCCTTCATTATTAGAAAATTCTGGTGGATATAACTTTAAACTATTAGCCCGTTCAGCAAAATTATTTAGCACATCCAATTCGGCTAAAGCGGCACTGCTGGCTTGTAATTTTTCTAATGATTTAGCAATTTTTTCTAATAAACACTCATATAAATACTTCTCTCTACTTAATGCTCGCTCCTTCGCGCTTAATACCTTATCCTCAAAAGTTTTTAATTCATCAGTTATATAACGTTCAACCGCTTTTAAGGTTTGACGACGTATATAATTATCAGGTACTTGTTTATTCCTAGCAACTTCTATATAGTAACCATGCACCCTATTAAAACCAACTTTTAATTTAGGGATTCCAGAACGTTCACGTTCGCGCTGTTCTAATTCTATTAAATATTCACCAGCATTTTCACTTAAACTAGATAATTCATCAAATTCTTTATCATATTTAGGCGCAATAACTCCACCATCACGCACCAACATTGGTGGATTTTCAACTATTGCAGACTTTAATAAATCATAAAGCCCCGGAAAAATTCCAATTTGCTTAGCTAGATTTTGTATATTTGGATTATCAATTTTAACTAAAACTATTTGTAAATCAGGTAAATTTGCTAAAGCGGTTCTTAAATTACTTAAATCTCTTGGACGCGCGGATTTTAAAGCAATTCGTGTTAAAATTCGCTCAATATCACCAATAGCCCGTAATTTTTGATATACATTATCAACACTTTGCTGTTCCAACAAACTACCAACACTCTGATGACGCGCTGTTAAAATCTTAATATCTCGTAACGGGCGATGTAACCAGCGACGCAATAAACGCCCACCCATTGGAGTAGCACACTCATCCATAATATTAACCAGAGTATGCTCAGATTTACCAATAATACGACTATCAAGTTCCAAATTGCGCCGACTAGCAACATCTAAAAAAATACTATCTTCGCGCCGCTCCCAATGTAAAGCTTTAAGATGAGGTAAAGCAGACTTCTGGGTTTCACGCACATACTGCAACAAACAACCAGCGGCTCTTAAAGCCACGATCAAATCTTCACAACCAAAACCCACTAAATCTCGTGTAGCAAACTGCTTGGTTAATAAACGTCGCGCCGTATCCAAATCAAAATACCAGTCTGATTGTTGACGTATAGCTAACTGAGGCAAATGTAAGTTGCTATTTTCACTAACTAATAATTCCTTGGGCGACAAACGTTCCAATTCATTATGAAGCAAAGTAAGCCCTTGTAACTCCATAACAGTAAACCGCCCACTAGCCAAATCCAAACTAGCAATACCAATAACATTATCAACAACATGAATAGCCACCAACAAACTTTCCTGACGCTCCTCTAACAAAGCCTCATCAGTAACAGTGCCCGGCGTAATAATACGAGTTACCTTACGCTCAACCAAACCTTTACTAGTAGCAGGATCACCAACCTGCTCACAAATAACAGCCGACTCACCCAAACGAATCAACTTAGCCAAATAATTCTCAACGGCATGAAAAGGGATTCCAGACATAGGAATAGGCTGACCATTCTTTTTACTACGAGAAGTAACAGTAATATCTAAAAGACGCGCCGCTTGAATAGCATCATCAAAAAAGAACTCATAAAAATCGCCCATCCGATAAAACAACAACATATCGGGATATTCATCCTTGAGTTCCAAATAATGCTGCATAGCGGGGGAATGTTTAGTTTTGCTTGACATGGTCTGATTTATAATAATTAAATTATCTTATTATAAACCAATTGAAGTGGTAACACCTTTCAAATAATATTCATCAATATCAATATAAGCCTTATTATTTTCTAGCTTTAACAATTTCCATGTTGTACCAGTTGTTACTATTCCATAGATAATATCTATTGTGTTATTTTCTTGTTTATTAAATTGGTACTTTCCCAAGGATCGCCTTTTGCTGTCATTATTACGCCGCAGCCAAAATATTGACCTTTTTTCCAGCCGGTTGGTATTTCAAATTGGGGTATTGAGAAGTTTTGTTCGCCACTTAGGAAATCTTGCCATTTGTCGGGTTTTAGACCTGACAGGTTTTAAAAACCTGTCAGGTCTTTCGCCTTGGAATAAATTCAAGGTCCCTACGGGATTATTAATGATAAGATTAGTCACCTTAAGGTGACTTTAGAAGTATTTGGGCATGTCAAAATGTTTTTTTAACATCATATTTCCGTCACACCCAAAAATATCATTCTGCAAATCCTAAAATCCTGTAAATTATGATTCAGACACTTATTTATATTTAACCTGATAAACAGTCATAGACTCCTTAATCTGTGGTGCCAGATTAATCGTATCATTTGCTTCCAAAGTATTTTTTAATGCTAGATTAGCCAGTTCTATATCTGTTTTGATATGTTCATGTATTAATATATCAAAATGGTCGGATACATCTTTTTTTGCGCGTTTCTTTTCTTTAACTTCTTGTAAATTATATTTTTGTTCAGCTTCTGCTTGTGCTAATGCAGCGCGTTCTTCTCCGCTAATTGAAATATAAACTCGATAATTTGCCTTAAAAATTCGTTTGCGAGCCATTTCATAAAATTTAGGAAATTCTTTAACTATTGTTTGCCCTTTCTTCAATAATTTTTGTACTAGTTTGGCAAACTTATCATCTGCTACATCCATTTCAGCCGCTATTTGTTGACAGTTAAAAGGAGTCATTAAATGAGTCATTAATAATTGGGTTAGAATTTTGCGAGTATCTTGTCTAACTATGATTTGTGAACCGATAAAAACAGTATTTTGCATATACAGTTGATCAAAACTGAAAAACTTGCCTTTTTCTGCTAGTGCTATATCTAATAATTTTATAAAGCCTTGAGTCACATCCAGCGGATTGGCAACATAAGTACGAGCTATATCTAATAATTGCGCCCATGCTTCTATAATTGCTCTTTGAAATAAGGCATATTGTAAGATTGTAGAAACTTGTTTTTCTTTTTTTAGCTTAATATCGCTTTCAAAGTTTCTATATACTAAACGCGCACTTTCAAATGATTTACCTTCATTAATTGGCATATAATCTAAAATTTGATTCAGCACTTGCCGTGCTTCAATAGCCTCTGCTTGCTCACTAGCGGCTAATTTTTTTAGTTTCATTAAAGCTTTATTAAAAATATCAAGAGCGGTTTTAAATTCATTACTTTCAAAAAATATCTTCTCTAAACAAGGAATTAAATATTTATCAACTTGATTGTCAAGAATGTTTTTTTGAGTAATAGAAAACTTATTCCATTGAACCAGAGGATAATCCAACATGATTTCATCATCATCTTCTCCATTTGGATAAAGTTCATCTTTGACGCTATCAAGATTTAACAGATATTTGGTCAATAATTTACGATTACTAAAACTATCATCTAATGCCTTATTTATAATGCCAATATTGCTTAGAGAATAAGAGCGAGCTATTTTAGTACAGTCTTTTTTAGATTTACTATTCCATTCAATAACAGCTAAACCTTCTATACTGCGTTTATTCAGAATAAAATCACAAAATTTACGACAAGCAATACTAGCAATAGTGTCATCAGATAATAAAATATTAAAATGCCCACCAACTTGTTTAGCAGTATTATTAACATCCACAAATAGATGTCGAAACACTTCCGGTACAGTTGGAATCCGATAAGGAGCAGATTCTTGATTTTTTTTAGCGGTAGCATTAGGAGCAAATAAAATACAAACTGGAACTCCCATATTTTCTAGCAATTCAGGATAATTTGCATAAACTTTTTTTAAGGTAAAAAGTCGATGTTGCCCATCAATAACAACTAATTTGCCACCATATTCATTACCTTTAGCAATTCTGATTTCTAATTTTACTGGTTCTGATTGAACACTTATAGTTTCTGAAAGTTTATAAGCATGTGGATTATTGCTGATAAAATAAGTCAGTTGAAATAAACCTTTCCATTCTCTAATAATATGCTTATCGTCATCAGGTATGATTTGTTCATCGGTATAATAAGCATCCATAGTTTTGCCCTTACTAGGTACAATAGCGGCAAGTAATGGCGGAAAGAAAACTGAGCGTGCGCGAATTTCAGTAGCTGTTAATTTATTCATGTCTGGATTTAAATAAGGTTCCATTTCGAGACGAATTCTTTCTTCATCAATATCGCGCTGCATCAATAATTCAAAATCAATTTTTTCTGGATGAATATCTCTAGCAAAACTTAATTCAGACAATTCAGCGGCGGAAAAAGTGGTCATAATATATTCAATAGGAAAAGATGCGCCGCTATAAAACCTACCAAAACTACCAATGCGTTCAAAATTATAAATCTGTTCCTCACCAAAGTTTTCTAATGACATATTTAATTCTAGCTGATAAAAATGTGAGTCAAGAGTTTATCATATGATAGGCTATAAGATTTTTAATCTAGGTATGTTTGTATGAGTTTCAAAGAATTATCAAAAGAACAACAAATTATGGTATCGATGCGTAAGACATTAAGTAGCATTATCCGAGAAATTACACCTGAACCCGGTACGGTATATCCTTTAACTGAAGAAACAGTGAAAGATATACGCATGTGTTTAGCCTTAATAACAGCACGTGAACAAGAATTAGGGGCAGAAAAAGGGCTGACAAAAGAACGCCCATACTTTAGTGATGAAGAACCTAAAGTAGTACCAATCACTCCATTTCTGCGTCGTTAATTGTGCAGAAAGGCTTTAGTTTAATTGAAGTAGTAGTAGTATTGTTTGTTATAAGTTTATTAACGACTAATGTATTAACATTGATTTCTGCACAAAGACAATGGCAAAAGATTCAAGATACCAAAACTACTTTAATTGAAATTGAAGACGCAGTATTAGGTTTTGCTGCGATTCATGGCTATTTGCCCTATCCTGCCTCAAACCCAGAAACTGGAATACAAGATAAAAACTTGAATGGTAAAGAGGCTTATTTAGCTTGGGCAGATTTAGGAGTAAATAGCTATGATCAATGGGGTAATTATTTTCGTTATCGAGTAGAAACCGAATATTCTGAAAAATCATTTGATTTTAAAAAAATTTTCGGCATAATAGGTAGTGGCAGTGGATTAAGAATTAGAGATAAACAAGGCAATTATTTAACGGTAAAATCTGGAGATTCTCGTGTTGCTGCTATAATTTTTTCAGTTGGTAGTAATGGAATTGCAGATGATGATAATTCCAATCTTTTAAAAAAAACTTATGTATATGACCAATATCAGAAAAATTCGTTTGATGATATTTTAATATATTTATCCAGAAATATTTTAATTAAATATTTACATATTTATTATGAAATATAAATTATATAAAGTTGGCATAACATTAATATTGTTAAGTGTATTAACTGCTTGTGCCAATATGCCTTTACAACCACAATCCCCAAAAGTTCGTTTAACAGATTTTAGAATCATGAAATTAGGTTTTACCGAGCAAAGTTATAAACTTAAATTAACTTTAAACAACCCCAATCCTTTTCCATTACCATTAATCGGTATGGATTATAAATTACTGTTAAATGATAAGGAATTTACGCAAGGCTCGACTAATCAGCCTCTTACAATTGCAGCATTAGGTGAACAAGTGATTGAAATTAATGTCATAAGTAACTTAATGAAAATTATTGGAGAATGGCACGATATAAGCTCTATTTTCAATCGTAAGTTGGATTATCGTTTATTAGGTAGTATGAATATAGTTAATTCGGCATTGCAAATCCCTTTTGAATATCGTGGTGATATTCCTATTAGTAACGGAAAATAAAAAAATGAAAACATTTCATTCACTAATTATACTTACATTAGTAACCGGATGTACAACATCAGAATCAAATATTAAAAGTAGAAACATTAATAATAATAATAATAATAGTGTTAATCTAAGTGAAATTACAATGATTGAATTAGATGAAACAAAAGAATTTCCAATTCATACTATTATAAGTTTAACCAATGAAAAGAAACCACATATATCATATACAAAAAAAATAGTAGTGGCTTCATATAATATTAATGATGTAAAAAAACGATGGGGAGAAAGCGCGTTTAAACGAATAGAAAAATCTTGGACAAGAGATTTTTCTGTATCAGATTTAAAATATATTTCTCGTTATGCTGATGGATTAAAAATTTTTGTAAAAAATGAGAAAGAATTTCTATCAGCTCGATCAAATAAAACTTGTAATCATAATAATGTTAGATTTTATATAAAGTCAAAAACAAAGGAAGAAAATAGTTTTACTATTCCGGGTAATCTGTTATGTCAAAAAACTACGATTATGATAGGCTTTAAAAAATTTATCAAAGAAATGAATTCCTTGGTATTAAAATATAAACCAAATTTAAATATGGAACTAGCGGCTTTATAGTTGCAAAGTTGTTAGACCTGACAGGTTTTAAAAACCTGTCAGGTCTTTGGCAATTACATAATTGTAATTTTTTCTATCATTATATTTTTTAATGGTACATTTTGGTATCCATTACGATTTCCAGTTGTTACTTGTTTAATTTTATTAATAACACTCATACTTTTTGCAGTCACTTTACCAAATACCGCATAACCCCATCTCCAACGACTAGCGTTATAATTCAGAAAATTATTATCTTTGACATTAATAAAAAATTGTGCAGTAGCTGAATGTGGATTATTAGTGCGTGCCATTGCAATTGTGCCTATGCTATTTGTTAAGCCATTATTTGCTTCATTACGAATTGGTTTGTGTGTAGCCTTTTTGGTAAAATTTGCTGTAAAACCACCACCTTGAATCATAAAATTACCAATAACGCGATGAAATATGGTGCCATTATAAAAACCTTCTTTTACATAACGCAAAAAATTAGCAACAGTTTTAGGTGCTTTTTCATCATTTAATTCGATAATAATCGAACCTAAATTGGTTTTGATGTTGACTGTAGTAGCATAACTGTTTTGAATGCTTAATAATAGAAATAAAGATATACTAATAATAGACTTCATTTAAAACTCCAAAAAAAATAAAACAGAGATTATATACAAATAATGGATAAAAAGAATGATGAATTATTTCCTTGTGAATTTCCAATCAAGGTAATGGGGATGGTATCAGCAGATTTTGATCTGTTAGTGGTGGAAATTGTGCGTCGCCATTGCCAAGATTTAACAGAAGGCTGCGTTAAAAAACGTACTAGTAGTGGAGGCAAATATATGTCAGTTACATTGACATTTACTGCTGAAAGTCGTAGTCAATTAGACGCTTTATATGCGGAACTTAATCAACACGAAAAAATAAAATTTGTTTTATAACTTGAAATATTTATATTATGGTAGTATAATAAGTAGTTCAGATTGTAACTATCTGTAGGGGACGTCAAGGTTTCGACGCGGGTTACAAAACCTGAAGTGCATGTCGAGGAGCGACACACCTCGTAAATCCAGTCGCAAAACAATGTATAATCGCCAACGACGATATTTACGCTCTAGCTGCTTAGGTAGCTAGCCTCTGACTGAGATTGTGCTTGTACGCTCAGAGTCTAAGTTGTTTTTAGGCATTCAGGGGTCAAATTTTACAAGATCGTAGAAAAATATGTTCAGGGTTTTTCTATTAAACTTACTGGGCTCACCGTTGATTTATCCTGCCTGTCGGATAAATAACGGCTAAATTAAAGATTAGGCTAAACATGTAAATGAGCTAAGGGCGGAGGACTTGCGGACGCGGGTTCGATTCCCGCCGTCTCCACCATTCAATATATAGAACAGATGTAAATCTGTTCTAATCCTTGCATTCTTATCATTCCACCATAATAAATCATATTTTTAATTCTGCTTATTATAATCTTTATGAGTATCGAAAATAGTACAATTGCCTTAGCTGGAATGTATCAAAGCGCGAAATTAGTTCGAGATATTGCTCGGCAAGGTTTGATAGATCAAGAACCATTTGAGGCTAGCCTGAATAGTATTTTAAAAATTGATGCTTCTTCAGTTGAAGATGTTTATGGTGAATCAGTTGCTTTGAAATTAGGTTTGCAAACTTTATGTAAACAATTAGGAACTGGAACTAAGCGAACTTTAGAAATTACCCATTATGTGCTGGGTATGATGATTTTGGAACGTAAGCTTATTAAAAATAATGAGATGCTAGATAAAATACAATCTGGTGTTGAGGCTATTAAAGCAAAAACTGAAACTCTTGCTTTATCTGATCCTGAAATTATTAAAGATTTAGCTACTTTATATACAGAGACTTTAAGCCAATTTAATTTTCGTATTAAAGTCAATGGGGAGCGACGGTTTTTAGATAATCCAAATAATGCTGATAAAGTTAGGGCGTTATTATTAGCTGGTATTCGTTCAGGAGTATTATGGCGACAAATGGGTGGTCATCGTTTGCAGTTGATTTTTTCACGCAAAAAAATGGTTAAGATTGCTCAAGCTTATTTATAATGCCTCCGCCTAAACATTCATTTCCATGATAAAAGACAATGGATTGCCCGGGGGTTACTGCTCTTTGGGCTTGTTTGAAGCTTACTTGGCAAGTATCAGCATCTAAATTTGTAATGATGCAATCTTGATCTGCTTGACGATAGCGGGTTTTAGCACGACATTGAAATGGAGCTAGTGGCGCGATTCCAGATATCCAGTGTATTTGGTTAGCAGTTAATTTATTATTAAATAATAATGGGTGATCATGCCCTTGACCTACAATTAGTAGGTTATTTGTTATGTCTTTAGCTACTACGTACCATGCTTGTCCATTTCCATTGGCTTGTCCACCTATGTTTAAGCCTTGACGCTGTCCAAGTGTATAATACATTAGTCCATCATGTTGCCCTAAAATATGCCCGTCTGGTGTTTCAATGTTACCGGGTTGTGCTGGCAAAAAACGTGATAGAAATTCTTTAAATGGACGTTCGCCAATGAAACAAATTCCAGTACTATCTTTTTTGGCTTGAGTAATTAAATTTGCTTGTGCTGCTAAGTTACGTACTGTGGTTTTTTCTAATTCTCCAATTGGAAATAAGCTACGCGCTAATTGTTGTTGTCCTAATGTATATAGGAAGTAACTTTGGTCTTTTTTTGGGTCTAAGCCTTTTAGTAATTGGTAATTGCCATTGTTGTTAGTGATACGCGCATAATGTCCAGTTGCAATAGCTGTGGCACCTAAATTTAGCGCGTATTCTAAAAATACTTTAAATTTAATTTCGCGATTGCACCAAATATCAGGATTAGGTGTACGCCCTGCTTGATATTCGGTTAGGCAATGAGAGAATACATTTTCCCAATATTCAGTGGCAAAATTGACTGTATGTAATGGTATATCTAAAATATCACATACAGCTTGTGCATCTTTTAAATCTTCAGCGGCACTGCAATAGTTATCATCATCATCCTCTTCCCAATTTTTCATAAATAAGGCTTCTACATCGTAGCCTTGTTGTTTTAGGAGTAAGGCTACGACGGAAGAATCTACGCCACCGGAAATGCCTACTATGATTTTTTTTGAATTTGACATGGTATGATATATTATCCAAGGATTTAGAATTTACATATATAGATGATGTGGAAGATTTGAAGCTTTTACAACAAACAAGACATGAGACAACAATATCATTTGATGAGTATAATTTAGTACAACGAATTACGGGGATAAGCGAATCTTAAATTAACACTTAATTAGTTTATCCACGTAATTCGTTGTACTAATTAGTTAAACATAAGATTTATGTTCTCTACGACGCTTGCCAGCTCGTTGTGTTATCACTCCATGAATTGCATCCAAACCTGAGATATTCAGTGTCGGGTATTTATCATTTAATGGTTTTAGAAAATGTTTATCTTCTTCAATCACTAATTGTCTAAAAATATATTCTTCTTCGTGCATTGCAAATACATAGGAGCCATTTTCTATTACTCCGTCTAGTTCTATAACTATAATATTTCCATCTTTGAATTCTGGTTCCATACTATCACCTAGTACTTGCAATGCTATTGGGTCTTTACCTGTACAATCACTCATATTAAATCTCCTAATCCTGAAAAGCGGCAACTTTGTTGTGAAATCGCCTCTAAAAATATATCTTTATTACCCCAAATACTAACATGACTACGCGCACGACTGATTCCCGTATAAAGTAGTTCTCGTGTTAGCAATGGAGATAGTTTATCTGGCAATACAATGAATACCTGTTCAAATTCAGAACCTTGGCTTTTATGAATTGTCATAGCATAGGCTGTTTCATGTTTTGGCAAGCAATTGGGTGAAAAAGCCCGAATTTCTCCTGTTGCATCTGGAAAAAACGCATTATTATTTAGTATCGTACCCATATCACCGTTAAATAGTTTTAAGCGGTAGTCATTATGAGTTATCATTATTGGGCGGGCATTATACCAATGACTTGTTGTTGCTATTAAACCTTTTCTTCTAAATTCTTCTTCTAGCTGCTGATTTATGAATTCCATTCCATATAATCCACGACGATTTGCGCATAAAATACCAATTTTATTATAATTTTCTAAAATTTTTGCAGGTACAGATTCCAGAAAACAAGGGGAAAAAATATTGCTTATTTGTTCTATTAAATTTGAATCTAAATCATACCACTTTAAATCTGGTTTAGAGTCTAATAGTTCTAAAGCTTTATTCGCTTCGCCCTGTTTAATTGTTTGCGCTAATTGCCAAATGCCGCTATTTTTCTTAAACCGATAATTTTTATTTAAATATACAGTATCTTTGCTATTTTCAGTATGACATAAATCAGCTAACACGGTACCAGTTGCGACTGAGGCTAATTGATCTTTGTCACCAAGCAATATTAAACGCGCTGATTTTGATATATTTTTTGTAATTTTTGCCATTAAGGCTAAATCAATCATTGATGCTTCATCAATAACTATTACATCATAAGCTAATTGCTTAGCAAATAAACGATGTATTGTATAAGATTCTTTAGGAATCAAATCTTTGATTTCGCTACTACAAGCTAACTCTGGTAAAATTTCTCTAATTGTTTCTTGTAAGCGCACTGTAGCTTTACCAGTTGGTGCAGCTAAAGCTATGTTTAATTGAGGATTTTGTTCCAACAATAGAGTTAAAATTTTAACAATAGTTGAAGTCTTACCAGTACCCGGACCACCGGATATTAAGCAAAAATTATGCAATACTGCTGCTTGTGCCGCTTGTTTTTGTTCTTCACTGGCTTTGGAAAATAGACGTAATAAACCATTTTCTAATAAGGCATGGTTTATATCTGTACGTTGCATTGTACGACGACTGCTGATCTGCGCAGCTAATTGTTGTTCATAAGACCAATAACGATGTAAATATAAACGCATTTTATCCAAAATTAAAGGTTTATAATCACCAGCTTGTCCAACTATAGAACAGTTTTTTAATTGTTGTTCCCATGTCAGCAGATTAGGACATAAAATCCTTTCTGTCTCTACCGATTCCAAGGGAAAATATTGTTCAGCTAATTGGCTTAAATCAACACAAGAGGAACCATTACTAGTAAAATGGCTAGTCAGCGCAGCACCTAATAATAAACCATCATTAGTCTCATTAGACAGATCAATGATAAATTTTAGGAATTGAATATCGAGATCAGAAAAAATGTTTTGATCTCTTAAATTATTAATCTTGCTTAACATCTAATTCTACAAATTCTGGGGCTTCATGAGCTAATAAATCATTAATAACATCATCAATTTCCTGTTCAGAGATCATGCCACCATGTACACGTACAGGGCTGCCTGTGCCAGCCGTCATATATAGCATATCTCCGTCACCCAATAAATTTTCGGCACCAATTTGACCTAATACATTTCTTGATTCAGATTCATTATCAACTTTAAATCCAATACGAGTTGGAATATTAGCTTTTATTAAGCCTGTTATAACATTCACGTTTGGATGCTGGGTAGTTAAAATTATATGAATACCTGCCGCTCGTGCTTTTTGAGTTAAGCGAGTAATATCAAATTCAACTTGTTTTTCCACATTAACATTCATAAAATCAGCAAGTTCACTAATAATAATGACAATATAATACAATTTCTCTTCTTGAATTTCTAAAACTTGATTATAGTCATGAATATTTCTAACTCCCATATTTGCCATCAAATGATAACGACGTTCCATTTCTTGAACAGACCATCTGAATACTTCAGGTATTTGTTCTACGTCATTAATTATAGGTGTTAATAAATGTGGTAAGTCTGTATAAATAGATAAATGTTTATTATCTATTAATAAAAAACGAACTAGATCAGGTGTAGATTTATATAAGATACTTAGAATTAAAGTATGAATTACGGTTATATTTTCTTGTGGATTATTACCAGCAATCAAAATATGTGGAATACGGCTTAAATCAATCACCACTGCTTGCCCAGCAACATCTTTACCTAAAGCTACTGTTAATGGAGATGAGTTATCTTGATATTCAGAACTATGAAGTAATTCACTGAAATAAACTATTTGACGTTTTGAATTCAGCATTTCAACATTCAAGGTATTTGCTTGTTGTGTTGCTGCTACATCAATAGTTTTAATATTTAAGACTTTAACTAATGCTTCAGCTAATTCATCAAGATGATTGGTGTTAATATGTGTTATAGTATTAACTTCAAAATTAGTCAATACTGGACCTATATGTACTGCATTAATTTCTGTTTCAATTGTTAAATCGGCAAAAGCTTTCTTCATCCGTTGCGATAACATTTTGGCATTAGGTGATTGAATCAAATGTGGCACTGGTTCTAATAGGTTTAAGGCAGGTAATAGTGCAGATTCTGGCTGAGTCAGATCCACAGTAGCTGCTGGGATTTCATTAGTTACTTCATTAGATTTTTTTTCATAAAGATCATCATGATCTGCATGATCATCTATATCGTATCGTTCACGCTCCTGTTGCCATTGTGAACGACGTTGCTGCCAACGTGTATAAGCGGTTTTTGACCATTTGCTGCTATTTTTAAAAAATACTTTTAACCATTGATTACCTAGTTTTGATCCTTGCTTAGCATGTGTAAACAGCCAAGGTAAGAATTCTTTATCCATATATTTTCTAATTTTTGGTAACCAAATTAAAGTATGATAGCCTAATAAATCCATTAATTTAAGCCATGATAATCCAGTTAATAATGTGACTCCGGTAAAAAATATGGCTAGTAAAATTAAAGTTGCGCCTAAACGATTTACAATGGATACTAAACCATTGCCAATCCATAAACCCAGAATACCACCAGCATGAGTAGGCAATAAGGCACTTTCAACCATAAAATGCACAATAGCTAAACCGCATCCTGCACTCAAAGTTAAGATAAAACCAATACCCGGCACTATTAAACTTTTAGGTTCTGCTAAAATATCATGATGTTTGCCTTGATAAATTATCCAACCAGTATATCCCACCATAAGAGGGAATAAATAGGCAAAATAACCAAATAAATAAAAAAATATATCAGCAAATACTGCCCCTGCTATACCACCTTTGTTATGAATTTCTTCTATAGGGCCATTATGTGACCAACCGGGATCTCCACCGTTATAAGTGACTAAAGATACAAAAAAGTATAAACCTACAAAACAAAAAAAGATTAATACAATCTCTCGTAAACCATGTTCAATAGGTTTATTATTTCTATTATTATTCGATGAATGAATTCTACGATTACTACGGCGTGCTTGTGGATTAGATCGCATCACAAGATCCTTATTAATATTATCATTAAATATATTTTGGCTTTATGAAATAATAAGGATATTAGTGTTACAAAATCACGCGCGTAAGCCTAATACATCCTGCATATCAAATAAGCCGTTATTTTTTTGTGCTATCCAGTGAGCCGCTCTGACTGCACCATTGGCAAATGTCATACGACTAGATGCTTTATGAGTAATTTCAACTCGTTCACCTATATCTGCAAACATAACAGTATGTTCACCAACTATATCACCAGCACGAATAGTTTCAAAGCCAATTGTTTGAGGCTGACGCTCACCAACTTGCCCTTGTCGCCCATAAACTGCACATTTTGATAAGTCACGCCCTAATGTGTCTGCGACTATCTCTCCCATCCGTAAGGCTGTACCTGAAGGTGAATCAACCTTATGACGGTGATGGGCTTCAATGACTTCAATATCAACTTCATTGCCTAATACTTTAGCAGCAATTTCTAATAATTTAAACGTTAGATTTACACCAACACTCATATTAGGGGCAAATACAATTGCAATATCTGCCGCTGCTGCTTTAATTATTTCAATTTGTTCAGCCGAAAAACCTGTAGTGCCAATCACAATACGTTTTTTAGCTGCTTGGCAGCTAGTTAAATGTTTGAGTGTGGCTTCAGGGCTAGTAAAATCAATTAAACAATCAAAGTTATCTATTGCTTGATTTAAATCATTAATTACAGAAATATTATTGTTACCAATTCCCGCTAATTCTCCAGCGTCACTACCAACAAGTGAGCTTTCTGGGCGTTCAAATGCTACACTTAAACTAGCATCATTGGAAATATGGCAGGCTTCTATTAATCGCCTTCCCATTCGCCCACCAGCACCAGCTATTGCAATCTGAGTTGTCATGATTTCATTTCCTCAAAGAATTTTTTAACACCATTTAACCATGAACTTTGTTTGGGGCTATGATGTTTCTTTTCTGACATGGTATTTTCAAATTCTTTTAGTAATTCTTTTTGATCTGATGTTAAATTGATTGGTGTTTCAACAATCACGCGGCAATGTAAATCGCCCTGCGTACCACCTCGTACTGGTTTCACGCCTTTACCACGAATGCGAAATAGTTTACCAGTTTGTGTTTCTGCTGGTATTTTTAAATTGACACGACCATTTAATGTAGGTGCTTCTAGTTCACCACCTAAAGCGGCTGTTACCATACTAATAGGAACTTCACAAAATAAATGATTATCTTCACGTACAAAGATAGGATGAGGCTTAACATTTATTTGTACATATAAATCACCCGGTGGTCCACCATTTACTCCAGCTTCACCTTCACCACTTAAGCGAATTCTATCACCAGTATCTACACCTGCTGGTACTTTAACTGATAAGGTTTTGTGTTCTTGAACAACACCAGTGCCATGACAAGTTTTACAAGGATTAGGGATCAGTTTACCCGTACCCCTACAGTTAGGGCAAGTTTGTTGAACTGAAAAAAAACCTTGTGAAACACGAACTTGACCTTGACCTTGGCAAGTTGAACAAGTTTCTGGATTGGTACCCGGTTTCGCTCCACTACCATTACAAGTCTTACAAGATGCTTGTGTTGGTATGCGAATTTTAACTTCGGTACCAAATACAACTTCTTCAAGTGATAATTTGAGATCATAGCGTAAATCAGAACCGCGATAGACACGATCTGCACCACCTCGCGCTCCACCACCAAAGACAGTATCAAAAATATCACCTATATCGCCAAAACCACCAAAACCACCACCTGCTGGTCCTCCTGCTCCCATAGAAGGATCTACGCCGGCATGACCAAATTGATCATAAGCAGCTCGCTTTTGCGAGTCAGTTAAAATTTCATAAGCTTCTTTAACTTCTTTAAATTTTTCTTCTGCTTGTTGACTATCTGGATTTCGATCTGGATGATATTTCATCGCTAAGCGACGGTATGCTTTTTTTAGTTCGCTTTGAGAAACGTTCTTTTCAACACCAAGAGTTTGATAATAATCACGTTTTGACATATTGTTTTAAGAGTTTTTTATGAGTTCAGAACTATATCTGAACTCTTGCACCGTGCTTAGCTATTATTTTTTATCTTTAACTTCTTCAAATTCAGCATCTACAACATCATCTTTAGGTGTTTTTTCTGCTTTTTTAGCTGCATCAGTAAAACCACCCATATCAACGCCACCAGCGTCTGCCCCACCTTGTTGAGCATAAGCTTGTTGTGCTATTTTACCAGAGAGTTCGGTTAAAGTTTGAGTTTTAGCTTCAATTGCTTCTTTATCATCACCTTTAACAGCTTGTTTTAAATCTTCGATAGCCGCTTCAATAGCTGTTTTATCATTAGTCTCAACTTTATCAGCTAAATCTTTTAAAGATTTGCTAGTTGCATGAATTAAACTATCGGCAACATTACGAGCTTCAACTAGCTCATGGAATTTTTTATCTTCACTAGCATGTGCTTCTGCGTCTTGCACCATTTTTTCTACTTCTTCATCAGATAAACCACTAGAAGCTTTAATAGAAATAGATTGTTCTTTACCAGTGGCTTTATCTTTTGCAGATACATGCAAAATACCATTAGCGTCAATATCGAAAGTTACTTCAACTTGAGGAATACCGCGTGGTGAAGGTGGTATATCGGTTAAATCAAATTTTTCTAATGACTTATTAGCTGATGCTAGTTCACGTTCACCTTGTAATACATGTACAGTAACAGCAGTTTGATTGTCTTCAGCAGTTGAAAATACTTGTGAATGTTTAGTTGGGATGGTAGTATTTTTCGCAATAAGTTTTGTCATTACACCACCCATTGTTTCAATACCTAAAGACAATGGTGTAACATCCAACAATAACACATCTGTAACATCACCAGCTAAAACGCCACCTTGAATAGCGGCACCAATAGCAACTGCTTCATCAGGATTAACATCTTTACGTGGTTCTTTGCCAAACAACTCTTGCACAGCTTCTTGCACTTTAGGCATACGACTTTGACCACCAACTAAAATGATGTCATCAATTTCATTAGCATCTAAACCGGCATCTTTTAATGCAATACGGCATGGTTCTAAACTGCGATCAATTAAATCTTCTACTAAAGATTCAAGTTTGGCGCGAGTTAATTTAATATTAAGATGTTTTGGACCACTGGCATCAGCGGTTACATATGGTAAATTAATATCTGTTTGTTGACTAGAAGATAATTCAATTTTAGCTTTTTCAGCAGCTTCTTTCAAACGTTGTAAAGCTAAAGGATCATTTTTTAAATCAATTGCAGATTCTTTTTTAAATTCATCTACTAAATAATTAATAATTTGTAAATCAAAATCTTCACCGCCTAAGAAAGTATCACCATTGGTTGATAATACTTCAAATTGATGTTCACCATCAATTTCAGCAATTTCTATGATTGAGATATCAAAAGTACCACCACCTAAATCATAAACAACAATTTTAGAATCACCACGTTGTTTATCCATTCCATAAGCTAAAGCAGCCGCTGTAGGTTCATTGATAATACGTTTTACATCTAAACCAGCAATACGACCAGCGTCTTTAGTGGCTTGACGTTGTGAATCATTAAAATAAGCGGGTACAGTAATAACTGCTTCATGGATTTCTTCACCTAAATAATCTTCAGCAGTTTTTTTCATTTTCATCAAAGTACGAGCTGAAATTTCAGGTGGTGCCATTTTTTTACTATTAACATCAACCCAAGCATCACCATTATCTGCTTTAACGATTTTATAAGGCACCATGTCAACATCACGTTGAACAACCTTATCATTAAATTTACGTCCAATTAAACGTTTAACTGCAAATAAAGTATTAGTTGGATTAGTGACTGCTTGACGTTTAGCTGCTTGTCCTACTAAAACTTCATCATTATCATTTGTATAAGCAACAATTGATGGGGTAGTACGCCCACCTTCACTATTTTCAATAACGCGAGTAGTTTTACCTTCCATTACTGCGACGCAAGAATTAGTGGTTCCTAAATCTATACCTATAATTTTAGCCATATTTATGTTCCTTTTAATTGATTAGTTTAAATTTTATTAAATAACTCGCGGTTATATAAGGTCTTATCCTTGATTGTCAATAGCTTTAGCAACAATGACTCTTGCAGGGCGTAATAATCTATCGTGGAGTTTATAACCTTTTTGATGTACGTGTAATATTGTACCGTCTTCAACATTTGGTAGTGTTTGCATTGACATTGCCTCATGTTGTTGAGGGTCAAATTTTTCGTCGGTAGGATCTAATTCAACTATGTTAAATTTTGACATTGCATCAAGTAACATTTTTAGGGTTAAATCCATACCCTCACAAACACTATCAAGTTGAGTTTCTGGTTTTTGTGCGGCTTCCAAGCCTAATTCCATAGTGTCTTTAATACTAAGTAATTCGATTGCAAGTTTTTCTACCGCATATTTATGTGCATTTTCTAAATCACGTTTAGTACGTTTTTCTAAATTGTCATATTCGGCTTGTTTACGAAGTAAACTATCCCAATGCTGTTCTGCTTTTTGTTCTGCTTCATGTAATTTCTTGGTTAAATCTTCAGTTGTTACTGTAGATTCATGAATTTCAGAATGTTCTTGTGGCTTTTCTTCTTCTGTTGTTTTATTTTCTTCAGTCATAGCGTAATATAATGATAAGATTAAAGCTGATGAATGGGGATATTTTTACAATCGTTCAAGTTTTGTGAAACTGTAATATAAATTATGTTTAAAAATATAGGAATTATCGCTAAACGTGATCACATTCATATCAATGAATATTTATCTAAAGTATTAACTTTTCTGAATGAACAAAATTTAAATATTTTTAATTTAAATTCAAAGACTGAGATTGAAAGCTTAGGTAGTAGTTGTGATTTAGTAATTGTGATTGGTGGCGATGGCACTTTATTGCAAGCGGCGCGTTTATTAGCACAATATAAGGTTTATTTATTAGGTATAAATTTAGGACGTTTAGGATTTTTAGCTGATATTTCACCTACAGAAATTGAAAAATCTCTTGATGAAATTTTAAATGGAAAATTTATTGAGGAAAAACGCTTTTTAATTAGGGCTAAGGTTTATCGTGAAAATAATTACCTTTGTGAATGTAATGCTTTAAATGATATTGTAATTCATCGTGGTAATATGCCACATTTAATAACATTTGAGACTTCAGTTAATAAACATTTTGTAAATAAGCAAAGTGCCGATGGTTTAATAGTATCAACTCCAACAGGTTCAACAGCTTACGCTTTATCATCAGGTGGTCCTCTTATACATCCAGCTTTAAATGCCTTACTATTAGTAACAATATGTCCACATACACTAAGTAACCGCCCACTTGTATTTGATGGCAATAGTGAGGTAGAAATAATTATAGATCCATTAGCGCAATTAAATTGTGATGGTATTTTATATCATGAATTAGAACAAGGAGATAAGATCATAATTGAAAAGCATCAAGATGTAAGTTTAATTCACCCACAAGGCTATGATCATTATGCTACTTTACGTGCTAAATTAAATTGGGGGTGATTAAGTCTTAAGATTTTTAATTCCTACATCATTTCCCATTCAAATGAATCAATATTTTTATCTTCAGGATTAAATTCGACTCCTACCAAATAAATAGCGGCTGGTTCATCTTGATATTTTTCAAAATAACGCCGCTGTTTTATTTGTTCTAAAACCTTCTCCGGCTGATTTATCAACTTAAATTCTATAATATCAAAACTACCTAATAAATTTTCAGTAGTTTTAATGTTTTCTAAATTTGGTAGGAAATATTGTTTTTGTTGAATTAATTTGACTAAAAAGGAAGGTGTTGCGGTTTCAAACCAATAATTTCTAAGATTTTTATATTTTAAATAAAGCAAAACCTCAAATGGATTATAAACAGATGTTCCTAAAAAATTATAACCATTATACCAACGCCTCAACAAATCAAAATCAACACCTTCTAATCTATCAAAAAAGATGTCTTTGATTTCAGTTTCTTCATAACCACAAATAGAAGCATAATCATAAATTAAACTAATATCATCTAAATTATTCAAACCACTAAACAAACTAACTTTAGAAAATTTAGTAACAAATACAAATTTTAACCACTCGTCACAATCTTTTATTACTGAATATAGGTTTTTTAAACCTTCTCTCATTTTTATAGCTAATTCAGTGTTGTAAAACTTCTTCAGTGATTGAAAGTCCATAATTTATGGCATTTTTTCTAATTAATGCCTGAATGCTTTTATCCAAAACTTCACGACTTTCTATTACTCCTCCACCAAAACTTATATGAATCACTGGATATTTAATATCCAAATTCCAATTTGTTTCTAAAAACAAACCTTTGAAATACTTTTTTTCTGCCAAAAAGGCTTGTTTTAAAGTATCTATAAGTAGAGGCACCTATTGGTAATGTTTTCATATTTAAATGCTTATTTCACTTGTTTCTTGTAATTATATCATACAAATATATTTTTTTATGATATAATCATATTATGCGATATCTAACTGTTTTAGCTACACCGGTATTGTTAGCTGAGCAAAAACAAAATGTATATTTACGAGCCTCATTAACGGGTTTGCCTTTTAAACAACAAAAGCGTGTGCCAATTAGTGAAGGTGTACGCCCTCTTCGGGTGCTAGGCAGAGATGCTCAAATTCTAGCACAACATTTAGAATGTAATGTTGTGGGTTAAACAACGTAAATTAATGCGTACCAAACATTGATGAATCAAACAAATAATATAGATGTATTAATAATAGGTAGTGGCGCCGCTGGTTTAAGCCTTGCCTTAGAATTAGCTGATCATGTTAATGTAACTATTTTATCAAAGGCATCGCTTCAATACAGTTCCACCAAATATGCTCAAGGAGGCATTTCAGCGGTATTAAGTGAAGATGATTCACTGGATTCACATGTAGAAGATACACTTAATGCTGGTGCTGGATTATGTGATCCTGATATTGTCAATTTTACGGTTTCACAAGGTGCTGATCGTATAAATTGGCTAATTAAGCAAGGAATGCCTTTTACACAAGCAACTGATTTGCATGGTAATATTAATTACCATTTAACTCGTGAAGGTGGGCATAGTCATCGGCGTGTAATACATGCCGCTGATGCTACTGGTGCTGCTATAGTTTCTACTTTATCACATAAAGTCAATGTTAATTCAAAAATCAACTTATTAGAAAATCATATTGTAATTGATTTAATTTTATCTGATTCCAGATGTGTTGGTGCTTATACTTTAAACATAAATACCAATAAAATTTCTATTATTCGCGCTAAATTTGTAGTATTAGCTACTGGTGGAGCTGGTAAAGCCTATTTATATACCAGTAATCCAGATGTTACTACTGGTGATGGAATTGCTATGGCTTGGCGTGCTGGTTGTCGCGTTGCTAATATGGAATTTATTCAATTTCATCCAAGCTGTTTATATCATCCCGAGGCTAAATCATTTCTCATAAGTGAAGCTGTCAGAGGTGAAGGTGGAAAATTATGCTTACCAGATGGTAGTAGGTTTATGGATAAGTTTGATTCACGAGCCGAACTTGCACCTCGCGACATTGTAGCACGAGCTATTGATCATGAAATGAAACGCTTAGGTTGTGATTGTGTATATCTTGATATTACACATAAATCTAAAGATTTTATTATCAAACATTTTCCTAATATTTATCATCGTTGCTTATCATTAGGCATTAATATGAGCAATGAAGCGATTCCAGTAGTGCCAGCGGCTCATTATACTTGTGGAGGTGTGATGACAGATCGTAATGCACGTACAGATATAGAAGGATTATATGCGATAGGAGAAGTGGCTTTTACTGGTTTGCATGGAGCCAATCGTATGGCAAGCAATTCATTATTAGAATGTTTAGTGTTTGCACATGCTGCTAGCCTTGATATTTTAGCCCATATAAATGATATTCCAATGCCAGCTAATTTAGCTGAGTGGGATGAAAGCCGCGTTACAGATTCAGATGAAGAAGTAATTGTATCGCATAACTGGGATGAATTACGTAGATTTATGTGGGATTATGTTGGTATAGTGAGAACTACTAAACGTCTGCAACGCGCTAAAAATAGAATTGACTTATTACAAAGCGAAATTGAAGAATACTATAGCAACTTCAAAATCACCAATGACTTACTAGAATTACGTAATTTAGCAGTTGTAGCTGAATTAATAATTCGCTCTGCTCAACTTAGACAAGAAAGCAGAGGCTTGCATTATATACTTGATTATCCTAATATTAATGAAGTTGCAGAAAATACTATTTTGACACCAAACTAATAAAGACCTGACAGGTTTTAAAAACCTGTCAGGTCTGAGAGCTTTTATTTTTCTGAAGGTCTATAGGCATATCCGATTAACAGCTTTATTAGAAGGTAGTAAATTTATGAAATTAAAAAAAATTATTGTTCCAACCCTGATAATCTCATTATCAGGAGTCGTACAAGCGAATAGCATTGAATTCAGTCCAGTTAAAGTACCTGAAACTGATGCTGAAAAAAGTTCTATTTTAGTTTCTCAGTCAGTTAAAATCAATGGTCGTGATGAGGCTCATCAGATTGGATTTCATACTATTTTACGTAGTGGTGATAAAGTTGGCGATCGAATCTTTGGTCAATTAATTGATAGTAATGGCAATCCACTTTTAGCTGAAGACGGAAGTGTTAAAATCAGCAACAATAATGACTTTGCTTCTTTGTTGCCAATTGGCAATAAATTGTTTATGGTTTCTCATTTTGAAAGCCGCCCCGGGGCAATATATATAACTGAACTCAATCAAAATTTGAAAACCGGTTTATTGACCGCTGTTAATACTAAACCTGCTGATTTATCAAAAGTTAAGGGTGGCTGGCTACATTGTGCTGGCAGCGTGACTCCTTGGAATACTCATCTAGGTAGTGAAGAGTATGAACCAAATGCTGAATTACATGATGCAAAAACTGGTAGTCTTGACCGTCATTATGAGGCAATGGCTGCTTATTATGGTGGCAATTTGTTGAAACTTAATCCTTATTATTATGGCTATACTATTGAAATAAAAATACTAAACCAAGCAGGCGATTATGATGTCATCAAGCATTATGCTATGGGACGTTTGGCGTTTGAACTTTCTTATGTATTGCCAGACCAAAAAACTGTTTATCTTTCAGATGACGGAATTAATGTAGGTCTTTATATGTTTGTTGCTGATCGTAAGATGGACTTGAGCAGTGGAACACTCTATGCTGCTGTTTGGAATCAAATAAGTGCTGAAAATGGTGGTAATGCTAAATTAGAATGGGTTAATCTAGGACATGCTACTCATAGTGAAATAAAGCAATATCTTGATCAAGGCATTACTTTTGCTGAGATTTTTGATAAGGTAGCACCTGTAGAAGCAGGTGTATGTCCCGATACTTATACCTCAATTAATGCTGGATACAAAGCAGATAAATATGGTCGTTTTCATCAATGTTTAAAAGTTAAACCGGGTATGGAAAAAGCCGCATCTCGCCTAGAAACGCGCCGTTATGCAGCCATGAAAGGTGCCACTACAGAATTGGGAAAAGAAGAAGGTATCACTTTTAACCAAGTAACAAATACACTTTATGTAGCTATCAGTGGAATTGTGCGTGGTATGGAAGATAATCAGAAAAATGGTAAAGCTAATACCAAGTATGATATTGGTGGACCTAATAAAATCAAACTACCTTATAATCGTTGTGGTGGTGTTTATGCGCTAGATTTAGGAACAGATGCAGCTATTGGTAGTAATTTTGTGGCTAAAAATATGTATGGATTAATAATGGGCAACATGACACAAGCCTATGATAAAAAAAGTCATATTCCTGTGTACCAACAACCATTTACTAAAAATAAATGTGATATTGATGGAATAGCTAATCCTGATAACCTTGCTTTTATTCCTGACTATCATACACTCCTTATTGCTGAAGATACCGGTTCTGGTCACCAAAATGACATGATGTGGTCTTATAATCTCAAAACCAAAAAACTCACACGGATTCAAACCACACCTTATGGTAGCGAAACCACCTCCCCATATTTCTATAAAGACATCAATGGTTTTGGCTACTTAATGACAGTGATACAACATCCTTATGCTGAAAGTGATCAGGATAAATTAAATAATGCCAGACAAGCCTTAACTTACACTGGCTACATTGGACCTTTTTCCGCTTTAAAATAAAATTGAACCTATTAAATTTACTAGTTATAATGACTTTGCAAAGCAAAGCATTAAGCAATGAAGCGGCTTATATTCCGCCACAATGTTATACCAAAACAATAGATTCTCAAAGCAGGGTTTATAATCCCTGCTTTACTTGTCATCAAGACAGTATTGCTCCCAATTATAATAATGATGCAGACTTGCAACAATCTTATGCCTTTCCAGAATATGCCTTAACTAACCATTGGACGAATTTATTTAAGGATCGTTCACAGGAAGTTGCAGCTATTAGTGACGCTGATATTTTAGCTTATATTCGGACTGATAATTATAAACTTCTAATTGATAAATTAAGTAATAATGCTCAATGGGATGGCTTTGTTCCCGATTGTTATTTTAATTTTGATGCTGAAGGTTTTGATCGCGATACTGTTGGTAATTATACTGGTTGGCGAGTTTTTGCTTATTATCCTTTTCCGGGTACATTTTGGCCCGCCAATGGTTCTACTGATGATGTATTAATTCGTTTATCGCCAGAGTTTCAGCAAAATGACAGCGGCGAATTTAATCTACAAATTTATAAACTCAATTTAGCTATAGTTGAAGCTCTAATCAAACGACAAGATGTTGCTATTTTTCCGGTAGATGAACGGCAATATGGAGTCGATTTAGATAAAAATGGACTTGTGGCAACTGCTAATAAAATAGTCTATGATTGGGCACCTTTGCAAAAACGCTATATGAGCTATGTCGGCAAAGCTAAGCAAAAAAAACTAGCGGCAGGATTATTTCCGTTAGCAACAGAATTTCTTCATAGCGTTCGCTATATTGATATTGATAAACAAAACAATATAAAAATGGCTGCTCGTATGAAAGAATTACGTTATGCGCGTAAAGCATCATGGCGTAACTATGGTCAACTTGAAGACTTTGCTCTTGATGAAATCAAAGAAGCAGATGACTTTCCAGATCGCTTAGATCAAGTTATTGGAGACATGGAACATGGCGTAAGCAATAAACATGGTTGGATTTTGCAAGGATTTATCGAAAATGCTGAAGGCGATTTACGCCCTCAAACTTACGAAGAACATGTATTTTGCGTAGGCTGTCATTCAACTATTGGCGCAACCACTGATGGTATGTTCGCCTATGCCCGTAAACTGCCCGGCGAAACAGCTTGGTATCATTGGAATCAAAAGGGGCTTAAAAATTTACCCGAACCAGTTAATAATGAATATAGCTTATATTTAGAAAAAAATGGTGCAGGTGACGAATTTCGAGCTAACAATGAGATCATTGAAGCTTTCTTTAATCAAGACGGATCACTAAAGCAAGACATGCTGAATAAATTACATAATGATATATCATTATTATTATGGCCATCGCCAGCGCGTGCATTACAACTAAATAAAGCCTATCGAGTAATTGTCCAAGAACAAAGTTTTAAACAAGGGCGAGATGCGACAATTATCCCTCCAGAAAATGTTCATCGAAAAGTTGAAGAAGATCAGACAACTGGAATTGGTGGTTGATATATTAAAAATATATGTCATAATAAATCATTATGCGATATATAACTGTTTTCTTCATTGTTTTAATAATCTTTGTTGTAATTAAAATGTCAAACACTGTTTTAGCTTACCAAATAAAATTAGATACTGCTTTAGCTACACCGGTATTGTTAGCTGAGCAAAAACAAAATGTATATTTACGAGTCTCATTAACTGGTTTGCCTTTTAAAGAAAAACAAAAGCGTGTGCCAATTAATGTGGCTTTAGTAATTGATAAATCAGGTTCAATGCAGGGTGAAAAAATTGTTAATGCCAAAAAAGCCGCTATTATGGCTGTTGAGCATTTGCGCCCATATGATATTATTTCAGTAATCACTTATGATCATCAGGCTGAAATTTTGTTGCCAGCGACTAAGGCGACTGATAAGCAGATGATAATTCAAGAGATTAATAATTTAAAAGCTGGTGGTTCAACTGCGCTTTATGATGGAATGGAAAAAGGTGCAAGAGAAATTCGCAAGTTTTTAGATAGGAAACGAGTTAATCGTATTGTTTTAGTATCGGATGGGCTAGCAAATGTTGGACCAAGTACCCCTGAAGAGTTAGGAAAATTAGGTGCTGCATTAGGTGAAGAAAATATTTCTGTTACTACCATTGGTTTGGGTTTAGGCTATAATGAGGATTTAATGACTCAATTAGCTAAAAAAAGTGATGGTAATCATGCTTTTGTCGAACATGCTAATGATTTGTTAGCTTTTTTTGAACATGAGTTTAGTGATATATTATCGGTAGTATCTCAAGAGGTTAATGTTACTATTATTTGTGCTGAAGGTGTACGCCCTCTTCGGGTGCTAGGCAGAGATGCTCAAATTGTAGCCCAACAAGTGTTAATAAAATTAAACCAATTGTATAGTGAACAAGAAAAATATATTCTATTAGAATTGGAAGTGGCTGCCAATAAAGTTGCTGAAGAGCGTATGATTGCTGGAATAGCAGTGGTTTATCGCCGTATGGATAATGATAAAATGGAACGTATGAGTAGTATGGCAACAGCCAGTTTTACTGATTCACTAGAGCTAGTGGCAAAAAATACAGATGTTAGTGTAATGACAGCGGTGGCAGAACAATTAGCGGTAGAAAAAAATGAGTTAGCAGTAAAATTACGCGATGAAGGTAAAATAAAAGAAGCACAGCGCGTTTTAATAGAAAATGCTAATAAGTTAGGCGAAGAAGCGGCTAAATATAATTCCAAGTCATTGAAAAAGCAGCAACAGATGAATTTGGATGATGCTAAAAATTTAGAAGGTAAGAAGTGGGTTAAACAACGTAAATTAATGCGTACCAAACAGTATAAGTCAAAAACCCAGCAGAAATATTGATGAATCAAACAATTTACACTATCTACTATCTTCTGATGCGTACCCGTCAATTGATTCGTACACTGATTTATTTTGGTTTGGACAGCGAAAAGGGGCAACAAGCCATTGCAACCATAAATCATGCGCATCGCTCAGTTAAAGCGAATAATGATGATTATCGCTATGTGCTGTCCACTTTTTTTTTAGAACCATTTCGTTGGAATAGCCACTTTTAAAAACCAGATATTAGCTCAGAAGATCAACAGATGTCAATTTACGATCTCTTCACGACATTCCAGCGAGATTATGAAGTCGAACATATGGGCTATAGCGATGAGGGTCATTGATCCACAGGTTCAACGTTGCCTGAATTTACCCAATCCCCTAATACCACAAAAGGTGATTGTTTGGTTGTTGAACAGCATCCGTATCAATCTTTGTATAAGTATCTGTAGGCGTTGACTATGTTTAGATATATGAAAACATTCCCAGAATATGAACAATATGATGCTTTAGCCTTAGCAGAGTTGGTAAAAAAGGGAGAAGTATCTCCTAAAGAACTATTAGCTGAGGCAAATGAACGCTTATCAAAAATTAATCACAAGTATAATGCCGTTATCTATCAGGATAATTCTTTCGCAGAAACACTTATCAATAATTTAGATAAAAATAGTCTTTTTTGCGGTGTTCCATTTTTAGTAAAAGATTTAATGCTTGCATTTAAAGGTATGCCAATGTCAAATGGCAGCAATGCAATGAAGTCATATGTTCCAAATGAAAATAACAGAATGGCAGATCAGCTTAATTCTGCTGGATTAATTACATTCGGAAAAACAACAACATCAGAAATAGGTAATTCACCTATAACAAAAACCACGGCTTTTGGTGCGACCCTAAATCCTTGGGATATATCAAAAAATTCAGGTGGATCAAGTGGTGGTAGCTCAGTAGTTGTAGCTTCAAGAGTTGTTCCAATGGCTTATTCTAGTGATGGTGGCGGTTCTATCAGGCTTCCTGCATCATATTGTGGAATCTTTGGATTCAAACCTTCACAAGGGCTAAATAAATATGAAGATATGACTAAGGCTTGGGCTGGTGCTGTAGTTAGTCATGTTTCTACAATTTCAGTTCGAGATAGTGCCGCTTATCTTGATATGGTTGCAGGAAACCTAGGAAATGATTATTCAATATTAAATCCCAAAGAAAATAGTTATCTATTTTCAGCTACATGTGAGGAAAAGAAATTAAAAATTGGATTGATTACAGAATCACCAATAAAAACTAAAGTTCATGCTGAATGTATTAAAGGTGCCGAATTAGCAGCAAAATATTGTGAAGATTTAGGTCATGATGTAGAAGCAACGCAATGGAACTTTGATGGAAGAGAATTAATGCGTGCATTTATAATAATAGTTATTCATTATACACATGGTAATATAATTGATATGGCAACTTTATTCGGAGTTAAAGAAAATGAATTGGATATTGAATTAAATACAAAATTTATGTCCATTGCAGGAAGTGGAATTAGTCAGGATAAAGTGAATCAAGCATTGAAAATATGGAAAACTACATCTCAAAAAATGTCAATACTACATCAAAAATATGATGTTATCTTAACCCCTACGGTTGCAACTTTACCCCTAACAAGCAATGCTCTTGAGTTTAATGTTTTTGAAAAATTGTTACTTAAATTTCTGATTGTTACAGGATTAGGTAAAAATGCTATTTATAAAAATACTTTAGAGATTCTTATTGATAAATTATTGTATCACATGCCTTTCACACCAATAGCGAATATTACAGGGCAACCAGCCATGTCAGTTCCACTATACTGGGATCAAAATGGTTTGCCTCATGGGGCACATTTTATGGCGGCAGTTGGAAATGATAAGGTATTATTTATGTTAGCAAAACAACTAGAATCAGAACATTCTTGGCAGAATAAAATTCCTAGTCATGTTGGGTCAGTTAAACAGGTTTTGCTGAAATAGAAATTCAATTGAAAGATGAAAGTAAGGATTTTATCCAATTTAGTTTTTAAACAAGTTCCAGTTTTGGCTCTAATCTTTCCCTTTGCTGGTGATTTCTTTAAGCGGCTAAATTATCATTTAGCTAGTTATTGGCTGGAATATTTTCCTAAGAAGCGGTAATTAAATAAACTTGTCAGGCTTGAGAGAATTAAAATCATGGTAATCCTTTCATCCTTTAAACGAAGTAACGTTAAAATTCTAAATTCCATAAGGGAAGCGAATGATGTTGTTGCCACTGTACCTACTAGTAAAGAACTTGGGTTGGTAAAGCGGGATGTTCGCTCTTCTTTTTATGATAGCATGACAAGATTAATGATATGAGCGATATACAAGATTTATTTGATAAAATAACCTCGGAAGATACCAACATAGATGCTGTATTTGAATTTACACCAGTAACAGTTAGTATTGTGCTTGTTGGCAAAAACCAAACACGTTTATTGCTTCCTAAAATTACTGAATGTCTCCTTGATGCAGGAGATATATACGAAAAATAACTTACAAAAGGATAAACAAATGATTTTAGCTGGTGATGTTGGTGGTACTAAAACTCATTTAGGAATTTTCAAACAAGAAAATGATAGAATAATATCTCTTATAGAAAATAAATATGAAAGCCAACAGTATGATAGTTTTGAAAGTTTGATAAATGACTTTTTAGCTCATGTCAGCGAAGACAACAAAATAATTGACACTGCTTGTTTTGGCATAGCTGGACCTATAGAAAAAGATCAAGAAGGAAAATGCTCTTGTCAAATGACTAATATTAAGCAATGGCCACTGATGACAGAAACTAACTTAAGCAAGCTAATTAAGGAAAAACCTGTATTTTTTCTTAATGATATGGAAGCTATAGCTTATGGTATTTCTCAACTTGGTGAACAAGATTTAGAAATTATTAATCAGGGTAAATATTTAGAAGGTAATCGCGCTATTATTGCCGCTGGTACTGGACTAGGAAAAGTAAAATTGCCTTGGAAAGAAAATGAACATTATCCTTCGGCTTCTGAAGGTGGACATGTCAACTTTGCACCTAGCTATGACAAAGATAATTTACAATTAAAATTATTAAGTTATTTACAAGATAGAAATCAAGGCAATGTTAGTATTGAACAAATTTTGTCAGGAAATGGACTGATAAATATTTATCAATTCCTGACAAATGAAAAAGACGCTCAAGAATCTGAAGTTTTGATAGAACGTATGAAGCAAGCTGATGATGTAGCTCAAGTTATTAGTGAATCAGCATTAGCTAAAGAAGATGCTTTGTGTGAAAAAGCATTAGACCTATTTGTATCAATTTATGGATCAGTTGCCGGTGATTTAGCATTGCATGATAAGACGGTAGGTGGTATCTATATTGGAGGTGGTATTGCTCCGAAAATATTAGAAAAAATGCGTGATGCTAACTTTATGCGTTTTTTTACAGCCAAAGACACTCAAAATCCTAAATTTGCTCAACTCAATGCCGATATACCAGTTAAAGTAATTATGAATGATAAAGTAGGATTATTGGGAGCCGCAGGATACGCAGCAAAAAGTGGAGTGTACGTATGATTTTAATAGGCGAAATTGGCGCGACAAATAGTCAACTAGAATAAATAAGATGCAAAAGTTGTTATTGACATGACATTGAATAATAAAAATGCTTTATGTCAACAAACACTCAAATTATTTGCCTCAATTTTTGGTGCCGAAGCGGGTAATATAGCATTAAGTTTTCTGACTTCTGATGGTATATATATAAGTGGCGAATTAGCATTAGCAGTTTTAGGAAAATCTCCAGATTATGATAAAAGATAAATATATAGATCCATTTACAGATTTTGGATTTAAACGAATATTTGGAACTGAAGAAAATAAACGCTTTTTGATTGAATATTGGTTATATTATTTAAGTAATTTAGCCAAATGCCAGTCTATACCTAAGATATTAGAAAAAGATCAGTTAATAAAAGAGGCTTTGAATAAAGATGAACAATTTGCTTATCAATTAGACTTAAAAGCCAAGTTGGATTATAAAAATGTACTTGATTATGCTAAAGAAGAAGCAGAAAAAAAGGGAATAGAACAAAAAATTTATTAGATATTTTGGATGTTGAAACGATTGCTTTGAAAACTAGTTTAACTGTAACAGAGGTGCAAAGATTGAAGAATGAGAAATAAACCTGACAGGTTTTTAAAACCTGTCAGGTTTGTTTAAAAATCTATCTTTGAGCAGTATTTAAATAATTATGACCATAGCGATGAATGCTATTGACAATCTTATCTTCAATCTTATCAGCTTTCCAACCACCACATCGGTTGTTATTTAAAAATATTGCATATCCAAATACTTTGCCTACTGGAGTAGCTACATAACCTGCTAAGGTGCTTACTCCTCTTAAAGTTCCAGTTTTGGCTCTAATCTTTCCCTTTGCTGGTGATTTCTTTAAGCGGCTGGATAATACTCCATAAGCTCCCATTACACGTAATACTGACATAAAATCTGGACCAATATCAAAACGAGAATACATTCTAGTTAATAAATCAGTTATTGCACGAGTTGTCATTCTATTTTTACGTGATAAACCAGAACCATCAGCTAAGCTTACTCCTCGCAAATCTACACGACTTAGAGTTAAAAATTGTCTAGTTAATTTCAAAGCTTCTGCATGAGTTCCCGGTGTACCATAACGCACTGCGGCAATTGTTTTGAGAACTTGTTCTGCGGTTAAATTATTAGAAAATGTATTTAACTCTTTTAAAATCAAAGATAAGGGTGGTGATAAATGTGTATAAATTGCCTTGCCTGCAACAGGTCTATATACTACTTTAGTTTTACCTTTAACTCTTATTCCAGCTTTTTTTAATAAATAATTAAATGTTTCACTTGCATAGCGCATTGGTTCTAAAACATTTAGACGAATCAGTTTTTCTCTACTTTTAATAGGTAACTTACCTCTAAGTTGCATCTTTATATAACCTGAAGCATTTTCGCTTCTTTTTACGGATACTGTATTGCGCCCACGTTTTATAGTTTTAGCATTATTAGATAATAACATATAAGGAACAGAAGGTTCTATCCAAGCATTGACTTTATCTCCTGAATAATCTCCCGGTTTAACATGTACTGCAATACTATTAAAATTTAGGGATAAAGCACCTATTTTTGCATCATAAGCCCAATCACTTCGGTTCACTTCCCATGCAGGTGCCCGATTATAACTATCGAAAAAGTGCAGATCAATTAGTAAATCACCTGTGACTTCATAAATACCACTGGCTTTCAGTTGTGTTGCTATTTTCCATAAATCTTTAGTTGATAAGAAGGGATCACCTCCTCCACGTATGACTAAATGTCCATTTATGGTGCCTTGACGTTTTTGTCCAGTATGTAAAATAGTTGTTTTAAAACGATATTCTGGGCTTAAATAATGTAAAGCTGAAGCAGTGGTAATTAATTTCATTACTGAAGCGGCTAATAATGGTTTTAAGCTATTGTAATCATAAACTATATGTCCGCTTGGCATTTCAACCACTCTGACAGATGTTTGGTTGCGATCTAAACAAGCATTTTTTAATGCTCCATCAATATTTTGAGTTAATATATTTTGTGAATAAGCATAACTACTTATACACATTAATAGTAATACATTTATATATTTATACATAAAAAACCTCATTCCCCCTTAAAGGGGGATCTTAATTTAATCTTTTTTATCCTGATATTGACTAACTAAATCTACATTATTTCTTTCTGTAGCATTTCGTTTTGAACGTCTTGAAGTTGTTGTTACAACATCTTCTTCTTCAGTTTCAGTTGACGGCTCTGTTGGTGGAGGCGATGGTTTTTTCTTACGACTCACATAAAAAATCATCGTGAATATCCCTAGTATTTTTTGGAATACTGTAATAATAAACAGAAACACAGACATAATTGCCATCCAAATACGTAACCATAGTGGTAAACCGGCATTAGGATTCATTGGTTCTATTGGAGGTACATCTCCGCCTCCTGAACTGGCTCCAATTAGTCTATCTGGTCCAATACTAATACAACCTAAAGGAATAACTATTAACGTTAATACGGTTGACACTAATACGCCAAATAATAAAGAGATAGCCATACCTTGGAAAATCGGATCTAAAATAATAACACTAGAACCTCCAACTAAAGCAAAAGCAGTAATCATAATTGGACGAGTACGTGTTTTACAAGCTAAGATAACAGCATCTTCTATAGATGAACCTAAGTGAATTTGAGAAATAGAATAATCTACTAATAAAATTGAGTTACGTACAATGATACCTGCTAAAGCAATCCAGCCAATCATTGAAGTAGCTGTAAATTCAGCATCTAATAACCAATGACCGGGAATTATACCTAATAAAGTTAGAGGAATAGGTGCCATAATGATAGCTGGAACAATAAAATTACCAAACAACCAAACCACTAATATATAAATTAACACCATTGCTACCAAGAATGCAATACCCATATCACGGAAAGTTTCATAAGTAACAGTCCATTCACCAGTCCATTCAAAGCCTGATTTACCAATTTCTGGCGGTCCAAGATAGCGGTCACATAAAGACATTACATAAAGATCTGTACAGTTTGCAGAATCTACTAAATTGACACCATCAGGGGCTTTATAATCCTTTAACATTCTCTCAACATCAAACATGCCATAAATAGTGGAACTTTCGCTATAACTATGAGTTTGTCTGTTAAAGATACCGACTGGTTCACCTACCACATATTCAACTGGACGTAAATCTTTCTGGAAAATAATAGGATCTTGCAATTCCTGTTCAAAACTTCCAAGTTCTGCTAGAGGTACAGTACTACCTTTTTGTGAAGGTATAGGTAAATCATATAGGCGGCTTAATTGCGCTCTATCTACTAAAGGTACTTGAATCACAATATAAGTTGGCTCAAGCATAGTACCTTGTTTAATATCACCTAATTTAAAACCACCTAATGCCATAGATAAATTATTGTTGATTGTATCAACAGAAATTCCGCGTTCTACAGCTTTTGCTGTATCAACCTTAAATCTCCATACTTTATGTGGTTTAGCAATTAAATTATCAACATCATCTAAAATTTCTGATTTTTCAAAAACCTGAGTTAAATGTTTAGCCACTGCTTTACGAGTTTCATCATCTGGACCATAAACTTCAGCTACTACAGGCTGTAATACCGGTGGTCCGGGTGGCATTTCTACAATCGTTAGATGAGCTTGACTATTAAGTTCTTTAAGCAATTTTTTTAATGCTAAACGTGCTTCAACAGCAACTGCATGACTTGGTCTCTTATTTTTTACTAATTGTACATGAATATCTGCTTGCCACGGTTTATTACGTAAATAATAATGACGTACCATTCCATTGAAATCAAAGGGTTGTGAAGTACCAACATAAGTTTGTAAAGCTATGACTTCAGGAAACTCTTCTTTATCACGTAATATTTGAGCTAATTGATCTGTCAAATTGGCTGTCACTGGTAAAGCAGTACCTTCTGGCATATCAATAAAGACATTAAATTCCGGTTTTTTATCCAATGGTAACATTTTTACTTCAACAGCTTTAAAATAAAACATTGAACAAGCAGCAAAAAATAAAAATATCAATCCAAATAAAAACCCTAAACCCAGAACCTTACTACTAAATAAAGGTGGTAAAATGGTACGGAATATTTTTTCCCACATTTCACTAGATTTATGTTCCTTATGTTCAGCTTTTTGAAGTACTGCCATTGATGGCTTGAGACGCATTGCTAACCAAGGGGTAAAAGCAAAAGCAGCAAATAAAGAAAATATCATTGCTACTGAACCTAAAACTGGAATTGGCATCATATAAGGTCCCATCATGCCAGATACAAAACCCATAGGTAATAAAGCAGCAACTACTGTAAAGGTAGCTAAAATCGTCGGATTACCAACTTCGCGCACCGCATCTATAGCGGTGGCTGTATCGGTTTCACTGTGAAGTAGCCATCGCCGATAAATATTTTCCATCACCACAATAGCATCATCAACTAAAATTCCGATAGAAAAAATTAAAGCAAATAAACTAACACGATCAATTGACATACCTAATAGGTATGCTGCAAATACTGTCACTAAAATAACTACTGGGATAACTAAAGTTACAACTAGAGCTGGTCTCCAACCCAAGCTAAATAAGACCAATATTGTTACAGCACCAGTAGCAATAAATAATTTTTTAATTAAACTATTTACCTTCTCATTAGCACTTGCACCATAATTACGAGTCACCTCTACATGAACATTATCATAAATAACATTACCTTTAAGTGCCTCTACTCGATCTAAGATCGCATTAGCAACAGCAACTCCATTAGTTAAAACTTTTTTAGAAATAGCAATTGTTACCGCAGAAGCAGCATTGACATCCATATCCTTACCATAAGCTGGACCAGAATAATAATTAACTATTTTATTAGCTTCTTTTTCTGGACCCTGTGTAACTTCAGCAACATCACGTACATATATAGGAGAACCTTGATAACTACCTACCACTAATTGTGCTACTTCCGCAGCATTAGTTAAAAATTTACCAGTATAAACAGATAAATGTTGATTATTAGATTCTATTTGTCCAGCAGATTTTTCACTATTAGCTGTTTGTATGGTTTGCGCTACTTGTCCAATGCTAATTCCGTAACCTGATAAACGTTCAGGTTTAACTTCAATTAGAACTTGCTCTGAGCGTCCACCTACCACAAAACTTTGTCCTGTATTAGGAATACCTTTCAGCTTTTGCATCACATCAAGTGCTAGCGTCCGTAATGCACCATCATCTACATCTTCAGACCACAAAGTTAATGTTACAACTGGCACATCATCAATACCCTTGGGTTTAACTAATGGTTGTCTGACTCCGGGGGGTATTTTATCCATATTGGATTGCAATTTATCATAGACTTTAAACACAGAATTTTCTAACTGTTGACCTACTTTAAACTGCACTGTTACCATGCCCTGTCCTCGTTCAGCAGCAGCATATACATGTTTAACACCGGGAATTTCACTCATAATCCGTTGTAGCGGATCAAGTGCCATTGTTGATACTTGTTGTGAAGAAGCTCCGGGATATTGAACAAATATGTCCACCATTGGAACAGATATTTGCGGATCTTCTTGACGAGGTGTTAAAATTAAACCCATAATTCCCATAAATAACATTGCAAAAAACAATAAGGGAGAAATAGGTGAATGAATAAAAGCTTTAGCGGTTTTACCCGCTAAACCTAAAGATTTATCTTGTGATTCTTGACTCATTAACGACTACCACAATTCAATATAATTTGATCACCAGCATTTAAACCACTTAAGACTGTAACAAAATCTCCCAAAGATTGATCAAGATCATTAATAATCATTGGATTTACTTTTTGACCAAGTCTAACTAAACGCTTCGCGGTTTTATTATTTCTTTTTAATACACAAACTCCGGGCAAACTACCCCGTTTCTTTACTGCTTTCATAGGTATTAATAATACTTTTTGTCTGCCAAAACTTCGTTCTGGTATATCTACTTTAGCATATTGACCGGGGGCTACATACTGATTATCAGTATCTATATCTAGCTTGACTTTAATAGTATGGCGTTTTATATTAGCAGTAGGAAAAATTTGTGCTACGGTTGCAACAATACGCTTATCCAATACATCTAATGATGCAGAAAGTCGTTGTCCGACTTTTAAACCTCGAATTAAACGAGCTGGTATATTTAATTCAATTTGTAAGCTAGAAAGATCAGCAAATTTTAATAAAGGCTTACCCGGTTGTACAGTATCACCAACTTCTATCCATTTTTGGGTTATAACACCATCAAAAGGGCTAATACTTTTTGCATCCTGCAATTTATCATCAATTTGTTCAATTTGAGCTTTAGCTTGTAATAAGGCATTACGTGCTTGTTCAATTTGCACACTATAATTATTAAGTTGAGCTTGACGATCAATTCCTTGATCACTTTGTCCCATAAAATCACTTAGTGGTTTACTAAACACTTGATCAAATAGATTTGGCAGACCCATACCGCCGGGGGCTTTGCTAGGTGAATCTGGAGACAATAATTCACGTGAATATTGCATACCTGCATTACGTAAAGTAGCGTCTGCACTTCTCCAAGCTGCAATAGCAGCACGTCGTTTGGCTAACAATTCTTTATCATCTAAAATAACTAAAACAGTTTGAGCATCAAATTCATCACCTTCCTTACCAGCAAGCATTTCTACTCTTCCGGGTAATTGAGCTGTAAAGGTTACTTCTTTTTTTGCTATTACAGTTCCACTTAAAGTTACAGAGGAAGTCATATTATGAGCGCGTACTTGATAAGTTTCAGCTGCTACATTAACATTGATTCCAATAAATATTAATCCTGATATTAAAATATTTTTATACATTTATTTTATCCTATTAAAAAAGGCTTGTTATATAACAAGCCTTTAAAAAATTATCACATAGTCATGATGTGATTTTTATTTTACTTGTCCCATGACAGTAAAACTTTTAACAAAAGGACCCATCATGCTTGGGTTTTTTAACATAGCAGAATAGTTACCTTTTTGAAATTTTAACTTACCACCCAACCAAGCTGGTCTAAATAACTGAGTTTTAGTAGGTCCATTTTCAGCCTCTAACCATTCTTTCCATGTTTCTTTAGGAGCGCGTAAATCCCAATTGAGTTCTTCATCATTATAGGCACCAGCAGTGGTTACAATACCATCTTTAACCACTATAACACCTAATGGTTTATCATCATCTTTAAACCCATAAGCAATGGTTGAATTAAAGTCAATCTTGCCAAGAGTTTCAGTTATTTCTGAATTTTTATTCCAAGCATCTTTAAAATCATTCATCCATTCTGGTGAAAAGTAATCAGGATCAGCAGCTTGGCTGAAACTCATAGAAAATAATAAACCTGCAAAGGCAGTAACTTTAACGAATTGTTTTAACATTTGAATTCTCCTATATTAATTATTAATTAAGCTTTAACACGACCCATAACAGTAAAGGTTTTGACAAATGGACCTGCCATACGTGGGTCTTTTACCATTGCCTTATAGTCACCAGTTTTGAATTTTAACTTACCGCCAACATAAGCCATACCTAAACCAGCCATACCTAGACCCTTGGTCATCCATTTATCCCAATTATCTTGAGAAGCACGTAAATCCCAATTTAATTCTTCACCATTATAAGCGCCAGCAGATTTCACTTTACCATTTTCAACTACTACAAAGCCTCTTGCTTGATCTTCATCAAGCAAACCGTAGCCAATATTAGAAGTGAAATTGATCTTAGATAAAGCATCAGCTAAATCTGGTTCTTTATTCCATTCTTCCATGAAACTGTTCATCCAAGCGTCTGAAAAAAATTCAGCCATTATTAAATTACTCCTGATTATGTAAATGTAAAATTTTAAAGTTTATAGTTTATCAAAACTGTTATTATTTAAACTGGTTTATTTTACCTTATAAAATGTTAGGAACATAGTATTATGAGTTTTATCACTATTGGTAACGCTTTAGGTTGTACCATAAATTCTCATCGTAGTAATTGGGATGGTAGCATTTGTAAAAATGCTGAAACATGGAGTTGTTCTGCCAAACAACAATTTCGTACTGATTATTGTCAGCAAGGTGATCCACGTTGTTACCATATTCATATTTTTGAACAAGAAAATCCTTATTGTTTAATTGATGATTTAGGCATCGGCTGGCTTTTAGACCCATATCCAGAAGCTTTAAATAATCAAATTTTACTGTTTTGGGGTAAACGGTTTCAAGAACCACGCGGTATTAGCGATATAAATACTAGACCTAAAGATTATGTTTTCGGTGCTTATCGTGTCCGTAGTGTATCCCCACAAAAAATAAATGAATTTAAAACATTGTGGAAAATAGAACCTTATCCTGATGGATGGACACGTTTTCAACAGCCTTATACATTAACAGTATATTATAAAAGTATAATAGGTGGGGTTTATCTGAAAGAAGTCAATCGTGTAGCAGTAGAAAATATGTTTGAAAAAGCTGCTGAACAAGCACGTAGCCCTCATCCTAATTGGACAAATACTGAAGATGCTGAACGTTTTGCACATTTTCATGCAAACTTACATGATTGGTTTGAAGTTGCACGAAATAATGCAGAATTGTTACAGAAACAAAATACGATGCGTTCGGTGAGTTATAGAAGCACTCCATCAGCTAACATCAATAAAAGTCCTTTTGAGGGTCTTAAAAATTTAGATATTAAAAAAACCCCACCATTACCAATTAAAACCCAAGCAACTACAAAAAATGGTAGTACCATTTATCCATTAATAGAAAAAGAAAGTATTAAAGAAAAAATTAAAAAAAATTATAGTAAAGAAAATTTATATGCTTTAATGGCGGTTTCACTTACAAAAAATATTCTTATTATTACAGGTCATCCGGGTGTAGGTAAAAGTAGTTTAGCAATTGATTTAATAGATGATTCAGAACGTCAGTTAATAGTTCCAGTGGGTTCAACTTGGCGTGGACGCGAAGATTTATTAGGTTATTTAAATCCAATTAGTAATGAATTTGAACCTACTGAGTTTACTCGTTTTTTAGTAAAAGCTGAATCTGCTTGGCGTAAAAACGATAAACGTACATATATGGTTATATTTGAAGAATTTAATTTAAGTCAGCCAGAGTATTGGTTTGCCGATATATTAGTGCGATCACAATATTCAGATAATGCAGAACAATCACGTATGATTGAATTAGGTGGTAAAAGTATTCGAGGTGTTACAACTAATGGCAGTAAAATATTTATTTCACCTGCATTACGTTTTATAGCAACTATAAATAATGATCATACAACTTTATCATTATCGCCTCGTGTTTTAGATCGCGCTTCAATTATAGAACTGGAATTGGAACCAAGGGCGACTTTGCAACGTTCTAAATTAGAGTTAGAAGAGCAACAAATTATGTCTATTGAGGAACTTGATGTATTATTAAAATATAAGAATGCGATGTTTTCATTGCGTGCTGCTGAATCTTTAAAACGTTGCTTAGAAAATTTACAATTATTAAATATGAATAGTGCATGGGATGCTTTAGATATAGTTTTATTACAACAAGTTTTGACTAAAGTAAAATTAATGGTTGGTGATCCTGCAAATGAGAGTTTAATGCAGGGATTAGAAGATTGGAGTGAAAGTTATGGTAAATATCTGCGTAAATCCGCTAGTCTTATTAATAGTTGGGCTGAGGCTTTAAAAGATGGGCGAGATGTAATACAAGCATAATTTTTAAAAAAGCTACTTGTCATAAGTAGCTTGTTATTATAGAATCAAGTTTCTATTCAATAAATTATATCATATATAATATGGGTTTATATCAATTTAAAATAATAATAATAAGCATAATCATATTATTATTACAATCGTCATTAAGCTACGCCAAACAACCTACCATACGTGAATATCAAATAAAAGCGGTCTTTTTATATAATTTTACATACTTTGTAAGATGGCCACCAAGCGTATTTGAAAGTTCTATATCTCCATTCAGGATTTGTGTTTTAGGTACAGATCCATTTCGTGGATTGCTGAAATTAGCTGTAAAAAATGAAACAGTTGATGCACATAATGTTCAGATACAAGTTCATAGCACTGTTAAAAACACTAATTCATGCCACATCCTCTTTATAAGCCGCTCTGAAGTAAAAAATCTAAGAAAAATATTTAAATATCTCAAACAACGTGCCATTCTTACTGTTAGTGGTATTGAAAATTTTGCTCGTGATGGTGGCATGATTCAGTTTGTGAATATGGGTAAAAATATCAGATTTTATATGAATCGTCGTGTTGCAATAAAAGCGAATGTGAGAATCAGTGCGAATTTATTGTATATAGCCAGAAAAGTTTTTCAATAGCCTATATTTTGCATCTATTATGAATAATATAACTAATTTTAATTAAAGAATGTAAAATGAGGCAGAATATGTATATAAGATTATTAATAATTTTAATAAATTTAACAATAATAAGCTTTCCAAGCTATGCAGAAGATGAAACAACAGAAGCAGATCGTGAAGCAATAGAATTTTTAAAAGGCTTAAAACTAGAGGAATTAGTAGAAGTAGAAGTAACACTAGATAATGTTTTTAATGTATTTGATGGGCTAATAAAGGCAAGAAAGGTCACAATTGCCACGGGTAAAGAACAAACAACAGATCGCGCCCCATCAGTTACTACTGTGATAACAGCACAAGATATTGAGGCAACTGGTGCAACTGATTTAGATGAAGTATTAGAAATGGTGCCTGGCCTGCATGTGGCTCGAAATCGCGCTTACAATCCTATTTATATTATTAGAGGAATTTATTCAACTTTTAATCCACAAATCTTAATGCTAGTTAATGGTATTCCTATTAATAGATTGTATTTTGGTAATAAAGGTGCTATGTGGGCAGGTATGCCAGTAGCGAATATTGCTCGTATAGAAGTTATACGTGGACCGGGTTCTGCGGTTTTTGGGGCTAATGCTTTTGCTGGAGTTATTAATATTATTACTAAAACTAAAAAAGATATTGAAGGTACTGAAATAGGTACACGAATAGGCAGTTTTAATACTCAAGATGCCTATATATTACATGGTGGAACTTGGGCAGGTTTTGATATTGCATCTTCTTTAGAATACCGTAATACCGATGGACATAATGAAATTATTGATATAGATGCTCAAAGCCATTTTGATAATCAATTTGGTACCAATGCCTCTCTTGCGCCGGGAGGCGTAAATATGCAAAAACGTAATCTTGATGCACGATTAGATATTTCTAAAGAAAATTGGCAATTACGTAGTGGTTATCAAGGACGACGTAATATTGGAACTGGTGCAGGTACAGGAGAAGCATTAGATCCTATTGGTCATTTTACTGATGACCGTTTCAACGCTGATCTTACTTATCATAATAGTACATTTACTGAAAATTGGGATGTTACTGCACAACTCAGTTATTTTCAAACTAGATATAATACTAATAATCAAACTATTTTTCCGTCGGGTGCTTTTGGTGGTGCTTATCCAAATGGAATGATTATTGATACATCTATCTCTGAACGTAACAACCGTCTAGATTTATCAGGATTTTATACTGGTTTTAAAAAACATACAGTTCGTTTAGGTATTGGCTATCATTATGGTGAAATGTATAAAATTAAACATTATACCAATACTAATCCAACAACAGGGTTTCCGATTCAAAATCTAATGGATATTAGTAATACATCATACAGCTTTATTCCAGAAGGTTCTCGTAAAAATTGGCATGTATTCTTACAGGATGTTTGGAATTTAACTCCAAATTGGGAATGGACTACTGGTTTCAGGTATGATAATTATTCTGATTTTAAATCAACTCTAAACCCTCGTTTCGCACTAAGTTGGCAACCTATTTCAAAATTTTCTACTAAACTTATGTATGCTAGTGCTTTTCGTGCCCCTACTTTTTCAGAGTTATATATTACTAGTAATCCTGTACACAAAGGTAATTTAAATCTTAATCCTGAAACAATTGATACTTGGGAATTGGCATTTAACTATCATGTCAGAAATAATCTGCATCTAGCAACAAATTTATTTAGTTATAAATGGTCAGATGGCATTCGTTATGTACCCGGTGCATCAAAAGGTATTTTTATAGCAGACAATGTTGGTATTCAAAAAGCTTATGGTTTAGAATTTGAAGCACGTTGGAAAATGACAAAAAAATCTAGTTTATTGGCTAATTATGCTTTTGTTAAAGCTAGCGATGAAAATAATAAGCATGATGCTGGTAATTATCCCCAGCATTCTGCTTATGTACGTAGTGATTGGCTACTAATGCCTAACTGGTTCCTTGATACCCAAATAAATTGGGTTTCCGAAAGACAAAGGGCTTTTGGAGATTCAAGGTCCCCTGTTGACGATTATACTACTGTAGATTTTACCTTACGCCGCAAAAATATTAAAAAAGGACATTGGAACTTTGCAGTCAGTGTTAGAAATCTATTTGATGTTGATGCCCGTGAACCAAGTCAGGGACCAGACTCCAATGGAGTTATTAACATACCATATGATTTGCCTTTGGCTGGACGACATTATTGGTTGGAATTGCGTTATCATTTTTAGACGGTGGCTGTATGAAACCAATCTTAATTAAGTAGGATAAGTATGTATCAATTAATTGCACATTCATTGGTGGACAAGAAATTGAGGTATTTGCTAATCCATTTAATGTGTTTTGACAATCAACGTCTGGTGTATTTTGATACCATTCCAATCTAGTAATATTTCCATTTACTTTTTCTGTTAGTAAAGGTAAAAAAGGAAGTAGAGGATTGTTATTATCATGAATATTAGAAATATTTTTTTCTATCCAGTCTTGATAGGGAATTTTTTTGAATTTATAACCATATGAACATATCATTTCAAAGAAATTAATCAAACTAATATTTTGAGAATGTAATGGTACTATATGAAAAGCTTTTCCTAGAGACTCTTGTTGTCTTGATAAATATACAATAGCTTTGCTAGCATAATCTACTGGAATGAATTCATATTTCTGATTAACTATATTTGGAATGTATCCTGTTTGTATGCATCTTTTAATCATCCTAAATATATAATGACTACTATAAGTATGACCAGTTTTACTATGACCCATTATAAACCCAGTTCTAAATACAGTAATAGGTATTCCCCTTGATTTAGCACTCCATATCAATTGTTCGGCTACCCATTTAGTTTGAGTATAACCTATATCTTCATTAAGATAGGTTTTATGATTATTAATATCATCTTTTTCTGTTATGACTTTCGGAAAATTTAAACATCCTACTAAACTAAAAACAGCTAGAGTAGATATATAATGTACTGGTTTTACTTTTTTACGACATGCTAATCTCAATACTTCTTGAGTACCAAGAACATTTGCTGCCTTAAGAACTGAATAAGGTTTAGCAAAATTAACCTGAGCGCCATTATGATAAATAATATCAATTTGTTCTGCTAATATTTCAAACTTTTCAAAAGAAAGCCCTATAAGGGGTTGCTCTAAATCCCCACATATAGGTATTAATCTTGAGGAATGATAATAATTAATATTATATTTATCAAGGTTGTTGTGCAATCTTTTTAGAGCTTCACGCTCATTAACGGCACGAATAAGACAATATATTTTTGCATCAGTATTTTTAAGTAATTCATCAATCAAATAAGCACCAATAAATCCAGTGGTTCCTGTAATAAAAATATTACGTGGTTTTGTTACATTTTCTATAACAAATTGGTTTTTTGGATAGATTTTTGGATCTAAAACTGCTTCTGCATTAAAATCAATTACTTTTGTAAGATCATAAATTCCATCTTGTTGTTGAAGTTTTTCAATTGTCTTAGCTAATTTTTCTATAGTGGGTTTTTCAAATAAGTATTTGATAGATAATTCGACAGATAAAGTTTTTTGTAGTTTTGTGATGACTTGAACGGCAACTAAAGAGTTTCCACCTATTTCAAAAAAATTATCATAAATACCAACTTTATCAAGTTGTAATAATTTTGCCCATATATCTGCAAGCAATGTTTCCAATGGGTTACGTGGTGCTACAAAGGATTCTTTCAAATTTAAATATAAATTATCAGAAGGTGAAAATAAGGAACTTTTATCCACTTTTCCATTTGGAAGTAATGGTAATGTTTCTTGAAAAACAAATACAGATGGTATCATATAATCAGGTAATTTTTCTTGTAGAAAATCCCGTAATTCTTTTGTAGAGAGGGTATGTTGTATCTGAGTAGTAAAATAGGCTATTAATCTTTTATCACTATTTATATTACTCTGTGTTGTTATTACTGCTACCTCTTGTATTGCTGCATGTTGCTTCAATATAGCTTCAATTTCCCCTAATTCAATGCGAAAGCCACGAATTTTAACTTGGTTATCAATACGAGCTAAAAATTCCAGTTTACCATTTGGTAAATATCTAACTAAATCACCAGTTTTATATAAAATTTTTTGATTACCATTATCTTTATAATAAATAAAGCTGTTTGCTGTTAGTTCAGGGTTATTGATATAGCCACGCGCTACACTAATTCCGCTAATATATAATTCGCCTACCATACCTATAGGTATCTGTTGTAAATATTTATCTAATGCATAAGTTTCTGTATTAGATATAGGATGTCCTATTGGTAATAGATTGTTGTCATTGTATTTATTAGTAGTAACACATACTGTTGTTTCTGTAAGCCCATAAGCATTGAAGAAGCTACGATTTCGTGCCCAAGGTTTTACTAATTCAATTTCACATTTATTTCCTCCAACAACAATTGTTTTCAAAGATGGTAATGCTTCAAAAGGTAAAGTAGCAAGTACTGATGGTAGTAAATTAACTATGCTAATATCTTGTTTACGTAAAGTTTGCAATAATGGAATTCCTGGCAACAAGTCATTCTTTTTAGCTAAACATAGAGTAGCACCAGATAACAATGCCATAACAAATTCTGATATAAAAACATCAAAACTAAAAGAAGCAAATTGAAGTACTCGACTATTTTGTTCTACATTAAATATGTTAATGAGTTCAATGGCTAAATTACACAATCCTCGGTGTTCAATCATAACCCCTTTGGGTTTTCCAGTTGAGCCAGATGTATAAATAACATAGACTAAATTATCTGGTATTGTAGTATTTACTGGATTTTCTGTACTTTCTTGCGCGATTTTTTCCCAGTTGCTATCTAAGTTGATTTGTGATTGTGTTAGTAGTTTGTTTTCTAAATGTTTTTGGGTCAATAATATTTGTACTTTGGCATCTTCTAACATGAAGTTTAGGCGTTGTTCTGGATAAGTGGGATCCAAAGGTACATAGGCTCCACCAGCTTTGAGGATGCCTAATATGCCTATTATCATTTCTAATGAACGTTCTACGCAAATACCTACTAATGTTTCTGGTTTTACGCCTCGTTTTCTTAGATAGTGTGCTAGTTGGTTGGCGCGTTGGTTTAGTTGTTGGTAAGTTAGTTGTTGGTCTTCAAAAACAAGGGCTATTGCTTCTGGTGTACGTTCAACCTGTTCTTCAAATAGTTGGTGAATACATTGTTTGTCTGGTAAAACTTGTGAGGTGTTATTCCATTCTCTGAATTGTTGTTGTTCTTGTTTTGTTAATATAGCTAAGTGTGAGATAGATTGTTGAGGGTTAGTTATTATGCTTTCTAATAGGGTTTGATAATGACCTATCATACGGATAATACGTGATTGATCAAATAGGTCAGTGTTGTATTCAATGCGACCAATAATACCTTCTGCTCTTTCATCTAATTCTATAGTTAAGTCAAATTTTGATGTAGCTGTATGAATATCAAGTTGACTTGGAATCCAACCAGAATCCAGATTCAAGATCGTCGGTTCCATAATAAAGGAGACTTGAAATAGTGGATTGGTTCCTAATTGACGGTCTGGTTGTAATTCTTTAACTAATTTTTCAAATGCTAAGTCTTCATGAGCATAAGCTTCTAAGGTAACTTCTCGTACCCGTTTAAGTAGTTGTTGAAAACTTGGTTGTTTTGATAAATCAGTACGTAAAACTAAGGTGTTGAGAAAAAATCCAAAAACGGATTCTAGTTCAGGTTTATTGCGACCAGCGGTTACTGTTCCTACGGAAATGTCTTCTTGTCCAGTATAACGGTATAATAACACATTAAATGCTGCGAATAGGGTCATAAATAAGGTTACGCCCTCTTTTTTGCTTAGTTCTTTTAAGGATTCAGTCAATTGTTTGGGTAATGCCAAACATTCTCTCGCGCCATTATAGGTTTGTTGTGCTGTTCTTGAATGATCTATTGGTAGTTGTAGCTTTGGTAAATCTGCGAGTTGTTGTTTCCAGTATTTTATTTGATCTTCTAAATCTGATTGTTGTCGTTGCCAAATTGCATAGTCTGCGTATTGAATATAAGGTGTTTCAAGTTGAGAAATTGTGCCCTTAGAAAAGCTTTTATAAAGGCTTTCTAATTCTGGTAATAATATGTTATATATGGAAATACCATCTAAAATAATATGATGCCAAGTCAGAAATAAGCGATAGTCTTGATCATCTAATTTTATTAGAGTGGCACGGAATAATGGACCTGTTAGCAAATCAAATGGTTTGATTGCTTCTTTGGTGGCAATTTTTAAACTTTCAGTTTTTCGTTCATTTGCTGGCAACTTAGTAAGATCTATTAGCGGCAATGTGAATGCAATGGATGGAGAAATAATCTGAACTGGTTTGCCTTCTACTGTTTTAAATGTGGTTCGGAAGGCTTCGTGACGCTGTATAATTTCTTTGATGCTTTGTTCTAAAATAGCGGCATTAATAGCTCCTCCTAGATGAATGGTAGTTGGCTCATTATAGACTGGCATAGATTCCGGTATTAGTTGTTGAACTAGCCATAATTGTTGTTGAGCAAAGGATAATGGAATATTATCGTTTCGTGGTGCTGGTTTGATAGTGTTTTGTGAATTATGTTTGGTTTGAGTTTCTATCTGCTTAGATAATTCCGCAATTGTGGGTGTTTCAAATAAACTGTATAAAGGCAAGTTAATTCCTAATTCATTATTAACGCGAGAAATAATACGAGTTGCTAATAATGAATTTCCACCTAGAGCTAAAAAATTGTCATGAATACCAATGACTTTTTGTGGTAGGAATTCAGACCAAATTTGTATGAGTTTTTCTTGAATGAAAGAATATGTTTGGAATGATTCAGCGGCGGGTAATGCTTGGCGATCAATTTTTCCATTTGCTGTCAGTGGTAAACTATCAAGTATCACAAAATATGATGGTATCATGTAACTGGGTAATGACTTTTGTAAAAAGTCGCGTAGATGTTCTACTAAAATGTTTTGTAAAGTGTGAACTAAGCCTTTTTTTTCTAGTATATATTTTATGCTATTGCGTATTTGGTCTTGTTTCTTAGGTGTTAAGTCAAATTCAATTCCTGCTCGTTGCTTGTAAATCCATGCAATTTTGCCTTTTACCCATAAGTCGTTATCTGCTTCTGGTAGCCATAGTTGTAGGCGAAGTTGTTGACCGATTTTGTAATCATCAGGCATTCCTAATAAGTCAACTCCACATGGGGATATTTCTTCTGTTGTTAATTCTATTTGATGTTTATTATCAAATTCTACTATACATGCACTGTGTAGTGGTACTCGTTCTAAAGCTGATTGATATACAATATAAGCAACTATTTGTTTATCATTAAGTTTATCTTTTTGAGCAACAACCACTGTATCTTCTATACCGGGATGTTTGTGTAATTTAGCTTCAATTTCTTCTAATTCTATACGAAAACCACGAATTTTAACTTGATGATCAATCCTGCCTAAAAATTCTAGTTTGCCATCTGAACAATAACGCGCTAAGTCACCAGTTTTATATAATCTTCCATTTGGAGTATTAATAAACTTTTCCCTAGTCAGTTCAGGACGATTGAGATAAGCTCTGGCTAAGCCAACACTGCCTATATAAAGTTCTCCTGCAACACCTATTTCTACTGGTTGCATTTGTTTATCTAAGATATAGATTTGAGTATTGGCTATAGGAGTACCTATGGGAGGGGTTTGATTGTTGTTGGTACATTTTTCTATAGTGGCACATACTGTTGCTTCTGTTGGTCCATAAGCATTGTAAAAGTTACGACTAGGTGCCCAACGAGATATTTGTTTCGCTGAAGCAGTTTCTCCTCCAATAATAATAGTCTTTAAATTTGGTAATTGTTCAGGTGATAAGGTGTCTAACACCGAAGGTAATAAACTGATTGTAGTAATTGCATTATCACGTAATACTTGTAATAAAGGTGTACCGGGTAATAATTTTTGTTTTGTTTCTAAATATAGAGATGCGCCTGACACCAGAGCCATAATAATTTCTGATATAGATACATCAAAACTAATAGAAGCAAATTGGAGTACACGATTCTCAGCTTTTATTTTGAAAGTTTTAATCAGTGCAGCAGCTAAATTACATAAGCCACGATGTTCAAGTAGTACGCCTTTTGGTTGACCAGTTGATCCTGATGTATATATGCAGTAAGCTAAGTTGTCTGGCTTGGTTTGGTTTATTGGGTTTTTAGTAGTTTCTTGAAATATGTTGTGCCAATCTTTATCTATTGATACTATTTTTGCTTTATTCTGTGGTAGGCTTGTGGATAATTGATCTTGAGTTACTATTACTGATATTTGAGAATCTTTTAGCATAAATGCTAAACGTTCTTTTGGATAAGATGGATCTAAAGGTAGATAAGCTCCACCAGCTTTGAGAATGCCTAGTAAGCCTACTATCATTTCTATTGAGCGTTCAATACAAATTCCTACTAATATTTCTCGTCTTATGCCTAATTTTCTGAGATAATGGGCGAGTTGGTTGGCTTGATTGTTCAGTTGTCGATAAGTAAACTGTTTATCTTCAAAAACAATTGCAATTGCTTCAGGAGTGCGTTCTACTTGTTGTTCAAACAATTGGTGAATGCACATATTATCTGGATACGAACTGTAGGTATTATTCCATTCAACTGGTGGTATCATAATTTATGATCCTCTTTAATCTTAATGTCTGTTATTTATATAGTTAGTAAGATTTTATTGTATTAATTGAAAACAGTGCAATTAATACGCCTATATTTTATATACATTTTAATATTATCATGAATAATTTTTCTTTTCCTAATTCACGTATGCGTAGAATGCGTCGTGATGATTTTTCTCGACGTTTGATGCGTGAGAATGTTTTGACTGTTGATGATTTGATTTATCCTTTGTTTGTGCTTGAGGGTGAGAAGCAGCGCGTTGCTATAAATTCTATGCCAGATCAATCTCGATTGAGTATTGATGAATTAATTAAGGAAGCGGCTGAGTTGGTTGAGTTGGGTATTCCTGCAATCGCACTGTTTCCGGTTGTGCCTAGTGAGAAGAAGTCGTTGGATGCCGCTGAGGCTTATAATCCTGATGGTTTGGCGCAACGAGCTGTGCTAGCTCTGAAGGCTGAATTTCCTGAGTTGGGTGTTATTACTGATGTGGCTTTGGATCCTTTTACTACTCATGGGCAGGATGGTTTGATTGATGATAGTAATTATGTGATCAATGATGAGACGGTTGAGGTGTTGGTTAAGCAGGCTTTGTCTCATGCTGAGGCTGGAGCTGATGTTGTCGCGCCTTCTGATATGATGGATGGGCGTATTGGTAGTATTCGTGATGGGCTTGAGAGGGCTGGTTATATTAATACTAGAATTTTGGCTTATTCTGCTAAGTATGCTTCTAGTTTTTATGGTCCATTTCGTGATGCTGTTGGTTCTGCTGGTGCTTTAGGTGGTGGTAATAAGTATAGTTATCAAATGGATCCAGCTAATAGTGATGAGGCTTTGCGTGAAGTGGCTTTGGATTTACAGGAAGGGGCTGATATGGTGATGATTAAGCCGGGAATGCCTTATTTGGATATTGTACAGCGGGTAAAACAAGAATTTGGTGCGCCAACTTTTGTTTATCAAGTTAGTGGTGAATATGCTATGTTGATGGCAGCGGCGCAGAATGGTTGGTTGGATGAGCAGGCGGTTATGATGGAATCTTTGTTGAGTATTAAGCGAGCAGGGGCTGATGGTGTTTTGACTTATTTTGCTAAAAAGGCTGCTCAGGTTTTACATTAAACCCTTTTCTGCAAGGGATACACAGTATCCATCGCCAATTACAAAGTGGTCTAGTATTCTTACGTCTATTAATTTTAGGGCTTCGATTAGGCGATGGGTGATTGAAATGTCGGCTTGGCTAGGTTCGGCGATGCCTGATGGGTGGTTATGGGCTAGAATTAATGCCGCTGCATTTAGTTGTAAGGCTCGTTTTACTACTTCGCGTGGATATACACTGGCTCCATCTATGGTGCCATAAAATAATTCTTGGAATGTTATAACTCGATTTTTGTTGTCTAAAAATAAGCAACCAAAGACTTCGTAGCTGCGCCCACTTAGTTCTGACATTAGGTAGTTACGTGTGTCATCGGGATTGGTTAGGGCATCGCCGCGTTCTAAGCATTCTCGTAAGTAGCGGCGACTTATTTCTACACAGGCTCTTAGTTGTACATATTTGGCATCGCCTAAGCCTTTGGCTTCACAAAATTGATCGCGATCAGCGGCTAATAGGCTACGTAAGTCTCCAAAGTGATCTAATAAGTCTTTGGCTAAGTCTAAAGCACTTTTTCCTTTTACTCCTGTGCGTAAGAATATTGCTAATAATTCGACATTGGTTAATACTTCTGCACCGCGTTTTAATAGTTTTTCGCGAGGGCGATCTTCTAGCGGCATGTCTGTGATTTTGATTGCCGCTTTTGTATTGTTGCTATCTGCCATAATAATTCTAGGAATTAAAACGCTCAATAATAACATCAATTAATTGTTTAGCTAAAATTTTTTTATTAGCACGCGCTAATTCTAGCCCTCCATCTTGCCAAAATAGAGATAGAGCATTATCTTCACTGTCAAAACCTAAACCTTCAATACCAACTTGGTTGGCGGCTATCATGTCTAGTTTTTTTGCCACTAATTTTTTCTTGGCGTATTCAACCAGATTGTTAGTTTCAGCGGCAAAGCCTACTGTAAATGGTGGATTTTCTAAGTTGCTGACGCTGGCTAGAATGTCAGGGGTTGGTTCTAAATTGAGTTGTAATGTAACAGCCGTTTTTTTTAATTTTTGTTCGGCTTGTTTGACTGGGCGATAATCTGCTACTGCGGCGGTTGAGATAAATATATCTGTATTTTTAATCTGTGCCATTACGGCTTCATACATGTCTTGGGCACTATTCACAGAAATAGTTGCTGTTGATGAAGATAAACATACTGGTCCACTTATTAATGTGACTTCATATCCAGCGGCTGAGGCGGCTTCTGCAATCGCATAACCCATTTTCCCACTGCTACGATTACTAATAAATCTAACAGGATCAATATGTTCACGAGTTGGTCCAGCGGTTATTAAGACTTTTTGAGTGGTTTTATGAAAAAACAATTGTAAAGAATCAATTAAATCAACAACTTCTAACATTCTACCAGCTCCAACATCACCACAAGCTTGTGAGCCAATAGCTGGACCAAAAATCGTAATTCCTCGTTGTTGTAATTTCTGACAATTTTCCTGAGTAATAGCAGCGTGCCACATTTGTTGATTCATAGCAGGAGCTACACAAATCGGAGCCGCTGTAGCTAAACAGAGCGTACTAAGTAAATCATGAGCATGACCATAAGTCAAATTAGCTAAAAAATTAGCAGTAGCAGGGGCTATTAAAACCATATCAGCCCAACGCGCTAATTCAATATGTGCCATAGCGTCTTGTACAACATATACAGATTTTCCAGATAGAGCTTCTAAAGTCAAAGGAGTAATAAACTTAGTAGCCATTTCAGTCATTACTACTTGTACTTGGGCTTGCTGCTCAATTAAGCGTCGTACTAAATCAGCGGATTTATAAGCGGCAATGCCGCCGGTAATGCCTAACAGGATTTGTTTGTTTTTTAGTAAGCTGTCAGATTTAATCATCTGCTTTCAACAAAATCGGCATTGCTGCTTTTAAATACAAAATCATTGACCATAAAGTTAAAATTGCTGCAATATATAAACAAATAAAACCTAATCCTAAAAACGCTTCACCATACAACAACATTAACAATGCACACATTTGCGCAGTAGTTTTAACTTTACCAAAGTTTGATACCCCAACAGCGGCGCGTTCACCCAATTCTGCCATCCATTCCCGTAAAGCAGAAATAGTAATTTCACGTCCAATAATAACCGCCGCAGGAATTGCCATCCACGGGGTTGGATTCTGTTCTACCAACAAAACTAATGCTACTGCTACAATTAACTTATCTGCCACTGGATCTAAAAAAGCACCTAAAGCAGTAGTTTGATTCCAACGTCTAGCTAAATGCCCATCAAACCAATCCGTCAGTGCCGCTACCGCAAAAATACCAGTAGTAATTATATTTTTCCCTTCCCACGGTAAATAAAAACAAATAACTAAAATTGGAATTAACGCAATTCTTAGCAAAGTTAAGATATTAGGTGTATTCATTATAATAACTATCTAATTTTAATTTAGCTTGCTGAATTAAATCAAGTGCTTGTTCTTGTTTATAATTATCATCAGCTTTCCAATTGCGAGTTTGCAATCTATAAGGGCGCAAACCATTTTTTATATCTTCTGAATGACAAAACAAATCCGTAATTGATGGCTTATTTAACCATGAATCACCCATATTTTTTTCTAAAGCACAATACCATAAAGCAAACTGTTTAATATGTTCATCCTCAAAATAACCCATAGGTTTTAAATTATCAACAAATTTTTCTAAAACTGGATTGTTTATATATCTATGATAGTCAACTACATACAAACTTTCAGACAAAAATAACGGCTCACCATGTAAAATCAAACCCTTTCTTTTAAGAGTATTACCAGTTTGAACAATCTCAAGCCCGACACATCCAGCCTCAGCCTCCAAAACTGCATCTTCTACATCTTCTACAGAAGTGATTTTAAGCTCAGGATAAGCAGCCGCAACAATACCAACATAACGCCCCTTAACAAAAACCCGTTGCCCATTTTTTGATAAATGAGCCACAAAATCTTTATATATAGAACAAGAGGTTTTTGAAATCAAGAAAAAACCAACCATATCTTGAATATCCTGCCTCAAAACCGGATTATAACGAGTTAATTGAGCAGAACCAGCAATTCGTATTCCAGTTGGTTTTTCTATATTATAATTATACATACCCCACTTAGTTACCAAAGTAGGATTATGCAAATAATACTGAGTCATAGTCAACAACTCATCCAAACCAACTACTGCACAATCAATCTCATCCAACCTAATCAAAGACGAACCATTATGCGGCTCTTCGCCTTCAATACGCACACAAATATCATTAATCATCCATTGATAAGCTAAAAACCCAACTCTATAAGGGCGATTTTCCCGCTTACGATCAACAGACAAACCAAAACAAGGAATTTCCTTCAAAGCCTCAAACAAAAATTCAGAAGCCTCCTCAAAAGAAACCCTGCTCATCTTCTTACTTTTTTTAGAAATCGCTAAAATTTGATCTATTTCATCATTATTAACCCCTAAATTTTTTAATTTAGCTAAAAAATTTTCAAATGTCCTACCAGTTCTTGGAATAGCACATGTTACTTCAAAATCTTGTTGCATCTTAATTAACCTTAATAAACCAAGCTAAGCTCAAAATGAATACCCTTATCTTGTAAATTATCATTATCTTGTTCTGGTATGTCTTTTAATGCATAACCCCAATAAACTTGACTACGAATATATTGATTAGGATGCCAACGTAATCCTAATCCTGCACTATAAATATGTTTTAACTGTTGCAGCTCATTATGGTTATTGTTCCAAGCACGCCCATAATCAATGAATGGAACAAATTCTAATAACCGAGTATTAATATTCATCAACTGTTTCAAAGAAATACGCCATTCCAATGAAGAAACTACACCATTATCACGAGTTAAAAAATTTTCTCTATAACCACGCACAGAAGCAAAACCACCTACAGAAAATTTTTCTAAAGGCAACAAACTTTGATCTGATAATTGAACATCAGTTCTAAAAATCATATGGCTATTTATAGTTAATTGTTCAACATACTGAAACTGCCCTAACCAACTAAAAAACTCACTATCAGGCGAACCATCATCATTAATAGTGGCTCCAAAAGCATCAACTCCAAAATTAAAAACTGAACGAGCAGCAATAACATGTTCCTTGCCACGATTCAAATAATTCTGAGAAAAACGTATGACAGAAATATTACTTTCACCAAAATTGACACCGGGAGAAAAAGAAAATGGTCTGCCTAACAAAAAGCTTTTACTATTACGCTGCTCAAAATTCAATCCCAATTCCAACGATTCTTTAGGCTTATTAATGATAGGATGACGCAAACCAATAGAATAAATTTTAGCATCACTTTCAATATCTAACTGATCAAAAGGAAATTCAATCACCTCAGAATCACTACGATCAACTCTAAAAGATAAAGTAGTACCATTATAATTTAACGGTAAATCATACTTAACAGTATAATCTTTTAAACCTTTAGTTAAACCATAACGAACATATAAACTATCACCGCTACCAGTTAAATTACGATGCCAAGCTTGAACTTCAGAACGATAAGCACCGATACTAGGAGAACGATAATTATTAAAATTAAATTGCAAAGTATAAGGGCGATCTTCTTCAACCTTCAAATTTAAAATAGCCTCACCCAAGGCAGTGCCCGGTTTTAATTCCGCGTTAATTCGTTTTAACAAAGGATCTTCCAACAACATTTGCAAACCATCCTGCAAATCCTGCAAATTCAAAGCTTGATTAGCCTTTACACGCGCCTTAATATAATCAGAATTTAAACGTAGATTACCAGAAACTTGCACCTCAACCAAACTTCCCTCAACGATCTTAATTCTAATAACACCCTTATCAACAGGCTGATCAGGAATAACAGCACCAGAATTAATATAACCCTTATCTATATAATACTTAGTAATAGCATTTTTTAACTGTTGCAATTGCTCAGGATTAATGTTTGTATTGAGATAGTCTTTGATAACTTGATTAAGCTCAGCATCAGAAAAAATATGATTACCCTTAAATATAACTTTGTTAAGAGCAAAATCAGAAATAGAAGACAAAGAAGAGTTATCAGGATCAATCTCAGGTAATTCAAACGCCGCTAAACTATGAAGACACACAAAGTTTAGTATAAAAAATGTGATTAAATATTTTTGTAAATTCAAAATTATCTACCTTATGGAAAAAACATCCTCTAATGTATCGCTGGTTATGATTTTTTCTGATACAATTTCTAATTGTTCCAAAGTCATTGCTTCTAATTTTTTCTGATATTTTTCTGGAAGATTTGATTTAAATTTAAGTTGTATAAAATCAATTATTCCTTCACGCCTTCCTTCACGCCTTCCTTCAGTAACAAAACGTTTTTTCGCTTTTTCCCAAGCGGCTTCATCTTTGATTTCTGATAATAATTCTGGATCTATGTCTTGTTTGGCAATGGCATCCATAATTTTTTGCCATAATTTGTTTGGATAAGTTTTTTTATCCATTTTTCCATCTAATGAATCTTCAATAAATTCTAACCATTTACGTATTTTCTCTGGTGTTTTCTTATTCACTTGTCGTGGGCAAAGAAAAACTAAACGATGTGGAAATACTTCAATAGTTTTGCCATATTCATCTACTGGATTCATGTCACTAATCGCGCAACTAAAATTGATACTGCCATCGCGAGGTGTGCTGGTAAGAACCACAATCGTATATACTGTACGATCAAAACCGTATGCTTCACAACCACCAACTTGTTCCACCATACTAATCAAATGGTAATACAAAAAACGATCAAAAAAATCGTCTTGTTTGACATGCTGAATTTCTACAATAATACGTTGTTCAACATCCTCAGCAAATAAATCATATTTACTACGTACAAAACCAATAGGTTTAGGATATTCATATTCAGTATGAATTTGAGTAGCATTGAACTTTATGTCTAAAATATCTTCAACAAACTGACAGAAAACATCAGGTTGACTGAAGGCTTGTTTAAACATTGTTCCATATTTTAATGGAATAACCTTCATAATTTTAACCTTCTATTGTTATTTTAAGAACTAATTTACCTTCAGAAAATATTTTAACTGCTGGAATATCTAAAATTCCAGTATCTGTATTATAATTGGGATCATTAGCATAAACTGTTATAATATCAAATAACATTTTTATTTATAGTTATTTTTTATCGCCCATAAAATTATGCGAGCAACTTTAAAAAAATTTAAGCCCTCACTATGCTAAAATAGAGTTATGATCTAATCATAACTCTATAGGTAAGAATTTGTCAGCAAGTAATAAAGATTATTTTGGCTTAGGTGTCCTACTACAGCTCAATAATGAAATATTTCCGATGGAAAATGGTTATTGGACAAAAATTGAAGCAAAAATAGTTGCTATCAATGAACATATTCCACATGGAATAAAATATTCTCTAACCTTACATAACCCAAGTAACATAAGAATATTGGGCTATGACAATGCTCATGGTATAAAACCAAAAAAGAAAAAGTATGGTGCTAAAAGGAGAGTTTGGGATCATCGGCATGAAAGAAAAATTGTTGAGCCTTATGAATTTGAAAATGCTGCTCAATTGTTAGAGGATTTTTGGACAGATGTAGAACGAATACTTCTTGAAAATCATAGGTAAATAAAATGAAAATAATGAATGTAGGTATCATGTCACGTGAAGACTACAAAAAAAGAACCATCGCTATTGCAAAAGGTATGTATAAACCTAAAAAAAATGAACCAAAAATCTGGTTTGAATCCATAAAATCACTTGCTCAGGTTCTTAGTAATGAAAATCAGGCACTATTAAAGATTATTATTGAATGTAAACCAAAATCACTTACTGAGCTAGAAAAAATAAGTGATAGGAAAAAGTCAAATTTATCAAGAACATTAAAAACACTCGAAAATTATGGCATAGTTACCTTAAACAAAGAAAATGGTAAAGTGATACCTACTGTGAAAGCAACAAACTTTAAAGTTGAGTTTGGAATATAAATATTGATGAATACATCAATATAATTAATAAAACCACTACAACAATCTTATTAAGGCACGTAACATTAGCAAAATTTCCACAGCATCAAGTAGCCAAGCTAAATAGCAACACATGGCTACAATTTTTAGATAAAACATTGATATTTAAACTAGTATTTTTACCAAATAATAATCCATTAGGATTTACTAAAAACCTTGAAAACTATGTAATTATTTTCTCACCATACTAAGATATAATAACTATAGTTTTTCAGATAAAGATTTTAGCCTAAAGACCTGTCAGGTTTTAAAAACCTGACAGGTCTGACAGTTTTTCTTTTTCTGAAAAGCTATATACATCTTATGGAAAAATCAAGATTGGAAAAAAAATACTATCATAATTCAGAACCAATTTTAAAATGAAAAAATATTTATTATTAATAATATTAGTTTTTACTTATAACTATACATCAGCCGCTGAATATAACTATGATCCCGGATTAAACCATTTCAAACAAGGGCATTTTGAATATGCAGTGCAACACTGGGGCACAGAGACTATCTAATATATCAGCTAAAAACAATCCAAAAAACTACATAGATATATCACTACGTTTAGCAATGGCATATCATGCCTTGGGGCGTTTAAAGGATGCTTTACAAGTATTAGAATCAGCTAAGAAAATTAATTATGACAATATAAGTCATGCTAATGTGCTTATGCAATTAAGTGATGTTTATCTAGCAATGCGCAATTTAAAAGAATCAAATATGAATTGCAAGATTAAAAAGGAAAAATTAATTAAAAAAGCCGAAAATTATCTTGATGAATCTTATAAATTAGCTAAGTGTGGGAATAATCCTCAACATCCATTATTGTGTGCTAATATTTTGAATAGACAAGGTAATATATTATTATTACCTAATATTTTAAATCCATATATTTCTCAAAACGACAAAATTAAGAACTTTCAAAATGCAGGAAAAAAATATTGTGAAAGTGCTAAATTAGCTGATAGTAATTCAAAAGCATTATCAATATTTTGTCCAAGTAATAATAAATTAACTCACAAATCACTAGATAAATTATTAAGCGCAAAAATATTTATTAATTTTCTTAATGCCGCAGCACAATTTAATTTATTTGATCAATGGTTTCAAAACGAAGTAACATACAAAGCAATTTTTAATTATATTAAGAAATTACCTGATTCACATGATAAAAGTTTTGCTTTTATTAGTATAGCTAAAATCATGTTAAACAAACCATTAGAAACTGAACAACAACAATATATCCATGATACTTTAAAAAACGCTATCACTGTTGCTAAAATAAATCACAATTATAACGCGATTGCTTATTCAAAATTTTACCTAGCACAACTTTATGCAAAAGCTAAACGTTATGAAGAAGCTATTCAATTAACTAGACAAGCTATATTTCATGTTCAAAGGGGATATCCAGATTTATTATTTCATTTAGAATTAGTTCGTGAAAAATATACTAGTGTTTCACAAAAATTCCGTAATGATATTGAAAAATTTTATTTTAATTGGGCAGATTTGTTACTTCAACAAAAACAATTAAAACAGGCAATAGAAACTATTGAATTATTCAAAAAAGCAGAAATACGCAATTACTTTCAAAACAATTGTATTACCGAAAAATTACAAGACACAATTGAAGATTTATATAAATTACCAAAAAATGTAGCTGTTTTTTATCCCTTATTATTTGATGATCGTATTGAATTATTAATTATTAATCGCGGTAATATACAACAGCAAACTGTTTCTAAAAAACAAAATTTAAAAGCATTAATTAATCAATTTCGTGAAAAATTAACAAAAACAGATGCGCAAATTCTTTATAAATCACTTATTAAACCAATTAGTTTAAATAAACAAATAGACACACTCATAATTGTAGCTAATAGCGTGTTTCGTAACATCCCTTTTGCTGCTTTACAAGATGAAAACGATAAGTTTTTAATTGAAAAATATGCGCTTGTTATTTCTCCGGGAATAAAATTAACTATTCCAACTAAAGCTATAGAACTTAATGATGTGCAAGCATTATTAAGTGGTTCAAAGAAGTTTATAGATGGTGCTGAACCACTGGAATATGTACCTAGAGAATTAAAGAACATAGCCAAAATATTAAAAGCTCAGACAGATATAATTCTAAATGAAGATTTTAGATTGAAAAAAGTAAAAAAAATGCTTAATTCTTTACCTTATTCTATTCTGCACTTTGCAACTCATGGGCAATTTAAACATGATCTCAGTCAAACCTTCTTACGTACATATGATGGTAAAATCACAATGGATGATTTGGAAGACTTGATGAATATAAATAAACAAATAGAATTGCTCACTTTAAGTGCATGTGAAACCGCTGTAGGAAATGATCGCGCCGCGCTAGGATTAGCAGGTATTGCGATAAAGACAGGTGTTCCTAGTGTGTTAGCAACATTATGGAAAGTAAATGATCAATCAACACAAAGCGTAATCGTTGAATTTTATAGACAATTAAAAGAAAAAATATAAACACCCTTATTATTGGGCACCATTTATATTAATAGGAAATTGGAAATAATGTTACGTAGGGGCAATCCTTTGTGGTTGCCCCATCTTGACATCAATTATTAATTGATTCCACAAGTTGATAATATTTCTTTATCTCCACCACCTGCGATTATCTGAGAAATTTCAAAATTCCATTGGCTATGTTGGTTTTGTTTACGTCTAAACATTGCAGCACAAGCAAATAGCTGATTTTTGCTAGTTTTAATTTGATGTTTCTCTTGATAATTTAACTTAAAAGCGGGTAAATTATCAATTACAGTAAATTCCTTTGATGCTTTCTCACCGTTTTTATCTTCGATAATCATCCAATAAATACCTCCAATTTCTAACTGAAGTTGTTGCTTACTAAAACTTGCCCTATCTTTAGCTGTTTTAAAACTCAATTTTTGAATATCCATCCAATTTTTTTGAGTTTCTATATTTTTTCTTTGTATAGTAACTGTATAAGGTGCTTTTCCGCCTCGCCAAGCTAAATATACCCTATTTTTACCTGCTTTGAGTTTAGTTTGATTTGTCTTTAGTAAGGGTATAGTTGGAGGGTAATTTCCTCTAGTAGCAGCTATTCTTTTCTCTTCATCAGAAGCTTCCCACAAACTTCCCCACCAATCTGAAAATACAGATACCATATTTTTAATAATAGTTGCACGATCAGAAGTATCCTTTACTTGATAAGTTAGACTATTACGATAAAGATTTATATTTTTATTGGATACTTTTAACTTGATAGAACTATTTTTGCGAATAACACGGATTTTATCACCCACATATAGCGGCTTATTGTGTTTTACAGGTTCTCGTTTTCCATCACGAATCAATTTAAAATCACTAGCCAAACCTTTATATGAACCAATATAACCCATGATTTTTGCCGCTGATGCTGGGCTTATATAAAAAAATAAGATTATAAACAATAACGAATACGACACTTTAGTATTTAAGTTTTGCATTTTTAATATCCTAATTAATTTTAATATTTTCACTTAGCATCTCGTTTAATTGCACTGCTACTAAAGGTAGTGCTAAATTTAACCAAATACCATGACTAAACAATATAATACTTAATGGTATTACCACCATAATAATTATACTAACAATTACAAGATTCCAAATATAATTTAACTTGACTCTACTATAAGTTATTATAAAGATACATAGAATAATGAAAATTAACTGATAGACAATAGATAAAGATTGAATAGAATTATATTCTAATAAAGTATGAATTGCATTAATTATTATTAGAGAACCGGGCATTTTATTTAAAGGCGTTAAATGAATATCATTTCCATCACGATAACTACCACCTATAATTACGATATTATCTGTTAGCGGTTCTAAACTAGCTTGAGGCTTTGATTCTGCATAAGCTTGCGCTGAAAAAATTGTTACAATTGGTTTATCCTTCTCATCATACACAATATACGGTAAACTAGGTGCTTCATCTTCAACTAGCCAAGGCATACTATACATAATTCGTTGATGAACACCGCGTATATCGGTATAATTCAATTGCAGGAATAACTACTGGTTGTTGAACATTGTTACAAGCTGCTTCCCATAAACTCCAACGTCTAATTATTTGATCTTCAGACTGATAAAAATGTGAGGATGCCCATTGTAAATAAGGTGCTGATTTTTTGTTAATTATTTCTTCTAAAAAACCAGTTCGTATAACTGGAATCGCACTAGGTTTAGCACTAAAATTACGAACAAAAACAATAGTTGGACAATCTAACTTAGATGTTTTACATTTAGTTACATATTCAGATAAATAGCTTTTCAATTCTTGATCATCAGGATGTAATTGCGATTTCTCAACAGGTGTTGCTTGACTAACATCAACATCAACTAATATTAAACGCGCTTTAGCCTTAACCGCAGCATCAATAAGATTTTTTAAACGATTTCGTGGTGTAAATAATGGTTCACCCCAAGCATGATGAGTATTATCATCAATATCTAAAAATACAAATGTTGGGATATTTTTATTTGATTTTATGGATGTAAGTTTTTGCTTTAAATACATTATACATTAGCTAAATTACCATCCCAAATTTTCTGAAAATCATCACTATTAGCTTCTTCCAACATATAAAAAATATTTGATTTCATAGCAACTGCTAGTATATCTGCATTTTGCCCGCGATGTTCAGTAACAATTCTCATAATTCCACAGACATTTACTACACTATCAGCTTCATATACAGCATCCTTTTCAGAATTATAATCATCTTCATCTACATAGGTACCGCCACTAAATATTGCTGTTGTATCAATTATATCAGCTTCATAGCTAATAATTTTAGCATCTAATTTATCGTAATCATGATTACTTTTACAAGTGTTAATTAAATTAAATTCAACGATACAATCCAATACATGCTCGTAATCTTCATTTTCTACTTTTTGATAATTACATTTAAAATCCTTAATACTGGAATTTTCATCAGCTGTAGCAGATAGCTTCATAGAATCTACAATATTTCTGCTACGATAATTCACCTTATCTTGACAATTGTTATTGAAACAGTCTTTACTATTTAAAAATATTGTTGAAGGTGTAATAATTGTGCCAAAACCACTACCAAGTGAACGAATTTTTATAAGAAAAATGCCTTGAATAGAATGGTGTGAATCAAGATTAGAATAAAGAGGATTTAGAATAATCGCATTTATGTGTTTATTATTAGATGAACTAATAATAGTTTTATCTTTATATGAAAACACTTTTATTTTAGATTTATATTCTATATTGGTTGTATAACCAATAACTTTATTATCATCTCCATCTATAGATGGTTGTATTGGTTCACTATCTATTGGAGGATGTGTTATATCCATTGGGATTTTTTTTATTTCTTGACCAGTATTTGCATCCCTAATTGAAATTAGGTTATTATCAATAGGAACATATAAATATTGAGAAGCAGTTGCTTGTAACAAAGGGATTAATAATAAACTTATTATGGATATAAATTGAGTATGTAAACTTTTCATTTGCTTGATTCTCATTTTAGAAAAAATTAATACCTGTCAGATAATATGCTGTAATGGAGCAAATTGGAGTCAACCTGACAGATCTTTATGTCTTATTTACTATCTTATTCTACTTCTGCTATCTTAGTTAATTTAGTTAATTCTAATAATAAGTTATTATAATTCTTAATTCTTTTAAATTCAACGTCTTTATATTTGGTTATTTGAGTATAATAAATATTATCTAAAAAGGGTATATAAAGAACTCCTTGTTCTGAAAAATAAGTAGCCTTTTCAGTACATTTTTCTTGAAAAGTTTCAGGAACTTCATTGGAACTATTCCATCCCTTAGCTACATCACAAGGTGTTGAAAATTTATACCAATTTTTGGTTTTAGGATTTTGACCATAAATAACAAAATTAGGGCAAGATTTCATTTCCCATTTAGCTGGTACATCACAAGATGTTTCAAAACTTTCCCATTTTTCAGTATTAGGATTTTGACCATATACGATTACATCCAAACAACTAGATGGTCTAGTATATGACTTTACCCATCTTTCTGGAACATCACAAGGTGTTGGAAAAACCCGCCATTCATCAGTTTCTGGATTAAGACCATAAGTAATAACATCAATACAACCGCTAGCTCTAGTATTATTGCTTGTTTCAGCAATGGATTGTAATGAGCCTGTTAATAACAATATTAATAATAATTTTTTCATTTTTATCACTCCACTATAATTTGAATTGATCCACCACCAAATATTTTAACTTTATCCTCAATAAATAAACGATACCCGAAAAATACATCAAAGTTACCTGATATTAAGGTCTTTTGGTTGTAAATTGGAACAAGTTCACGATTTTTTAATCGAATATCTGTTTCAAAAGAAACAAGATGTGATGGAATCACAGAATTCCAATTTTGAAAATTTCCCTGATGATCCAACATAAAAAATTGAGGTGTTTCTGAATTAAGAATAACCACTAAAATAAGATCAGCTTTCATACCAACATGCCGTAAATCAACATTAATTTCACCAGTCATATCCGCAAGTTCTGATATATTTTTTTTCATATTGGTCTGATAATTATGACCATTAACAGAAATACCACCTGCAAAGCTAGCGGTTGTGGGAATTACTTTACTGAAATCATCATAAAATCCAAAGCTTTGACCTAATTCTGGTAAGATATTTACTTGAATTTTTTTATGAATTTTTTTACCTTTTTCACTTTCTGCTGTTAATTCAACGATATAAGCTCCAGGAATTGTTAATTATTTAGTAAATTTTTTATTACGTTCTGCATTAGGTAAATAATCACAATTACCTTTGGTATTTTTCTTACAAATTAACCAGGTATATTTAATAAATATTTCAAATGAATTAGTTTTTGATTCTTGAATACATTCATTAACATACTTGGGACCGTCTAAATTCAATGTAAATGGTGCAGAAGTTTTTATAGCGGTTTTATTTTTTTCAAATGCGGTATGAATTTCATTTGAAACTAGAGTTATACAAGTAGTTGTAGGTGGGATCTTATTAGGAACTTTAACAGAACATTTCGTTTCATCAGTTAGACCTTTATCATCAATAATAATCAATGTTGTAGTAAAATCACCTTTTTCACTATATGTAACATTAATTATTGATTTATTTATTTAAAATATTATGACTTTCAGTAATTTTATCTCTATCCAGAATCCACTTATAGCTTTTTATATTACCAAAAGAGTTAGAAGCGTCAAATTGAACATCAAAATTATTGACTGAAGTTTTACAGATAGCAACAGGTACTTTTGTTTTGGAAACAGTTGAATTTATGTTTTTAAGTGCCTTATAAGCATTAAATCTGCCACCTGTTACTGTTTTTTCCTTTAAAGCATCTATTGGATCAACATTGGAAAGAATAATATCTTTAACTTCCCTATATGTAAAATTAGGATTTAGAGACCATAATAAACTAGCCACTCCAGATACATAAGGTGCAGCCATTGAAGTACCACTGTTTTCTACGTATTTTTCTTGAGGTTTAGTGCTATATATATTTGTACCCGGTGCTGCTATATCTACTGATATAGGTCCAAAATTAGATCTAGGAGAAAGCCCATCATTTTCATTTGTAGAGGCAACTGAGATAATATTATCCAAATCATAGCTAGCAGGGCATTGTAAACACGTTAAAGAATTATTTGCATCTATATTTACTGACTTATTACCAGCGGCAGTTACAAATAGAATTCCAGCATCTTTAGCCATTTGAATAGCATCATAAAGTGCTTTTGGATGATCATCAGCATCAATATGCCAACTAGCATTAATGATTTTTGCACCCATAAGCTTGGCGTATTCTATAGCAGAGATCGTATCATAAATATTTATGGAGATATGTTGTGTAACTTTAAGTGCCATAATTTTTGCAGACCAACTAACTCCTGTAATACCCTTTTCATTATCTCCAGATGCTGCTATAATGCCTGCAATATGAGTTCCATGATTATTGTCATCCATAGGTTCACTTGTCTTATTGGCAAAATCATAACCATATATATCATCAATATATCCATTATTATCATCATCAATGCCATTACCAGCTATTTCACCCGGATTTTTCCACATATTATCTTTCAAATCAGGATGGTTATAATCTACACCAGTATCAATTACTGCAATTATGACATCAGTATTACCTGTATGAATATCCCAAGCTTTCTCTGCCTGAATTTTTTTTAACCCCCAAAGTTTAGCTAATTCAGGATCATTAGGCTGCTTTTTTAAGTCTCTACTTGATCTTGTAATTGAAGTATTTTCAAGCTTCAAAATATAATTAGGTTCAATATATTCAATACAAGGATCTTGTTGCAAGTTAGCAATTTAAGATGGAATATCTTTCGTTCTACGATTGATTTTTAAAAGACTTGCATTCATACTAGGAAGATCTACAGTATCACTAGAAGAATCAAGGTTGCTCTTATAACAATCCTTATATTTAACAATATATTCACCTTCAACAGCTTCAGCTGCCTGAGCGTCTATAGTTATCATGAAGCTAAATAGACAAAAAAGAATTAGATATTGCTTAAATTCTGATATTATCATCATAGTATTTCTCTAAAATTTAGAATTAAGTATAGGCGGTGCATACATTTGACCACCATTTCTGTATAACTTATTGGGTCCACGGGGTATATTTACTCCATTTGGTCCTAAATACTGTTCATAGATTTCACCATAATTCCCAACTGCACGAATGGCATTAGCTTTAGTAATTTTTAATTTTTCAGCATTAATCAACCCAAATAAAACAATTTTAACAATATTAAGCCATTGTTCATCTCCAAAAGGAACAACAGGAATTATCCAAGTAAAATTACCCCATTTTATCTCACGACTACTAGTCCAAGTAGTGTTAAGTGAAAGTATATCAACAGTCTTTTCTTGTAATACTTTTGCCCTGTCACTAGTTGCTACATCAACAAAAGTAATACTACCTTTTGGTGAATTAAGCACAGCCGCTGAAACTGCCTGACACATTGCTATATCAAAACCACAATTGCGACCATTAGGACAAATATAACCGAAACCAGCTAAATTTGTTCGTCCACCGCATAAAATTTTTTGAGCATCTTCTACTCTAAAAACAATTCCACCAAATGGATTTTCTTGACGCTGTTGAATTTCTACTCTATAAGTGCCAACTAATTTACCTTTCTCAAATACTATAACTGCTGGAATGTCTAGTTTTCCAGTATCTACATTATAATTGCAAATTACTATGAATTTATCAAATAATTTTTTATTTATAGTTACCTTTAATAAAATTATGAGTCAATCAATAGAACTAATAAAACAACTACACGACATCCACAATCCACCAGCAATTGGATGGTGGATGCAGAAATGCCAGTAGAGCGACGCTATACTGATTTAAGTATGATTGTTCGCCCGGTTGCTGTTGGGTTTGATAGATTGGTTTGGAAAATAGTTGATTAATTATCAGCATTTCTGGAGTTCAAAGCAAAGCTTTGTAAAAACTATCCGAACTATTGACTTAGTTTCGTTGTACTTAATAGCGTTAAGTGTTTAGTACAACGAATAGATCCTGCTATCCTTCCAAAAATATCTAATTGTCATCCATTATGCTATAATTTCTAAAAAACCGGAGAACTAACATAATGCTAAAATTTCCCTACGGCTTCAGCGACTTTAATCTAATAAGAACTGAGAATTATTTCTATATTGATCGCACTTCACATATTCCACTAATAGAAACAGCAGGGCATCAGCTACTGTTTTTACGCCCACGCCGATTTGGGAAATCTTTACTATTATCAATGCTAGAGAATTACTACGATGTAGCAAAAGCCGATGAATTTAATAAATTATTTGGTAACTTAGCGATTGGCAAAAATCCTACTCCTTTGCATAATAAATACTTGATAATGAAATGGGATTTTTCTAATATAAATGCCCAAGGTACTCTTGAAGATATTAAACATTCAATATACAATCATATCAATAATACCATTGAAGCTTTTGTGGATCGTTATCAACATTTATGGCAATATCAGGTTAAAATTAATCCCCAAGACGCGCTTTCCTCGTTTCAATCATCTTTAATTGCTATTAGACAAACTCCTTATCGTCTCTACCTGTTAATTGACGAATATGACAATTTTGCTAACGAAGTAATGATGGGAAAAGGTGAAATAAAGCCTGAACGTTATAAAACTCTGACATCTGCCGAAGGTTCACTTAAAGCTATTTTTAGAACAGTTAAATCTGCCACTAGTGGATTAGGATTAGAACGAGTTTTTATCACCGGTGCCTCTCCAATTTTGTTGTCTGATATGACTACAGCGTATAATGTAGCTGAAAATATTTATTTTAAGAAAAAATTTAATGATTTGTGCGGTTTTAAAGAAGCAGAACTGAAAGCAGTTTTAACTCAAGTCATCGCAGAATGTAAACTGAAACCAGAATATGTGGAAAAAGCACAATCTGTAATGAAAGCTTTTTATAATGCTTATTCTTTTAGTGATATGAGCAATGAATTGATTTATAATCCAACACTAGTACTGTATTTTCTCAAAAATTTGCAAGAAGATTGCAAATTTCCCAGTCAAATGTTAGATGAAAATTTAGCAATGGATTTAAGAAAACTCACATATTTGTCTCGTTTGCCTAATGGAAAAGCCATATTAAAACAAGCCTTAAATGGAACTCCATCTTTAGCTCTGTTTTCAGTTTCTAATCGGTTTGGCATTGATGATATGTTAAAAATCAATCAAAGTAATCAATTTATAATTTCTATACTTTATTATTTGGGTGTTTTAACTTTGGATGGAGAAACAGCACTTAGAAAATTGCGTTTTAAAATTCCTAATTTAGTAGTAAAAAAACTCTACGTCGAGTATCTTTTTGAAATGCTATTACCACAAGACACTGAACGCGAACAAGTTCGCTTGTTGGCAGAAGAATTTTATCAAACAGTCGATTTGCAACCAATCTGCGATTTTATGACACAGCGTTATTTTAAGGTATTTGATAATCGTGACTATAAAACCGCAAATGAATTGACTATAAAAACTGCTTTTTTGACAGTACTTTTTAATGATGTCTGGTATATGATGGATTCCGAAATGCCAGTAGAGCGACGCTATAGTGATTTAAGTATGATAGTTCGCCCAGATTTTCGTCAAACTCCATTAAACAATTTCCTATTTGAATTCAAATATTTAAAATTATCTGAAGTCAAACTAACTGGAAACGAACTAAAATTATTAAGTATGGAAGAAGTAGAAACTTTAGATTTAGTACAGGAAAAACTAGCAGAGGCTGAACAACAATTACTTGATTATCAATCTAGTTTGGAAGATTTGCAATTGATTAGTGTGGTTGCTGTTGGATTTGATAGGTTGGTTTGGAAAATAGTTGAGTTTAGTTAATTATCAAGTTAAGTAGGTATGAAAAAGTTTATTAACAAAAATAAGTACAACGAATTACGTGGATAAACAAATTATTTAAATTAAACTTTATTAGTTTATCCACGTAATTCGCTGTACTTAATATTATATAATAAGGCTTACTTCTACCAGTAGATTCAGCAAAGCTAACTTAGCTGTTAAAAAACTATTATGTATGATTGTCATCCATTATGCTATAATTTATAAAAAATGGAGAACTAACATAATGCTAAAATTTCCCTACGGAATAAGTAATTTCCATAGAATTGTAACCAACAATTACTTTTATGTGGATCGTAGCAACCACATTAGACTGATTGAAGATGCAGGTGATCAAATACTATTTCTACGCCCACGTAGATTTGGTAAATCTTTACTATTATCAATGCTAGAGAATTACTACGATGTAGCAAAAGCCGATGAATTTGATAAATTATTTGGAAACTTAGCTATTGGCAAAAATCCTACTCCTTTGCATAATAAATATTTGGTGATGAAATGGGATTTTTCTAATATCAATCCAAAAGGCGAAGCACAAGACATAGAAATGCGATTGTATCACTATATCAATCGTTGTATTAAAAATTTTGCGTACAAGTATCAAGCTTTGCTTCCTATAAATATCCAAATTGATCCAGAGGATGCTATTGATTCCTTTCTTTCCATGTTAAATGCGGTGCTACAAACTCCTTATCGTCTTTATCTGCTAATTGACGAGTATGACAATTTTGCCAATGAAGTAATGATGGGAAAAGGTCAAATAAATCCAGAACGTTATAAAGCACTTACATCTGCTGATAGTTCACTTAAAGCTATTTTCAAAACAGTTAAATCTGCCAGTGGCGGATTAGGTTTAGAACGAGTTTTTCTCACCGGAGCGTCTCCAATTTTGATGTCTGATATGACTACAGCTTATAATGTAGCAAAAAATATTTACCTTGAACCAGAATTTAATGAATTATGTGGCTTTCAAGAACATGAAATCAAAGCTGTATTAACACAAATTGTTAAAGAATGTGGGTTTGAAAATGACAAAATCAACGAAGCATTAACGCTGATACGAAGTTTTTATGATGGTTATTGTTTTAATGAATCTTGCAAGGCTGATATATATAATCCAACCTTGGCATTGTATTTTTTTGACTCATTTCAAAAAAATTGCAAATTTCCCCAGCAAATGTTGGATGATAATTTATCAATGGATTTAAATAAGCTTACTTATCTCTCTCGTCTGCCAAATGGCAGAGCCATTCTTTGGCAAGCATTAAATGGAACTCCGCCTTTAATTCTCTCATTGCTAGCCAATCGTTTTGGCATTGATCAGATGTTAAAAACCAGTCAAAGTAATCAGTTTATCATCTCTATACTTTATTATTTGGGCGTTTTAACCTTGGATGGAGAAACAGAACTTAGACAATTGCGTTTTAAAATTCCCAATTTGGTGGTAAGAAAACTCTATGTTGAGCATCTGTTTGAAATGCTATTACCACAAGACGTTGAACGTGAAGAAGTTCGTTTATTAGCTGAAGAATTTTATCAAACAGTCGATTTGCAACCAATCTGCGATTTTATGACGCAGCGTTATTTTAAAGTATTTGATAATCGTGACTATAAAACCGCAAATGAATTGACTATTAAAACAGCTTTTTTGACGGTACTTTTTAATGATGTTTGGTATATGATGGATTCAGAAATGCCAGTAGAACGACGCTATAGTGATTTAAGTATGATTGTTCGCCCAGATTTTCGTCAAACTCCCTTAAAAAATTTCCTATTTGAATTCAAATATTTAAAATTATCTGAAGTCAAACTAACTGGAAATGAACTAAAACTATTAAGTATAGAAGAAATAGAAACTTTAGAATTAGTACAAGAAAAATTGGCAGAAGCTGAACAACAATTACTTGATTATCAATCTAGTTTGGAAGATTTGCAATTGATTAGTGTGGTTGCTGTTGGGTTTGACAGGTTGGTTTGGAAAATAGTTAAACCTGTCAAGTTTTAACCAATTGTAATGATAAACAATCATTTGAGTTCTATTCTATGCACTGGCTCACATAAATCCATCATAGCTTTTCCTTGCCAATTGCCTAATAATACTCCATGCACACGCAAGCCTTGTTGCTGTTTTGCTAGTGCAATCCGTTGCGACAAATCAGTTTGAGATGGAAAACGTCCATCACTAATCAATAAAATATCCGCATTTTGCCATTGTGCTGTACTTTGTTTTGCTAAGGCGCGTAATAAAGCTTGACTGACATCAGTACCGCCTTGAAAGCTTTGCTGTAAAAAACTCAACAAAGCAAGCACACCACCACGCTGTAAATTTAATTCATGTTCGATAATTTGTTCTGGTCCACTAAAAGCATAAACATAGCAGGCTCGTTGTTCAATTTGGGCAATCCGTAAGGCTTCCAAAGTTAAAGCTTTGGCTATGTATTCAGCTTCACCGTGCATTGATGCTGAGGTATCCAAACAGATAATAATTGGTCCATAGCCTAAATCTGTTGATTGTTCTTCTATTTGTTCTTCTGGCTGTTCTTGTAGTTCAACTTCAACATCTAAGCCGCGTAATTGATAGGTCAACAAGGTGTTTTCAGCACGTTTGGCATACCAAAGTGTTTTTAAACGTGGATGTCCTAATAAGGCAAGTTCACTGGGTAATAGACGACTTATGGCATCGCTACGCTGAATGCCACCCATTTCGTTGACTGCATAGGGTGTTATGGTTTCCTTTGCTTCTGGCATCAGGCGACGTAAGGGCGAGCTGATTTTTTCGCTACTGTTGATTTCACGCAAACGTCCTAGCATCGCCACAAGGCGTTGTAAATAGGGAAGTTGTTTTATCAGTTTGCGATAACGCACTATGTCACGCCAGCCTTGTGAGGCTAAAATACCTTGGCTTAAATCCCAACCACGTCCTAGAAACGCGCCTAATTCGGTCAAAGTTTCAGTTAATTCATCCCATTGTTCTGTTAATGTTTGCCATTCAGTTTCCAAATGTTCGGCTGTGTGTTCAGCTATAGCTGTAGAATCATTTTGGGGTACATGATCTGACTGTCTGTCTTCATCGGCAAAACTGGAATCTCGATCTCGAATCTTTTGCCGCTGTGCTAGTTTGTCAATACTGTCTTCAGGGTTGCCGCGTTTTTGGTTAAAATCTTCAGCACTAGTAATACCTTCTAAGATGCTTATCAAAACTTCATCAGTCAGTGTTTGTTGTTGATTACAATATTGTACAATATCTAAGGCTTCTAAACGTAATAAAATTTGCCGTTTGATCACTGCCTCTGGCCATTCCAGCTTGTTTTCATCTGGCAAGTTGCCTTGTAATAAGGCTTGCCGCCATTTTAAAATTCCGTGAACACGTGGCAGTAATTTGCCATGTGTATGTGTAATCACTGGCACATATAAAGCTTCTGGTAGTTCGTCTAGTACGGCAAATTTACATTCCATATATTTACTTTCATGTAGGGTGGGTAGAGCGAAAGCGATACGAAGTCAGCGAAGCTAAACCCACCATTTTCTTAGTTTGATATTAATTTACTTTCATGTAGGGTGGGTAAAACAAAAGCGATATGACAATCAGCGATACGCAGTCACGGAGCGGGCGGAGCAAGCTAAACTCACCATTTTCGCCAGGTGGGTTTAGCTTCGCTGACTTCGTATCGCTTTCGCTCTACCCACCCTACAAATATGATTTCACATCATACTAAGTAACGCTAATAAATTTAGGTCACACTTTTCCATACTATGATGCTAGCGTTTGATAGCTTACTAAAACTGTATGTAAACGTTTTGTTAGGCTTTTTGCTGCTTGCATGGATTCTGCTAGACTGTTAGCTGCATTTTCCATGAAACTGCTCATCACCCAGAGATGTTCACCCAAATTATGATCTAAGCTTGCATGTTGTTGTTCTAAAGCTGCGTATAAAGTCAAAAGTTCATCATGCAACAGTGTAATGTCTTGAACCCGACTGTTGATAAAGCTTTCTGGATGAGAAATTGGTGCCATTAGCGGTGTGTGTTCCTGCACTTGCACTAAACGGTTAGCTTGCTGTTGCACATATTGATTCAGGTGTACCCATTGTCCATTGATGTGACATTGTTCATAGGTATCGTCAAAAAATTGTTGACGCAATTCTTGTTTGCTATAGCCTTGCCCATCTTTAACATCAGGTGGTGCTAGATATAAAGCTTCACCGTTACGTTGACCCAAAATAGTTTGTTGTTTCAAGCTTGTAGTTTGACCTTGATCGTCTTGGTATAAGGGTTCGTCATTGGCATTGCGTTGTTGAGTTTGACTATGAGTGTCGGTCTTTAATGTTAATTCCCATGTTTTGACTAGTTTTTCTAGGCGATGGTGATTAAAGCCGCTACCAATACCAACATGTGCTACGTACCAATCGGCAATAGCTTGGCGTTGTTTAGGTTGTTCCCATAAGCAATGTTGCAACAACCAACAATCCCAAATTGATACAGTATCTTGTCCGTTGGTATAAGCTGATACTTTGAGTAATTTCACCGCTTTGCGCCAACGTCGATCAGAAACGCTGATGTTTTGTTGTTGCAAAAACCCATGCAATGCTTCTAGGAGCTGTAAGACATTATCCGGCAAGGCTAATTTCTCAGCTTGTTGCTGAATACTGATGATGTTGTCAGGATCAAGCCGTAAATCATCATCCGGTGGTGTGATTGCTGTTTCTGGTAGTTGTAATAAGTCTATAAATCGTTCTGCGGATACACCTTGGACTTGGTAACGGCAGAGGAAGCGGTCATATAAAGCGGCTAGTTCGGCTTCTTCTGGTAATTCATTGCTGGCTCCAATCACGGCTAATAATGGAATCTTGACACGCTGATCGCCATTATCAAATTCGCGTTCGTTCAACACTGTTAATAAGGCGTTTAGAATCGCGCTGTTGGCTTTGAATATTTCGTCAATAAAGGCTAAGGATGCGGTGGGCAAATAACCTTGGGTTATGCGTTCATAACGGTCGTTTTCTAAAGCTTTGATTGACAAAGGTCCAAATAACTCTTCAGGTACGGAAAAACGAGTTAGCAAACGCTCGAAATATTGTCCATCGCGAAAAGCAAGGTGCAAACGACGTGCTAAGATGCTTTTGGCAGTTCCCGGTTGTCCAATTAACAGGAAATGTTCGCCAGCCAAAACTGATAAAAATGCCAGTCGGATGGCGACATCACGTTCAATTAGATTGGTGCTTAGAGTATTGCGTAGAGCTTCTAATTGTTTTTTTAATGTGGGCATTTTATTTTCCGGTAAAAATCCAACGCACATGTAATATTATGTCTTTAATGCTGTTTTCACGCACGGTTTGTAGCAATTCCTTGAGATTAAATTTATGATGTCCTTCATAAACTACACCGACTTGTTCTCGTTCAGCCAAACCAATTTCACGTGCATGTTCGACAAAACCTTGGTTCTTCCAAAAAAACGCCCCGGGCATGGTGGTAGGAATAACTATAGCGAAGAATAAAATACGTTCTAAATAAGCGGCAACTAGTAAGGAAATACTCAAAACAATACCCATAGTCACGCTATTAAGTCCATAAACAGCAATTACGCTTAAAGCAATCAGATTCAAGCCAAATAGAGCATTACGTAAATAATAAGTGTTACCAAACACGGTTGTTTGAGTGTAATGTGATGCGCCGCCTTCACCAGTACCGCGTTTTAAATAACGCGCATGAAAATAAAAGCCCAAACTTTGAATGGCGATACCTATTGCAGCAATTAGCGACAAGGTTTTTAATGGTGGAGTTGTCATAAAACCAACAGTAAACCAAGCTATTATAAGGCTACCTAAACTGAGCATGGTAGCATAGAAGGCTGTAGCGGTTTGCCAATGATCCCAAAATGGACGCGCTGGAATCCGGTACAGTTTATACATATAAAATGAGCCTGCCGCAAATCCTAACAGTCCAATGATCGCAAAGGCATTTGCTGCCAAAATCGTTAGTGGATAACTAAATAGACTGAAAAAACTATAACCTGCCAAGCCAGCAAAAAATAAGGATACTCCGGCAATTTCTCGACTAACGGGCGATAAACGTAAATTGTTAAAGCCACGATAAAAACGGTGTGGTTTGCCTAAGTGCATGAGTAATTTAAATAAGCCAAAGCTCATCAGCACTAACATCATAGCTAATAATGGTATAAAAGCTGCTGATTGTTGAATCTCGCTACCAAGTAACAATAATACAAACATGCCCATCGAGGCTTGTACACTTAAAGTGAATAAGGCATGAGCGTTTTCGTGTGAACTGAGTAATTTACCCAGATTCCATTGCCGTTGATGTCCGTGTTTGTCATCGACTACCGACTCGTAACGCCCTGTGTCATCATTACGCATGTATTTTATCGGTGTATCGTCGATACGGGTGACTTCGCGTTGCAAGGTTTTGGTTTGCTGAAAACGAATGTTCGGTTGGGTAATATCAGGAGATGGAAAACCGGGAATTGATACTTCAGCTTGGCTACGGTTTTCTGGCACGTTTTCAATCACCCCAAAATCTAAGGCATTACCCAAACAGGCGGCGACACAGGCAGGTTTTAAACCAACTTCCAAACGATCTACGCACATATTGCATTTGGATACTTGACCTTTTACTGGATCTAATTGGGGTGCATTATAAGGACAAACCCATGTACAGTAACCACAACCAAAACAAACATCAGGATCTTGTAAAACCGCACCGTATTCTGCAAATTTGGTATAAGCACGAGTCGGGCAACCTTTTAGACACACTGGATCGGTGCAATGGTTACAAGCCATAGAAATATTCAAACGTTCATAGGCTGGATAACTACCACTTTCGACAAAACCTACTGAGCGAAAGGCAATATGGGCTGGATTGTCATTTTTCTCGCTACAGGCTGCTTCACAGGCATGACAAAAAATACAGTTGTCAGCATTGAGGAAAAAGCCATGTTGCTTATAACGATTTGGGTTTTGTTGTTGCTGTATTTCATCGTTGATGATGAAATCTTGTTCACGCAAAACATCGTTTTCAGGAGCAGTTTCAATTTTTTTGCCGTAGCGGTTTTCGACTTTGGTTTCTTGGTCCCATAAATGGGCATATTTAGGTTCGTCGCTGCGTACTTGAAACATTAGAAATCTCTCCGTTTCATGCTCATTTTCGCTGCGGCTTTTTGATCAGCGAGTAATTCAATCCGAACGGCTGATTGCTTATAAGCTGGTTGCCGTGAATGAGGATCAAGTAAGCCCAAGGTTAAACGATTGACGCAATCGTGATAATGAAAGGGGATAAAGGTCATGTTAGGAGGTACACGTTGGGTTAATTGTGCCATCACCACCGCATCACCACGCCGCGAAACACAACGCACGTATTCACCTTGGCGAATACCTAATTCATGGGCAGCGTCTGGGTTAATTTCCATATAGGGAATAGGACTGTATTTATTGTTGTTGCCAAGTTTGCCGGTTTTGGTGCGAGTGTGAAAATGTTCCACTACTCGCCCTGTATTGAGCCAATACGGAAAATCATCATCTGGAACTTCGTTATTGTCAATAAATGGAAGTGGAATCAGTTTAGCGCGACCGTCGGCATAAGAGAAGGTGCCATCTTCAGTGTATAAACGTTTGCCGCCGGGTTTGGGAGCTTCACCACGTTCTGCTTGAGCTTCGGTATAAGGCCATTGAATACCACGATTTTGTTCAATTTTGTCATGATCCATGCCGGAAATATCAACTAAACGGCCTTTTGATAATTCTGCCATTTCATTAAATACTTCAGCCGGTGCTTCAGGAAACTCTGGTTTTTTCGCTTGTGGAAAGTGTTTGGATAATTCGTTAAAAATCCACAAATCTGATTTAGAATTGCCGTGTGGCTGTGTGGCTTGACGCACTATGTTGACGCGCCGCTCGGTGTTGGTAAACACACCTTCTTTTTCTGCCCAAGTGGCTGCTGGTAAATATAAATGTGCGTATTGGGTGGTTTCTACATCAGCATAGGAATCCTGTACTACCAGATATTCTAATTTGGCAAGAGTTTTGCGAATCCGTGCTGTATTAGCCATCGAAGTCATTGGATTGGTAGCCACTAGCCATAAACCTTTGATTTCTCCAGTTTCAATTGCAGGAAAAATATCGGTTTCGGTTAAACCACGTTGTTTGGGGAAAAATTCAGAGTCAATGCCCCAAAAATTGGCAATTTCTTCGCGTTCTTCTGGGTTTTCCAAATAACGATAGCCGGGTAAACCGGAACAGGATGACCATTCGCGCGTACCCATAGCGTTGCATTGTCCAGTAATTGATAAACTGGTGCCGCCTTGTTTGCCTATATTGCCAGTAACTAAATTTAGATTATTGATACCAACAACGCCATCAGAACCATGTGTGGATTGGTTAATGCCCATTGTCCAGATGCTCATAGCGGAACCAGCTTTGGCATACAAACGTGCTACGGTACGGATAGTATCTTCATCAATACCACAAATTTTGGAAGCAGTAACTGGGTCGTATTTTTGCACCTCATTTTCCAATTGTTCAAAACCATTGGTATTGGCTTGGATGTAATCACGATCTTCCAAACCTTCATCCAGAATGACGTGCATCATGGCGTTCAACAGCACCACATCAGTACCCGGAGTTATTGGTAAGTGCATATCAGCACTTTGTGCTAAAGCTGTGACTCGCGGATCAACCACGATCAAGGGGAATTTGCGTTTTTCCTGCGCTTCTTTCATGCGCCAATATATAATGGGATGTTGTTCTGGCAGATTGGAACCAAAGGCAATCAGTGCATCGGTGTGTTCAAAATCTTCATAACAACCGGGAGGTCCATCGGAACCAAAGGAGCGTTTATAACCTGATACTGCTGAAGCCATACACAAGGTGGTATTGCCATCATAATTGTTAGTGCCAATCACGCCACGGGTGAGTTTTCCGAGAGTGTAGAACTCTTCGGTCAACAGTTGTCCGGTTGAGACAATAGCAAAGGAATCACGTCCCCATGTTTTTTGGATGCGTAGAATTTCTGCCGCCATAGTTTTGAAGGCACTATCCCAATCAGTTTCACTATAGCCTTCATGAGTATGTTCGCGGATTAAGGGATTATCTCCGCGCCCTGATGATTCAAATAGTTCATGTTCAAAAATCCCTTTTACACACAGTTTACCGCGATTCACATCTGCACCACTGACACCGCGCGAAGCCACTGGTTTGCCTTCGGCATTCACGCCAACTTCAATGGCACAACCTGTAGAACAATAACCACAGGTTGAATAAATCCATTTTTCTACGCCTTTATCGACGATTTTGATCTTTTTTTTCTGTCCTCTACCAAATATCATAATTCTTTACTCCCATTCATATATTTTTGTAATACCGTAGGTATAGCTATACGCCCATTTGCATCTTGATAATTTTCCATTATCGCAACTAAGGTACGCCCTACAGCTAATCCAGAACCATTTACTGTGTGTACTAGTGATGGTTTTTTAGCTTCAGGGTTGCGCCAACGAGCTTTCATACGTCGTGCTTGAAAGGCTTCAAAGTTACTGCATGAGGAAATTTCACGATAATTTTGTTGCCCCGGTAGCCATACTTCTAAGTCATAGGTTTTAGCCGCTGAAAATCCTAAGTCGCCTGTACATAGTGATACTACGCGATAAGGTAATTCTAAGGCTTGTAATACTTTTTCTGCATTTGCAGTTAGTTCTTCTAATGCTTGGTAAGATTCTTCTGGTTTAACTATTTGGACTAATTCAACTTTTTCAAATTGGTGTTGACGAATCATGCCACGTGTATCTTTGCCATAGCTACCTGCTTCTCGACGAAAACATGGGGTATGTGCAACAAATTTGGCTGGCAGACTGTCTGCTGATAATATTTCATTGCGGACAATATTTGTTACTGGAACTTCGCCAGTCGGAATTAGATAATAAGCTTCTTCTTCTGATATTTTAAATAAATCTTCTGCAAATTTGGGTAATTGCCCAGTTCCTCTCAAACTGTCTGCATTTACTATATAAGGTACATTAACTTCCTCATAGCCATGTTGTTCGCTGTGTAAATCTAGCATAAATTGAATTAATGCCCGATGTAATCTAGCAACCGAACCGCGTAATACTGAAAAACGTGAGCCAGTAATTTTAGCCGCTGTTTCAAAATCCAATATTCCTAAATCCACATGATCTTTAACTGCAAATTCAAATTGCTTTACATTGCCCCAACGACGGATTTCGATATTGTCATTTTCACTAGCTCCAATTGGCACTGTTTCATCAGGAATATTAGGTATCCCCATCAGTATAGTGTTTAATTCGTTTTGAATTTGTTCTAATTCAGTTGCACGAGATTTTAATAGTTCTCCTAGTTGAGAAACGTTTTTGAATAATTCTGAAACATCTTTACCTGCCGCTTTGGCTTTGCCAATTGCTTTAGAATGATTTTTACGTTCACTTTGTAATTTTTCAGTTTCAATTTGGCATTGTTTACGATCTTCTTCAAGCTCAGCTAGACGAGTTTGATCTATTACAAATCCTCGTTGCGCTAATTTTTGTGCTACTTCTGTTAAATTGTTGCGTAATAATTGTGGATCAAGCATATTTTATTAATTGTTTCGCGATTTGTATTCCTAACCAAGTTGCAAATAAACATACTACAACATTTAAAAATATATTTAAAAACGCTTGTGTATGTTCCTTGGCTAATAATAAATTCAAGGTTTCCAAAGAAAAGGTAGAAAAGGTGGTAAATGCTCCTAACATGCCAATCATTAAAAATGGTCGTAATTCTACATGACGTTCTAATAGTAGAATATATAAAAAACCGATTAGAAATGATCCTAAGACATTTACGGCTAAGGTGCCATAAGGTGCAGATATATTACTGGATACTAAAAAACGTAAGGTGGCACCTATAGCACCACCAATCGCTATTAGTAATATATTCATGTTGTTAATTGATTTTTTTTATAGCTGGTTTTACGTGTAAGGATCTACGCAATTCACGAGATTGTTGTTTGACTATATTACGATCAGTTTCTGGGGCAAGTCGCACCAGAAACCATTTGCCCATAGGAATAATATAAACTTCTGGTGCAATATTTTTATCTTGAATCTGTTGGGCAAAACTTTGAGCGCGTTCTTCACTTCTAAAAGCTGCTGCTTGTATGTACCATTTAGTTTCGCCATCATTGTCTGCATATAACTCAGATGGTGAATTAAAGACATTTTGAAAATTCTCGGGTTGCATGGCGTTGCCATCAAGATCAAGAAATACGAAACTTGCAGGAAGTCTTTTGTTGGTAACACTAGCACGAACTTGATTGATTTTTTTAGTGGCTGTGCTTGTAGAAGTAGCCACTGTTATAGAATCAAGTTCTTCATCTTGCTTTGCAGGTTCAAGTACATAGCCTTTTGGAACGCTAGCAAATCCTAGCACTAACTTTAAGCTACTGTAAATTAATAACATTATTATAAATAATGTTATTCCACCTACGAGACGTTGTTTTGGATCGTAGGTATCTGCATTAGCACGACGCATCATATTACGTTGTTGCATTATTTTAATGTGGTTGCATTAAACTGTTCAGAAATGGTATTTGCCATAGTTGCCCCAATACGTTCAGCAAAGCGATCAAATAAATTATCTTCATGGGTAAAGTTTTTGATTTTTTTAGTTTTTATAATTTCGCGTGCTAGATATCTGCTACTAGCTAAACCATCAATTAACCCTAATTCTAAGGCTTGTTCACCTGTCCATACTAAACCTGTATATAATTCTGGGTTATCTAGTAAATGTGATTGACCTTTTGCTTCCAAGCTTTTTTTGCGCCCTTTTTTGACTTGGTTAATAAATTGTTGATGAATCTCTCCAAGTAATACTTTGACATGTTTAATATCAGATTCTTTAGTTGGTGAGAATGGATCTAAAAAACCTTTACTTTTGCCGGCTGTTAGTAAGCGACGTTCAATACCTAAATCTTCCATTGCTTTGACAAATCCAAATCCACTCATCAATACTCCAATTGATCCTATAATTGTAGCTTTATCAGCATAGATTTTATCTGCTGCTACTGCAATATAGTAACCACCAGAGGCGCATAAATCAGTAGCAACTGCATATAATGGAATTTTTGGATATTTTTTACGTAATCGCTTAATTTCATCATTGATATATCCAGATTGTACTGGGCTACCACCGGGGCTATTTATACGGAGAATAACTGCCTTGGTATTTGTATCTTTAAAGGCTTTACCTAATCCAGAAATTATGTTATCAGCACTAGCATCAGCATTAGCGGCAATTATTCCATTGATTTCAACCAATGCGGTATGCTTTTCTGATGTTGTATGTGGATCTTGTAACCATTCAGGATTTATAATCGTTATATAAGATATAAATAGATAGATAAAGAATAAAGATATAAAGAAGATACGCCAGCGTCGTGTTCGACGTTGCTCATTAAGCGTTGCAAAGGCTAGACGATTTAATGTATCGCGTTCCCAATTGTTTTCTGATGACATATTTGTTGTAATCCTTATATAAATTGCGATAGTTTTGATAAACTATCTATGCATGTTAATGGTTTATATTGTAATAATCGGCTTTTACCATGTACGCCGAAGCTCACGGCAATTGATGCAACTTTGGCGTTATTAGCCATTTCTAAATCATATTCACTATCACCTATCATAACAGTTTGTTCTGCTGAGAAATCTAATTCTTGCATAATTTCTTGTAACATCAAAGGATTTGGTTTCGATGCTGTTTCTTCAGCACAACGAGTGCTATGAAAAAAATGAGCCAAATTATTTTCTTCTAAAGCTTCAGTTAAACTTCTACGCCCTTTACCAGTAGCAACCGCTAAAGAATAGTCTTTGCTATGTAATTCTTGCAATAGCTCAATAGCTCCCGGAAATAATGGAGATGCTAAAGCATTAGCGTCAAAAAAATGATGACGATAACAATTTGCTAACTTTGTATTTTCTGATGCTGATAGTTCAGGATATAAAACCATAATGGCTTGTTCTAAACCTAAGCCTATTATATTACGAATTTGGTCTGAAGTACGCTGTTCTATACCTAATTCTGCACTCGCGGTTTGCATACTATTGATGATGCGTGCCTGTGAATCCATCAGGGTGCCATCCCAATCGAACACTATTAAATTATATTTTGACATCTAAATTATTTACAACCTGTTGTAAAGATGGTGGTAATGGTGCTTCGATACTTAGATGATACTTGATCTCTGGTAAATCAATATCCAATTTACTTGCATGTAAAAATAAATGTTTTAAATTATAATCATGGCGCATTTGTTGATTGAAGCTATCATTACCATATTTATTATCACCTGCAATTGGATTTCCTACATGGGCTGCATGTACACGAATTTGATGAGTACGCCCTGTTAAAAGCTTAACTTTTAATAAAGTCGTTGTGGCAAATTGTCGTTCAATGCTAAACTGAGTAATTGCAGATTTGCCATCAGGGCTAACACGAACAATGCGTTCTCCTGATTTTAAAACATTTTTACGCAATGGAGCATTTACTTGTGTTCGGCGAGGTTTCCAATGCCCTTGTACTAAAGCTAGATACTGTTTATGTATTTCTCCACAACGTAGCAAATTATGTAAGCGTCGTAACATACTATGTTTTTTGGCTATCATTAAACAGCCAGAAGTTTCGCGATCTAAACGGTGTACCAGCTCTAAAGATGGGGCTTTAGGATATAAAACACGTAAACCCTCAATAACACCACCGTTAATACCAGTACCTCCATGTACTGCAATGCCGCTAGGTTTATTTATGATTAGTATAAGGTCATCTTCATATAAAGTAGCATTGGCTAGTTCTGTCAAGCGATTAGCATTAGGAACTTTAGGGATAATAGTTTGACATTTTATAGGTGGTAAACGTAAAACATCGTTAGCATTAAGACGATAACTCGGTTTAATACGACCCTTATTAATACGAACTTCTCCAGTACGCAAGATTCGATAAATATGACTTTTTGGCACACCTTTCAGGTGGGTATATAAAAAATTATCAATACGTTGCCCAGCCTTATTTGCCGAAATTTCCAGATAAGTTACAGATTTCTGTTTGATACTCATAATGAAAAGTATATCAGACATGAAAAAAAAGGATTAAATTTTAATGAAAAGAATTTTAATAAATGCCACTCAGCCAGAGGAATTGCGTGTTGCAACGGTTGATGGTCAAAAATTGGATAATCTCGATATAGAGACTACTACACGTAAACAGAATAAATCCAATATTTATAAAGCTATAATAACACGCATTGAACCAAGTCTTGAAGCCGCTTTTGTTGATTTTGGCGCAAATCGGCATGGTTTTTTACCATTGAAGGATGTTTCTCGTAGTTATTTCACTCCTTCTGATTCTGCAAAAGATGTAAATGAACGTTTACATATCAAGGATCTGCTTCATGAAGGGCAAGAGTTAATTGTACAAGTTGATAAAGCAGAACGCGGCAATAAAGGAGCTGCTTTAACTACTTTTATTAGTTTAGCAGGGCGTTATTTAGTATTAATGCCCAATAACCCTAGAGCTGGCGGTGTTTCTCGTCGTATTGAAGGTGATGATCGTAGTGAGGCGCGAGAAGTTTTAAGTACTTTAGCAATACCTACTGGTATGGGGTTAATTTTACGTACCGCTGGAGTTAATAAAACTGCTGAAGAATTAAAATGGGATTTAGAATATTTATTGCAATTATGGCAGGCAATAGAAAATTCTGCACAACCCCATCCTGCACCTTTTTTGATTTATCAGGAAAGTAATGTCATTATTCGTGCGATTCGTGACTATTTACGTGAAGATATTAATGAAATCCTAATTGATAACCTAGATATTTATGAGGAAGCTTATGCTTTCATGCAGCAAGTGATGCCGCAGTATCTGAATAAAGTTAAACTTTATGAGGATAAGGTTCCACTGTTTACACGTTATCAAATTGAAAGTCAAATTGAATCAGCGTTTCAACGTGAAGTCAAATTACCATCTGGTGGAGCAATTGTTTTAGATCATACTGAGGCTTTATTGTCAATTGACATTAATTCAGCGCGTTCTACTAAAGGTGTCGATATTGAAGAAACTGCGCTAACTACTAATTTAGAGGCAGTTGATGAAGTTGCTAGACAATTACGCTTACGTGATTTAGGCGGTTTGGTTGTTATAGATTTTATTGATATGTTGAGTCATAAAAATCAGCGTGAAGTTGAGACTCGTATGAAAGAAGCCTTAAAAATGGATAGGGCGCGAGTACAAATTGGACGTATTTCACGTTTTGGTTTATTAGAAATGTCTAGGCAACGTTTACGCCCTTCACTTGGTGAGTCTAGTCATAATATCTGCCCTCGTTGTAATGGGCAAGGTACTATTCGTAGTGTTGAATCTTTATCGCTTTCTATTTTACGTGTGATGGAAGAAGAGGCGATGAAAGAAAAAACTGATAAGCTGATTACAGAAGTGCCAGTAGAAGTGGCTACTTATTTGCTGAATGAAAAACGACAAGCTATTTTGGATATTGAAGAGCGTCAACAAATTAATATTTTGTTAATACCTAATGTTAATCTTGAAACGCCTAATTATTCACTACAACGTCTTAGAATGGATGAGAAAGCTAGTAATACTAGTTATAAATTAGTAACATCTCCAGAAAAATCTCAAGCATATAATTATCAGGATGATAATAAAAATAAAACCAATAAGCCGGAAGAAGAACCGGCTGTTAAAGATGTCAGTCACACAACACCGCCAATAATTAGTCAAGATTTGAAGAAAAAACAATCTTCCTTTAAACGTTTTTGGAAGAAGATTTTTACTAAAAAATCCAAGTCAGATCCTATTGTAGCGGCTGATACGAATTCTAATAAGTCACAGAATAATACTAAATCTAAGGCATCACATAAACGTTCACGTTCAAAACGCTACAATAACAATAACAATAACAATAATTTTTCTATGGAAATAAAAAGAACGGATGCTAATCGTTCTAACAATTATGCACGTCGTAATCGTCGTCGTAAACGTACTGAACCATCTCAATCTTGAGCATTTAATGCTTTGCCATTAATATCTGAAGTCATAAGATAAAGATATTGTGACATAATTTTCTCTGGTGGTGGTACTGTATTGCTATCTTTTGCAGGATATGCAGCAGCCCACATGGCTGTTCTAACATCGCCGGGGTTGATACTATTTACTCTAATCTTAGTATTAGATTCAAGTTCATCTGCTAATATTTGCATCATTCCTTCAATAGCAAATTTGGATACTGAATATGCTCCCCAATAGGCTTTGCCTTGTCTTCCAACTTCTGATGATGTAAAAATTATTGAAGCATCTGAAGAGCGTTTCATTAGGTTTAAACAAGCTTTTGTAAGTAAAAATGGTGCATTAACATTGATTTGCATAACTTTGTACCATTGATTTATATCATATAATTCTAATGGTGTTAATGTACCTAAAATAGCTGCATTATGTAATAAACCATCAAGTTTGCCAAATTCTTTATCTAAGCTATTAGCAAGTTGTTCATAATCATGAGGTGTCGCTCCTTCCAAATCTATTGGATAAATTGCCGCTTGTGGATAGCCTGCTTGTTCGATTTCGTCATAAAGACTTTCTAATTTTTTAATGGTGCGCCCTAATAAGATAACGGTAGCTCCATGTTCAGCAAATGTTTTTGCCGCTGCACGCCCAATACCATCACCAGCACCTGTAACTAGAATTATACGATCAGTAAGTTTAGACATAAGTTTTATTTATCGGAATGACTATTGCTAAATTATAACATATGAAGAAAATCTTACTTGTCGAGGATGCCTTAGATACACGATATATTTTATCTATGACTCTGCAAAAATATGGTTATGAAGTCATAACAGCAGAAAATGGAGAACAGGCTTGGGAAATTTTACAACAACAAACTGATATTCAATTAGTGTTAAGCGATTGGATGATGCCGCTAATGGATGGAGTGCAATTATGTAAAAAGATTCGTAATAAACAGGATTGGCATTGTTATATTTATTTTATATTGCTAACTGCTAAAGACGATAAAGATTCATTAATTCAAGGAATGGAAGCAGGGGCTGATGATTTTTTATTAAAACCTGTAAATATTAATGAATTACGTGTGCGTCTAAATGCAGGAAATCGTATAATTCAATTAGAAAAAACTTTAGAGTGTAGTAAACAGAAAGTGCAACAGGCTTATGATCAAATTAGTCTGGATTTAGAATCTGCCGCTAAAATGCAACAGGCTTTATTACCCAAACCGGGTAGATTAGGCAATATTGAGTTTGATTGGATTTTTTGCCCTTATCGTTTTGTTGCTGGTGATATGTTTAATTATTTTGAGTTAAATGATAAATATTTAGGCTTTTATCAATTGGATGTTGCAGGGCATGGAGTGAGTTCAGCTTTATTGTCATTTACTGTGCATCATAGAATTATGAATAGTTTATTGTTAAATAATAATATTCCTATTGCACCTGAAGAGATAGTTGCTGCTTTAAATGAAGAGTTTCAGAATTCTTTAGATAATTATTTCACCATGATTTATGGTTATATAAATAAAGATAGTGGTGAAGTTTGTTTAACTCAAGCAGGGCATCCTAAACCAATATTTGTTTCAGGTTCAAATGCTAAATTATATGGTGAAGGTGGATTTCCCGTAGGAATGTTACCAGATTTAGAATATCAAAGTTTTAAATTACAATTAGAAATTGGTGATCGCTTTTTTATTTATTCTGATGGTGTGACTGAGTGTATGAATAGTGAAAATGAGCAATTTTCAGAATCGCGCTTTATGTGTTTATTAGAACAATATCATGATTTATCTTTAGATGCTTTATTAAAAAAAATAGATATAGAGTTACGAAATTGGCGTAAGGAAGTGCCATTTGATGATGATGTTACATTGTTAGCTTTTGAGAGAATGGTTTAAAATATGATAATATGACTAAGTCGTCATAATATTATTATAAAGGAAATTAGTGCGTGATTCAACGTCATATATTAAAAGTAGTAGCTAAAATTCGTGAATTAGGTTTGTCACGAGCATTCGTTAATTTCGGTAGAGAATCCACTTTAACTGATAATAAACCATTTAAAAAATCAGAGTTACCGGGATGGGTATTATTTGCACGTGAAACAGTGCGTAATCCTAGAGTAATGGGCACCTGTTGGTCAAGTTCACCTAATTTGGCTAATGCAATTGCAGCTTTTGTACCTGATAAAAAAGGTATAGTAATAGAATTAGGTAGTGGCACTGGTATTGTAACTGAGGCATTATTAAATAATGGTATTGCTGCTGAGCGTGTAATTGCAATTGAGCAATCACCTGAATTAACAAAACATGTACGTAAACGTTGCCCAAATGTACGTGTAATCAATGGTGATGCTTTACATTTAGAAGATTTATTGGGTGATGATTTTAAACGTGTGACTACTATTGTATCTAGTTTACCATTTCGTTCATTACCACATGCAGTTAGGCATGGTATTATTAAACAGATTGATCAAGCATTGCCTAAAAATGGTTTATTAATTCAATTTACTTATGATTTGACTGGGCGCAGTATGTCTTTACCACATCATTTGAAACGTGTATCTCATAAAATTATTTGGGGTAATTTTCCACCAGCACGTATTGATGTATATCGTCAGCAACGATAAAGCGTTTCAGGGTTGCTGAAACGCAGGATGTTTTATTCTTTAGCGCGTGATAAATATTCTCCAGTGCGTGTGTCAACTTTAATTAAGTCATCAATATTGATAAATAATGGCACTCGCACCACTGCACCTGTTTCTAAGGTTGCAGATTTAGTGCCGCCGCTGGATGTATCTCCACGTAAACCGGGATCAGTCTCTGTAATTTTTAAAACGACTGAATTAGGTGCCGTTACTAATAATGGTTGATTATTCCATAGAGTTACTACGCATTTTTCTTGACCTTTTAGCCATTTTTTGGCTTCACCTACAGCATTGTTATCAGCGGCATATTGTTCAAAGGTATCAGCAACCATAAAATGATAAAATTCATCATCATTATATAAGTATTCCATATCGGTTTCCATGACATCAGCGGCTTCTACGGAGTCACCTGATTTAAAAGTTCGTTCAATAACTCGCCCAGTTTTAAGATTACGAATTTTAACTCGATTAAATGCTTGACCCTTGCCCGGTTTGACAAATTCATTTTCTATAATAGAACAAGGATCACCGTCAAGCATTAGTTTTAATCCAGATTTAAATTCATTTGTATTATGAGTAGCCATTAAATAAAATTTCCTATTGTTAAAATTATATATGATACCTGAAATTTAATGATATTATAAATACTAGTTAAATAAAGTAGCAAAAAATCCTTTTTTCTGTGTTTGTGCCGCTATAATTGATATATTATCCCCTTCTGCACCACCATTTTCTAAAGCATCTGTTACTAGTTGTTCAATTCGTGGCTTTAGTGGTTTATTGGTTTCTTCTAAGCTGGTAGCTAGTTGTTCAGTTGTTATATGTTCCCAAAAACCATCTGTACATAATACTATGCTATCTCCGGGGTGTAATTTGGCTTCTCCAAAATCTGCTTCTATGTCTTCATCTTCTCCACCTAAGCCTTTGAGTAGGCAGCCTTGATCGGGATGTGTTGCCATTTCTTGTTCTTTTATACGCCCTAAATCATATAATAGTTGTACTATTGAATGATCTTTTGTGCGTTCTAGTAATTTGGTTCCACGAAAATGATATAGGCGGCTGTCTCCTAAATGTGCCCACCAGATGTATTGATCTTTTATATAAGCTAAAACGCAGGTGCTTCTTGGTGAAATATTATGTTGTTTACCTATTTTATTAATATTTTCATGTGCTTGTGCAATAAGGCTTTGTAAAAAATGTGGAATATATTGATCCGTAAATTGTTGCCAAGCTAGTTCTGCGGTTTTAATTACCATTTCTGATGCTAAACTACCGCCTTGATGCCCGCCCATACCGTCAGCAGCCACTAATAAATGTTGTTGATTATCAGGTGTTGAAAATGTGGCAATTCGATCTTGTTGTTCTTCTCTTCCACCTATATGATTATTGTATGCTATTTCCCAATTCATTTTTATATAAATTTGCGTAAATTCCGTTGTTTGTAATTAATTGGCTATGTGTGCCAATTTCAACAATACGACCATTTTCCATTACAATAATTCTATCTGCATTCACTATAGTTGATAAACGGTGAGCTATTATTAAAGTTGTACGCCCTTGTTTTAGTTGTTCTAATGATTGTTGAACTTGATATTCTGAATTATTATCTAAAGCGGCTGTTGCTTCGTCAAATATTAATATTGGTGCATCTTTTAATAAAGCGCGTGCTATTGCTAGACGTTGGCGTTGCCCACCTGATAATTTAACTCCTCTTTCACCAATTATTGTATCTAAGCCTTGTGGCATTTGTTCAATAAATTCTATTGCATAGGCAGATTTTGCAGCTTGGATAATTTGATCGCGCGAGGCTCCTGCCATTGCTCCATAAGCAATATTTGCCGCTACAGTATCATTGAATAATACTACTTCTTGGCTTACTAGGGCAATATTAGCCCGTAATGTGGCTAAGGATAATTGCTTAATATCAATATTATCTAATAACAAATTTCCCTTAGTAATGTTATAAAATCTAGGGATTAAATTGGCTATTGTGGTTTTACCGCTGCCTGATTTTCCTACAAATGCTATAGTTTCGCCTGCTTGAATATCTAAGCAAATTTGTTGTAATGCTGGTATTTTTTGGTCTTCATAGCTGAAAGTGATATTATCAAAAGTTAATTGACCATTAAATTTTTTAATTGATTCAGTTTTTGCTTGATCTGTTTCTGAAACTTGATCAATTAATGTAAATATACTTTGTGCTGCCGCTAATCCTTGTTGTAATTGTTCATTAATTTTGGTTAAGTGTTTTATAGGAGCAAATAACATTCCCATTGCGGTAAATAATGATACAAATGCACCTACAGTTATATTTTCAGATGCTGATTGTACGGCTGCTATATAAATTATAATGCCTAAAGCTGAGCCAGTAAGTAGTTGTACCACAAATACACTTAAACCTGATGTTAGTTGGGTTTTTACTTCTAAGTGTTGCACCTGATTAGAGGCTTTATGGAAACGTTGATGTTCATATTTCTGCCCGCCAAATACTTTGACCAGTTTATGCCCAATGATAGCTTCTTCCAACACTCTTGTCATTTGCCCCATCGCATCTTGCATGGAAGTATTCATATTTCTGAGTCGTTTACTAACAAAACGAATCACTAAAATCATCAGTGGCACAATCGAAAATACAATTAAGGATAATTTCCAATTGAGATAAAACATCCATGACAATAAGCCGATGACAATTAAAGTATCACGTATTAAGATTACTAAAGCATCAGTAGCCGCAGCCATAACTCGATTTACATCATAAGTAACTTTAGATAATAATACGCCGCTAGAAGTTTTATCAAATTCAGTGCTGGGTAATGTTAAAATTTTTTGAAACATTTCTCGGCGTAAATCCATCACTAAATGCGCCGCTATCCATTTCATACCAACACTACTAGCTAACATGGCTAAGCCTTTAACTACAATTAATAACATTAAAAATAATGGAATTAATTTTATAGTAGTTGGATCTTTTTCAACAAATCCGCCATCTAATAAGGGTTGAATTAAAGCGGCTAAAATTGGATCAGTTAATGCCATTATAATAATAGCGAAAATTGCTAAAGCAAAAATACGCCAATAGGGTATTACATAGTGTAATAGGCGTAAGTATAAGGATTTACTAGTCATGTATGTTACCATATCATAGTTTAATAATTGTAGCAAATTAAAATGTATAAGTTTATGCTAATGGAGCCAACTAATCAAACATTTCAAGAGCTTGTAGCTAATGGGATTAAATATACCATACCTAGATTTCAACGAGATTATGCTTGGGATCAGGAACAATGGGAGGATTTATGGGCTGATATAGAAACTCTAAAAGATGAACATTATCATTATATGGGTTATATCGTGTTGCAACAGAAAGGGCAATATGATTTTACAGTAATAGATGGTCAACAACGCTTGGTTACTTTGTCGCTAATCATATTGGCTGCAATGAGATCTATTCAAGATAATGATGAAAAAAATAAAGAACGATTGAGAGAAATAACAGCGCGTTTTATTGGTTCTAAAGATTTAGTCTCATTAAAAGTAAGCAGTAAGTTATCATTGAATCGCAATAATAATCGCTTCTATAGAGAAATTTGTTCTCTGTTAAAATCTCCTAATCCACGTGGATTGATTGCAAGCAATAAATTATTAAAAAACGCCTTTGAGTTTTTTTTGAGTAAATCAATTGGAATTACAGGTACTGAGATTGCAGCGTTTATTGAAAGATTAACTAGTGGTATGGTGTTTACCAAAATCGTAGTGCAGGATGATTTGAATGCTTATAAAATATTTGAAACCTTAAATTCAAGAGGAGTACAACTATCTATACCTGATTTATTAAAAAATCATATCTTTTCTATTATCACCACTAATGATGATATTATAGATGAAAGATTGGATGATTTAGATGAAGAATGGTCGGCTATTGTTTCACAAATAGGTGAAAATAACTTTACTTATTTTATTTATTGTCACCACAATTTTAAGAACAACTCAAGCAAAAAAGAACTTTTTATAGCACTCAGACAATTGATTAATACTCCTGAAGCTGCTTACGCATATTTACGTTCTTTAACAGAATACGCGCCGATTTATGCTTCTTTATTAAATCATCACGATGAATGGTGGGCAAGCCAAAAAGATGATTATCGTGCTGTGAGAAAATACTTAGAAGCTTTAAATTTATTCAATATCAAACAAGCTTTTATAGTTTTGATGGTAGCTTTTACAAAATTTTCCTGTAAAGAATTTATTAAATTAGCGAGATATATCTATGTTTTATCTATTCGATATAATGTAATTTGTCATAATTCACCTAATGAGCAAGAAAATCTCTATAAGCAAATAGCACAAAAGATTTTTAATAAAGACTATGCTAGAGCCAGCCATGTTAAAAATGGTGAAGAATTTAGAAAATTGTATCCCGAAAACAATGCGTTTTTTAACGCTTTTGAATTTCATAAAATACCAAGCCGTCAATATTCCAAGAAAATAAGATTTTTATTAGCAGAAATTGAAACTTATTTAGATCATAAAGTCGATTATACAAAAACCAGCTTAGAGCATATTTGCCCTTATCATCCTGAACAAACTTGGTATGAGTATTTTGGAGAAGGTGTAAAGGATATAAAAGATAGATTAGGAAATATGGTTTTACTTGGTAAAGATGAACTAAAACGATCATCTTTTAAAGATAAAACAGACTTTTACTTAAACACACCGTTTGCCCTAGCTAAAAAAATTGCAGAATATAAAGAATGGAACTTGCAAAATTTAAATGATTACCAAGCATGGCTTGCAGAACAAGCTGTTAATACATGGAGGCTATAAGTAGCAAATTAAAAAAATGGATGAAATAAGCTATCAATATAAAATTTTAAATTCAGTATCTCGTACCTTCGCGCTGACAATTCCACAATTACCAGCACAATTATGTGAAATAGTGGCTAATGCTTATTTATTATGTCGAATTGTCGATACTATAGAAGATGAACCGAATTTAACAGCGGCTCAAAAACAAGAGTTTTCTAAAACCTTTGTTCAAGTGATTGAAGCTAAAGCTGATCCCAAGTTATTAAGTAAGAAGTTACATCCTTACCTTTCTAGTTATACATTAGAAGCTGAAAAAGAATTAATATTTAATATTCCGATAATTATTTCTATTACTCATAAATTTAGCGTTTCACAACAAGGCTATTTATATAATTGTGTAAATATAATGTCAAAAGGCATGAATAAATTCCAACAACAGTCTGGTATAAATAATTTATCGGAAATGGAGCAATATTGCTATTATGTAGCAGGTGTAGTTGGAGAAATGCTTACAGATTTATTTTGTGATTATTCACCAGAAATAGCTAAACATCAAACTCGTTTAAAAGAATTAGCACCATCTTTTGGGCAAGGATTACAAATGACTAATATATTAAAGGATATTTGGGAAGATAAACAAAGAGGAATTTGTTGGCTACCACAAGATATATTTACTGAAACTGGATTTGAGCTTAAAAATTTATCAGATCAGCAATATGATCCTGCATTTGGTCAAGGTTTAGCCAAATTAATAGTAATTGCTAATAATAAATTAAAACAAGCTTTAGATTATATCTTACTAATTCCAAAGCAAGAAAAGGGTATTAGACGTTTTTGTTTATGGGCATTAGGAATGGCAATTTTAACTTTAAAGCGTATAAATAAACAGCCTAACTTTACTTGTAGCCAACAAGTCAAAATATCGCGTAACAGCGTTAAAATGACTATACTTATAAGCAATATGCTAACTTGTAATGATAGAAGTTTACGAATAATATTTCGTCTATTAACTATAAAGTGATAATGTAAAATGGTATTTAGTAATTTTAAAAGTGAAATCGAGGTGGCAAAAAGGTTTAGGCTTAAAACAGATACTGAACCTTTTGTCAAAACATTAGCTCTCAAAAATATACCAAATTACAAATTTGAGGAAATACAAGAAAACTTCAAGGATCCTTTAAGTTTTCTATCAGAGTCAGCTACCTGTGAAGATATTATCAAACCTATATTAAAGGTTCTTGATAAGTGTTATCCTAATTTTCGCGTTTGGTCACATGTGAGCTATAATGTTGATCCTGATAATGGTCTTTCTGGTATTCCAGACTTTCTAGTAGCACCTACAACTAATATACGCGGTGAATTTGGCATTCCTCCTATCTGTGTGGTAGAAGCTAAAAAGGCTGATTGGGATCAAGGTTGGGCACAAGCACTAGCCGAAATGTATGCTGCATCAACACAAGGTGCGACAATGTGTTATGCAATAGTTACCACTGGTGAAGAGTGGCAATTTGGTAAGTTTGATCGAGAAAAACTGTTGTTTATAAAACAGTTGAATAAGATCTCAGTTTTAGATGATAATGATGAGCCTAGTAATTTACAGAAATTATTTGATAGCTTAAACTGGCTGTTTGATCAAGCTAATAAGGTTGAAATTATTAGAAATTAATCATGATTGGTTACAAGCCCCAAGACCTGACAGGTTTTAAAAACCTGTCAGGTCTAAAACCCGACTTGCCCCTAATATGTTTAAATACAACTATCCACTTCTATCATTTCATCAATATGAAAAATAGGGTAGTTTGGATGCCGCTGTTTCATTATGACATCTTTGTAGTATTTTGGTTTTCCTTCTGTAGCCACATCTCCAATTGTCGCTTTTGTTGATGTTAACAAGCAAGGTATATTAACTTCTCTAGTTTTATAATTATAGCTTATATAAGCACTTGTATCTTCACCGCTAAATTTTCCTATAAAATTTAAACTCCACGGTATGAGTTCAAATACTAGTTTAGCTTTTTCTTCTAATTTGGCTGTAAAAATACCTTTTTCTCCTGTTTCTTTACCGCTGAATTCATTTATAAATGGTACTAAAATGTTTTCTAGGCTCAGAGTCTTAGATTCGTAAATGGCTTGCGATTTTTTAGGTTTAGGAGTTTTAGGTGGTGATATTTTTTTTGCCTGATTCCAAAATCCTATTATGACTTGTGGTGCAGATTTGGTGGAGACAAATGCTTGTCCAATGGTATATCGAAGGGTATTGCTACCTATTTTGATGTTACCTCCTGCTGCTGATATTACTTGACGATCTAGTGTTTCTGCATGGAGGGTGGAATTTACTATAAATAATAGTATTATGAATAGTATATGTATATTTAGCATAATATTGATTATTCAGTATTATTTACAACAAACTTTTAAATGAAGTTCACCTGTCCATTGTCCATATTGTCCACAACCACCATGACAATTAATACTGCTATCCCCAAATTTAGATTCTTTAATATAATTGGAATTTCCAGAATAGAGTCTTATAGCTCTCATATAAGCAGAATTTCCTGTAAAACCTTTTGGACATGATCCGCCAGCTTGTAATATACAATAATTTCCTTGTGGCCAATTATTGGTCTCTACTGTCTTAGCATGAAAAGCATAAGGAACACTAGACAACTCGACTCTCTGTGAACTACCATTTTCAAATGTAATTTCTAACCATTTAGGAGCCTTACTAAAATCAATATTACTTCCAAATGCTGTTTCACTACCTAATTGCACACTAAAAACACCATTATTTACTGGGACATTATTATGTTCTTCATTCCAATCTGTATCAACAATAGAAAAAGTAATATCAGTAGTGCCATTAACAGCATTACCAGAATCATCAGATAAATAGCCCTGAAAACTAATAGTGTTCGGTACATCAGCGTAGGCTAAATAAGGTATTGCAGCTATTAATGTTACTAATAAGTATTTATTTATAATGTGTTTCATATAGAGAATATTCCTCATAAATTATTGAAGAAATTATATTATCATAGTAAATAACTTGAGGTCAAGACCAAGGACTAAATTTCGCTCACAGCCGTTTTTTTTAGTGTTAAACCATAATTTAAAATAATCATATACATTATATATTAATAATATATAATTATTGTAGAGTCGGTGATAACTGACCATTTAACTTATTATTTATGATAAGGTACTTATTAAGGTTAATTTTAAAAAAAATAATTGAATACAATGATAAATGAATTCTTTTACATGAGCGGTTACGCTTTTTATGTATGGACTAGCTATGGTTTAGCGTTTCTGGTTTTATTGCTTAATTTTATTATCCCTTTAAAACATGAACGTAAATTGTTATATACATTAGCTCGCAAATCAAAGAGACAAAATCGTGATAATCACTATAAACAAAAAGCATAAGAAACGCTTAATTCTGATTTTTATTATGTTAATTGGTATCAGTGCCGCTGTTGCTTTGGCTGTTACCGCTTTTCGTGAAAATATGTTATATTTTTTTAGCCCTTCTCAAGTAATGGCTGGTGAAGCTCCAACTACTCGTTCTATTCGTTTAGGTGGTATGGTAAGTAAAGGCAGTGTTCAACGAGCTAGTGATAGTTTGTTAATTAAATTTAGTGTCACTGATTATAAGCATACAGTTAAAGTTGAATATACTGGCATCTTACCTGACTTATTTCGTGAAGGGCAAGGCATTGTAGCAATTGGAACAATGCGAACAGATGGTACTTTCTTAGCCGATGAAGTTTTGGCTAAACATGATGAAAATTATATGCCTCCTGAAGTAGCTGATGCTTTAGAAAAGGCTAAAAAAACGGAGAACTAATATTATATGATTCCTGAAATTGGAAATTTTGCCTTAATTTTGGCATTATCTTTGGCTTTAGTCCAAACTATTTTCCCATTAATTGGGGCAGCACGAACTATTCCTAACTGGATGGCTGTCGCACGCCCGGCAGCGGTTGGACAGTTATTTTTTATGAGCATTGCTTTTGGCTGTTTGATTTATGCTTTTGTTTATAATGATTTTTCTGTCATTTATGTAGCCACTAATTCTAATACTGCTTTACCATTGGCTTATCGTATTTCAGCGGTTTGGGGTGGGCATGAAGGTTCATTATTATTATGGACTTTGATATTATGTTTTTGGACAGTTGCAGTTGTCATTGGTAGTCGCCGCTTGCCAGAAACTATGGCTGTGCGAGTCATTGCAGTAATGGGTTTTGTGAGTGTTGGCTTTTTATTGTTTATGTTATTGACTTCTAACCCATTTGATCGTTTTGCAGAAATTGCACTTATTCCTCAAGATGGGCGCGATCTTAATCCTTTATTGCAAGATCTCGGTTTGATAATTCATCCCCCTATGTTGTATATGGGTTATGTTGGATTTTCGGTAGCATTTAGTTTTGCTATAGCGGCACTTTTAGGCGGCAAACTTGATAGTGCTTGGGTTAGATGGTCACGCCCTTGGACTTTGATAGCTTGGGTATTCCTTACTTTTGGAATTGTTTTAGGTAGTTGGTGGGCTTATTATGAACTCGGCTGGGGCGGCTGGTGGTTTTGGGATCCAGTTGAAAATGCTTCATTTATGCCTTGGTTAGTTGGCACAGCTTTAATTCACTCACTCGCAGTAACAGAAAAACGTGGTGCATTTAAAAATTGGAGCGTTTTATTAGCCATTATCGCTTTTTCACTTAGCTTATTAGGGACTTTCTTAGTTCGTTCTGGAGTTTTGACTTCTGTACATGCTTTTGCTACTGATCCTGAACGCGGTATATTTATACTTGCATTTTTAACTGTGGTAATAGGTATATCTTTATTACTTTACGCTTGGCGGGCACCAAAAGTCGGTCTTGGTGGTTCTTTTGACTTGGTTTCAAAAGAAACTTTATTGCTATTTAATAATATTTTATTCGTAGTTGCCGCTGCCGCTGTATTGTTAGGAACTTTATATCCATTATTTATGGATGCTTTAGGTATGGGCAAAATTTCAGTAGGACCTCCATATTTTTCAGTGGTATTCTTTTGGATTATGGCTCCATTAATATTTTTGTTAGGAATTGGTCCGATGGCTGGCTGGAAAACCGCTAAAAATTTAATGAGCCGTTTATGGGTAACATTTGTATTAAGTTTAGCCATAGCTTGTATGATTCCGTTTATGCTGAACATTAATTTCGCTATTGTGCCCGGTATAGCAGCAGCGGCTTGGATTATTTTTACTAGTGTGCAAAATGTGGTTTCTAAATTTGGTCGCAAAATGCCACGTAGTTTTTATGGAATGACTGTGGCTCATATTGGAATGGCTGTATTTATTGTTGGTGTTACAGTGTCTAATACTTTTAGTGTTGAAAAAGATGTTCGTATGGAGCCATATAAACCTTTAGAATTAGCCGGTTATCACTTTGCTTTTGAAGGTATCACTCCTTATAATGGACCAAATTATAAAGCGGATCAAGCTAATATTAAAGTCTTTAAAGATGATGAACTGATCGCAGAATTGCAGCCACAAAAGAGATTATATTCTGTGCAAAAAATGCCTATGACTGAAGCGGCAATTGATTGGGGTTTTACTCGTGATATTTATGTTGCCTTAGGTGAACCATTAGGTAATGATGGTGCGTGGAGTATAAGAATATATTATAAACCTTTTATACGCTGGATTTGGTTTGGTGGATTATTAATGGTATTGGGTGGATTGTTATCTGCTACTGATAAACGTTATCGTATTAAAGATCTGACATGAAAAAAATATTGCTAATCATTTTACCCTTAATTGGGTTATTAGCTGTAGGGACATATTTGTTTCCTAGTAATAATGCTGATCATAATTTTAAACGTGCTATGGATTATTATGATCAGGAACAGTTTGTAAAAGCAACTAAATATTTAAAAAAGGCGGCATTACAAGGACATATTAAGGCACAGAATAACCTTGGTACTATGTATATAGAAGGTCTAGGAGTGGAACAAAATTTTACAGAAGCGGCAAATTGGTATCGTAAATCGGCTGAACAAAATAATGTCGATGCTCAATTTAATTTAGCGGCAATGTATAAAAAAGGAGAAGGAGTTGAGAAGGATATTACACAAGCAATTTATTGGTTGCGCAAAGCAGCCGATCAAGGTGATAAGTATGCCAAAGATGCTTTAGCAGAATTAGAACCAACTAAGGAATAATAGAATGTTACGTTATATATTACCTTTTATATTATTTGTAGTAATTGGAGTGTTTTTATACAAAGGATTAAGCTTAAATCCTCGCGATTTAGGTTCGGCTCTAATTGATAAACCTGCGCCTAGTTTTAGTTTGCCGCTAATGGATGATATGACTCAAACTGTTAGCGAAAAAGACTTTTTGGGTAAAGTATCAATATTAAATGTATGGGCATCTTGGTGTGGAACTTGTCGTTATGAACATCCTTTATTGATGCAATTACAACAACAAGGTTATATTATTTATGGCTTGGTTTATAAAGATAAGTTAGCGGATGCTAAACAAGTATTAGCGCGTACTGGAAATCCTTATGAAGCCAATGCTTTTGATGAAAAGGGAACTGTGGGTATGGATTGGGGAGTTACAGGTACTCCTGAAACTTTTATTATTGATAAACAAGGGATTGTACGTATGAAGCATGTTGGACAAATAACTGTTGATGTATGGCGAAATAAGTTTTTGCCTTTGATCAATAAGTTGGATAAATAAAAATAGCACTTGTCATAACACTATAATTGATCATATCATAATATCCATAATAATCAATGAACGGTTTGAGGATTTTATGATTGATACAGATGGCTATAGAATGAATGTGGGTATTATTTTAGTTAATAATAAGAGACAAGTGTTATGGGCTAAGCGTGTTGGGCAAGAGGCTTGGCAGTTTCCACAAGGTGGTATTAAGGCACATGAAACTTCAAAATGTGCCTTATTTCGTGAATTATACGAAGAATTAGGTTTAAAATGTCAGCAAGTACAAGTTTTAGGTGCTACTAATGGATGGTTGCGTTATCGGTTGCCACATAATTTGATACGTTATTATCAATATCCTTTATGTATAGGTCAAAAACAAGTATGGTATTTATTACATTTATTAGATAATGAAAATTCTATTCGTTTTGATAGATGTGATAATCCAGAGTTTGATAGTTGGTTATGGGTTGATTATTGGCAGCCGCTTAATGAAGTTATTGCATTTAAAAAACAAGTTTATAAAAATGCTTTAACTGAACTTCAGCCTCTAGTCAAATCTTGTAAAAATAGAAAACGTCGCTTAACTTATAAATTATCGGTTTAAGGAGCAAAAAAAATGTTAATCATACCCGCCATAGATCTTAAAGATGGTCAATGTGTGCGGCTTAAACAGGGTAGAATGGAAGATGATACTGTATTTTCTAACGATCCTGTGGCTATGGCAGAACGTTGGGTTAAAGCAGGTGCGCGTCGCCTTCATATTGTTGATTTAAATGGGGCTTTTGCTGGGGAACCAGTAAATGCCGATATTGTTCATGAGATTGCTAAAACTTTTCCTGAGATTCCAATACAAATTGGTGGTGGTATTCGCGATGAGAAAACAATAGATGCTTATCTTAGTGCTGGAGTCAAGTATGTGATTATTGGCACTAAGGCAGTTCAAGCTCCTCATTTTGTTACTGAAATGTGTTTGTCATTTCCAGAGCATATTATTGTTGGTTTAGATGCTCGTGATGGTAAAGTTGCTACTGATGGTTGGTCTAAGTTATCTCATCATGATGTAATTGATATGGCTCAAAGTTTTGAGAAAGATGGAGTTGAGTCTATTATATATACTGATATTAGTCGTGATGGTATGATGCAGGGTTTGAATGTTGAATCAACAGTAAAATTAGCTCAATCTATTAGTATTCCGGTTATTGCTTCTGGTGGTATTACTAATATAGACGATATAAAAGAATTATGTAAAGTAGAACAAGAAGGTATTATTGGTGCTATTACCGGGCGTGCTATTTATGATGGCAGTTTAAATTTTACTAAGGCACAAGAGTTAGCAGATAAATGGGTTTAGCAAAACGTATAATTCCTTGCTTGGATGTTGATGCTGGCAGGGTAGTGAAGGGTGTTAATTTTGTAGATATTCGCGATGCAGGTGATCCAGTGGAAGTTGCTAAGCGTTATGATCTACAAGGTGCTGATGAGTTGACTTTTTTGGATATTACTGCTAGTTCTGATGATCGCGAGACTATAGTGCATGTTGTAGAGCAAGTGGCTAGTGAAGTATTTATTCCTTTGACAGTTGGTGGTGGTATTCGTAAATTGGCTGATATTAGAACAATGTTGAATGCTGGTGCTGATAAAATTGCGATTAATACAGCCGCTGTTTTTAATCCTGAATTTGTTAAAGAGGCTAGCGATCATTTTGGTTCACAGTGTATTGTGGTTGCAATTGATGCTAAGCAAGTTAGTGAACAAAAATGGGAAATTTTTACTCATGGTGGGCGTAAAGCTACGGGCTTAGATGCAATCGAATGGGCACAAAAAATGGTAAATTTTGGTGCCGGCGAATTGCTAGTTACCAGTATGGATAGAGATGGTACTCGCAATGGTTTTGATTTAGATTTGACGCGCAGTATTAGTGAAGCTGTTAATGTTCCAGTGATTGCATCAGGAGGTGTAGGTAATTTAGATCACCTTGCTGATGGTGTAATTGACGGCAAAGCAGATGCTGTGCTAGCGGCAAGTATTTTTCATTTTGGTGAATATACTATTGCTGAGGCTAAAGACAAAATGGCTGGGCGTGGTATTGAAGTTAGAATTTGATTTATGTTAAATTATCTCTTTTTTAGAGATAATTTTGCCTTTATATATTACAAGCAAATAAGCTCAATTTTCTTTCCTTGTTCTTCTATCCATTCTCGTTTTCCCACTGCATCCCAATCTTCAATTCCATTACGATTAAAAATTATCAACCAACCACTATCTAAACTAAGCCGCCGCAAATAATCAACAAGCTGTGTTTTACCATCATTTAAAGCATTTTTACTACTTAATTTCAGTTCAAAAGCAAAACGTTCACCAGCAAAATCAATACATAAATCTAATCGCTTTAAACCAG